>SFHC01000001.1 GCA_004555725.1 [Eubacterium] saphenum
TCGTCTTCCGCTCCAATTCAACATGCGGATGTAGTTCAATGGTAGAACCTCAGCCTTCCAAGCTGATGGCGTGAGTTCGATTCTCATCATCCGCTCCATATGCTCAGATAGCTCAGTTGGTAGAGCAGAGGACTGAAAATCCTCGTGTCCCTGGTTCGATTCCGGGTCTGAGCATTTTTACAGAACACAGCCCTCTGGAGCCAAGCGCCCAGGGGGCTGCGGTTTTTAAATTTAGTTTTGAAAAAAACGTGCAGAATCCAGTTGTTTCAACGGTTCCGCACGTTTTTGCATATGGCGTATTTAATAATAATGGAATGAGTATCAGTGAAAACGCTACCGGCATCAGATAATCGTGAGTGTCCTTATCCAAGCATGCTCACCGCGGCGCGGGCCGCTGCTGCTGCGTCATCGGTGTAGCCGTCTGCGCCGATCTGGTCGCAGTATTCCTGTGTGACAGGCGCGCCGCCGATCAGGATTTTGATGCTGCTGCGGATGCCCCGGCGGTCGGCTTCTTCTACAACGTGTTTCATTTCCGGCATGCTGGTGGTCAGCAGCGCGGAGCAGGCGATCATGTCTGCGTTCTGTTCAATGGCTGTCTGAACAAAAGTTTCGGCAGAGATATCTGTGCCGAGGTCGATAACGTCCAGACCGCTTCCTTCCATCATGATTTTTACCAGATTCTTCCCGATGTCATGCAGGTCGCCCTTGACGGTGCCGAGGATGACTTTTCCTTTCGGTTCAGTTCCGGTGTCTTTCACAAGATGTGGTTTCAGAATATCGGTGGACGCCGTCATGCAGCGGGCAGCCATGATCATTTCCGGAACAAATACTTTATTTGCGGAAAAGGCTTCGCCAACGGCGTTCATGCCGTTGATCAATCCCTCATTCAGAATGTCTTCTGCCGCAACGCCCTGTTTCAGGGCCTTTTTTGTCAGTGAGACAACTTTTGCCTTGCGTCCTTTCTGAAGGGCTCTGGAGATTTCTTCGGTCAGGCTGCGGGCGGGATGTGATCCGGCTGCAGGTGCGGAAGGGGCAGAGGCAGAAGCCATGGATGGCGCTGCAGGAACGGAGGATGCCGCAGTCGTATCTGTGGATGCCTCGGCCTGTTTCTGTACAGTTTCCGGTTTTTGCTGGCCGTCCGGGATCTTTCTGTATGTGCGTGATGCGATGAATCGCGGGAAATGGGCTTCCTCATTGTATCTGCGGATTTCGTCGTCGATTACCGGGTCGACGTGCGGGAAGACGGTCCCCGGGACGCCGTAGGTGATACACGGAATATAGTGGCCGTAAGGGCAGTTCTGGTTTAGTGTGCGGCGCACGTATTTCCGGATTTCCTCTTCCGATGCGTCCTTTCTGTCGATAGCTGCGCCGATTCCGCCCATCAGAACGATGCGGCCGTCCATGCGTTCCAGGACTTCCGGAATGTTGTTCTCAGGAAGCGCTCCCTGCCAGACCTGAATGCCGACATCGACCATGTCGTCCAGAATCGGAACGAGGTAGGAATCGGCGTGGTGGATGGCAATGACGCCTCGGGAACGGATATAGCCGTAGAAACGTTCATATGGCTCCTTAAAGAACTCGCGCCACATCTCCGGGCGGAAGAACAGCGCGTCCTTTGCGCCCCAGTCATCATGCGAGAGGATCGCGTCCGGATGCAGACCGTCAATCAGCTCCTTGACATAGGTCAGGCGGTATTCTGTGATCGTCTCGATAAGCTCGTGCATCTCGCCTGGATATTCATACAGATACGCCAGGACATCCGCGAATGGAATCAGAAAATGGCACTGCTCAAAAATCCCGGTGCCCATAAATCCGGTCAGCAGTTTTTCATGATTTGGGTCGGCGTCATGCGCTTTTTCCCGGCACTCTTCCCATCCGCTCGTTACGTTGGCGCGGATGTCCGGGACGTGAATATAGTCGCGCCAGTGCGTGATGTCTTTGATGACCTTGGTGTCATCGGTAACGTGCGGCATCGCCCCCGGCGCGTCCTCCGGCCAGTCAATCACAGTGCCCCAGCGGTCGCGGCTGGTCGTTCCGCGCTTTCTGTTTCCGCGCAGATACGCATTGATCGGATCATACAGAACCAGGTTCAGCGCCTCGTACTGATCCAGCTGCCTCTCCGGGCGGCCGTTTCTTTTCAGCAGTTCCAGAAAATTTTCTCTCGGTGTCATCATATCAGGGTTTCCTCTATCTTAATATTTGATTCATCATGGTGTCGGTTTCAGGCGGCCTCTTGCGGCGTTCTTCTTTTGTCAGAGAAGAAGGATGCAGGAGGTATAGGTTATGGTCCCGGGTCCGTAGTTGTAGCTCATGCCGGATTGCTCCAGCACATCGGAAATCAGCAGTCCGTATGCTTCCATGGAAGGGTGAGCGCGGGACGGCCAGCGGCACGGGCGGTCCGGATAGGTACAGGTGCGGCAAAGGGTGCACGCGCCAGAGCCCATGGGCAGACAGCCCGGACTGACCTGCCTGGCCTGACGGGTGAGGGTGCTGAAACGTTTCTTATGCCGGGATTCTGCTCCGCGCATGGTTTCCAGGTCGAACGGATCTCGGAGAGCTTCTGTTGACTGCACCAGAACGCCTCGCGAAAAGCGTGAAAGGATCTTCTGCGCATGGGCGAGATCGCCGAAGGCAGGCGGACAGGTCCAGCGCGCGTTCCAGCAGCCGCAGCGGTTGTCTTCGCACATTCGGCGGACATCTTTCCGGCAGACCAGGGCGTCCATATTCAGTTCTCCGGTATGGGAGAACCCGATATCTTGTGCGAGATTCTGCAGCTGTGTGACGATCATGGCCCCTCCTTCCAGGCTTGACAATTATTTGATGCCTTGTGTAAGATAAACATATTATACCCCATAAAGTTTGTATATAATAGATATAAATCATGTCTGGTTCTGAAGCCCCGCCAGACATGGCCGGGAGCACATGAAATCGTTTCTTAGGAAGAAAAGAACAAGGGAAGAAAGACAGAAAGGGAACAGGGAAATGGCCGGGATAAAGGTATTACAGGGAGATCAGGAGCGGATTCTGGATGCGGATCCGAATGAAAATCTGCTGAAACTGCTGCAGGATAACGGATACTTTATCCCGGCGGCATGCGGTGGAAACGGCACATGCGGAAAATGCAGAGTGGATTACCGGCTGCATGGGAAGGCGCACTCGGCTCTGGCATGCAGAACAGAAGCAGAAGACGAAATGGAAGTGACTCTGCCGGAATGGTCGGAGAAGGATATTATCACAGAAGGTGTGCCCGGCCGTGGCGCTGAGACTGCGAGCGGAACGGAGCTGTTTTCATCCCGTGCGGACATCTGGAAAGGGCCGGTTTCCGCCGCGGTGGATCTGGGAACGACAACGATTGCGGCTGCGTTGATTTCCGGAGCAGAAGAAAACAATGACAAGGCTGAAGTCATCGACAGGAAGGGCGCGTGGAACAGGCAGGCGGCTTATGGCGCAGATGTGATTTCCAGAATTCAGTATATTATGGAGCATCAGGAGAACGGATTACAAACGCTTTCACGGACGGTCAGAGGGCAGACCACAGAGATGCTGCGTGCGATGTGTGAACGAAATCATATAGATATATCGCAGATAGGCGATGTGTATATTGCCGGAAATACGATCATGGAACACATCTTCTGCGGGATCTCTCCAGTCTCGATCGCAGCTGCCCCGTTTACCCCGGAAACGCTGTTTCTGACTGATGAATCGCCTAATTGCGATTCTATTCTGATGGCTGTTGATGAGAAGAAATCGCATCAGGCGAATATTCATATGGCGCCGTGTGTATCCGGGTATGTTGGCGGAGATATTGTGTCCGGGCTTGCGGCCTCCGGAATGGCAGAACGGGAAGAAACCGGACTGTTCTTGGATATCGGAACGAACGGGGAGATGGCAATCGGAGGAAAAGACGGACTGATCTGCTGTGCGGTGGCGTCGGGGCCGGCGTTTGAAGGCGCACAGATCGCTTGCGGGATGTCAGCGTCAACAGGCGCGGTGTCTGCGGTTTCCTGGGAGGATGGAAAGCTCAGGACGGAAGTGGTCGGAGAAGGAAGCCCAAGAGGAATCTGCGGTTCAGGTCTGGTGGATCTCCTTGCGGTTCTGCTCGAGTGTAACGTCATCGACGAGAGCGGGTGCTTTTTGTCCTCGGAAGAGGCGGAAGAGGAAGGCGTATCGCCGGAGATGCTTGCGTATCTGTCTGAGGATGAAGACGGAAACGGGATGTTCTGGATCAGCAGGGAGAATGAAGTCTATTTTTCCGCGCAGGATGTGCGCAGGCTTCAGCTGGCAAAGGCGGCAGTTGCAGCTGGAATTGAAGTTCTGCTGAAGGAGAAGGAGATCTCCGCGGAGCAGGTTGACCGGCTGTATATTGCCGGAGGGTTTGGAAAGCATCTGAATCTCAAAAGTGCGGCGGCAATCGGGATGTTCCCTGCGGTGCTTGAAGAAAGGGCGGTGTATGCGGGAAATGCTTCGCTTCTCGGGGCGGAGCGGGCGTGCATGGAGCCCGGTGTGTATGATAAGATGCAGGAGGTGCAGGCAGCCTGCAGGTATCTGGAATTATCCGGCAATGAGACGTTTAATGAGGCATACATCGAGCAGATGATGTTTGGCGGCGAGGACCGGGAAGAGGAGGAGTAAGATGGAAGTGTATTTTCCGTTAATATTAGATGGAGCAACGGGAACACAGCTGCAGAAGCGCGGATACGACGGGAAAATCTGCGCGGAGCAGTGGGTGCTGGAGCATCCGGAAGCGATTCTGGATCTGCAGAAAAAATATATTGAAGCGGGATCCGATGTTATTTATGCGCCGACGTTCGGGGCGAACCGGGTGAAGCTGGAAGAAAATGGGATCTTCAACCGGACGCGGGAATATAACATAAGACTGGCGGAGCTGTCTAAGCAAGCTGTTCGTGAGGCCGGCGCAGAGGGCCGTGTGCTGGTTGCTGGTGATATTGCGCCGACGGGTAAGTTTCTGGCGCCGATGGGAGACGCGCGGTTTGAAGAATTGTACGATATTTATTATGAGCAGGCGTCTGCGCTGGAGGAAGCTGGTGTGGATATGTTCGTGATAGAGACCATGATGACCGTATCGGATGCCAGGGCGGCTCTGCTTGCAGTCAAAGCAGTAAGCGACCGGCCGGTGATGGTGTCCTTTACCTGTGATCAGGAGGGACGGACAGTTACAGGATCGGATATTGCTGCGGTTCTGGATATTATCCAGGGTATGGGCGCAGATGTATTTGGCATGAACTGCTCTGTAGGCCCTGAGGATATGCTCCGTCAGATGAAGCGTCTGCATCATTATGCGCAGGTTCCTCTTGCGGCCAAAGCAAACGCGGGCATGCCGGAAACGATAGACGGAAAAACTGTTTACAACTATCCTCCGGAGCGTTTTGCAGCCGTACAGTATGCATTTGCAAAAGCAGGTGTGTGTCTGTTTGGAGGGTGCTGCGGAACGGGACCGGAGCATGTCCGTGCGATGAAGGAGGCTGCGGGCGCATTTCAGATGACTCGTCCGGATCCGGATGCTCTGCAGGATAAGCTTCCTGCGGCGACTGAAAAAGAGATCTTCCCTTTGGATGAAGACATCCGGATTGGAAAACCGG
Organism: [Eubacterium] saphenum; assembly: GCA_004555725.1. Taxonomy (GTDB): domain Bacteria; phylum Bacillota; class Clostridia; order Peptostreptococcales; family Anaerovoracaceae; genus Aminicella; species Aminicella saphenum_A. The sequence goes on from SFHC01000001.1 coordinate 5,601, forward strand.
TTGAATGTGATGCGGGACTTTCTGCAGCAATTGAAGAGGCAGAGGATTCGCCGGACCCGGTTCTGGCGGTTCATATTGCCTCTGCACAGGAGCTGGATGAATTTGAGCTCTGTCAGTATGCCGTAAAAAAACCGCTCTGCATCGTAACAGAGGATGCAGAAGCACTGGAAGGCGCATTGCGTGTGTATCAGGGACGGGCAATGTACGAAGGAAACCTGCCTGAAAAAGTCCTCTCTCCTTTGGCTGAGAAATATGGACTTGTTTATGGATTGGTCTAGAAGTAGTTCAGGAATAAGGGTATAATGAAACAGCGGACAGGCGCAGGAAGAGTCAGTATCCTGCGCTTTCCCGCAGTATCCGCAGTAATGGTGCAGAAGGTCTGTGTGTCTGCAGGCCGCTGAATTTCGGCAGCAGGAGAGGAGCAGAAGAGGTATAATGAAGAATCAGTATATTTTGGCCGTAGATCTCGGCGGAACATTTATTAAATTCGGACTGTTTTCTGTATCCGGCGAGTGTGTGTACCAATGGAAAGCGGAAACCGTTCTGGAGAGCAGCGGCGATCACATTCTTGATCAGATTGCGGCAGAGACGGCACAGGCGTTTTCATACTGCGGGCTGAACTCTGCTTTGCTTAAGGGAATCGGGATTGGCGTGCCGGGCCCGGTAATTGACGGAAGGATTGTCAATAAGTGCGTCAACCTCGGCTGGGGTGTTTTTGACATCCGAAAGGATTTACAGAAGCGGATGGGAGCATATGGATTTTCTGATCTGTATATCCAGGCGCTGAACGATGCAAATGCTGCCGCGCTGGGTGAGTATTACGACGGCGCGGGAAGGGATTACATGGATGTTGCACTGGTTACGATCGGAACGGGAATCGGATGCGGAATTATTCTGCAGGGGAAGCTGCGTGAGGGCGCGTTCGGCGGTGCCGGGGAGATCGGACACTTTCTGATGAATCCCGTAGAAACGGAATTCTGCGGATGCGGAAAACGCGGCTGCCTGGAGCAGTACGCTGCAGCACGCGGGATCGTCCGCAGAGCGCAGCAGCAGATGAAGCTGTCCGATACGCCGTCTATTTTGCGTCATATACCAGAGCCGACTGCTAAGGATATTCTCGACGCAGCAAAGGAAGATGACCCGTTCGGCCTTGACGCGGCAAGATTTGCCGGAGATATGATCGGTAGAGCGCTGGCGTTTATTTCCGGAGTCGTCGACCCGGAGGCGTTTCTGCTCGGAGGAGGAATTTCAGAGGCTGGTGAAGTCATTCTGGAGCCGACTCGCGAGTCGTTCAGAAAGCATGCGTTCCATACGTCCAGGGATGCGGTGATCCGGTGCGCGGAGCTTAGAAATGATGCCGGAATTTACGGCGCGTACCGTGCGGTCAGAAATATTGTCGGCCAGGAGGTGTCTGGAAGAGCAAGGCAGCGGTAAAAGCGGATAAACAACGGCGAATACAGAGACTTTAGAACAGATTATCCGGTAATTTCAATCAAGCTGTAAACGGGAGGGCAAGTCGAGTATTACTATGAAAGAATCGAAGGAAATTGAGAACATTCAGGTCGGATCCAGACTGAAGGAGCTGCGCAGCAAACGAAAACTCAGTATTGCAGCTCTTTCCGAGGCGTCACAGGTGAGTACAGGGTTGATCAGCCAGATTGAACACGATAAGGTTGTTCCGTCTGTGGTAACGCTCTGGCGGTTGTCTCAGGCGCTGGATACCAGTATCTCGTATTTCTTTGAAGAGGCAGAAGCGCCGGCGCATCATGTGCTGAAAAAAGGGGAGCAGAGAAAGCTGCTTACGGATAAAGGGCATACGGAATATACGCTGTATACGCCGACTGATCCGCAGCGCATGCTGGATATGTGTAAAGTCTGCATTCAGCCGGGGCAGATTATTGAAGAGGACGCGATGGATCTCGTCACACATGAGGGAGAAGAATGCGGCGTCGTCCTGGAGGGTGAAATGGTGGTCCGCATCCGCGACCAGGAAATCACTCTGGAAGAAGGAGACAGCATTACCTTCCGCTCTACAGAGCCGCATAAATACCTGAATCGTTCAGACAGGCAGTGCGTGTCCATCTGGAGCATGACGCCGACGTTCTTCTAAGTCAGATTTAATATCCGCGTCTGCGGTTTACAATGTTATGCATCGGTTCATCTGCTGCATAGCGTTTCAGGTTGTCGCAGAACAGCTCGATGCAGCGGCGCGCGGTATAGCCGAGCGTCATATTTCCGGAAATATGCGGGGTGAGGATGCAGTTCCTGGCGTTCCAGAGAGGATGATCAGAAGGCAGCGGTTCCGGTGTCATAACATCCAGAGCTGCTCCTGCAATACGTTCCTGATTTAATGCCTCGATCAGCGCATTCTGGTCGATCAGGCTTCCGCGTCCGACGTTGATCAGATAGGAAGTGGATGGAAGTTCAGAAAGCTGCCTGTCTCCGATCAGGCCGCGTGTTTCCGGCGTGTCCGGAACGCAGCAGATCAGAAGGTCGGCTTCCGGAAGGTAGGCGTCGATATTATTGCTGACATCAATTTTGGTAAAATATTCTCCTGCAGGTTTTCCGCTGTGGTTCAGTCCGATGACGGACGCGGCGCCGAGAGCCTGCATTCTTTTTGCGGTTTCCTTTCCGATATCGCCAGTTCCCAGAATCACTACGCGGCTTCCCATGATGGAATGGATCTTCAGTCCGCCTTTCCAGATTTTCTGCTCCATATAGTTCTGGTATTCCGGAAGGCGTTTCAAAAGCATCAGCGCAGTCATGACGATATGCTCAGAAATCGTCACGCCGTAGGCGCCGGCACTGTTCGTCAGGATTTGCGTGTCATCAGTCATCACGCCGGGTTTCAGATACGGATCGACACCGGCGTTGGTGCTGGCGATCCAGTGCGCCTGCTTTGCCTGTGGGATCAGTTCCGGGGTGCGGCAGAGCAGAACTTCACAGTCAGATACATGGCCATCCGCTTCTTCAGGCGTTTCATACCAGTCCGTCTCAAATCCGCATGCTTTTGCTGTTTCCTTTACGAGATTCTTTTCGTCCTCAGTAGCAAAATCCAGAACGGCTGCTAATTTACGCATATACTCCTCCTTATATATCATTCTCCTTCAATACCTTGCTGGTCTGACAGTGGTGTCATGACGCCATATTATAGCATGAAAAGGCCGTGTATTTCCTGAGGCGATGCAGAAAAGTAAGGATTCTTTACGCACATTCTTCTGTCCGTCCACGAATATGTGTGGAAAAATTGAATTAGACATACATGAATGGAGACGATGCATAGTGATGATAAGTTTTCCTCATTACATACCAGATCTAGTTGATTGTAAATGTCCATCAACTAAGTATAGTTGAGGAAGGAAGTTTTCCTCATTTTCGGCCGGCGTATGCGAGTGCAAGTATGCATACACAGCGTATATTCTTGCAACTTTTCAGACAACACTGCTGTGAATTGCGAACAACGGGATGTGGAAATGCATTTATCACAGATACAGAATCCCTCGCCGCGGATGAGAAATCAGAGGTCACTTCTCCACAATCCGTATGATATTTACCAAACGAACAAAATTGGTTTATGCACATGCGAAAAAATGTGGATAAGTTTCTATTGACAAGAAAAGGTGTGCGGATATAATGTTGGAAATCAGGTGATACATTGGATTTTAGATATCCACATAACCTTGTTCAAGAAATTGTATACGATTTTAATTATCCATGTGGAAAAGGCTCTCGACCGCCTAAATCAAGGCATTTCGATGATGTTGAAAAGCAAGACGGAAAGAACGAACAGAAGTTTACAATATCATGTTTAATGTGAATAAAATTTGAATCTGCCAAATTTTTATCGAGATAGGAAAATGAATAATATGCATGTTTATGTATAATTGCATGAAGCAGCACCGCCTTAAGCGAATATTGAAGCGCTCACCGAGCAGTGTGCTGCGGCGCTGCTGCACAGCATTTCCGGTCGTACCGCCTGACATCGAGCCGCTGAAAAGAGGGATGAAAGGGAGAATCTGTTTAGGCGAGCAGAATGATAGGGGTTTTGAATTGATATCAATACACAAAAAATCTAGAAAAACATATTGACACACAACAAAATAGGGTGTAGAGTATGAGCATAAATTAAATAAAGCACAGCGTTGATCGAGAAAAGTAACGTTGAATGCCGGTTACAGTGACGGAAGGACAGTGAGAACTTCTGACGCAGGCGCTTCGTGAAGAACACTCGGGAGCTTTGAACAGAACGTCGTTCAGCAGTCGCCGGAAATCAGTAACGGAGATGAGGACGGATGATCAGTAAGGGATACGAGTTGTGATCGTTATTCACACGGGTTTGATAGAACTCAGAAAGGGATCATGCGTACAGCGTATGATAATTTAGGTGGCACCGCGGATAGCAGCTATTCGTCCTAACATACAGGACGAGCTGCATGGATTATCCGGAGGTGTTTTTATTATGTGTTCAATTATTGGTTTTGAGAAAAAAACGTACAGCCCAGAAGAGATTCAGCCATTCTTCCAGAGAACCAAGTCCAGAGGGCCGGACAGTTCGCGTTTCATGGAAACGCCGTCCGGATATCTCGGATTCCACCGTCTCGCCATCATGGGACTCGATGAGTCCGGCATGCAGCCGTTCACATTAGGTTCAGACGCAATCGTCTGCAACGGTGAGATTTACGGATGGAGAAAGCTTCGCAAGAAACTGGATTCCAAGTATCAGTTTGTCAGTGAAAGCGATTGTGAAATTCTGCTTCCGCTTTACAACGAGCTGGGCACCGATATGTTTTCAGAACTCGGTTCAGAATTTGCGTTAGTTCTTTATGACGGCCGCCAGGATAAGCTGATCGCGGCAAGAGATCCGATCGGGATCCGTCCTTTATATTACGGTTATGACAAGATGGGCGGAATCGTCTTCGCCAGCGAAGCGAAAAACCTGGAAGGCATGTGCAAGCGCATCAAGCCGTTCCCGCCGGGACATTATTATGAGGACGGAGAGTTCCATTCCTATTTAGATATTACACAGGTATCATCTGTCGTCACAGATGATCTGGATACGGTCTGCGAGCAGATCCGCGCCAAGCTGATACACTCTGTAGAAGAGCGTCTGGACGCCGACGCGCCGCTCGGATTTCTCCTTTCCGGAGGTTTAGATTCCAGTCTGGTCTGCGCGATCAGCGCCAAGTTGCTCGGACGCAAGATCAGAACATTTGCGATCGGCATGGAGAGCGACCCGATCGATCTGAAATACGCGCAGGAAGCCGCAGATTTCATCGGTGCAGATCACACTTCCTTCTACATGTCAAGAGAGGACGTCCTGGACGCGCTTCCGGAGGTTATTAAACTTCTGGGAACCTGGGACATCACCACAATCCGCGCAAGTCTCGGCATGTATCTCTGCTGCAAAAAGATTCATGAGACAACGGATGTCCGTGTACTCATGACAGGAGAGATTTCTGACGAGCTGTTTGGCTATAAATATACAGATTTTGCACCGACTCCGGAAGCTTTCCAGGAAGAATCCCAGAAGCGTGTCCGCGAACTGCATATGTACGATGTACTGCGCGCAGACCGCTGCGTATCTGTAAACTCCCTGGAAGCGAGAGTTCCATTCGGCGATACCGATTTTGTTAAATATGTTCTGTCTATCGATCCGGACATGAAGATGAACCGTTATAAGATGGGAAAATATCTGCTCCGCCACGCATTTGAAAAGGATCATATCCTTCCGGATGACATTCTGTGGAGACAGAAGGCGGCGTTCTCAGATGCAGTCGGACATTCCATGGTCGACGATCTGAAGGAGTACGCAGAGCAGTGCTATACCGATGAGGAATTCACACGTCTCAGCGCTAGATACACTTACTGCAGACCGTTCACCAAGGAGAGCCTGCTGTACAGAGAAATCTTTGAGAAATATTATCCGGGACAGGCGCAGATGATCAAGGATTACTGGATGCCGAACCGCAGCTGGAAGGGTTGCGACGTCGACGATCCGTCCGCGAGAGTTCTGAGCAACTACGGTGCGAGCGGGAGATAGATCACTGTCGTGCGGCAAAAAGAATACAGCAAGGAGAAATGATGGACAGAAACCGAACCTGGAACAGAGAACGGCCGCATCCTCCCTGAGTGACATGCGGTCAGAAATAAAAACATTCAATATTTCCATTAACAATCCAACCATCACTACATCAGGACGAACACAGGAGATCAACCTATGGAAAAAGACATGGAGAAGATGCCGGAACTGTTTGGTTCCATGGTATTCAACGAGGAAACAATGAAAGAAGAACTTTCCGAAGCTTCCTTCACGGCTTGGAAAGAATGTGTAACAGAGGGCAAGACGCTGGACCTGTCTACCGCTAACGAAATTGCAGAGGCGATGAAACAGTGGGCGGTCGCTAAGGGTGCGACACATTATACGCACTGGTTCCAGCCGATGACCGGCGCAACTGCTGAAAAGCACGACAGCTTCATCCATCCGACCGACGGCGGAAAAATTATTATGGAGTTCTCCGGGAAAGAGCTTGTAAAGGGCGAGCCGGATGCATCATCATTCCCGTCCGGAGGTTTGAGAAGCACATTTGAGGCAAGAGGATATACAGCCTGGGATCCGACTTCCTTCGCTTTTGTAAAAGAAGGATCTTTATATATTCCGACGATTTTCTGCTCCTATTCCGGAGAAGCATTGGATAAGAAGATGCCGCTGCTGCGCTCCATGGAAGTGGTCAGCAATTCCGCAGTCCGCATTCTGCGTCTGTTCGGCGATACAGAGACAAAGCGTGTTACTGCTCAGGTCGGACCGGAGCAGGAGTATTTCCTGATCGACAAGAAACTCTATAACGAAAGAGAAGACCTGCGTCTTGCCGGACGCACACTGTTCGGCGCAAAGCCGCCTCGCGGGCAGGAAATGGAAGACCATTACTTTGGCATGATCAAGCCGAGAGTTTCTGCATTCATGGAAGATCTGGACAGAGAGCTTTGGAAAGTCGGCGTACTCTCGAAGACCAAGCATAATGAGGTTGCGCCTTCTCAGCATGAGATGGCTCCGATTTACAGCGACGCCAACACCGCCTGTGACCACAACCAGCTTGCAATGGAACTGATGAAAAAAGTTGCAGACCGTCACGGATTTGTCTGCCTGATCCACGAGAAACCGTTTGAATATGTCAACGGATCAGGAAAACATGATAACTGGTCCCTGTCCACAGATCAGGGCGAGAACCTGTTCAAGCCGGGCAAGACGCCGAGCAAGAATGCGCGTTTCCTCTTGTTCCTTGCAGCCTTTGTCAAGGGCGTAGACGAGTATCAGGACTTCCTCAGAGCTACAGTAGCGTCTGCCGGAAACGATCACCGTCTGGGCGCTCAGGAAGCACCTCCGGCAGTTATGTCCATCTTCCTCGGCGACGATCTGACAGCAGTTGTTGACGCGCTGATTAATGACGACAAGACCTATCACGACAGCAAGAAGAAGACTCTGGAAATCGGCGTTGATGTTCTTCCGGAAATCCGCCAGGACAACACCGACAGAAACCGTACGTCTCCAATGGCCTTTACCGGAAACAAGTTTGAATTCCGTATGCTCGGATCTTCTCAGTCTATTTCCGGACCGAACATCGTTCTGAACACCATGATGGCAGATGAGCTGGATCAGTTCGCGGATGAGCTGGAGAAGGCAGGTGACTTCCAGAAGGCACTGTCTGAGCTGATCAAGCGTGTATTTACAGAGCATAAGAGAATCATCTTCAACGGAAACGGATACACAGACGAGTGGATTGAAGAGGCCGAGAAGAGAGGTCTCGCTAACCTGACCTCCTCCGCAGAGGCTCTTCCGGCTTATGTCTCCGAAAAAAATGAAGACCTGCTGATCCGCCACGGCATCTACACCAAGGAAGAGATGGACGCCAGAGGCCGTGTACACATGGAGAACTACGCTGCTGTCCTGAATATCGAGGGCAGAACTATGGTAGACATGTCTAAGAAGCAGATCCTGCCGGCTGTTTCCGCATATGCAGGAAGAGTCGCAAAGAGAGCTGCGCTGAAGAAGGATGCCGGCGCTTCTGCCGCATATGAGTCTGATCTCGTGAAGAAGCTCGGCGCACTGACCGATGAACTCGCAGAAAAGACCATTGCTCTGGAGGACATTCTGGACAAGGCTCCGGAAGGCGAGAAAGAAGCAATGCTGTTCTTCCATGACTCCGTTCTTCCGGCAATGGCAGAAGTACGCGACCGTGCTGACAAGCTTGAGGTGCTCACCGATAAGAAGGCATGGCCGTTCCCGACGTATTCCGAGCTGTTGTTCAGCGAGCGTTAATCAGCTGCCGGAGAACGATGTTTCCGGGCATCGACAAAGCGCAAACGCCGGACAACCTGGTACGCAGCAAGGAATTAAACGTGTAACCGATAATGCAAGCATCAGCCGCGAAGCATGCGCACCGTTCACAGGGGATTTCAGGGGTAGAAATTGAACCGTGCGCAGAAGACCGCGACTGACCACTTAGAAGCGTAGAATCCGTCCATCAGAAACAGGGGTATTCTGAAAGACAACTTATATTAGGGAAAAAACCGCCGCACAGCATTGACGCAAAGTTGCTGTGCGGCGGTTTGGCTGTTAGAGGGCAGGCGGGATGCTCGCCCTCTGGCTCAGCTGAGCTCTATTTCCTTGTGATTTTGTTTACGATCTGCTGAATGCGGTTTCCATGCGGAAGATGCGCAATCTCTTCTTCATTCAGGGCGTGAACGGCAAGCGCCATAAATCCGTAAACAACCATGCCGACGAGAATGTCTGCCAGTGTGTTCAGGTAAAGGCTGGAGGTGAGTTTGTTCATCAGTATGTCCGTCAGGATGACGGCGGCTCCCATGACGGCAGATGCGGCCAGCGGTTTTCCGAGGCTTCTGACCAGCTCCAGTCTGACGCCGGTGATGCGTTTCAGCGCGATGATATCCAGGACGGAGGCAAGTGCATAGGAGCAGGTGGTTCCGATGGCTGCGCCGCGGACATTAATGGCTCCGACACCGGTCAGGGTCCAGGTGATGATGATTTTCAGTCCGATGCCGATAAACAGGTTGATTACTGGAATCTGCTGTTTTCCAAGACCCTGGAGCATGGCAGTTGCGATGCTGACCAGAGAGAGGAAAAAGAAACTGAGCGCATAAATCTGCAGGCAGGATGACGCTGCCGGTGCGCGGCGCGCCTGATCGCCGTAGAACAGGATTAGAATCGGCTGTGCGATGACAATCATGCCGACGATGCATGGCAGGGAAATCAGCTGGGAAGCGCGGAATCCGAAGATGCAGTCGCGCTCGAGAAGATCGTGGTCTTTCAGTTTCCATGCGCGGGACACCATCGGGACGATCGTTGCGGTCAGCGCCTGGATCAGAACCAGAGGGAAACTGATAATCGGCGCTGCCATGGCAGTAAGCTGACCATAAAGACTTTTTGCGGCCTCGTAGGTGTATCCCATTCCCGTCAGCCTGTTCTGCACGATGGCCACATCGATCAGATTGACGATCGGCATGATGCATGCGGCAAGTGTGATCGGGAACGCAATCCAGATGATTCTCTTCAGCAGTTTCTTGCCGGATTCATGGACGGTGCTGTGATCCTTTGCCACTTTACGGTTCAGAATATGGCGGTACATGAACCGGATCCAGATCATGACGAGAAATCCTGCAAGCGCACCGGCAGAAGCTCCGAGGCAGGCTCCGGCAGCGCCCTTGGAACGCAGCGCTTCAATTCCGCTGAATCCGCCGTTGAACTGGTTAGGGAAAATGATTCCCTTAAACAGCAGATAGGCTGCTCCGAGTCCGACGATGACTCTGGCGATCTGTTCAGCAATCTGTGACAGCGCAGTCGGCTGCATGATCTGCAGGCCCTGGAAAAATCCGCGGTAGGAAGACATGATCGGGACAAACAGCAGCGCCGGTGCGGTCGCTCTCATAGAAAGCGCCGATGTTTCGATTCCGATCGCTCTGGAAATCGGCCCGGCAAAGAACCACAAGATCAGAAATCCGGTGATTCCGATGCCCCACATCAGAAGACGGGCGATCCGGAAGACACGTCCCGCTTCCTTATATTCTCCGACAGCGCAGCGTTCCGATACGAGCTTGGAAATCGCGACTGGAATTCCGGAAGTTGCAACGATCAGAAGCAGACTGTACACGTCGTATGCCGGTGTATAATCTGCCATTCCGGAGGCGCCGATCCAGCGCGTCAGCGGGATGCGGAATACAAATCCGAGAAGTTTAACGATGATTCCCGCGGCGGCAAGGATTGCAGCGCCGCCGACAGCTGAGTTTTTTTTAGACATATGGTTTCCTTATTCTGTGATTGATTCAATTCGATACAGGAATAACGGATGCAGTTTCACAGCATTTTACCGCAATCGGACATAAAACTCGTCTGCTGGCGTAGATGCGTGAAATTGGTCATACCGAATTTCTACTATACCATGAAATCCGAAGTTGTATATGATTTTTTTGTGTCTTTTTCCCTGACCGTGGGGATTTATCAGCGGACAGCCTATTCTGCAGCGGGTCGTGTGCAGGGTTCCCGGCAACTTTTCGGGTGAAAGTTGAGAACCTGCGTGTTATTATGGATACATTGACGAGAAATAAGAAAGCAGAGAGGAAAACATGAAATACTTGTATTCATTTAATTGTTTTATAGAAAAGCACATCACCTTTGTCGCGCCGACTTGTGTGCTTCTGGGTGTATTGACGTCCCGCTGGTTTTCTTCTTATCAGTGGCTCGCGGCCTATTTCTTCACGATTATGGCGTTTCAGGGCAGTCTGGGATCCAATTTCCAAGCGCTGAAAGATGTCAGCCGTCATCCGCTTCCGGTTTTTGTCGTTCTGGGTTTTCTGCATCTGCTGATGCCGGTTCTGGGGTATCTGCTCGGAATGATCTTCTTCCATAATGATATGCATCTGGTGACGGGCATCGTCATTGAACAGATCGTGCCGGCCGGCATGATGGGCATGACCTGGGCGGAGCTGTACGGAGGCAATATGGCACTTTCGCTCAGCATCATGGTGCTGGATACTCTGATTTCACCGTTCCTGCTTCCGGTGGTGCTCTCTATGCTTCTTGGCACTGTTGTCAGGATTCCGGCGTGGCCGATGATGCGGAGCATGATTTTCATGATCGTGATTCCGTCACTTCTGGCGCTGACACTGAACCAGGTTACGCACGGAAAGGCAAAGGAGACGCTGCGTCCCAAGCTGACCCCGTTTGCAAGAATCGCCATGATCTGTGTCATGACGCTGAACAGCACCAAGGTCGCTCCGTATCTGCTGCATCTTAAGCCGCTCTACATTCTGGTTCTGCTGTTCATGCTCTTTATTATTGTTTTCGCGTATTTTGTCATGTTCGGCATTACTATCCTGATGCATGAGAAAGTAAAGAATGCGACGACGATGATCTTCAGCGGCGGCATCCGGAACATTTCCGTAGGGGCCGTGCTTGCAGCGCAGTATTTTCCGGGCGGCGCGATCTTTCCGGTTCTGGTCGGCACGCTCTTTCAGCAGATGCTTGCGGGAATTCTGGGGCACTGGTTCGGCAAAGTGCTCCGTGAAAGGGGCCGAAAAGAAGCGAGAAGGGAACGGTAAAAACGGGAGATTGCACAACGGACATTCATCGCCGCATCATCAGTTTCAGGAGATTTGTAATAGCAAGGATTGAAACATTTACTGAACTGACCGCCGCTCCGGAATGCATTCTGTTCTTCAGCACTAATTGTGAAAAACATAACGGATGGGCGAAAAAATACGCATTATTGTATTTAATGCGTATTTTTTATTTGTTAAAATATCGTCAATGCCTTTAAATGGCTAGATTTCAGCGTTTGAACAAATAATAAAAAAATTGCGTTAATAAAATATCAATTGTTTTAAAATCCGTGCAATGCGGTATAATAGAGATAAGAAAAATGTTCATGAACGAATACAATTATCACCGGTAAGACTCCGGTGAGCGTACAGAAGAATAATCCGAAGACATCTCAGGACAGTTTGCGCAAATGAAAGCGGATTGTCCGGGGTACATCAGATAGAGGGGAGATGGATGTAATGAGAATGAAGAAAATTGTGGTAGCCGGCGGCGGTGTATTAGGTAGTCAGATTGCGTATCAGAGTGCATTTAAGGGATTTGATGTGACGATCTGGCTGAGAAGCGAAGGTTCTGTAGAACGCGCACGTCCAAAGCTGGAACATCTGCATCACGTTTATCTGGATACACTCGATGCACAGAAGGCTCTTCTCAATGAACCGCTCGGTTCCAAGCTGTATGCGCGTGGCCTGATTGATGATTTCAGCCAGGCAACGCCGGAAAGCATCGACGCGCTGAAGCAGCAGGCAGAGGCCGCTTATGCAGATATCCGCCTGGAGACGAATCTTCAGAAAGCAGTGCGCGGAGCTGATCTGGTTATCGAGGCGATGGCGGAGAATCCGCAGCAGAAGACAGAGTTTTATGAGAAACTTGCTCCTCTTCTTCCGGAGAAAACAATTCTCTGCACCAATTCTTCCACATTGCTTCCAAGTATGTTCGCAGAAGTGACCGGACGCCCGGATCGTTTCCTTGCCCTTCATTTTGCCAATGAGATCTGGAAGAACAATACCGCTGAAGTCATGGGCCATCCGGGAACGGATCCGGAAGTCTATCAGAAAGTGGTCGAGTTCGCGGGCAAGATCGGAATGGTTCCGCTTCAGCTTCATAAGGAGCAGCCGGGCTATATTCTGAACAGCCTGCTCGTTCCGTTCCTGAATGCTGCTGAGGAACTGCTTGTAAAAGGCGTTGCAGATCCGGAGACAATCGATAAGACCTGGCAGCTCGGAACAGGAGCGCCGATCGGCCCGTTCCGCATTCTCGATGTGGTGGGACTGCAGACTGCATATAACATTGTAAGCAACGCGCCGGACGCATCCGAGCCGGGCACCATGAGCAACCGGATCGCCAGACTGCTGGAATCCTACATTCAGCAGGGAAAGACCGGAATGAGCGCAGGAGAAGGATTCTACAAGTATCAGTAGAGGCCCCGTTTCCCGAAAGGGATTTCCATATCCATTCAGTGAAAATCCGGCTTTGGGGCAGCCGGTGTGAGAGGGAGAGGTTACCGCGAATGCGGGATCTACTATAATTCAACTGAATCAATCTAATGCGGAATTGCCGTCAGCAGGGTTATCCCTTGACGGCTTTTCCTTTTGTCGCAAAAATATTAGCACTCTGGCTAAATGAGTGCTAAAAAAGTCTTTACATCTGTGATAAGGCGGGTATAATGAAGTCAGAGGGCAGACAGGAAACCGAAAGAACCGGCCTGCCCCGCGCTAAAGGAGATAAAGAGGTGAAGGATAATGAAGGTTGAGAGGTATACACAGAAATTGCAGGAGGCTGTGGAATCGGCCAGAGAGCTGGCGCTGGAATATGGTCAGCAGGAACTGATGCCGGAACATGTCCACCTGGCGCTGCTGCAGGATGAACAGGGAACTGTGGCCCGTATTCTGAAGAACATGAATGTGGACACAGCTTCTTTGCAGGCAGATCTCGGCGCGGAGCTGAATAAGATGCCGAAGGTGTCCGGAAACGCGGATAACGTGTATCTGGGGCGCCGGAGCGATCAGCTCTTTACGAAGGCAGAGAATCTTGCGTTTAAGAAGTTTAAGGATGAGTATGTAAGTACGGAGCATGTTTACCTGATCCTTCTGGAGGAGACAGGAACGCCGTCCGCGCAGGTTCTGCGCTCCCATGGCGTGACAAAGGATGCCTTCCTCAAGGAGCTGATGAAGGTCCGCGGAAACCAGAGAATTACGAGCAATACGCCGGAGGACAGCTATGATGCGCTGCAGAAGTACGGGCGCGATCTTGTAGATCTGGCAAAGGAAAACAAGCTGGATCCAGTCATCGGACGTGATAAGGAAATCCGTGAGATGGTGCAGATCCTTTCAAGAAGAACCAAAAACAACCCGGTGCTGATCGGCGAGCCTGGTGTCGGCAAGACAGCGGTTGTTGAAGGGCTGGCGCAGAGAATCTATGAAGGAAACGTTCCGGATACATTGAAGGACAAGACGATTTTTGAGCTGGATATGGGTTCACTGATCGCCGGAGCCAAGTACAGAGGCGAGTTTGAAGAGCGTCTGAAAGCCGTGCTGAAGGAAATCGAAAAGTCGGAGGGACGGATCATTCTGTTCATCGACGAGATTCATACGATTGTCGGTGCAGGAAAGACAGAAGGCTCTATGGATGCCGGAAATATGCTGAAGCCTAAGCTGGCAAGAGGCGAGCTGCACTGCATCGGCGCAACAACGCTGGATGAGTACAGGAAATACATGGAAAAGGATAAGGCCCTGGAACGCCGTTTTCAGAAGGTCATGATCGGCGAGCCGACGGTCGAAGACACCATCGCGATTCTGCGTGGGCTGAAAGACAGTTTTGAGATTTATCATAAAGGTGTCCGGATCACAGATGACGCGCTGATTGCTTGCGCCAAGCTTTCAGACCGCTATATTACGGACCGCTATCTGCCGGATAAGGCCATCGATCTGATGGATGAGGCGGCGGCAAGGATCCGTACAGAAATTGACAGTGAGCCGAGAGAGCTGGAGGAGATCAAGGGCCGTATCGCAGAACTGAACATCGCCAAGAGTTCCCTGAAGAAGGAAGACACCAGAAGCGCCAAGAGCCGCCTGGAGAAACTGAATCAGGAACTTGCGGATCTGGAAGATAAGAAGAACGCCATTACTGCGCAGTGGAGCGGTGAACGTTCAGTTGCAGACTCCATCAAGAGTGTGAAAGAACAGCTGGATGCGGCACAGCACCAGAGTGAAGAGGCGCAGAGAAGAAGCGACTGGGATCAGGTCGGAAAACTGGTGAACGGCACGATTCCGCAGCTGAAGGCACAGTTGAAAGACCTGCAGGATAAGGTTGCAAACAGCAAGGACAGCCAGCTTCTGAAGATGGAAGTCGGAGAAAATGAGATTGCGGAGATTGTCGCGGACCGCACCGGAATTCCGGTATCCAAACTGGTTGAGACAGAGAGGAACAAGCTTCTGCATCTTCCGGAGATTCTGCATCGCAGAGTCATCGGCCAGGATGAAGGTATCGAAGCTGTATCCGAGGCTATCCTGCGCGCGAGAGCCGGACTGAAGAACTCCAACCGTCCGATCGGATCCTTTATCTTCATGGGCCCTACCGGAGTCGGCAAAACCGAACTGGCCAAGGCGCTGACGGAAGCTCTGTTTGACGATGAAAAGAACATGATCCGCATCGATATGTCTGAGTACATGGAAAAGTATTCCGTTTCCAGACTGATCGGAGCGCCTCCGGGGTATGTCGGATATGATGAGGGCGGTCAGCTGACAGAAGCGGTCAGAAGACACCCGTACAGCGTTGTTCTGTTCGATGAAATCGAGAAGGCACATCCGGATGTATTCAATCTGCTGCTGCAGCTGCTGGATGACGGACGCCTGACCGACAACCAGGGAAGAACCGTAGACTTCAAGAATACAGTGATCATTATGACCTCCAATGTCGGAAGCCAGGAACTGATCAATAATGTTAACCAGGACGGAACCATCAGTCCGGAGGTCAAGGACCGTGTAACAGGGATGCTGCATCAGTATTTCAAGCCGGAATTCTTGAACCGAATCGACGACATCGTCGTGTTCAGCCCATTGACAGAGAAGCAGATCGGCGGAATTATCGACCTGAACCTGAAAGATCTGGAAAGTCATCTCGCCGAGAGAGAGATTCATCTGGAGCTTACCGGAAACGCGCGCAGGTTCATTGCGCATGAATCCTACGATCCGAATTACGGAGCGCGTCCGGTCAGAAGATACCTGCAGAAGCATGTAGAGAACGAGCTTGCAAAACTGATTATTCAGGGCGATGTAATAGACGGAAGCCGTATCACAATCGACGAGCAGAACGGTGAACTTACCTTCAATGTACAGGATCCAGTGAATGAAGAATAAATCTTCTGACCTGTATACATTGGTATGAAAAAATCTTGTAAAGAAGTCAAAAATAATTTGTATTTCGAAGAGATTTGGATATAATAGTGGTTGAAGGGCCTTTTGCCCGATGATTAAAAAAGCTGAGAAATGGGACTGCCGCATGCGGCAGTCCCATTTTTCATCATGATTTTTTTCTGGAATTTCAGAATGAACCGTCATGAACGGATTCTTCACGCAGAATAGGATTCCTTCTATTGCTCTGATGCTCTGAATATGGTTATTGTTTTTTTACCAATTTGGCAAATACCACGGCGCGGGCGTTTTTGTATTCATACGTGCAGGTGCTGAGCATGACAATCCGATCAGATGCAGATACAGTCACGTCTGTGTGCAGCACCGTTTTTTTCTGAATCCAGTCCAGATAATCCTGCTTATCCTGGCGCGAAGAGAAATCGAATTTATACTTTGGACTGTCCGCCGGAATTGTCGCCGCCGCAAAAATCTTCAGGGTGTAGTTTTCATCCGGCGTGTACAGGGTCATTTCCGGATGTTTCGAATAATACGAGGTGTTCCGGTAATCGGCAATATGCCAGAACATGCTGCGGTCTTTCATCCTGTGCCCGTAGATCACTGTGAGAAAATCGTGAAACGGATGCCGGTTCCGGTAATCAATGAAGAGGGTCCCCTTGACGTTCCATTTTCCATTCAGCAGGCGGTAGAGATAGTACTGGTTATCCTTTGCCTGCGCGACCGGGTAATTTATAACCGTTTCGTCCTGTTTCAGCCATGCCCGTATATTTTTATATTTCTTCTGAAGTGCCGCCCAGTCTGGGTCATGTGAATCGCCTGAGGAGTGCGCAGAAGACCCGCCGGACCGGGTGTCCGTGTCCGTCCCGGCCGTTTTCTGAATCTGCTTATAGGCCTGTGTGCCGGTATGATAGCGGTACCAGGCGCGGCCGAGCTGAACCCCGCTCACAATCATAACAGCGAGCAGAATCAGAATAATGATATTCAGCAGCGTGTTCCGGGAGGATCTGCGCGGTCCGGAAGGATTCGGCGAAGCATTCTTCCGGCTCATCGGAGGTCCCCGCTTTCTGAAGTATACGATCCTGTTTCCGCTGCCGCAGTGCGGCGGTTCCGCTCACTTCCGCGGAGAAGGTGCTGCTGCATGGAAAGAGCGCTTGCGGCAGGATCATGTGTCAGAATGGCGCTGTAGATGGACTGATGCTCGGACAGAATCTCCTGCAGACTTTCCAGAGTGTACTGATCCGGAGCGGCAAACTTCAGATACGTCTGGAACATATGCAGCTGACGCTGCAGAATCCGGTTGTGCGAGGACTGATAGATGATCTGATGAAAAGCCGCATTAATGCTGCGCATTTTTTCAATATCCCCCTTATGTGTATAAAATTCCATATACTCATAGATCTCTGTAAGCTGGTCGATCTCCTTATCGGTGATGCGCTCCGCTGCCCAGCTTGCCGCCTGTACCTCCATCGACTCGCGCATGATCAGAATATCCGAGATATCACGCGGGCTCAGGCCGATGATAAATGCACCGCGGTTCGGGATAAGCCTGACCAGGCCGTCCGCTTCAAGCTGGCGGATGGCCTCGCGAACAGGTGTGCGGCTTGCCTGGTACTTGGTGCATACATGCTGCTCCGTCAGTTTGCTGCCGATTTTCAGACGTCCCGTCAGGATATCCTCCTGAAGTTTAGAATACAGATCGTTCGACAAAGGCTGGTTGGTATCTTGTTTACCTTCAAGGTATTGTTGTACTGACATAATAACTCCTTTAAATATTGTATACAATTACAGTCAATTATACTGAACGCTGAAAATCATGTCAAGAACAGCCCGGTATCCGCAAGAATGCGGCAGAATGCGGCAGACCTGCTTTCTACTTGAGAAATCAATTGGAATCCATTAGAATAAAATGAATAAAACAACAGAAAAGAACAAAACCAAGAACAAAATCAAAAACATATCCGCCGGACATGCGCCCGGCCGGAAGAAGGAAAGGTAAAAGAAAGCAGGGATAGTTATGCCTATCGCAACACTGAGAAAATTACTGAACGAAGCGCAGGAAGAGCACCGATGCATACCTGCGTTCCATGTGGCCAGCCTGGATATGATCCGCGCGGCAGTGCGGGCATCCGAACATCTTGAATATCCGGTCGTGATTCAGATCACTGAAAAATTTCTGTCCTACGCACCGCTGGAACTGATCGGTCCGGCCATGGTCACTGCAGCAGAGAATGCGTCTACTATGGTTTGCGTCAACCTGGACATGGGGCACTATGAAGAACTGTTCCAGCAGGCAATGGACCTTGGATTTACATCAGTCATGTATGACGGATCCCGAAGATGCCTGGAAGAAAATATTGAATATACGCGTAAGGTCGTAGAAATGGCGGAACCGTACGGTGTCAGCTGCGAAGCTGTTCTGCATGGACGTGAAGCAGAAGACCGTTCCGATGCGAACGCACCTTATGAGTTGACAGATCCGCAGATTGTGAAGACCTTCTGCGAGCAGACCGGAATCGACGGCCTTGTTGTTTCCGTCGGCAATCAGCCGCGCCGGATTATAGGCGAAGAAGGTCTTGATTTCACGAGGCTCGAGGCCATCCGTAAGAACACAGGTCTTCCGCTGGTTCTGCAGGGCGGATCAGGAATTTCTGATTCCGACAGTCTGCGTGCGTCCGCCATGGGCGTTTGCAAAATCAATTACGCGACTGAAAATTTTCAGAGTATCATTCAAGCTGCAAAAGTCTATCTGGGAAATGACGGGACAAGTTATCTGGACATGAAGCGCGCAGTGCTTCAGGCTATGTATGAACGCGTACTGGAGAGAATCAAACTGCTGTCACAGGAAACGGAAGAATAGAGAAGAACAGTGGAGTACACTGCGCGCATGCAGCATCAGATATAAGCGGCAGCAGGCAGAACTTGCGGGAAACTGTTTTTAGAAAGCAGAGGAACTTTCTGAAAACAGGAAATAATACAGAACGGCGAACAGGAGGAAATCATGGAACAGAAAACGATTACAGAAATATTAGATACGCTGGAACAAGAGTATCCGCAGGCAAAATGCGCCCTGCATCATGAGAATGTGTTCCAGCTTCTGACCGCAACCATGCTTTCCGCACAGACTACGGATAAAAGAGTCAACATGATTACACCGGATCTGTTCAGAGATTATCCCGACGCGTTCGCCCTGGCGCAGGCCGATCCGGACACCATCGCCGGCTACATCCGCAGCATCGGGCTTTACAGAAACAAATCCAAGAACCTGGTTGCGATGGCCCAGAAACTGGTTGTTGATTACGACGGCGAAGTGCCGGATCAGATGAGTGAGCTGGTAAAACTCCCGGGAGTCGGCAGAAAAACCGCCAACGTCGTCCTCGCCGACGGATTCGGTCAGCCTCACATCGCCGTTGATACCCATGTACAGCGTGTCAGCAACCGAATCGGCCTGGTTCACGAAGACGACGTTCTGCATACCGAAAAAGCCCTGATGGCCAATATCCCGGAAGACCGCTGGGTTCGCACCCATCACGTCCTGATTTTCCACGGCCGCAACTGCTGCACCGCAAGAAATCCCAAATGCGAAACCTGTTGCATCCGCGATCTGTGCGAGCATAACATGTAATAACATGGACAGGCGCATCCCGGGCTGGGCCCCGGTGCCCGGAGGGAGATAAAAAGGCGCCTGTCCAACTGGAACCCGGGGAAACGGGTGATTGGAGTGGACAGGCGCAGGCTAATCCCGGAAATCAGTGCCGGGATGGAATACTATGCGTTTTTTCCGCAGCAGTTCTTATATTTCTTGCCGCTTCCGCACGGACAAGGGTCGTTGCGGCCAGGTTTTTTTGGAGCGTGGTAGATCTTGGACTGCTTGTAGGATTTTGTGATCTCGCCGCGCTCATCTTCGGAGAGGACGGAGTCCCATTCCGGAAGGGAGAACAGGTGATCGGCTTCAGCTTTATGCATGTTGAAGTACAGTTTTTTGAAGTCGATGCTGAGGCTGATTTCGGTGTCGTCTGTAACACTGTCCAGATCCAGAGCTTTCGGATCGGTCAGGCTGTCCTGAACGCCGTCGAGAAATCCGGTGAAGATGACGTCGGTTGTATTGAATTTTTCAGCTAAATCGGATACTTTACCTGTAAACGGTTCATTGTGGTGAACCAGGACATAGCTGTAGATGGCTTTTTCGGCAGCGGCGTATTTTTCCCAGAATTCAGGGAAGCTTTCATTGGTCTGATTCTTCAGAAGATCGTTCCATTCTTGAAATAAACTCATATTGATGTAACCTCCGTTTTTGATTTTGTATTCAGCGTAAGTATTTTACCATAGAAAACGCGAAGGCGCGGCATATTTTTTTGCCGGCGCCTTCGCGCGGGATCGTTCTGGTGGATGAATCTGCACTGCAGTGTGTCTGTGTATGACTTTGCGGTCTGCAGGTCATTATCGGCGAGGACAGTCTTGCAGGCCTTGGAGCATTTTTAACCCTGCAGTATTACAGATGGTCGCGCATGATGGCAATCAGGTCTCCTGTGACGGCGCTTCCTGTCGGGAGGGCGCCGGCGCCTTTTCCGACAAACATGGTTTCTCCGACCATGTCTCCGGTCAGGGTGACGGCGTTGAACTCGTTATTGACGTACGCGAGAGGATGGTTCTGCTGGATTCTGGTCGGGCGGATCCAGCAGTCGATGGTTCCGTCTTCTTTCAGCTCGGCGTGTGAAATCAGTTTAATCAGTGTTTTGTCTTTTTTTGCGGCGTTGATATCCTCGGTGGTAATGGCGGAAATGCCTGTTCTCGGGATATCATCCGGACGGATGTACTGGCCGAAACACAGGGACATCAGGATCGACAGCTTGTTGGCGCAGTCGATTCCCTCTACGTCGGCGGTCGGGTTTGCTTCTGCGAAACCGTTTTCCTGAGCCATTTTCAGCGCGGTTGCGTAATCCAGGTCGTTGTCGGACATCTGGGTCAGAATATAGTTGGTGGTTCCGTTTACGATTCCGTTGACTTGTGTAAAGGTGTTGGCAGCAAGTGCTTCGGTGATACTGGTCAGAATAGGGATGCCGCCGCCGACGCTGGCTTCGTAGCGGAAATCCACATGGTTTTTCTCAGCACACTCCGAGAGCTCTTTGAAATTCTCGGCAATGACAGCCTTGTTCGGAGTTACTACATGTTTTCCGCTGTTCATAGCGTTTAAAATATATGTTTTTGCAGGCTCCTGGCCTCCGATGCATTCGACGACGATATCGAGGTCCGGATCCTGGAAAACGTCATCCGGATTCGTGGTAAGAATGGCTGGATCAGCGCCGTTTTCAGCTGCTGTCTCCGGGTGGCGGACCAGGATATGGCTGACCTCATAATCGGCGCCGATCCGCTTTCGGATGACGGAGTGATTCTTTTTTAGGATTTCATAAGTGCCGCTTCCGACAGTGCCGAAGCCCAGGATTGCGATTCTATATGTTTTCATCTGATATTGTCCTCCTGATTTTCCTGTTGCAAACATGTTTTTTCCATTGGCTTATTTTACGTACTTCTTCATGTATCTCACCTGCGCGCATCCAGGAATTTTGTTCGTGGATGCGTACAATATTTTGCTGTGTGAACATACAAGAATAATTCTATGATAAACGGGTGGATTTGTCTATTGCTTTTGTGTAATTTTAACAAAAAAATTCGCGTTCTCTTGTGCATTATCTTTTGCCGGAAACGAAGGAAGGAGCGGAAGGGAGAAAAGCGGAAGACGCGGATCCGTGCTATAATAAACGCAGTAGACATTGAAAATATCCGGAAAGCCGCAGGGCAGCGGCCCGGGAAGGTAATGTGTGAATATGAGGAGGTTGAAACATGGCGCTGCATGTTGTGCTGGTGGAACCGGAAATTCCGCCAAATACAGGAAATATCGCGCGGACGTGCGCGGCGACGGATACGTTTCTGCATCTGGTGAAGCCGCTGGGATTTCAGATTGATGACAGGTCTGTCCGCAGGGCGGGTCTGGATTACTGGCCGTATGTCAAACTGGAAGTGCATGAGAGCCTGCAGGCTTTTCTGGAGCAGTACAGCGGGCGGCGTATGTGGCTGGTCAGCACGCAGGGGAAACAGTATTACACAGATGTGGAATATAAAGATGAAGATATGCTTCTGTTTGGAAGAGAGACGAAAGGGCTTCCGAGAGATTTTCTGGCGGAGCATCCGGATGAATCAATTCGTATTCCGATGAGCAGGAGCACGCGTCTGCGGTCGTTCAATCTTGCGAACTCCGCAAATATTGTACTGTTTGAAGGACTCAGACAGCTTGGTTTTCCAGGATTGAAATAATATTCAGGTAATGATATACTGTACTTGAATTGTGCCCTTTTTTGTGGGTGCGCAGCGTTTTGATTTTATAACACTATAGGAGGCAATAATGGCTATTAAAATTGGTATCAGCGGATTCGGCAGAATTGCCAGAGTCGTTCTTCGTGCGGCTATGGACATGCCGGAAATCGAGATCGCGGGAATTAACAAGAGAAATGCAGATCTGGATTACATGCTGTACATGCTTCGTTACGATTCGACATTCGGCAGATTCCCAAAGCCGCTGGATAAGTATGAAAACGGACTGGTAATTGACGGAAAGAAAGTTCCAGTTTACGGAGAGAATGACATTACTGCCATTCCTTGGAGTGAGTGCGGTGCAGAATACATCATCGAGTGCACAGGCGCATATACAACAACAGAAAAAGCCAAGGGACACCTGCAGGGCGGCGCAAAGAAAGTCATCATTTCTGCTCCGGCAAAGGACGCAGAGACACCGACTTTTGTATTCGGCGTAAACAACCAGAATTATACAACGGATATGGACGTTGTTTCCAACGCATCCTGCACCACGAACTGCCTGGCGCCTCTGTGCAAAGTCATCAACGACAACTTTGGAATTGAGTACGGAATGATGTCCACAATCCATGCTGCAACAGCAAAGCAGAAGGTTGTCGATGCGAAGTCTGAGAAGGACTGGAGAAGAGGCCGCAGCATTTTTGGAAACATTATTCCGACGACAACCGGAGCGGCAAAGGCTGTCAGCAAGGTTATTCCTGAGCTGCAGGGAAAGATGAACGGAATTGCATACCGTGTTCCGACAATCGACGTTTCTGTTGTTGACTTGAACGTCATGACAAAGAAAGCAACTTCTTACGAGGAGATCTGCGAAGCGGTTCACAAGGCTTCTGAAGGCGAGCTGAAGGGCGTTATTGAATATACGGATGATCAGGTCGTTTCCGGAGATTTCCTGGGAGACCCTTGCACATCTATTTTTGACGCAAACGAGGGCATCCAGCTGAATGACCGTTTCTTCAAGCTGATCGCTTACTATGACAATGAGTTTGGCTATTCCAGCAAAGCTCTGGAGCTTGCTAAATACATGTATTCTGTAGACCATAAATAATAAGCGGCGGATCCATTTATCCGGAACTGTTCGCTGAACGTTATGGCAGAAACATGCGGAGGCAGGAAAAATGAAAAAGACAATTGAAGATATCGAAGTAAAAAATAAAAGAGTCATCGTCAGATGTGATTTCAACGTCCCGATGCAGGACGGCGCGATTACGGATGATTCCCGTATCCGTGCAGCTCTTCCGACAATTCAGTATCTGAAAGAGCATGACGCGCGTGTGATTCTGATGTCGCATATGGGCCGTCCTAAGGGTGAGCCGAAGATGGAATTCACCATGAAGCCGGTTGCGGACAGACTTTCTGAACTGCTTGGCGCAGAGGTCGTTTTTGTCAGCAGCCCGGCAGTTGTGGATGATGCTGTCCGGAGCGCGGCAGAGGCGCTTCAGCCGGGGCAGGTCATGCTGCTGGAGAATGTCCGTTTCCGGAAGGAAGAAACGGAAAATGATCCGGAATTCGCAAAAGAACTTGCTTCGCTTGCTGAGATTTTTGTTCAGGAGGCGTTTGGAACTGCACACCGCGCGCATGCGTCCACAGCAGGCATTGCCGAGTATCTCCCGGCTGTGTCCGGTTACCTGATCGAGAAGGAAGTTAAGTTCCTGGGTGACGCAGTGGAATCTCCGAAGCGTCCGTTTGTTGCGATTTTGGGCGGCGCCAAGGTTAAGGACAAGATTCCAGTCATTAAGAATCTGATCGGAAAGGTGGACACGCTTCTGATCGGCGGCGGAATGGCGTATACGTTCTTTAAGTCTGAGGGATATGAGATCGGAAAGTCAATCCTGGATGAGGAAAGTATTGAACTGGCTGCGTCACTGCTTAAGGAAGCGAAAGAAGCCGGCGTTGAGATGCTTCTTCCAGTTGACATTGTATGCGCGGACAAATTTGACAATGACGCGAATACCAAGACGGTCCCGTGCAATGAAATCCCGGCAGATATGGAAGGCCTGGATGTAGGTCCGGAGACGGTAAAATTGTACGGCGATAAGATCCGCTCTGCAGCAACGGTTGTCTGGAACGGACCGATGGGTGTATTCGAGATGGATACTTTTGCCAAGGGCACAAACGGCATTGCTGAGGCGATGGCGGAATGTCCGGGTACGACCATTATCGGCGGAGGCGACTCTGCGGCGGCGATCCGTAAAGCCGGTCTTGCCGATAAGATGACGCATATTTCCACGGGAGGCGGCGCCTCTCTGGAATTCCTGGAAGGAAAGAAACTGCCGGGAATTGAAGTCATCGAAGATAAATAACAAGAGATAAAAATAATGAGGCTGTTGTGCAAGACAACAGCCTCTATTTCACAATAAGTATTTGCAGAAAAAACTGAATTTACCCGCGGCCGATGGAAGTGTGCATGAGAGCGCGGGAAAACAGCATGCATGGAGGGCAGCAGTATGAGCAGAACAAGGTTTATTGCAGGAAACTGGAAAATGTTTAAGACGATGGCAGAAGCAAAGGCTTTTGCGGAGGATTTTCGCGGACTGGACAGAAACACGGATGTGAAAACGGCATTTTGTGTGCCGTTTACGGATCTGCAGACGGTTAAAGAGGCATTTCAGGGAACGGATATCGGAGTTGGCGCACAGAATGTTCACTTTGAAGATGAAGGTGCATTCACAGGAGAAGTATCCCTTCCGATGCTGAAGGAAATCGGCGTAGATTACTGTGTCATTGGACATTCTGAGCGCCGGCAGTATTTCCATGAAACGGATGAAACCTGCAACAAGAAGCTGAAGAAGATTCTTCAGGAGAGTGATATCATTCCGATTCTCTGTGTCGGAGAAAATCTGGAAGAAAGAGAATCCGGAAAAGCAGAGGAGATTGTCGAAACGGAAATCCGCGGAGGATTCAGCGGAATCTCGGAAGAACTCGCGGAAAAGACGGTTATTGCGTATGAACCGATCTGGGCAATCGGAACGGGAAAAACCGCAGGACCGGAACAGGCAGAAGAGATGTGCGGATTTATCCGTAGAACCTTCGCAAAACTGTACAGCGAGGATGCCGCTGAGCGCCTGATCATTCAGTACGGCGGAAGCATGAAGCCGGAGAATGCGGCAAACCTGCTCGCTGAGCCGGATATTGACGGCGGGCTTGTAGGCGGCGCCAGCCTGGTTCCGGAGAAGTTTATTGAGATTCTCAACGCGTAGAACGTCTGAGTATGTGCATTCAGAACGCATGACCGTTACTGGCTTTTGACATTCACGGAAATTTCACATCTGAAAACATACAATCCGGATATTATTTCGCTCCACGGCTTGCGGCATTCTCAGAAATGTGCTAAAATGAGGTGCTAATTGTAAGAGGAGGTAAGGATTATGCATACAGCTTTGATGGTAATTCTCGCTATCGTAAGTGTGTTATTGACGCTTGTAATTCTGCTTCAGGAAAGCAAGAGCGACGGACTTTCCAGTTCCATCGCCGGAGGCGCTGAGCAGCTTTTTGGTCAGAAGAAGTCGAATGCTTATGAGTCAATGCTTCATAAGGCAACGATTGTGCTGTCCGTCGTATTTATTGTCGTGTCGCTCGCAGTCGTAACACTTAGCTAAGATTTTGTCATGAGGAAAGGGCTCCGCAGAAATGCGGAGCCTTCATGCGTTCTATATGAAATTTCAGGAGGTCAATATGCTGAAAATGTTTACGCTGCTCTGCTGCATTGCAGCGATCGCAATTTCCGGCCTGCTTTTGTTCTGGATGAAAAGGAAAACGACGATCGAGAGCACACGCGTACAGTATCTGAACGGTTATATTATCTGTGGCATCAGCCGTTATCTCAGAAGCGGCATTATTTATATCGCTGCTGCGGTGGCAGTATTCTTTCTGCTTCTCCTGCTGGCTGCGGGACAGATTACGGCCGGAATGTATCTGGTCGGCGCTCTGATCGGCATGGCAGATGGTCTGCTTGTATCTTCAGCGGTGATCGTCGGAAACACCAGAATCGCATCTGCAGCGGTTCACGGCGATGCGGAGAAAGCAGAGAAGATGAGTTATTATACGGCGGTTATCGCAGGAACAGGAGCTGTAGGAATCAGTGTGCTCGGCCTGCTTCTGACGTACTGGTCGATGAATTTTACACTTTTTACAGAAGGTCTTCCGGGGCTTTTGCTTGGAGTTTCTACGGTTGCATTCCTGGGCAGATCCGGCGGAGAACTTTTTGCTAAAATGTATGATGTCGTAGACTCGCTCATTGCAGGAGCAGCTGCTGCAATGCTGCTCGCGGAGTCTGCA
The DNA here is from genome assembly GCA_004555725.1 of [Eubacterium] saphenum. GTDB lineage: Bacteria > Bacillota > Clostridia > Peptostreptococcales > Anaerovoracaceae > Aminicella > Aminicella saphenum_A. The sequence goes on from SFHC01000001.1 coordinate 32,223, forward strand.
GTTACCGATGCTGGTGTGAATGCAACATTTTCTGCGGGAGACGCGGCCGTTATCGCTTTTGCGCTGATTGCTTCCGGCATTCTTGTTGCGCTGCTCTCTGTTCCGGTCATCCGCAGCCGAGTGCATACGTATGGGCACAGTATGGATCAGGTTCTGATCGTTGCATCCGTCGTAACGGCGGCAGCAGCACTTTTTCTCAGCTGGTACAGACTGGATAATCTGACGTATGCCGGCGCAGTCATCTCCGGAATTGCTGCAGGGCTGGTTGGGGAACTTGCCACAAGAATCTATACGGATTCTACAGACCATAAAATGAGAGAGATGGTCCGCGAAGGTGGACGGCGGGCGGCGATGCTCGAGCGGCTGAGCCAGGGAATGGCCGCATCTATTCTTCCGGTAATCTGCCAGGCCCTCGGAATCGGTATGGCATATTATTTTGCCGGAAACTACGGAATCGGTCTCGGTGCAGTGGGCATAGTCTCAGTAAGCGCGGTTCAGCTTACTCTGCAGGGTCTGGTCATGCTTACACAGACGAGCAGTTCCGTCATCGATGCAGTGGCGACAGAGGGAGAGGCAGAAAAGGTTCGTCAACCCCTTCAGGCCTTCAAAGAGTCGCTCAGCCGCTCCCGAAACGGTATTTCTTCCGGAGCTGCCTGCATGACCGCAGTTGCGCTTCTGATTTCTATGGCGGGATCTATGAATCTCGGTCAGGTCAGCCTGCTGAATCCGATGGTGGTCTGCGGATCTCTGATCGGCATTATGTTCCCGTTTGCCTTTACATCTCGTTCCATGACGTTCTCCGGAAGCGCGCTGCATGACATGGCCGCAGATCTTAAAAACAGGATTGGCATTAATGGTTCTTCTGAAATCGGAAAAGAACAGAAAGCGGAGATCCGAAATAAGGTCAGACATTCAGCCGCTTCCACCATGAAGGGACTTTATCTGTCTGGAATCATCACTGTCCTGGTGCCGATTCTTATTGCCATTATTGTCGGCTCTGAGATGCTGGCAGGTCTTTTGATCGGCGCAATTGTTTCCGGCGTCCTGCTCGGTGCGATCATGGTCAATGCCGGATCGCTGTTCAGAAACATCTCTGACTCATCGATTTACATCGTGATCAAGCTGATGGTCATTGTTTCGATTACACTGGGTCCGGTGCTTCAGACGCTGAAATAAAGATTCTGTATGTCTGCTGTCTGCAGCAGAAAGAGTTCTGGAAAGGAGTGTGGAGATGGCAAAAAAAGAAAAGAAAATCAAGACAAATGCGATCCGCATGGTTGAACAGGCGGGCATCGCATATGAAGAATATACTTATGAAGTAAAAGGGGAATTCACGGACGGCATTTCATCCGCGCATAAGATCGGTCTTCCGGAAGAGACCGTGTTCAAGACTCTGGTTCTGGTCGGGACAGATAAACAGTACATGGTATGCGTCATTCCGGTTGCGGAGGAACTGGATCTCAAGAAGGCCGCGCGCCATTTTAAGGAAAAAAAGCTGGAGATGATCCATGTAAAGGATATCAACAAGGTTACCGGCTATATCCGCGGCGGATGTTCACCGGTCGGCATGAAGAAACCGTATCCGACGGCAATCGATGAGACGGCTCTGCTGTATGACAAGATCGGCGTGAGCGGCGGGCGGATCGGACTTACGATCTGTCTGGACCCGAAGGAACTGGCTGGTCTGGTTCACGCAGAGTTTACGTCTCTGACAAAATAGAACCGCATCAGAAACATGATGACAGACGCAGCAAGGCGTCCGGAGGCAGCAGCATAAAACGGAAACTGCGATGAGAAATCGGAATCTGTTCCGCTGACGCTGCTGTTTTTCTGTATAGAAAGGAAGAATAATAAGAACGATGAGCAGATCGATTGTAGACCGGTTTGGATTGTATGCGGAGCGGACAGCGCAGAAAAGTCCCCGCCGCGCGAGAAAACTCCTGGCAAAGGTGTTCAGACTGTACGGGGTGTATATGCGCCTGAATAAATCTGATCAGCTGCCGGCGAGAGGGTATCAGATGCAGCACTGCAACCGGGTTATGGCAGACTCACTTGATGATTCAGCTAGGAACGTTGTGGTCAGTATTTTCACGCCGTGTGAAGTGATGCACGCGATGGACCTTCAGGTCGTCTTTCCGGAAGGTCTCAGCTGCTATATGACAGCGTCTCACTGCGAAAAACTGTTTTTAAACCAGGCAGAAAAGTCCGGTGTCCCGGATTCCTTCTGCTCCTTTCACAAGCAGTTTATCGGCATGGTGGAGAAGGGCATGCTTCCGGTTCCTGACTGCATTGTGAATACAACCATGGTGTGTGATGCCAATCAGCTTTCTTTTCGGTACCTTGCAGAGTACTATCATGTGCCTCATTTTGTCATCGACGTGCCGAATGAATCCGGAGAAAAGAACCGCGCTTATGTAAAGGCGCAGCTGGAGGAAATGAGCAGTTTTCTGGAACATGCGACAGGGAAAAAACTGGAACAGAGGAAACTGGAAGAATCCATGCGGCTGGCGCAGGAAAGCCTGGAGAATTATCGGGAGATTCTCCGTCTGAAAGCGGAGAGAAGCGAACGGGGACGCATGACGGATCTGATGATGGATGCTTTTGAGTACCACGTTCTGCTTGGAAGCCGTGAAACAGCAGAATCTGGACGCCGTATGATACAGGATCTGAAAAAACTCCCGGAGAACGGAGACAGAAGAACAGGCGTCCGCATCGCATGGGTGCATGTGCTTCCATACTGGCAGAAGGCGATGACGGATATATTTAATCACAATGACCGTGCAGAAGTGATCAGCGGAGATATGAGCCTGGATAATCTGAATACAGATTTAGACTGGAAAGATCCGTATGGTTCGATGGCGGATATGCTTCTGGAAGATTCTTTTAACGGACCTGCGGAACGCCGTATTGACCGTGTTCTGGAATACGCGCGCAGCATGCACGCGGACGGGATTATCTACTTCTGTCACTGGGGCTGCAAGCAGACGCTCGGATCGGCGGCACTGGCTGCCAGAGCGTTTGAAGAGGACGGGTTTCCGACGCTTACACTGGATGGAGACGGCTGTGATCCGAGAAACATTCAGGAGGGGCAGATGCTGACACGTGTGCAGGCGTTTATTGAACAGCTGGAGGCGAGAAAGAAATGATCGGATATACATGTAAATACGCGCCGGTGGAGCTGCTAGACGGATTTGGAGCGGATCCGGAACTGATCAATGAAGAAGCGGAAGACTTTGAATACGTGCAGGATCTGATGCATATGAATATGTGCGGGAGCATCAAGGCGCTGGTTGAGAGCGTGCATAAGCGCGGAATCAGGGAGCTGCTCATGGTGAACTGCTGCGACGGAACCAGAAGAGTCTGTGATGTCCTCCGGGAACAGACGGATTTTCTGTTTCTGATGGATCTGCCGCATGCAGTAAACGGATGCAGCCGCGAGCATCTCGCTGATGAGATTCGGCGCCTGTGCAGCGCGTACGCGGCGTACAGCGGACAGATATTTCAGCTGGACCGTTTTCTTCAGGCGTTTCTGCAGCCGGAAGATGAACCTGCAGAGGATTATATCGGCGTGCTCGGCGCGAGAGTAGGAGACGGCCTTCGCGAGCAGCTTTCCGATCTGGTGCCGCTGCCGGTGTGGGATCGGACATGCTGCCGGATCCGCGGTCTTGAGCCGCCGGATGATCAGCTGGTTCAGACCTGGAAAGAGGCGGAGAAAACAGGAAAATGTCCGAACGGTCTTCCCGAGGGACTTGCAGAGTGGTACGCAGACCGTCTGATGAGTCAGGTGCCGTGCATGCGAATGGAAGATATCACGGGAAGAAAGGCATTGCTGAACGATCCCCATCTGAAGGGCATCATCTACCATACAGTGAAATTCTGTGATTACTATGGGTTTGAGTATGAGGCGCTGAGAAAGGACACCCATCTTCCGATGATTAAGATTGAAACGGACTTCACGATGCAGTCGGAAGGTCAGCTTTCCACCAGGATCGGAGGATTTGTGGAAAGTATGGGATTGAGAAAGGAACGGAAAGTAACCATGAAAAAGGGCGGAAAGTATTTTGCCGGCATTGACAGCGGATCCACGACAACCAATATTGCGGTATTGGATGCGTCCGGAAATCTTGTGGACAGCGCTGTCGTCAGAACTGGGGCAAAGGCGCAGAAAGGCGCGCAGAAGGCTCTGGATGCGCTTCAGCATGTAAATCCGGAGGAGATTTCTCTGATCTTTGCGACCGGATACGGAAGGATGAATATTTCTTTTGCCGATGACGATATCACGGAGATTACCTGTCATGCAAGAGGCGCGCGGAGCCTCCAGCCGGGGATCCACACCATCATAGATATCGGCGGCCAGGATAATAAGGCGATTCGCCTTGATGATTCCGGGGAAGTGGTGAATTTTGCCATGAATGACAAGTGCGCGGCCGGAACGGGAAGATTCCTGGAAAACATGGCCAAAGTGCTGGAAATCAGTCTGGATGAGATCAGCACCGCCGGACTGGACTGGCAGGAGGATCTGACGATTTCCAGCATGTGCACTGTGTTCGCAGAATCAGAAGTGGTGTCGCTGATTGCGGATAATAAACAGATCCCGGATATTGTGCATGGCCTGGATAAGAGTGTTGCGGCAAAAACGATGACGCTGGTGCACCGGACAGGCGGAAAAGGGCCGTACATGATGACGGGCGGCGGTGCGCGGAACATCGGCGTTGTCCGCTGCATTGAGGATCTGGTCGGTGAAAAAATTTATGTGTCGGAGAATCCGGATCTCTGCGGCGCGATCGGAGCAGCGCTCTTTGCAAAAGATGCGGCGGAGTAAATGCAGGTTCAGGGAAATGTTCATGAAAGAAGGGCTGAAATAATGAAACGAGTGCTTTCCATTCAGGATTTATCCTATTTCGGAAAATGTTCACAGACGATTGCTGTTCCTGTGCTTTCTGCAATGGGAATCGAGGCTGTTCCCTTGCTGACGTCGGTTTTGTCGACACATACGGGAATTCCGGGGTATGCATTTCGGACCATGCGGGATTTCATCCCAGACGTAACTTCACAGTGGAAGGCTCTGGGTCTCAAGTTTGACGCGATCTATACCGGGTATCTTGGGAGCCGGGAAGATGTGCGTATGGTCGAGTCGGTCCTGGATGATTTTCTGACGCCAGAGACACTGCTGGTTGTAGATCCGGCCATGGGGGACCAGGGGAAGCTGTATCCGGGGTTTGATCAGGCTTATGTAGAAGAGAACAAGACGCTGTGCGGAAGGGCAGATCTGGTCGTTCCGAATTTGACAGAGCTGTGTTTTCTGACGGGAACGGAATATCGGGAAAACCTGGATGAAGAGGAGCTGCAGGAACGTCTGAAGATCATGGCTTCGCTCGGATGCGGGCAAGTGCTTCTGACCGGAGCTTCACTTTCAGAAGGGATGACCGGCGCTTACGGCTATGATGCTTCCGAGAATACGTTCTATGCCTGCCAGAATGAGCATATTCCGGGGACGTACGTTGGAACAGGGGATTTATTCTCCAGTGTGCTGACCGGGGCACTAGTGCGCGGCAGAGACCTTCAGCAGTCGGCGGAGCTGGCCTGCAGTTATGTGCAGAAAACGATCCGCAGAACTGCGCAGAGCGGCGAAAATGCGTGGTACAGCATCAATTTTGAACAGACCCTTCCGGAGTTAATCCGCATCATTGGACTGGATAATCAGTAACCGCCCTGACTTGTGTGTGATCACAGCCTCTTCACATCCCTCTTCAATCTCATTGCTGACGCCGCGAGTTGTCTCATTGGACAAAGTGTAATCATCAAGGAGATACTTGACGCCGCGAAGCGTGATGCCGGAGACTTCCCTTCCGTATGCGATGATGCTGATATATTTAAACCCGTGCCGGCTCACGCGGACCGTCCCGGGATCAGAGAGGAACACGCGATTCCAGCCGTCCAGAATTTCAATATGCGGAATCTTTCCGGTATACGCGGCGAGCATGCCGATGTTTCCCATCGTGTGATCGAAGCGTCCGCCGAGTCCTCCCAGAATCGTAATATCCGTGCAGCCGTCCTCAATCGCCAGATCGATGGCTGCCTCGCTGTCGGTCATGTTTTTTCTGCACGGAAGTTTGATCAGATCCGGAACGTCAGGCTGATCGGCGGAATCATAATCGCCGATGTAGCGGGATGGATGGAGACCAAGTGCATCGGACGCGCGGATGCCGCCGTCTGCGCAGATAATTTCATCGTAGTCTGCGTTCTTTACGTGAATATGCGGGATTCCTTCAACGCGCGCCGTGATGACCAGCGCTCTTTTTCTGTTTCTGTCGTCATAAAGCATTTTCGTTCTCTTCATCCTTTCATTTCCGTGGTATAATACCCCTTAACTGTCTGTGTGAGGAAGGAGTAATGTGAGTTTTATGCAGTATAAACATCGTATCGTGACGGAATCCAACCGTCTGATAAAAAATATCTCTCAGAATGAACTGAAAGGCTGTTTCGCAGCTGCGGCGCTGACGGTGTTTCTGTATTTTCTGCTGACTTCGCAGGTGCGTCAGTTCTTTGTTTTGTTTGTTTCTATCGGGCAGCAGACGCTGAGCGGAAGTGCGCTTGGCCCGTATGCAAAACTGTTCCCGTCCGGAATCAAAGTATCAACGCTGGCGTCGTCATACAGTCTGCTGACAAGCGGTGCATTTGTGTCTGGACTGTGCGGATTCTATCTTCCGCTGTTTCGGAAAAAACAGGCGGATCCGGTTATGATATTCAGCGGGTTTGAGACGCCGATGCGCTATATTAAATCCATTGAGATCGCGATTGTCCGCGAACTTCTGACTGCTGCCGGACTGATGGTATTCATCGTTCCGGGCATCATCGTTCTGATCCGGACGAGCCAGGCTAATTACCTGCTGATGGATGATCCGTCTAAATCCGGTATGCAGTGCATCCGTGAGAGCTGGAATCTGATGCGCGGAAATTCCATGCGCTATTTCAGCCTTGCGCTCTCTTATTTGCCCTGGATGCTGGCTGCAGCGATTCCATATGGAGCGCTGGTGTTTTATGCGCCGAAAAATCATGTTCTGCTGTTTGCTCTTACGACAGCATGCTACATTCCGATTTCCATTGCGCTTGCCTATGTTCTGACCGGAGCGACAGCCTTCTTTGACCTTTTGACCGGGCATCTGATCGTGGACCGGGCAGACCGCAGCGTCTGGCCGGAGAATTCCGGAACGCCGGAAAGCAGGAACGGACAGACGTTCTAGAGGAAGATCTGCCTTTTGGATTCCAGACGGAGCTGCTTCAGAAGCTGGTCCATGTCATCCGGAAGCGGAGCCTCGACGGTGATGATGCGGTCTTCTGCGGGATGGCGGAATTCCAGTCGCCTGGCGTGAAGCGCCTGGCGCGGAAACCGATCCTGCAGGTCGCCTCCGTACAGGGGATCGCCGGTGATCGGGTGTCCGATGGAGGACAGATGGACGCGGATCTGGTGTGTGCGTCCGGTCAGCAGGTTGAGTTCCACCAGTGTGTGGCCGGAGTTCTCATATTTTCCGTCGATTTTTGCGCCGTCAGACGGAGCAGGGATGCGTTCCAGCACCTTGACTTTGGTGATGCTGTCGCGTCCTCCTTCCATGACTGCGCGGCTTGGTTTATCGGGGTCCGGCATGCCGATGGGACGGTCGATGGTGAAGGCGTCCTCTTCAATGATGCCGGATACGATTGCGCAGTACGTCTTATGCAGGCGGTTTTTCTGCATCTGCCGGATCAGCTCATCCTGCGCGTGGGAGTTCTTTCCGACGATCAGAAGACCGGTGGTGTCCATGTCCAGCCGATTGACAAAGCGGATTTTCCAGCTCTCATGGTGATCGTCCATATATTTCATGATCCCGTTTGCCATCGTATGGTTGGGATGGCCTTTTGTAGGGTGCACGGTATATCCTGCCGGCTTGTCGATGATCAGAAGGTCCTGATCTTCATAGATCACCTGAAACGGAATGTCCTCAGGCGGAAAACCGCTCCTCTCTTCCGGAAGGACGGCGCGGATCACATCGCCTTCCTTTGGTTTCATCCATCCTTCCAGCACCTTTCCGTTCAGAAAGACCAGGTGCTGCGCCCGCATTTTTGCGAGGAGACGGGAGGAAAAGTCCAGATTTTTCTTCAGCATTCTCCGGATGCCCATTCCCTCGTCTTCTTTTTTGATTGTAAATGTAAATTCTCTTCTTCCCATGTATTTCCTATTCCTCATCATCATTGTTGCCGAGGAATTTTTCTTTGACTTTTTTCCAGAAGTCAAAATCCCTTGATTTAAGCATATGCAGCGTTGTTGAGCTGTAACCGATCATGATGGTGTCGACGTCATTGTATTCTCTCGTGAATCCGTCTGTCTGCATGCGGATATATCCATCCTGCCGTTCCGGGCGGATAAACAGGTATTTATCCGCAGGAAGAAGCAGGCTGGACGTAAAGGAGCGGTAGGCGTTGGTGTTCATCGGCGCGATCGGTGTGACCTGAAGAACTTCCAGGCTCGGATCCACGAGTCCTCCTCCCAGGGAGTAATTATATGCGGTGCTGCCCGCCGGTGTGGAGAGCAGGATTCCGTCGCCGCTGAAATGCTCTATAAAGTTCTGACCGATCGCAATGCTCAGGTGAACGGTGCATCCGACATCACCTTTGACGATCATCTCATTCAGGCCGTACCACTTGCTGATGGCTCCGCCGTGGCGGATTGTCGCTTTCAGGGTGCGCAGGTTCTGGATATAGAAATTTCCCTTTTTATAGTTCTCGATCATCTCATCGATGTTATATGGGCTGGTATCCTGGAAGAACCCGAGGTGGCCGGTATTGATTCCGGCAATCGGCGCGGTCGGGAAATCCAGTTCATGAACCAGATGCAGAAGTGTTCCGTCGCCGCCGATGCAGAAGATCAGCGAGGTGTCGCTGTCCAGTTCCGGAACTACCTGGAAACCTGCCCGCTGCAGTTTTTCTTCCAGGATCGTTTTCAGATCTAAAGAAACCTGCAGCGGATTGCTGTATATAAATACTTTCTCTTTCTTGTACATTAGAATTCACCGTATCAGAAATCGCTGCTGTCTGTTATTTCTCCATAAGCTCGCGGAATTCATCGACAAGGCCGCTGAATACATTCATCGCGCGGTCAACAGGCTCTCTTGAAGACATGTCTACGCCGGCGATCTTCAGAAGTTCTACCGGGTAGTCGCTGCTGCCGAGAGACAGGAATTTCAGATAATCATTCCGCTCTTTTTCTCCTCCGTTCAGGATGCGGTCCGCAATGGCGTTCGCTGCGGAATACCCCGTCGCGTACTGATAAACGTAGAAGCTGTTATAGAAATGCGGGATCCGTGCCCATTCATACTGAATATAGTCATCGTGAGACAGTGCAGGGCCAAAGTATTCTGTGTTCAGCTGATCGTAAGTCTGATTCATCCATTCCGCTGTCAGTCCGCCGCCGTTTTCCACATATTCATGCGTCTTTTTTTCAAACTCCGCGAACATAGTCTGACGGAACAGGGTGCCCTTGAATGCATCCAGATACATGTTCAGGATGTACTTCTTCATGTCCGGATCTTTTTCTGTTTTCAGAAGGTGTTTCATGAGCAGCGTTTCATTTACCGTGGACGCGACTTCTGCAGTGAAAATGGAATGGCCGCCGTAGGTGTACGGCTGCGTCCTGCGGGTCAGCCAGGAATTCATAGAATGTCCCATCTCATGAACCAGGGTGAACACATCGTCCAGTGTGGAGTCAAAGTTCATCAGAACATATGGGTCGCTGTCGTATGATCCGAAACTGTATGCTCCGCTCGTCTTTCCCTCGTTCTCGTATACATCGATCCAGCGGCTGTCGATACCCTTCTGGAACTGCTGGAGGTACGCGTCTCCTAAAGGCGCAAGCCCTTCCTTGCCGATTTCCACGGCCTGCTGGAAGCTGAGCGTTTTCTTCGGGAGGTTCACGAGCGGTACGTAGATATCGTACATCTTAAGTTCATCCACACCGAGGAGCTTCTTTCTCAGCGCTGCATATTCATGCATCTTCGGGAGTGTCTCACGGACAGAATCAATCAGGTTGTCATAAACAGATTCTGGAATTTTTCCGCCGGAAAACGCAGCCGCGCGTGCGGACGGGTAGTGACGCAGCCGGGCAGAGATCACATCGGTCTTGACGTTGGCGCTGTAGTTGGCGGAAATCGTGTTGATCAGGCCCTTATAGGCTTCGTAGCAGTGCGTGTACGCATCTTTTCTGACTTCGCGGTTCTGAGAACGCATGAATGTGATGTAATTACCGTGCGTGAGCTCGGTCTTCTTTCCCTCTTCATCCGTGACTTCGCCGAATTTCATGTCGGCATCATTCAGCATTGTGAAGATCTGATCTGGCGCGCTGAGTGCTTCTCCCAGCTGAGCCAGAATGTTTTCCTCTTCCGGGGACAAAACGTGATCTCTCTGACGCATGGCAGATTCAAGGAGATGACGGTACGGCTGAAGACGCGGCTCCTCAGAAATGAATCCGTTCAGTTTGTCCTCCGGGATTCGGATGAGCTCCGGCATGACAAAACTTGTCAGCGAAGACACCTGACTGATGGCAGATGCCGCCTTGCTGTACAGTTCCTGCTGCTGCGGGATGCGGTTGTCCTCATCCAGTTTCATGCGGGCGTAGACAAACGCGCGCTCCAGCTTCTGCTCCAGCCGGTCGCTTTCTGTCAGCGCGTCTGCGAGGACAGAGGCGCTCTCAGACAGTCTTCCCCTGTACTTTCCGTACTCCTCTGCTGCCTTGACGGAAGCATTTAAATCGGCCTCCGCGGACGCGTTGTCCGGGTACATTTTCTCGATGTTCCATTTATCCTTTTCAGGAATTTCTGTTCTGTTTTTTCTCTTGCTCATGTAATTTTTGTCCTTTCTGCGCATTCCTTCTGCGCGTGTTCCGCAGGCAGAGACATAATGCTGAAATGCCGCGGCGTATATGAATTCCTCCCAAGTCCGGAGGTGTGTTTTTATGTGGATATACAACCAATATTCTATACTAACGGGCGTACAGATTCAATTCTAACACAGAAATGCGGGGGGATATTTTCATTTCCGCGTGCCTGCTGTATAATATAGCAATATGGGTTTTCAGCCTGAAAAGAAGCAAAGGGGCAGATAGATTGATGGATAACAGAAGCATTGGTATTTTTGATTCAGGAATCGGCGGGCTGACGAGCACCGCGTATATCATGGAAGAATTACCGAAAGAACGAATTGTGTTTTTCGGGGATACGGCCAGGACGCCGTACGGATCTAAATCGCCGGAAAAGATTCGGCAGTTTTCGATGCAGATCGGGCAGTTTATGGCGGATAATCATGTAAAGATGATGGTCATTGCCTGCAACACGATCTCTGCGACTGCGCTGAATGACCTGCGGGAAAAGTTCCCTGATATTCCGATTATCGGTGTGATTTCACCGACGGCCAGGGTAATTGCCAACCAGTGCTCGCCGGACGATCATATCGGAATCATGGCCACCAGAGCCACCGTCAAGAGCGGGGTTTATGTGCAGAAGATCCGGGAAAAGAATCCTTCGCTCAGGCATATTTACCAGAAGGAATGCCAGGCGATTGTGCCGCTCGTGGAAGAGGGCATCACCGGACGCGTCATGGATGAGCTGCTGCGTTATTATCTGGACGATTTTATCGAGGAGAACCGTCTGGACACGCTGGTTCTGGGGTGTACGCATTTTCCGATTGTTGCGGAGAACATACACCGTTTGTATCCGGATTTGCGCCTGATCAGTTCATCACGGGAAATTGCGACTGCGGTGAGCATTGAGCTGAAAAACAGGAATCTTGAGGCGGATGAGAAGACTGGCGAGAATGTATTCTACGCGAGTGACATCTCGGACAGTTTTGTGAATATGATTCAGCTTATTCTGGGCGAGGACCGGGAGAAACTGAATATCCAGTTCAAGAACCTGGACTTGTAAACGGAAGCTTTGCGGGTAGCTCGGCACTTCTATAAACACCCGCTGCAAGAAATCATGGGAGGAAAAAGAATGGACAAGGAAGCGCTTTACGATCTGCTGGACATGGAATCTGGTGAGGATTTCCAGTATTTTGAGAATATGGCAGAACTTCTGGAATCCGATGAGGACATCGATGAGGATGTCCTCTATGAACTGCTGGAAGATATTGATTTAGAAGCATTCGCTGAGCTTGCGGAGAACTATTTTGACCAGCTTGAAGAGGCCGTTCCGGATGAGGAAACGGAGTTTTACACGTTGGTGGAGAATATCAAGCGGATCATCAGCGGACTTGCAGTTGATGCGTCGGCAGAAGATGATTCCTCAAGCCGCAGCGATATGCTTGTCCGTCTGGCCTCAGAGATCGTGAAATTCAGGTCCTGGTACAACGAAACAGAGAATGTAGAATGTGAAAACACCGATACCGGGGATACGCAGATGCTTCCGGTGCGGGATGCGCTGATCCTGGACCGCGCTGAAAAACTCGGAGGCCCTGCATATCAGCTGAATTTTGACCGCGCGGCGGAGTACGACCTGGATGACTATGTCATGACGTTCACAGATATGACCGGCAGGTAGGAAAGAGAAGAACAGAAAGAAGGAGAAGCGGAAAATATGATCACAACCAGAAAATTATCAAATGGCATCAGCGTTATTATGGAGCGTATGCCGCAGGTGCAGTCCGCGGCGATCGGGTTCTGGGTCAGAACCGGAGCTGTGGATGAAACGGCTGAACATGCCGGTATTTCACATTTTGTCGAGCATATGATGTTTAAGGGAACTCCGTCCCGCGATGCCAGGAAGATCGCTTCCGATATTGATAAACTCGGCGGGCAGATGAATGCGTTCACCGGTAAAGAAGCGACCTGCTACTACGTGAAATCGCTGTCTTCCAGTCTGTATAAGGCGGCGGACGTCCTGGTGGATATGATCGAGCATTCGCTTTTTGATGATAATGAGATGAACCGGGAGCGCAAGGTTATCGAAGAAGAAATCAAGATGGACCAGGACGCGCCAGATGATTATGCGCACGACAAGCTGATTGAGGAGATGTTTCAGGGTGAGCCGCTCGGAAAATCGATCACAGGAGATGCAGAGTCTTTAGAGACGATCAATCATGACGTGATGGATCAGTATGTCAGAGAACAGTATGTCCGCGAGGCAATTGTGGTTTCGGCTGCCGGAAGTTTTGATCCGGATGAGCTGTGCGGCTATCTAGAACACTGCTTTATGAATAGAGGGCAGAGTAAGCCGGAAAGACAGAAGACAGAGCCGCACTATGCGCCGCGGTATTTCTCCCAGAAGAAGGATATTCAGCAGACGCATATCTGTCTGGGAACCAAGGGAATTACGCTGAACGATCCGCACTCTTATGCGTTTCAGATTCTCAGTAATGCGTTTGGAGGCGGCATGAGCAGCCGGCTGTTTCAGAACATCCGCGAGCAGAAGGGACTGGCGTATTCGGTATTTTCTAATATGGGGACGTTCAGCCAAGACGGCTATTTTGAGATTTACGCCGGTGTCGCGCATGACCGCGTGGAGCAGGCGGTTGAGGGAATCCGCGAAGAAATCGAACGTCTGAAAACGGAGCCGATTACGCAGGAAGAGCTGGATTCTTCCAGAGAACAGATGAAATCCTCATATGTGTTCAGCCAGGAGAATCCTACCGCGAGAATGGTTGTCAATGGAAAGAATAAGCTGCTTCTGGATCGCGTGTTCCTGCCGGAAGAGGTGATGGACAGCTATAACCGGGTTACCCTTGCGGATATTGAAGAGGTCAGGAAGCTGATGGGCGATTTCTCGTCCTATTCTGCTTCTGTCGTCAGCGGAAGAGATATTGATGCAGAGATGCTGATGAAGCAGTGCGGGCAGACGCAGAATGAGCAGTAACAGCAGTAAACAGAGAAGGAATGCGAATACAATGGAAATGAATATTATCAGCAAGAGCGGAAGAATGCCGGAATATAAGACGAGCGGAGCTTCAGGGTTTGATATCCAGGCATACCTGGATGAGCCGGTTGTACTGAAACCGAGTGAGCGCCGCCTTGTTCCGACCGGACTGTTTTTTGAAATTCCGGAAGGTTACGAGGCGCAGGTGAGAGCCAGAAGCGGGCTTGCGATCAAGCACGGCATCGGTCTGGTCAATGCGATCGGAACAATCGACAGCGATTACAGGGGCGAGGTTAAGGTTCCGCTGATCAATTTCAGCGATGAGGAGTTCACGGTCCGGGACGGCGAGCGGATCGCGCAGGTTGTGATCATGCCGGTCGTGCGTGTGGATCTTCAGCTGAAAGAGGAGCTCAGCGATACGGAGCGCGGCGAAGGCGGATTCGGGCATACCGGTGTATAGTCTGTCCGGCTGATTCCTTGCGCAGTTTGCCTTTGTCAAAAAGGAGGGGCGGAGATGAGAATCAGAATGGATCTGGAGCGGGAGGAACACCGCATCCTTTCGAAAATGGCATGTCATGCAGATGAGAGCCGGGGTCGAATGAGGGAAGAGCCTCCGTGTCCGTACAGGACCGTGTTTCAGCGGGACAGGGACAGGATCCTGCATTCAAAATCTTTTCGCAGACTGATGCATAAGACGCAGGTATTTCTCGCGCCGGAGGGCGATCATTACAGGACGCGGCTGACGCACACGCTGGAGGTTTCACAGGTCGGCAGGAGTATTTCGCGCGCGCTTGGACTGAATGAGGATCTGACGGAGGCGATTGCGCTCGGACATGACCTTGGGCACACACCGTTCGGACATCACGGAGAAAGGATCCTGGATGAACTGTGTCCGCAGGGTTTTTCACATAATGAGCAGAGTCTTCGGATTGTGGACAAACTGGAGTTTCACAAGGGGATCCGCGGCATGAATCTGACGTATGAAGTCCGCGACGGGATTCTTAATCATCCGGGAAAACGGAAGCCGCACACACTGGAAGGATATGTGGTTAAACTCAGCGACCGCATTGCGTATCTGAATCACGACATCGATGACGCTGTCCGCGCGGGGGTTATCAAAGAAGAAGATCTTCCGGAGGAAACCCTGTGTGTGTTCGGGAGGACCAAGGAGGAGCGGCTGAATACGATGATTGAGAACGTAATCCGCAGCAGTGACGGAAAACCGTATGTCGCGATGGACCCTCTGCACCGGGAAGCGATGGATCATCTCCGGGAGTTTATGTTCCGGCGGGTCTACGAGGGTCCGGCAGTCAGAAAAGAAGAACAGATGATTCACGCAGAAACGGTCATTCGGTCGCTGTTCGCGTACTATCTGAGTCATCCTCAGGAGCTTCCGCAGGAGTATCTGGAGCTTAAGGACGAGGATGGACTCGCGGCGGTTGTGAAGGATCACGTTGCGGGAATGACAGACCGGTACGCGCTGAATGATTACCGCGGGAAATGTCTCAGAGAGCGTGAAACGGATCTGATCTGGGTATAAAAGGAATGTCCATAATAGAGAAACGCAGAGTGCGATGCGCTGCTGTGCGGCGCGGAGCCGGCGGTATGCGCTGTTTTTTCATTTTGTTTTTAAAAATAATAAAGGAAAGCGGAAGCTGCAGCGAATAATACCTGTAGACGCATGGCAGCGGAGGAATATATGGCTTTTTCATATTCAAAAGAATCCATTGAGAATCTGAAGAACCAGATTAATATCGTTGACGTGATCGGACGAAGAGTGAAGTTAAAACGGACAGGGGCCAACTTCAAAGGCCTTTGTCCGTTTCACAGTGAAAAAACTCCTTCGTTCATGGTTTCCGAGAGCCGGCAGTATTTCAACTGTTTCGGATGCGGAGCAAAAGGGGACGTCATTTCTTTCATTGAGAAGTATGACAATCTGGAGTTCGCGGAAGCGGTGGAGAAGCTGGCAGATGAATACGGGATCCGGATGGAAAAATATTCACGCGCCGGAAATGATCTGAAACCGTATTATGAGGCTAACCGCCTGGCGGCGTCGTTTTTCTACCGCGCATTTACACAGGGCCCGAATCCGGGGTATACATATATGAAAAGGCGGCAGATTGAACCGAGAATTTTGAAGAAATTCGGCATCGGATACGCGGACGGAGAGTGGGACAGTCTTCTGCGTTATCTCAGATCCCAGGGAGTTTCCGATAAAATGATGCTGGAACTTGGTTTGGTTTCGCAGAGTCGTGGGAAAATATATGACAGATTCCGCAACCGTGTGATGTTCCCGATTATCAATACTTCAGGAAAGGTCATCGGATTCGGCGGAAGAGCGCTGGACAGCAATGCGCCGGCCAAGTATCTGAATTCGCCGGAGTCCAGAGTCTTTCAGAAAAAGAATAATCTTTACGGCCTGAACATCTCAAGAAGAGATGCAGGAAAGGAGCATTACCTGATTCTTGTGGAAGGATACATGGACGCGATTGCGCTGTATCAGAGCGGCATACAGAATGTATGTGCATCGCTCGGAACGGCGCTGACGGAGAACCAGGCGCGCCTGCTTCACCGCTATACGGACAGTGTGGTGCTGTCTTATGATGCGGACCGGGCCGGAAGAAATGCTGCGCTGAGGGGGATTGAAATCCTCAGAAAAGAGCAGTGCAAGGTGCGCGTGCTGCATGTTACGGATGGAAAAGATCCGGACGAATTTGTAAAGAAAAACGGAAAGGACGCGTTTCTGAAGCTGATCGGCGGTGCGCTGCCGTATGCGGAGTACAAGCTGGATTCCGCGCGCAGGAACGCGGATCTTGAGACGAGCGAAGGGAGGATCGCGTTTTTAAAAGACGCGGCGGTGATTATCTCGGGGCTTGATCCCGTGGAACAGGAAGAATACATACAGAAGGTTGCGGAGAGGATGCATATCTCGCAGGATGCAATGAGCCGGGAAGTAGAGATGGCCGCCAGAAACGGGCGGAGAATCTATACACAGGACCGGAGGGAAGAGCAGCGAAGAATACAGAAATCCAGAGAAATTGCGTCCGGCGCAAGATCGGTCCCTTCCTGGGAACGAACCCTTCTGAAACTGGTGATTGCGGATCCGTCCAGGACAGATGCGCTGGACCGGTACCCGGGAATCATGAGCAGCGGGCTCTCAGAAGATGTGCTCGCACTCATAAAAAACGGATCTTGCAGCGGAGCGGAGGGAGTCGATGTCAATCAGCTTCTTGATGCGCTGCCGCAGGAAGAGAGAGAGGTTCTCCAGCAGATCATTCAAAACGTAGCTGTAGATTTCAGCCGTGCGGACAGTGTGTTCCGTGACTGCGTGCGGACCTGGGAAATCAGCCGGATGACAGAGCGGGAGAAGGAACTGATCACCATGCTGTCCATGGCGGACGAAAGCGAAAACGCAGATAAAATCCGCGCCTGGTCTTCTGATTTAATGCGTGTGCAGAAGGAGATCAAGCGCCTGCAGTCTGGAAAGTAAAGAGGAGTATTGATTATCTATGAGTGATAAAGTAAGCAAAGTAAATGCATCTGCAGCAGAAAAGACATCATCCAAGTCCGGTGCGGCAGGCGCCAGAAAATCCGCAGGCAAGAAATCTGCCGGGAAGAAAAAGGCGACCGCTGCAGAAGAACACAAGCATACGGACGATTACTCGGGAATGTCGCCGGAAGAGCTGAATCAGATGAAGACAGATATTCTGCAGCAGCTTTCCAAGATCGCAAAAGGGAAAAAGGGCAAGGATAAGAACACGCTGACATACGATGAAATCGACCAGGCCCTGGATCCATACGATATCGACATTCATGACAAGAATGCTGTCGTTGATATTTATGAGCAGCTTCTGGAGCAGGGAATTGAGCTGATCAACGACGGAGACGATGATTCCGAGGACGGAGACGGGGATGATTCTGACGGTGTTGTTCTGAAGAAGAACGGCGAAATCGACGTCGACGCCACTGTTCCTAAGGGAATCGCCGTGGATGACCCTGTCCGCATGTATCTGAAGGAAATCGGCAAAGTGCCCCTGCTGACCGCGGATGAAGAGGTTGAGCTCGCCAAGCGCATGGAAGAAGGCGATGAAGAAGCCAAGAAGAAGCTCTGTGAAGCCAATCTGCGTCTGGTCGTCAGTATTGCCAAGCGCTACGTCGGAAGAGGCATGCTGTTCCTGGATCTGATTCAGGAAGGAAACCTCGGACTGATCAAGGCCGTGGACAAATTTGATTACAAAAAGGGATATAAGTTCTCAACCTATGCGACCTGGTGGATCCGTCAGGCCATCACGCGTTCTATCGCAGATCAGGCCAGAACGATCCGTATTCCAGTTCACATGGTAGAAACCATCAACAAGCTGATTCGCGTTTCTCGTACGCTGCTTCAGCAGCTCGGGCGTGAACCGACGCCGGAAGAGATTTCCAAGGAGATGGGCATCAGTGTTGAGAAGGTCCGTGAGATCCAGAAGATCGCACAGGAGCCGGTATCTCTGGAGACGCCGATCGGCGAGGAGGAAGACAGCCACCTGGGCGACTTTATCCCGGACGATGACGTTCCGGCTCCGGCAGAAGCGGCAGCATTCTCGATGCTGAAGGAGCAGCTGGTAGAAGTTCTCGGCACCCTTACCGACCGTGAGCAGAAAGTTCTGCGCCTCCGTTTTGGCCTGGATGACGGCCGTTCACGCACACTGGAAGAGGTCGGAAAAGAATTTGACGTCACCAGAGAGAGAATCCGTCAGATTGAGGCTAAGGCGCTGAGAAAACTGCGTCACCCGAGCAGAAGCAAGAAACTGAAAGATTATCTGGAGTAGGACAGATGAAGTGGAGCAGAAGATTACAGACCCTGGCGGAAGAGGTCGCAGAGGGCGCTCCGATGGCGGACATCGGCACGGACCATGCGTATCTTCCGATTCACCTGAAACGGGAGGGAATCTGCCCGCATGTGATTCTCTGCGACGTCAGCAGAGGATCCCTGCAGAAAGCGGAGGCAGACTGGAAAGATGTTCTTCCGGATGAGCCGGCGGATCTGCGTCTTGGAGACGGTCTTCAGGTTCTGCGTGAAGGAGAAGTGCAGACTGTCGTGATGGCCGGTATCGGCGGCATTCTGACTGCAGACATTATGGAGCACGACCTGAACAAGGCGCGCTCCTTTTCGTGCTATGTGCTGCAGCCGCGCAGCCATGCAGGATATCTGCGCTGGCGTCTGGCGTGCGACGGATTTCAGATTGACCGCGAGCAGATCGCGCCTGAAGGGCGGCGGCTCTGCGAGATCCTGACCGTTTCTCCTGACTGCTCTGCAGCTTCAGGGACAAAAAACAGTGCGTCAAGAGGGGAATGGCAAGAAGAAAATTATCAGCAGAACCCAGCCGGTCTTTCCGCGTTTCACGCAATAGATCCGGATGTGCAGTCGCAGTTTTCCTATCCGGATGATCTGCATCCGGAGGAGCCGTATATCCGTGAGTACCTAATGCGTCATCTGGAAAAACAGCGCAAGATCCTGCAGAATCAAGAAAAGGCGGCGGACTTGCAGTCGCAGTCTGAGGAAATCATCAGAACACGCGCGCTGATCACCCGTCTGGAAAAACTGCTGCAGATAAAAGAATAATCTGCATGCACAGATGAGAAAGAACAGGAGGCAGATGGAGTGAAGAAAAAAGATATTATCCGCGTCATAGAAGAGATCTGTCCGTCCAGTCTTCAGGAGGACTGGGATAACTGCGGACTGCAGGTTGATGCCGGACCGGTAGAAATCCGGAGGATTCTGGTGTCCCTGGAAGCATCTGCGGAAGTTCTCCGCGAGGCTGAAGAGAAAGGAGCGCAGATGCTGGTCACGCATCATCCGCTTCTTTTCCGCGGCCTGAAAACCATCGCGCCGGATGATCCGGAGGGCGGCCTTGCGATGCAGATGATTCAGAGCGGCATCACGCAGTATGCCTGCCATACTTCGTTTGACAAGCTGGAAGGCGGAAACAACGATGATCTCGGACAGCGGCTGGGCATACAGAATATCCGCATGCTTGGCGAACCGGACGGAATCTGCAGGCGGGGAGAACTTCCCCGACCTTCTTCCTTCCGGGATTTTATCCGCGCTGTGTCAGAAGCGCTTCAGATCGAGGAGAAATTTTTGCATGCCTGCGGAAATCCGGATGCCGTGGTGCGCAGCGCAGCCTGGTGCACGGGATCGGGAGCGGAGTTCATCCGTTTTGCAAAAGAGCGCGGATGCGATCTGTTCATTACCGGAGATCTGAAATACCACGATGCGCAGGCGGCAAAGTTTCTGAATATCTGCGTTCTGGATGCCGGCCATTATGGAACGGAAAAAATATTCACATCCAATATGGCTGCCAAGCTGCGGGAGAAATTACAAGAAACGGAATGTGAGATTCTGGAATCAGAGGTTGATCTCAATCCATTTATCTGTTAAACTAGACCGATGTGGGCAGGCCAGACGGTCGCGTGCTTAGGCATGAGGAAAGTCCGGGCTCCACAGGGCAAGGATGCCGTGATAACGTCCGGCGTGAGTAATCATAGGGAAAGTGCAACAGAAACACACCGCCGAAACGGGTAATGCCGTGGCAAGGTTGAAATGGTGAGGCAAGAGCTCACCGGCGCTGCGGAGACGCAGCGGCCGTGTAAACCCCATCCGGAGCAAGGTCGGTGAACGCAAGGCGGCTGCCCGTCGCCGTTCAGTTGGTGGACCGCATGAGCGAGCAGAGATGTTTCGCCTAGATAGATGATCGTCTAATACAGAACCCGGCTTACAGACCTGTCCCGCATTATTATATTATTTTCAGCACCGTGTTCATAGAGACGGTGTATAGCAGAGCGTGATACAGAGCTGCCGGCAATGCAGCTCTGTTTTATTGTCCGGAAGTCTGTTAATAAACGGGCAAATTCCAGAGGATAATCAGAGAAAGAACGAGTATATTTCACAGTGGATTTTTGATAAAAACAGAAATCTGTATAATGAACTTTATTTCACGAGGACGTAAAATACCGAGGAGGAAAACATGCGAAAAACAAGTGACGAGAATATGCGAAGACAGGATCCAGAACTTGCACGTGCTCAGCATGTCGAAGAAGAGATTCACAGAAGAAATGCCAGCACTTCCGATAAAATGGGAAATGTTCCGATTGGAAAACTGCTGGCGCAGATGTCCGGGCCGGCGATTGCGTCCATGACAATCAACGCATTGTATAACATTGTGGACAGCATCTTTGTCGCGATGGTCAGCCAGAAGGCGCTGACCGCCGTATCGTTCATCATGCCTCTTCAGATGCTGATGATCGCTCTGTTCGTCGGAAGCGGAGTCGGAGTCAACTCCCTGATCGCCCGGAGGCTGGGAGCCAGAAACTATAAGGCCGCTGACCAGGCGGCATCAACCAGCATCCGCATTGCGGTGATTAACGCGCTGATATTTCTGGCAGTCGGTCTGTTCCTGATCCGTCCGTTTATGTCGTCTTACACGAATGATTCGGTCACCTGGAAATACGGAGTGGAATACGGAAGCATCGTCTTATGTTTCAGCATGTTCAGCTCGATTGATATGATGATTGAGAAAGTGCTTCAGTCAACCGGAAATATGATCGCGCCGATGACCATCAGTATGAGCGGCGCTCTGGTGAACATCGTACTGGATCCGATTCTGATCTTTGGTCTGCTCGGCGCTCCGAAACTGGGCGTTGCCGGAGCGGCGCTGGCGACAGTTATTGGCCAGTTCGTTGCGATGATGATGGCGTGGATTGTATTTTTCCGGAAGGACCGTGATGTCAGAATTCGTATTCGCGGCTTTCATATTGACTGGGCTGTGGTAAAAGATATTTATGATGTCGGACTCCCTTCGATTATCATGCAGTCGATCGGTTCATTTATGCTGCTCGGCTACAACCAGATTCTCAGCTCTGTCCCGACGGCGGTCGCCGTGCTCGGAGCGTATTTCAAGCTCCAGTCGTTCGTGTTTATGCCGGTGTTCGGACTGAACCAGGGAGCGATGCCGATTATGGGATACAACTTTGGCGCACGAAACAGAAAACGTCTGATGAGGACATATATCCGCGGAATTGAGACGGCGGTTGTCATCATGGCGGCAGGATTTCTCATCTTCCAGCTGTTTCCAGACCAGCTGCTGCGTCTGTTCAGCGCAGATCATGCGATGCTGCAGATGGGTGTTCCGGCGCTCAGGAGAATCAGCATCTGTTTCATTCCGGCGGCATTCGGAATTATGTCGTCGACGCTGTTTCAGGGAGTCGGATATGGTGTATACAGTTTGATTGTATCGGTTGTCCGTCAGCTGGTGTGCATTCTGCCGTTTGCGTATATTCTGTTTCATACGCTTGGCGTAACGGCATCCTGGTTTTCCTTTCCGCTTGCGGAAGGAGCGGGATTCCTCTGCTCCCTGCTGATGGTGATGCATTTATATAAAAAAGAAATTAAGACCCTGGATCAGCCGCTTGGTGCAGAGTAATCACGGAAAGAATCATCCTGTTTTATCTTGCGTCCTGTGAATGATCCGCTGGACTGCGCTGAGTGGCAGCGCAGACAAGATAGTTTTGCAATTTGTAGGCGGTCCTTCTGAGATGGGGGATGCCGGAAGAGGTGTATGAGGTAAAATGAAGAGATTAGGAATCGATATTGGTTCAACGACGGTTAAGCTCGTGCTGATAGACGAGGAGAATCAAGTCCTTTATGATCGCTATGAACGTCACAATTCTGACGTATTCTTGAAGGTGCGCGAGCTTCTGACCAGAATGTATGAAGATCTCGGCGATGTAGAGCTGCGTCCGGTAATTACCGGATCCGGCGGACTGTCGTTCGCCAAGCTGATCGGCATCAAGTTTGAACAGGAAGTCATCACCTGCAGCAAGGCCGTGGAGACACTGATCCCGCAGACGGACTGCGTCATTGAGCTTGGCGGCGAGGATGCCAAGATTACCTTCTACGGGCAGACGATTGAGCAGAGAATGAACGGTACCTGCGCAGGTGGTACCGGCGCGTTCATCGACCAGATGGGAATCCTGCTCCATACGGATGCTGAGGGTCTGAATGAGGCGGCAAAGGATTATAAGATTATTTATCCGATTGCTGCCCGCTGCGGAGTTTTTGCAAAAACGGATATCCAGCCGCTGATCAATGACGGAGCAGCAATATCTGATCTGGCGGCGTCCATTTTCCAGGCCGTCGTGAATCAGACCATCAGCGGCCTTGCGTGCGGCCATCCGATCAGGGGAAACGTTGCGTTCTTAGGAGGGCCGCTGACCTTTTTGTCAGAACTGAGGAAGCGTTTTATTGAGACACTGAATCTGAAGCCGAGCCAGGTCATCTTCCCGGAAAACGCAAAAAACTTTGTCGCTATGGGAGCTGCGATGCTTGCTGACCGTGAGCAGCCGCTGAAGCTTTCTGAAATTCTGGGACGGATCGACCGCGCAGATGAGAGTGCGCTTTCGGACACCCACCATATGGAGGAGCTCTTCAAGAACCAGGAAGAGTATGATGCGTTCAAGGCGCGCCATGATAAGGCAAAGGTGAAACGAAGAGACATCAAGAAGGCAAGGGGACGCTGCTATCTGGGAATTGACGCCGGTTCCACGACTACCAAGGCTACGCTGATGGATGAGGAACGCTATCTTCTGTTCACGGAGTACCGCAGTAATGAGGGAAACCCGGTTGAAGTCGTCCGCCAGATCCTGACCGACCTGTATAAGGTTATGCCTAAGGACGCGTATATTGCCAACACCTGTGTGACCGGCTACGGAGAAGGTCTGATCAAGGCCGGCTTCCGCGCGGATATGGGTGAAATTGAGACGATGGCGCATTACAAGGCGGCGGCATACTTTGAACCGGATGTTGATTTTATCCTGGATATCGGCGGACAGGACATGAAGTGCATGAAAATCAAGGACGGCGCGATTTACAACATCATGCTGAATGAAGCCTGCTCCGCGGGCTGCGGTTCGTTCCTGGAGACATACGCGAAGTCGGTCAATCTGGATACGCGCGCATTTGCAAAGGAAGCGCTGTATTCTGAAAGCCCGGTTGATTTAGGAAGCCGCTGCACCGTGTTTATGAACTCCAAGGTTAAGCAGGCGCAGAAGGAAGGCGCCTCCATTGGGGATATTTCTGCGGGACTGTCATATTCAGTCATCAAGAATGCGCTGTATAAGGTCATAAAACTCAGGAATCCGGATGAAACCGGAGACCATATCGTCGTGCAGGGCGGAACCTTTATGAATGACGCTGTTCTGCGCGCGTTTGAGCTGATCGTTGGAAAGAACGCGATCCGTCCGGATATTGCAGGACTGATGGGCGCGTACGGATGCGCCATCATCGCGCAGGAAAATTATGTACAGGGAACGCGGTCGTCTATTCTGGATGAACAGGAACTGAAGGAATTTGAGGTGAAGCATTCTAACGGCCGCTGCCACGGATGCGAGAATCAGTGCCTTCTGACCATCAATCGTTTCAGCGACGGATCCCGGTTCATCACGGGAAACCGCTGCGAGAAAGGAGCGGGCGGCAATGCAGACGGAAGCGGGCTGCCGAACCTGTACCAGTATAAACTGAAGAGAATTTTCCAGTACAGACCGCTGAGTGAGTTCGACGCAAAACGCGGAACGGTTGCGATCCCGAGAGTGCTGAATATGTATGAGGATTACCCGTTCTGGTTCCGCTTCTTTACGGAACTCGGATTCCGTGTGGAGCTGAGTCCGCTGTCCAGCAAGAAGATTTATGAACAGGGAATTGAGACGATTTCCTCTGATACAGCATGCTACCCGGCAAAACTGGTCCACGGTCATGTGCAGTGGCTTGTGGATCACGGCTATAAGTTTATCTTTTATCCGTGCATCAACTATGAGCAGATCGAGGATAAAGAAGCCGGAAACCACTACAACTGCCCGGTTGTAGCTACATATCCGGAAGTCATCGCAAATAATATGGATGATGTGTTCCGTGAACACATGGTCCGGTTTGCGCATCCGTTCCTGCCGTATGATAATGATGCGCGTCTTGCGAAAGCGCTGACAAGAGAGCTGGAACGCTGCCATATTCCGCAGGAAGAGATCGAAAACGCCGTAAGAAAGGCTCGTGCAGAGCAGAGAAGATTCAAGGATGATGTCCGCAAACAGGGAGCGTATGCGCTGAAATACGCAAAGGATCATAAAAAGAAGTGCATCGTTCTCAGCGGCCGTCCGTACCATGTGGATCCGGAGATCAACCACGGCATTGACAAGATGATCAGTTCGTTTGACTTTGTCGTTCTGACAGAGGACTCCGTTTCGGACAAGGTGCATCTGGACCGCCCGATCCGCGTTCTCGACCAGTGGGTATACCATTCCCGCCTGTATAAGGCTGCAGAGTTTGCCGGCGAACACGATAACGTCGAGCTGGTTCAGCTGAATTCGTTTGGATGCGGTGTGGACGCAGTGACAACCGATGAGGTTGAAGAAATTCTGGAACAGCATAATAAGCTGTACACCGTACTGAAAATTGATGAGGTCAGCAATCTGGGCTCGGCCAAGATCCGTGTCCGTTCTCTGAAAGCTGCAATTGAGGAAAGAGACAAGAGCGGGATCAAGTGCGACCCGCAGAGCAAGCCGTTTGAACGCACCGTGTTCACCAAGCCGATGCATGATGAATATACGATCCTGATTCCGCAGATGTCGCCGATTCATTTCCAGTACTTTGAGCCTCTGCTGAAGGAATACGGCTACCACGGCGTGCTGCTTCCTTCTGTCGATGAGAATTCGGTTGAAGAGGGACTGAAATACATCAACAATGACGCATGCTACCCGACGATTGTCACCCTTGGACAGATTATTTCCGCTCTGAAGTCCGGAAAGTATGATCTGAACAAGACGGCTGTCTTTATGTCACAGACAGGAGGCGGCTGCCGCGCCAGCAACTACGTATCGCTTCTCAGAAAGGCGCTGAACGACCTCGGCATGGGACAGATCCCGGTTGTGTCCTTCAACTACGTCGGACTGGAGAAAAATCCGGGATTTAAGGTCACGCCGAAGATGCTCATGCAGCTCGGTGTCGCCGTTCTCTACGGCGATCTGGCCATGCGCCTTCTGTACGCGACCCGTCCGTATGAAAAGATTCCGGGAACTTCTGAGAAACTTCTCGACAGCTGGTTCGACCGCATCGTAGATAATTCGCTGCATTACAGCAGGAGAGTGTTCACAAGGAACGTCCGCCAGATGATCGCTGAGTTCGACGAGATAGAACGGCGGGATGTCAGAAAGCCGAAGGTCGGTGTTGTCGGAGAAATTCTGGTAAAATACCACCCGAACGCCAACAACCGTATCGTAGAGACAATCGAGCGCGAGGGAGGCGAGGCTGTCGTCCTGGATATGCTGGATTTCTTCCTGTACGGATTCTACAGCAAGATTTATAATTACAAGTACCTGTCCGGCACATGGAAACAGATGGAAATCAACAAGCGCGCCATCCAGGTCATTGAATGGCTCCGCGAGCCGATGAGAGCTGCACTGCGAGACAGCATCCATTACACTGAACCTGCCAGAATCGAGCAGACGGCCGATGCCGCAAGCCAGATTCTGTCCATCGGAAACCAGTGCGGAGAAGGATGGCTGCTGACTGGAGAAATGGTGGAACTGATCAACAGCGGAGTTGAAAATATCGTATGCCTGCAGCCGTTCGGATGCCTTCCGAACCACATCGTCGGCAAGGGAATGCTGAAACAGGTCCGCAGAATGAACCCGAAAGCAAACGTCGCCGCCATCGACTATGACCCGGGCGCAAGCACCGTCAACCAGCTGAACCGCATCAAGCTGATGATGAGCACGGCCAGAAAGAACCTGAATGAGTCCATGACCGATCAGGAACGCGCGCAGAATGAGAAAGTCCTGACGGAAATGAAAGCCGTGAGCGCTGTCTGGGAAGAACATCACAGCCACGCGATTTAGGGACAAAAAGAACGCGGCAAGATGAACGCTTGCAAGGCTGAAAAACTTGATGTATAATAATTCGGTGCTTTTATAGATTGACAAGATTTTGATTTTAGTAGAAGGAGGCGTCTCCATGGGAAGACACGGAACGATAGCAGGCAGAAAGGCAGCGCAGGATTCTAAGCGTGCGGCTTTGTTCACCAAGTATGCGAAGATGATCACTGTAGCGGCAAGAGATGGAGGAGACCCAGAATATAATGCCGGTCTGCGTACTGCTATTGAAAAGGCCAAGGCAATCAGTATGCCAAACAGCAATATCGAAAGAGCGATTAAGAAAGGAACCGGAGAGCTGGAGGGCGTATCCTATGAATCCCTGCAGTTTGAAGGTTACGGCGCAGGCGGTGTTGCGATTATCGTGGAGTGCCTGACCGATAATACCAATCGTACGACATCCGCGGTGAAGTCCACATTTGACAAACACGGCGGAAATGTCGGCACACCGGGATGTGTATCATACATGTTCTCCAGAAAGGGTATCATTGTTATCGAAAAGTCCGATGACATCGATGAGGATGCACTGATGGAGACTGCACTGGAAGCCGGCGCAGACGACATGATCAATAATGAGGACAGCTATGAGATTCAGACAGAGCCGTCCGCATACAATGCTGTCGATGATGCGCTGAGAAAAGCCGGATACGAACTGGTCGAGTCCGATATCGAGCAGGTTCCGTCCATGGAGAGCACTCCGGACGAAAAGGATCTGAAGAAACTGAAGAAGCTGGTCGATGTGCTGGAAGACAATGAAGACGTTCAGAAGGTACACACCAACTGCGCAGTCGACCTCGATGAAGTTGAGTTATAAAGCTGAGCAATAATCAACATTGAATATCGCAAGTACATGCGATATAATAGAACTGAGCCTGGAACATACGTTTAGAGCATTTAATTGAACCTACAGCACTTAAACGGGAATCCGGAGTCTCCTTCGGACCGCACTGCCGTGCATGCACGGACTGCGGAAAGGCGGAGCAGGGTACCCACCTATCATTTTTGATAGGCGTCAATTAAGCTCTGACGGTGCCTCCGGGTTTTTTTCTATTGTCATGAAGTTAAAATGCAGACAGAGGGGGCATTTATGGAAGATACAATTGTCATCATTGATGGAAATAGTCTGATCAACCGTGCGTATTACGCTATGCAGCGGCCGATGATCACCGGAGACGGTGTCTATACGCAGGGGATTTTCGGATTCCTGAACATGCTCTGGAAGATTCTGGATGACTATCATCCTGCGTATGCGGCTGTTGCCTGGGACAGAAAGACTCCGACCTTCCGTCATAAGAGTTTTGACGGCTATAAGGCAGGACGGAAAGCGATGCCGGCGGAGCTTGCGATGGAACTTCCGTATATGAAAGACATTCTGTCTGCCATGGATATAAAAAATCTGGAGATCGACGGATTTGAAGCGGACGATATTCTCGGAACGATTTCTAAAGAAGCAGAGGAAGAAGGCCTGAAACCGCTGATCATCACGGGAGACCGGGACGCGCTCCAGCTTGCATCTGACAAAACGCATGTCATGATCACACGCAAGGGAATTTCCGAGTTTGACCTGTATGATGATCAGAAAATGATGGATGAATACGGGCTGACTCCGCAGCAGTTCATCGATCTGAAAGGCCTGATGGGAGATAAATCCGACAATATACCGGGTATTCCCGGCGTCGGCCAGGTCACTGGGCTGAAGCTGATGGAGCAGTTCGGCAGCATCGCCAATCTCCTTGCGCATACCGATGAGATCAAGGGAGCAAAACTGAGGGAAAAAGTCGAGGAGAACGCACAGCAGGCAGTCATGAGCAGGAGGCTCGCGGAGATTGTGCGCAATGTTCCTCTGGATGTGGATGTGAGGAAAGATCTGAAAATCGGTGAGCCGGATACAGGCAAGCTGACTGAGCTCTTCCAGAAACTGGAACTGAAGACGTTCCTGAAACGCATGGCGGATCGCGGGATGCTGGAGACGGAACAAAAAGAAGCGCGGCAATATGAGGCACATAAGATTGAGAATGAGCAGCAGCTGTGCGCCCTGGACGAGATTCCGGCAGGAGCGGAAGTCTGGCTGATGGTTATCGGAAACGATGATCATGTGAAGCTGCCGGCGGATCAGCTGGTCGCTCTGATTTATGAAGACAGCTGTTACTTAGTGGACGCAGCGCTGGAGGATTCGCTGGTGGATCTGCTGAACCGGAAGAATTTCCGCTTTTCCGGACATGATCTTATCCGGTCCTATTACCCGCTGATGATGCGTGGACTGACGGAATTCAGCACGTCGTTTGACACACAGATTGCCCAGTATATCCTTGATCCTTCCAGGAAAGATTATCTTTTGTCCTCGCTTGCGCTCGAGTTCCTGCAGATCACACTCCCGGACGAGAAACAGCTGAAGAAAAAACAGAAGCAGATGACCATGTTTTCACAGGGCATCGATGAGGAGACGGCAGAGTATGCGAACAAGGCACTGGATGTGTCGAGGAGTCTGCGGGAAATTCAGGAGAAGAAGCTGGAAGAAGAGGATGAAAAGAAACTGGCGGAGGAGATTGAATTTCCGCTGATCCGTGTGCTTGCGCAGATGGAGACGACGGGCATCCGGACGGACCGGGGAGTTCTGGAGGAAATTGGCAGTTCGCTGAAGACAGAAATTGACAAACTCGAGGCGGCGATCTATGCGGCTGCCGGAGAAGAATTCAATATCAACTCGCCGCAGCAGCTGGGGGAGATTCTGTTCGAAAAACTGCAGCTTCCTGCGGGGAAAAAGACGAAGCGCGGGTACAGCACAAGTGCAGAGGTATTGAAGAAACTGGAGCTGGATTATCCGATTGCGTCCCTGATCCTGCAGTATCGCATGCTGACAAAGCTGCAGAGCACCTATGTGGAGGGACTGATTCCTCTGATCGGTGATGACGGAAGAATCCGCGCGCATTTTCAGCAGACGGTGGCGGCGACAGGCCGTCTGAGCTGTACAGAGCCAAACCTGCAGAACATTCCGGTCCGCACGGATATCGGCAGGCAGCTCCGCCGCGCGTTCATCGCTGATCGGGGCGGACTTCTGGTCGGCGCGGATTATTCACAGATCGAACTGCGCATCCTGGCGCATCTTTCCGGAGATGAAAACCTGATCCGCGCATTCAATGAGGGAGAGGATATTCACCGCACTACAGCCGCGCGTGTGTTTAATAAGTCGTATGAAGAAGTCACTCCGCTTGACCGCAGCAGAGCCAAGGCTGTCAATTTTGGCGTCATCTACGGCATGAGCAGTTTCGGGCTTTCAGAAGAGATCCATGTCTCCAGAAGAGAAGCAGATCAGTACATCCGGGACTATTTCAGCAAGCATCCTAAGGTGAAGATCTACATGGACGCATGTGTGGAACAGTGCCGCGAGAAGGGCTATTCGGAGACGCTGTTCGGACGGCGCCGCTGCATTCGGGAGATTCGTTCAAAAAATTACATGTCCCGTCAGCTTGGCGAGCGTCTTGCGATGAACAGCCCGATTCAGGGAACGGCGGCGGACATCATCAAGATTGCCATGATCCGCGTGGAACGTGAGCTGCGCGAGAGAAAGATGAAGTCCAGACTGATTCTGCAAATACACGATGAATTGATTATCCAGACAGATCCGGCGGAGAAGGAGCAGGTTGAGGAACTGCTGCAGCGGAATATGGAAAGCGCGGCGGATCTTAAGGTGGCTCTGCTCTGCGACCGCAATGAGGGTGAATCCTGGTATGAACTGAAAGATTAGGAGGGACAAAAGGTGAAGGTCATAGGAATAACCGGAGGGATCGGCGCGGGAAAATCTACTGTGTCCGGCTATCTCGCATCGCTGGGGTATCCGGTTTTTGACGCGGATGAAGTTTCGAGAGGCTTGACCGCAGACGGAAGCCCGGTGGTGGATGAACTTGCAGAGACGTTCGGAGAGGAAATTCTGGTCAGAAAAGGTGTGCTGAGCCGCGAAAAACTGGCGGAAATTGTGTTTTCGGACCCGGACAAAAATCGGAAGCTGATGCAGATCGTCACCATGAAAGTCCGCGAAGCGGGACAGAAATGGATCTCCGATTACCGGAAAAAAGAAAAATATGATATAATCATTCTCGATATTCCGCTGTTGTTTGAGACAGGCTCGGAAGATCTCTGCGACGCAGTGTGGTTCATTACGGCAGATGATGAGGTGCGGCGCAGGAGAGTGATGGCGCGTGACGGCGTTACGGCTGAACAGGTAGAGCGCCGTATGCGCAGTCAGATGCCGGAAAAAGAGAAAGCAGAGCGGTCCGATGAGATCGTGGACAATTCGAGAGGAGTGGAGGAGCTGCACCGCACAGTCGACGCGCTTCTGAAAAAGTATGATCGAACCATCTAAGGATAATATTTTTTACCGGATTGTGGACTTCATCCGCGACCATATGGTTGCTGTCATTGCTGCAGTAATTATTGTTATGGTTGTTCTGGGAGCCCTGATCAACCATTTCCATAAGTCTTCCGGGGAGGAAGAACCGACTGCGGGGCTGCAGGCAAAGGTAAAGAGCACGTACAGGCAGACGAGTACGGTGTATCTTCCGATGAGCCGGCTGCGCTCGCTGAAAGTTCTTTCATCCAAAGATACCGATACCTATTACATTGCCCAGCTGATCTGCAGCAGTCTGTTCCGGCTGGATTCGGATCTGAATGTTGAAAAGGATCTGGTGAAATCCTATCATGCATATCCCGGACAGGGAAAAGTGTCAATGACGCTTAGAAAAGCAGCGTTCAGCAATGGAAATGCGTTGAACGCGGACGATGTGAAATATACCGTATCGCAGATTAAGAAGGCAGGTTCTTCCAGTCCGTACTATGCGTACGCAAAAAAGATCAAGTCCGTCAGCGGGAGCGGCAGCAGCGTGGAAATTACGTTCTCAAGTAAAAAAGATGCGGCTCTGGACAATCTGACTTTCCCAATCGTGGACGCAAGCACATACGAAAGCGGAAATGCCTGGAAGCCGGCCGGGAGCGGCCAGTATAAGATCAGTTCCGTAGACAGTGGAAGACTGTCTCTTGTGCTGAAGCCGAATACGCATTATTACGGAACCAAAGCATCAAATACCATTCATTTTCGCCGCCTGCCGAATCAGGACAATGTATCCGGTCTGGTGACGACGGACGCGATTACTGGGTTTCTTGACACTTCTCAGGAGGCGTTTGATGACGCGTCAGATAAGAATCTGAAGAGCATTCGCGTGAAATCGCCGGAAGCAGAGTATATTGCCTTCCATTTCAAGAACGCGTTTTTGAAAAAACGTTCCGTGCGGCAGGCGATCTGCTACGCGATTGACTGCAAACAGCTGATAGACGATGACTTTGGATCGCACAGCATTCAGTCAGACTCGATCTATTTCCCGGGATTTCTCGGAACAGAAAACAAGAAGGACAAGTATGTCTTTAACCAGTCCAAGGCGATTCTGATGCTGCGCAAAGCAGGATATGAGGACCGCGACCAGGACGGGCTTCTGGAGGATTCCAAAGGAAAACACATCAGCCTCACGCTTCTGGTCAATCAGGACAACAAAAGAAGGGCAGAGGCTGCGCAGAGCGTTGCGACAGAGCTGAAGAACATCGGCATCAACGTGACGGTGAAACAGGAGAGCAGCGATGCGTACCAGACGGATCGTAAAAACGGCAGCTTTGATCTGCTCATGGGAGGGTACGTTTTTGATAAAAGCTACAATCTCAAAAAAATGTTTGACAAGGGCAATGAATTGAGTTATTATAATAAAGCGGTCGCAAGTGAGGTCGAAAAACTTGAAGAGACCAGGAGCGCCGCAAGCCAGAAGGAAGCGTATGTAAAGCTCAAGGATGATTTGAATAAGGATGTTCCTTATTACTGCATATGCTATAAGACATATTCACTGACGACAGTGAAGAACCTGAAGTCTTCTGGAAAACCAGTTTTCTTCAGTCCGTACAGGACGGTCAGCACATGGAGCTGGAAGGAAACAATCACACCGGATACGGCATCGGATACCTATAAGAAGTCGTAAACGGAAAATAATTTTGCATGATATGGTGCGTTTCGCGCCATTCATTGTGCGGCTGTGGCGGAATTGGCAGACGCGTACGGTTGAGGGCCGTATGGGCAACCGTGCTGGTTCAAATCCAGTCAGCCGCACCATTTTTTTATCTTGAAATCGACTGTGCCGGCGTGATGGAATTGGCAGACGTGCAGGATTCAAAATCCTGTGGTGGCAACACCGTATGGGTTCGACCCCCATCGCCGGCATTTTTTATTTTTTGTAATTATTCCCTGTCATTAACTTTTTGTATGAAAATACGGTGAATGTTGGGGCGCAGCATTGCGTGAACAGGGAAATTATTGTATAGTCAGAGTGTTAGGCAACTTGTTATTGTATTACGGAACTGATGAATAACTCAGGGAGGAATTTTTATGATGAATACAGCTGTAATGCTGGCTGCTGCGTCGGCAAAGAGAAATAGTTGGGTAAGCACGATCATCATGCTGGTGATCTTCTTTGGACTGATGTATTTCTTAATGATCAGACCGCAGAAGAAAAAGGAGAAGGAACAGCAGGAGATGAGAAATGCGCTCCAGAAGGGCGATGAAGTTGTGACCATCGGAGGCATCTGCGGAACGGTATCTGCAGTGAAGAAGGATCAGCGCATTGTAATTGAAGTCGGTTCTAACAGAACCAAGATGGAAGTTATGCCTTGGGGAATTTCCAAGACCATCTCCAAGAGCAAGAAGAGTGCGTCTGCAGCCCCGCAGCAGGAAAAGAAAGAGGATGACGAGGAGCGCACAGGCAACAAGGGCCTGAAAATGCTGAAGAAAAAAGAGCCGGAGAAGAAAGAGGAGCCGGCAGCAAAGAAAGCTCCTGAAGAGAAGAAAGATCCATCTGCAGAAGCAGAAAACAATCAGACGGAAGAGTAAAGCAGTGAATTCTGTCCCAGGAAGATCGGGATCAGAGAGCCGCGGCGGCAATCGAAATTGCTGTGCTGCGGCTTTTATTGTGCTCTGGAAAATGTGACCGGAATACTTTGAAAATGATCGATTGCTTGAAAGCACTGCAGAAACGTAGTAGAATGATTAAGTGCAATTATCAGGAGAAGTACAATTCGTGTAAGTTGAAAGGAAGAAAATGAAGACGAGAGTAAAGAAAATCTTGAGTATCGTCATCATCGCAGCCGTTGTGATCGGCTGGTATGCTTCCATCTTCGGACTGGGTTCAGTAAACAATCTGAAGGACTCTCTGAAGTATGGACTCGATATTGATGGCGGTGTGTACGTAGTTCTGAAAGCGGATACTGGCAACATGAGCGATGCCAAGCTGAAGAAGACAATGGATCAGACAAAAGAAGTTCTGAACCGCCGTGTCAATGCCATGGGCGTCTCTGAGGCTACGGTAAACGTAGAAGGAAAGAACCGTCTGCGTGTAGAAATGCCGGGTGTCAAAGACGCAAAGCAGGCGATCAATAAGATCGGAAAGACCGCAAAACTGCGTTTCACCCTTGCGGATGGAACAACGATTATGACGGGTTCCGATGTAAAGAACGCGACTGCGAGCCAGGACCAGGAGAACGGCGGATATAAGATTGATCTGAAACTGAGCCGTGCCGGACAGGAGAAGTTTGCTGATGCAACAGAAAAAGCTGCTAATGGCAGCGTCACCCCGACCGTGCAGAATAACGGTACAACCGTTGATGCGTCCTCCATTGTTATCTGGCTGGATAATGACATTCTGACTGCCCCGACCGCAAAGGAGAGAATCGACTCCTCCACATGTGAAATCACAGGCGGTTCCGGAGGAATGAGCAAGACAGAGGCGACGGAAGAAGCGGCGCTGATCCGCGGCGGATCTCTGCCGGTATCGCTGCATGAGGTTTCTTCTTCCGTTCAGACTGCGTCCATCGGAGCGAACGCGCTGAATAAGAGTATTGTAGCCGGAGCGATCGGTCTCGGACTGGTATTCTTGTTCATGATTATCGCGTTTAACCTGCTCGGTGTATTTGCGGACATCGCGCTTTCGCTGTATGTCCTGCTGGTGCTGTGGGCGATGAAGATGATCGGAGCGGTTCTGACCCTGCCGGGAATTGCCGGAATCATTCTGGGAGTCGGCATGGCGGTTGACGCGAACGTCATCATTTTCACGAGAATTAAAGAAGAAATAGGAAAAGGCCGGTCTATTCGATCTGCGGTGGATGAAGGATTCCGCCATGCGCTGGTAACCGTTCTGGACTCACAGATCACCACGCTGATTGCGACTGTCGTCCTGTATGAGCTGGGTTCGACAACGGTAAAGGGGTTTGCGATCACACTGATGATTTCCATTATCGTCAGCATCTTCACCGCTGTTGTCATTACGCAGGTGTTCGTCGGCGCTCTTGCAGACAGCCGCGGCGCAAAGAATACGTTCTTTGGATGCCATGCGGACGGAACGCCGAAGCGCTGGATCAAACATGAGGTTCACTTCATCGAGAAGAGAAAGATCTTCTACTGCTGCAGCGGCGCGTTTATCGTTCTCGGTCTGTGCTTCCTGATTTTCCATGGATTCAACTATGGAATTGACTTTACAGGCGGTACAATGATCCAGATGGACATGGGCAAGAAGGTCAGCACGACAGAAGTCAAGAAAACCATCAGCAAGTATGATCTGAACCCGACTATTGTATACTCCGGAAAAGGCAATAAGGAGATTATCATCCGCACGTCCAAGTCCCTGAAAGCCAACCAGCGCGATCAGGTGCAGAAGACGATTGAGCAGAAGTACAATCTCTCTTCCGGCTCCGTAGTTTCGTCTCAAGAGTTCGGTCCTTCTATCGGAAGCGAATTGAGAAATAACGCGATTAAATCGATCTTGATTGCCGCGCTCGGCATGCTGTTGTACATTATCCTGCGTTTCCGCTCATGGAAATACGGAGTTGCGGCGATTGCCGGAATCGGCCACGATGTGCTCGTCCTGATCGGCGTATATGCGATCTTCGGAATTACAGTGGACAACCCGTTTGTCGCTGCTGTACTGACGATCGTCGGATACTCGATCAACGATACCATCGTTATCTTTGACCGTGTACGTGAGAACACACATATCATGCGCGGAAAACCGGTTATGGAGGTTCTGGACACCAGTATCACACAGACGCTGGACCGTTCTATCATGACCTCGCTGACAACAGAGATCGCGATCATTCCACTGCTGTTCTTTGTATCTTCAGAGCTGGCCGCGTTTGTCCTGCCTCTGATGGTCGGTGTCGGCGTCGGAACGTATTCTTCCATCTGCCTGTGCAGCCCGCTGTTCTATGAGTTCAACAAGCGCGCAGAAGCATCCCGCTATGCGCAGATCGCTAAGAACAAGAAGCGCATTGAAGCAAAGAAGGAAGAAAAGAAGGCGGAGAAAAAGCGTCTGGAAGAGAAAGC
Organism: [Eubacterium] saphenum; assembly: GCA_004555725.1. GTDB lineage: Bacteria > Bacillota > Clostridia > Peptostreptococcales > Anaerovoracaceae > Aminicella > Aminicella saphenum_A. The sequence continues at coordinate 68,463 of SFHC01000001.1, forward strand.
GCATCAGGCGCAGCTGACAGCGGAACCTGCAGAGAACAAGCCGTCCGAAGCAGAATCTTCCACGCAGACAAAGAACAAGAGCAAGAACAAAAAGAATAAATCAAATCAGAAGCACGTTTCATACAAAAGAAAGAAATAAGGCCGATTTGTTCTAAAAGGATGAGCGTTCTATGAAGACAAAAGCTAAGTTTTTAGAAGAGATCCTGCAGTATAAACCGTATAATACGGAACTGATCGGCAGAGCTTATGATAAGGCCAGAGAGCTGCATGACGGCCAGCTGAGAAAGAGCGGGGAGCCATATCTGGTTCATCCGATCGCAGTTGCTGTCATTCTCGCCCAGCTGGGTATGGATGACGAAACGCTGGTCGCCGGCATGCTCCATGATACAGTAGAAGATACACCGTATACGAGAGAGCAGCTCGTCGAGGACTTCGGCGAGGATATCGCTCTTCTCGTTGACGGTGTCACTAAACTCGGAAGCCTGAAGTTTGACAGCAAGGAACAGGCGCAGGCGGAGAACCTGCGCAAGATGTTCCTGGCAATGTCTAAAGATATCCGCGTACTGATTATCAAACTGGCGGACCGGCTGCATAACATGCGGACGATTGAATTCATGACGCCTGCTAAAATCGTTGAAAAATCAAGAGAGACGCTGGATATCTACGCGCCGCTCGCGGGCCGTCTGGGAATTTATACTGTCAAATTCGAACTGGAAAACATTTCTCTGAAGTACCTGCATCCTCAGGAGTACGCAGATCTTGAAAAGAGCGTCAACGCAAAAAAACAGCAGCGGGAGGAAATGATTCAGAAAGTGATTTCTGAGATCAAAGAAGCACTGGATGACATGCACATGAAGTATGACATCATGGGCCGCTCCAAGCAGCTGTACAGCATCTATAAGAAAATGACTGTTCAGCATAAGCAGCTGGATGAGATCTTTGACCTGGTGGCGGTCCGCGTCATTGTAGAAACCGTCCGCGACTGCTATGCGGTGCTCGGACAGGTTCACACCATGTGGAAGCCGATTCCGGGTAGATTCAAAGATTATATTGCGATGCCGAAGCCGAATATGTACCAGTCACTCCATACAACCGTGCTGGGAGATAACGGCGTACCGTTTGAGATTCAGATCCGCACCTATGAGATGCACCGCGTTGCAGAATATGGTATTGCTGCGCACTGGAAGTATAAAGAAGGCAACACAAGCGGAAACCAGAATAAAGAGGACATGAAGCTCGCATGGCTCCGCCAGGCGATTGAGTGGCAGAAGGACCTGCAGGATCCAAAAGATTTTTTGGATACACTGAAGATGGATCTGTTTTCCTCGCAGGTTTTTGTTTTTACACCTAAGGGCGAGGTTATCGATCTTCCGGCAGGTTCTACTCCGCTGGACTTTGCGTTCAAAATTCATACTGCAGTCGGATGCCACTGTGTCGGCGCTAAGGTAAATGGAAAGATGGTCACGATCGATCATCCGCTGAACAGCGGAGACATCGTAGAAATTGTCACCAACTCCAATTCTTCCGGCCCGAGCGTGGACTGGCTGAAAATCGTAAAGAGTTCAACAGCAAAGAACAAGATCCGCTCCTGGCTGAAAAAACAGAACAACGGTGATGATATCAACCGGGGCCGCGAGGCTCTCGATAAGTATATCCGTAAGAAGGGATATGAACCTTCTGCGGTCACAAAGACCCCGTTCCTGAATCAGGCAATGAAGAAAATGAATTTTGCCACACTGGATGAAGCGTATAAGCAGCTTGCGCAGGGAGGATCGCTGATCAGCCGTTTTGCCCGCATCCTGTTTGAGCAGTATGATCAGGATCAGAAACGCGAGCAGGAGAAGAAACGAGCTAAAGAAGAAGCGCTGCTTAAGGCTGCTGCGGCAAAGAGCGATCTGCGCAAGAAGAAAAAGAACAAAGACGCCGGCATTGTCGTAAAAGGCATGGACGGTCTGATGGTGCGCGTGGCGCACTGCTGCAATCCTGTCCCGGGTGATGATATTATCGGTTTCATTACCAAGGGAAGGGGTGTTTCCGTACATCGGAGAGACTGCACTAACATTGTATCTATGCCGGAGTCAGAACGCGCGCGTTTCATTGAAGTCGAGTGGAAAGCGGATGAACCGGAAGACCAGATCTACCAGGCCGGAGTTACTGTGGTATTCAACGACCGGAAAGGAATGTTCTCTGATATTTCGCGCGTATGCGATGAGATGGATGTGAACATCGAGAGTGTGAACGGAAAGGTGGATAAGGAGGGTCGTATGCGTCTGACTCTGACCCTTTCCATAAAAGATACAAATCAGGTCGAGCGGATTATGGCTAAAATGCGGAAAATTCCGGATGTCATCAGTACATACCGCTCTGGCGTATAGACCGGAAGACGATTCAGCGAGGCCGATGCAGCAGCACCAGCCTCGTTCCGTATATCATGTTACAGGAGAAATGTATGGAAATTAAGCATTATGAAACGGGTCCGATTTATGTCAATACCTACCTGGTTTATGATGAGACCAATGAGGGGTTCATTGTAGATCCGGGAGGATTCAGCCAGGAGCTTCTGGATGAAGTGAAGAGCCGGGGACTCCATATCGGATGGATTCTGCTGACACATGGTCATGGAGACCATATCGGAGGAATTGAGGAATTCAGGAAGGTTCTTCCCGGCGTGCAGGTGCTTGCAAGCATTCACGAGAAGGATACTCTGGAAGACCCGAGAATCAACGCATCAAAGATGATCAACCGCCGGACTATCGAAGAGCATGCGGACCGTTATGTCGAGGACGGCGATGAGATGACCATCGGCAACATGAAGATCAAGTTCCTGTTTACACCGGGGCATACTCCGGGCGGTCAGGTGATTCTGGTGGACCACTACTGTTTCTGCGGAGATACTGTTTTCCGCGGCTCGATCGGCCGTACGGATTTTCCAGGCGGTGACTATGACACGATCATCAACTCTCTTCACCGCATTCTGGAGCTTCCGGAGGATACCGTTCTCCTCCCGGGACACATGGGTGAAACAACAGTCAAGATAGAGAAGGAGACGAATCCATTTGCCTGATACAAGTGAATTTAAAATCAGAATTAAATTAATCGGTGTAGAAAAGAAAGCGCTGATGCAGGAACTGATTGATGAGTTTCTGCCGCCGGAGAAGTATGATCTGGTCGATGAAATAGATCCGGATGAGGACTGCCTGAAGATCAATGAAAACAGAAGCGGTGACCGCGATGAAATTAAGAGGGAAATTTTCCGCAAGCTGTCGGCGCTGACTGGTAAAAGGCCGGACTGGGGCATTCTTACCGGCGTTCGTCCGGTGAAGCTTGCCGGAGAGCTGATGCATCAATACGGGGATCCGGAAAAAGTGCGCGGCATCTTCTTGAAGGACTACTTTTTGACAGAAGAAAAAGCGCGTCTCATCACCGATATGTATGCATATCAGCAGGAAAGCATGGGTGAGCCGGACCCGAAATCCATCGGGATTTACATCGGCATTCCGTTCTGCCCGACACGCTGCCTGTACTGTTCTTTTGCGTCTAATCAGGTTCCGGATAAGGAAATCGCAAGGTATCTTCCGGCTCTGATTCACGAAATCCGTTTTGTCGGAGAGAAAATGAAGGAACAGGGAATATATCCGGAGTCTGTCTATGTGGGCGGCGGAACGCCTACGACGCTGACGGCAGAACAGATGGACCAGATGCTTACAGAAGTTGAACAGAACTGGGACCTTTCGCATCTCCGGGAATTTTCTGTTGAGGCCGGAAGACCGGATACGATCACACTGGACAAACTAAAGGTGCTGAAAGCGCATCACGTGGGCAGAATCAGCATTAACCCGCAGTCGATGAAACAGAAGACGCTGGATATTATCGGGCGCAGCCATACGCCGGAAGAAATACGCGAGGCGTTCCAGGCAGCGGAATCTGTCGGCTTCCCTGTGGTAAACGCCGATCTGATCGCTGGACTTCCGGAGGAGCAGCCGGAGGACTTTGCAAGAACGCTGGAGGAGGTTCTCCATCTGGGCGCAAATAATATTACGGTGCATACATTATCCGTGAAACGCGCGTCGAGACTGAAGGGAATTGACCAGGACTATCATTATAAGGTTGCGGATATCGTGCGGCAGATGCTGGATCACAGCCGCTCTGTTCTGCGAGAGGAAGGCTTCCGTCCGTATTATCTGTACAGACAGAAGCACATGGCGGGGTATTTTGAGAATACCGGCTGGTCGCTTCCTGGAACGGAAGGCTTGTATAACACCCGCATTATGGATGAACACCAGAGCATACTGGCGCTCGGAGCGGGAGGTATTTCCAAACGCTATTATCCGTCTATGGACAAGCTGGTCAGGGTCGCAAACGTCACCAATTATCAGCAGTACGTCGACCGGATTGATGAGATGTGTCAGAGGAAGGCGGATGGTTTCTTCACTTCCGATGACGCGGCTGAAGAAGATATTAAGAATCTGGGGTAAAGAAGGAGAGTGGGAACAATGCTGACGACAGCACCAAAAGGGACCAAGGACATTATGCCGGAAGAGATATACCGCTGGCATTTCGTCGAAGGAAAATTCCGCATGATGTGCGAGAATTACGGATACAAGGAGATCCGGACACCGGATTTTGAACATACAGAACTGTTTTTAAGAGGCGTGGGCGGAACGACTGACATCGTACAGAAGGAGATGTACACGTTTAACGATCATGCCGGCAGAAGCATCACACTGAAACCGGAGGGAACATCGCCTGCCGTACGCGCGTTCACTGAGCATAAGACGTTCGCAAATGTGCAGCCGACCAAGCTCTGCTATGAGACGCCGTGCTTCCGATATGAAAAGCCGCAGGCAGGCCGTCTGCGTCAGTTCCACCAGTTCGGCATTGAAGTGTTCGGAACGCCGGATATGCTCGCTGACGCGGAAGTCATCTGTTTTGCTAAGGATTTTCTGAACGAGATGGGCATTCGCAACGTTCAGCTTGAGATTAACAGCGTTGGGTGTCCGAACTGCCGTCCAAAATACAGAGAGGCGCTGAAGGATTTTCTGCGTCCGCACTACGATGAACTCTGCGACACCTGCAAGAGCCGTTTTGAGACTAATCCGATGCGCATCCTTGATTGTAAGTCGCCGGATGACCAGGCCATTGTAAAAGATGCGCCGATGATGGTGGATTATCTCTGCGACGACTGTAAACAGGCTTTTGAAGATCTGAAGGCCAATCTTGACGCGATGGGAATTGAGTATGTCGTCAATCCGAAGATTGTGCGCGGCCTCGATTACTACACCAAGACAGCATTTGAATTCGTTTCAACCGGAATCGGCGCACAGTCCACAGTCTGCGGCGGCGGCCGTTACGACCATCTGGTCGAGGAGATCGGCGGACCAGAAGTACCGGGCGTCGGATTTGGGCTCGGCATTGAGCGTCTCCTTCTTCTCATGGATGAGAATGGATTCCAGTTCCCGGATCCGGAGCCGGTAGATGTGTTCATCGCGGTTATGGGAGATGAAGCCAAGAGAGAGGGCTTGCGCCTGATGCATGAGATGCGCCTTGCCGGCCTGCATGCGGAGATGGATATTCTCTCCCGCAAGGTCAAGGGACAGTTTAAATATGCAGCTCGCCTGAACAGCCGTTTTACCGTAATGATCGGTGAAGACGAGATCCAGAAGGGCGTCGTTCAGCTGAAAGATATGGACGCGCACGAGCAGCATGAGGTTCCACTTGACCAGCTGAAGGAGAAGGTCCGCGAACTGCTTGGAAAATAAGCGGGTTTGGAAAAGAACTGCGCTTTATATAAAGTATCAATGATTGAGGAAATCCTGTTCCGCGGCAAATGCTGCGCGGCAGGTATACGTTATTTAGGAGTTTAGCAATGTCACAATTACTGAAACGCACTCATATGTGCGGTGTTCTGACAAAGGAAAACATCGGCCAGGAGGTAACGCTGGACGGCTGGGTAGCCAGCCAGAGAAGCCTTGGCGGATTAATCTTTGTCGACCTGAGAGACAAGACAGGGATCACGCAGATCGTGTTCGATGAGACGATTGAAAAAGAGAAGTTTGAACTGGCGCAGAGCCTGGGAAGAGAGTACGTCGTCGGCGTAACAGGAACGGTGCGCGAACGTTCTTCCAAGAATCCGGACATTTCGACCGGAGAGATTGAGGTTCTGGCATCGGATATCGTTCTCTATGCTTCATCAGAGACACCGCCAATCTACATCAAGGATGATGATCCGGTCAGCATGGATCTGCGGTTGAAATACCGCTATCTGGACCTGCGTAAGCAGAAGATGCAGCGCAATCTGACGTTCCGACACAGAGTCTGCAAGATTGCCAGAGATTATTTTGACGAGAATGGATTTACCGAGGTCGAGACGCCAATGCTCGTTCGTTCTACCCCGGAAGGCGCACGCGACTATCTGGTGCCGAGCCGTGTCAACCATGGCATGTTCTATGCTCTGCCGCAGTCGCCGCAGCTGTTCAAGCAGCTGCTCATGGTTGGCGGAACAGACCGCTATATGCAGATCGTCAAATGCTTCCGCGATGAAGACCTGCGTGCGGACAGACAGCCGGAGTTCACCCAGATCGACCTGGAGATGAGTTTTGTCGACATGGACGACATTCTGACCATTCAGGAAGGGTTCCTGAAGCGTGTGTTTAAGGAAATGCTCGACGTGGATATCCAGACGCCGCTTCCGAGAATGCAGTACTGGGATGCGATGAACCGCTATGGTTCTGATAAGCCGGACACGCGTTTCGGTTTTGAGCTGCACCGTCTGAATGAGGTGCCGGCTGTGGCGCAGACGGAGTTCATGGTCTTCCGCAATGCACTGGATCAGGGCGGAGATGTCCGCGGAATCTGCATTGACGGAGGCAGTAAGGAATACAGCCGCAAGAAGATCGACAAGCTGACCGAGGAGACAAAGCATTACGGCGCCAAGGGCATTGTCTGGATCCGTGTAGAAGACGGAGAATACAAGTCTTCCGTCAATAAATTCTTCAGTCAGGAACAGCTCGCGGAGATTGCGGGCGAGTTTGACGCTAAGACTGGAGATCTGATCTTGATCGTCGCGGATCAGCCGAAAGTAGTCTATGACAGCCTTGGATTCCTGAGAAGACATATCGCCGATCAGATGGGACTGCTTGATCCTAAGAAATTCAATCTTCTCTGGGTGGTGAATTTCCCGATGTTCGAGAAGAATGAGGATGGAGAAGTCACTGCGATGCACCATCCGTTCACTCATCCGAGAACGGAGGACATTCCGCTTCTGGACACAGACCCGATGAAGGTCGGTTCCGATACATATGACATCGTTCTGAACGGTGTGGAAATGGGCGGAGGAAGCATCCGTATCCATGACCGCGATCTGCAGCAGAAGATGTTTGATATTCTCGGCATTACCAAGGAAGAGTCAGAGCGCAAGTTCGGATTCCTGCTTGAAGCATTCAAATACGGAGCGCCGCCGCACGGCGGACTGGCATACGGCCTGGACCGCATGATCATGCTTCTGACTGGAGAATCTTCCATCAGAGAGGTCATGGCATTCCCGAAAAATCAGAATGCACAGTGCCTGGTCAGCGACGCGCCGAATACGGTGGACGATGAACAGCTGCAGGAACTTGGCATTGCAGTCACTGAGGAGTAGATATGAAAAAGAAACCGGCGGCCGTTCTGGGCGGAACGTTCAATCCGATACACCTCGGCCACCTTTCTATAGCAGAAACCGCAGCGCGGGAGCTGCAGATGGATACGGTGTATCTGATGCCGGCGCATGTCAGTCCGTTTAAGCTGATGGATCTGCATGTGTCCGACCAGGACCGTCTGGCCATGGTGCGGGCGGCGGTGGAGACCCGTCCGCTTCTGCAGGTTATGGATTATGAAATAAAGAAACAGGGAATTTCCTATACGTGGGAAACTCTGGAGGAACTGTCCCGTCTTTATACAGACACAGAATTCTGGTTTATTGTCGGAGGAGATTCTTTTCTGCAGCTGGAATCGTGGCGTCACGGAGCGCAGATTCTCAGGAAATATGGCATTATCCTGACCATCCGGCCCGGTATTTCAGAGGAATCCTGTCTGAAGGCAAAGAACAGATACGAAAATAACTACGGCGCGAGAATTGCCCTGGTGCATAATTCACCAATGGATATTTCATCCACTGAAATCAGAAAGAAAGCTGCGCGGGGGGAATCTCTGAGCGGGCTCGTGCCGCCGGAGGTAGAGAAATACATATATGATCACGGACTATATCGACAAGGATAAAATCATACAGTATCTTGATGAACATTTATCGGAGAAACGCCGCCGCCATATACGCGGAGTTGTAGACACTGCTGTCCGCCTGGCAGAGCAGTACGGCGCAGACCCGGAAAAGGCGGAGGCAGGAGCGCTGTACCATGATATGTTCAAGGAGCGCGACCTGGATGACCTGATCGATTTCTACGGCCTTCCGCAGAAGTATAAGGGAAACCGGAACCTGGCGCACAGCAAAGTCGCTGCTGCCGCCATGGAAAAAGATTTCCATGTTGCGGACCGGGATCTGATCAATGCCGTCAGCTATCATACGACCGGACGTCCGGCGATGTCACTGCTGGAGAAGATTCTGTTTCTGGCGGACGCGATCGAACCGTCCAGAGATTATCCGGGAGTTGACGAAGCCAGAAGACTGGCGTATAAAGATATTGACAGAGCTTGTCTGTATTCTCTGAGCCGGTCAGTGGAATATGTCCGTTCGCAGGGGAAATATCTGGATGAAGATACGCTGCATGCCAGAGATTACTATAGAAACCAGTTAAAGGAGAGGAAAATGGACAGCAGAACCTTAGCGATTGAAGCAGCGAAGGCGATGGACGCCAAGCTGGGAATTGACGTTGTGATTATCGATGTGGCGGAACGCTCTTCATTCACAGATTATCTGGTCGTGGCCAGCGGCAGTTCCGAGCGCCAGGCAGAGGCGCTTGCTGACGCGGCAGAGGACCGCCTTGCTGAGCTGGACGTTTTGTCCCTGAGCACAGAAGGAAGAAGAAATACGGGATGGATTCTCGTGGATTTCGGTGATATTGTCGTAAACGTATTTACAGAAGAGATGCGTGCGAAATATAATATTGAAGGGGTCTGGGGAGACTGTGACCTCGTGGATTGGAAGTAGTTGTTGTTTTACAGGGGAAAAGAAGACATGGAAGAAAAGTACAATTTTAGTGAGATCGAGAAAAAATGGCAGAAGTACTGGGAGGAGAATAAGTCCTTCAAGGTAACGGAGGATCCGGAGAAAGAAAAGTTCTATGACCTGGAAATGTTCCCGTATCCGTCCGGAAAGCTGCACATGGGACACGTCAGAAACTATTCCATCGGAGATGTCATCGCCCGTTTTAAGACGATGCAGGGATTTAACGTGCTTCATGTCATGGGCTTTGACTCTTTTGGCCTGCCTGCAGAGAACGCGGCGATCAAACATGGAATTGCTCCGGCAAAATGGACCTGGGACAATATTCATGAGATGGAAGATGAGCTGCGCCGTCTCGGACTCTCTTACGACTGGGACCGCGAGGTACAGACTTGCAGCCCGGAATACTATAAATGGATGCAGTGGATCTTTATTCAGTTCTATAATAAAGGTCTTGCATATAAAAAAGAAAACCCGGTGAACTGGTGTCCAAGCTGCCAGACCGTACTGGCAAATGAGCAGGTTGTGGATGGCTGCTGTGAGCGCTGCCATACGCCTGTAACCAAGAAGGATCTGTCGCAGTGGTATCTGCGCATTACGGATTACGCGGACAGACTTCTGGATAACCTGGACAATCTCCCGGGATGGCCGAACAAGGTTAAAGTCATGCAGCGCAACTGGATCGGAAGATCCGTCGGCGCAGAGATCGAGTTTAAGATCGTTGATTCTGAAAAGTCGCTGAAAGTATTCACAACGCGCGCAGACACCTTATTCGGAGCGACATTCATGGTAATGTCACCGGAGCACCCGTACCTGATGGAGCTGGTAAAGGGCAGCGAATATGAGAAACCGGTGAATGAATATGTCGAGGAAGTCAAGCACCTGAATGACATTGAGCGTACGTCCACCACACGCGAGAAGACAGGTGTATTTATCGGACGCTATGCAGTGAATCCGGTAAATGGAAAACAGATTCCGATCTATATTTCCGATTATGTACTGATGAGCTACGGAACGGGCGCAATTATGGCTGTACCGGCTCATGACCAGAGAGACTTCGATTTTGCAAAGAAATTCGGTCTGGACATTATTCCGGTTGTCGACAGCGATGATCCGGAAATCGATGTGCACCATCTGACCAAGGCGTTTGACGCGGAGGGTACGATGATCAATTCCGGTCAGTTCGACGGCATGAATAACCGCGAAGCGATCGGCAAAATGATCGACTGGCTGGACAGCGAAGGAATCGGAAAGAAGACGGTCAACTACAAGCTCCGCGACTGGCTGATCTCCAGACAGAGATACTGGGGAACGCCGATCCCGATGATTTACTGCGACGACTGCGGATGGGTTCCTGAAAAAGAAGAAAACCTGCCGGTTCTGCTCCCTGAGGATGTAGAATTCACCGGAAAGGGAGAGTCCCCGATCACAACCTCTAAGTCGTTCGTAGAGTGCACTTGCCCGCGCTGCGGAAAGAAAGCGAGACGTGAAGTCGACACCATGGATACCTTCCTGGATTCATCCTGGTATTATCTGCGCTACACCGATCCGCGCAACGACAAAAAAGCATGGGACAAGGAGAAAGCGGATTACTGGATGAATGTTGACCAGTATATCGGAGGCGTTGAGCACGCGATTCTGCACTTGATGTACGCGCGTTTCTTCATGATGGCGCTCTATGACCTGGGACTGGTCAGCGAGGAAGAGCCGTTCCGCAATCTGCTCACACAGGGAATGGTTAACAAGGCCGATGAGAACGGTGTGTTCAAGAAGATGAGTAAATCCGTCGGCAACGTAGTCAGCCCGGAGGAGATCCTGAAAAAGTACGGCGCAGATACAGCGAGACTGTTCATCCTGTTTGCCGCGCCTCCGGAGAGAGAGTTGGACTGGTCCGATGAAGGAGTGGACGGAAGCTACCGTTTCCTGAACCGTGTATGGAGACTCGTCTATGAATTTGTGACGGGCAGCACGGATAAGGATGCGCCGGTTGAGGTGAAGTCAGATCTCGACAAGAACTTAAACTATGTATTGAATACGACGATTAAAAAAGTGACCGATGACATCAGCAAGCGTTATAACTTCAACACTGCTATCAGCTCCATCATGGAATTGGTCAATGAGCTTTACAAGGATAAGGATCAGAAGGATCTGAACCCGGGTCTGTATGCAGAGGCGGTCAAGACGGTTGTCGTACTGCTGTCGCCGTTCACCCCGCATATCTGTGAAGAAATGTGGCAGGATTTAGGCGGTGCAGATACGCTGACACATCATCCATGGCCGTCCTACGATGAGAAAGCGCTGGTCAAGGATGAGGTTGAGGTTGTTGTTCAGCTGAATGGCAAGGTAAAGGCCAGAATCAGCGTTGCAAGCGGACTCTCCAGAGATAAGCTTGCTGAGCAGGTTCAGCAGGATGAGCGGGTTCAGAAGCTTCTTGAAGGCAGAGAGATCGTGAAGACCATTGCGGTTCCGAATCGACTTGTAAACTTTGTCGTCAAGTAGAGAGGACCTAATGAGAGAGAATAACAAGAACAATGCCCAGGAAAAGAACACCAGGGCAAGAAGAAGCGGCCAGAAGAATCATTCTTCTGACCGCCGCTCTGCAAACCGCAGGAGCGGCGATGTAAAGAGACCTGAAGCGCCGACAGAAAAGCTCGGACGTGAGCTCGGGCTGAAGCCGAAGGTGCAGCCGGCTCGCCACACAGGAAGCGTGCACCGCGGAATAAAGACCCGAAATGACGGCCGTCCGCGTAAAAAACCGGAAAGCATGAAAATCTTCCCGATCGGAGGACTGGATGAGATCGGAAAGAATATGACGCTGCTGGAGTATAAGGATCAGATCCTGATCATTGACTGCGGAATGTCGTTTCCGGACGACAGCATGTACGGAATCGATGTCGTCATCCCGGACTTCAGCTATGTCGTCAAGAATGCGTCTAAGGTAAAAGGACTGATCATCACCCACGGCCATGAGGATCATATCGGAGGCGTGCCGTATCTGCTGAAGCAGATCAATGTTCCGATTTACGGAACACCGCTTTCTCTGGGACTGATCAGAAATAAGCTGGATGAACACGGCATCAGAGGCAACCTGAACGTCATTCATGCCGGGGACACCTTTCGCGTAGGCGCGTTCGAGATCGAAGCGATTCACACGACGCATTCCATCGCAGATGCTGTTTGCTACTGCATTACGACGCCGGCAGCCAGAATCTTCCATACAGGAGACTTTAAAATTGACTACACGCCGGTAGATGCGGACCCGATTGATTTCGGAAGACTCGCGGAAATCGGAGATTCCGGCGTTGATCTGATGCTCTGCGACTCCACCAACGCCGTACGAGCCGGGTTTACCAGATCGGAGCGGGTTGTAGGGGAGTCCCTTGACGGAATCTTCCGCGAGGCAGAAAACCGTATCATCATTGCGACCTTCTCCTCCAACGTCAACCGAATCCAGAAGATCATCGAGCTTTCCGTGAAGTATGGCAGAAAATTTGCCGTGTCCGGACGAAGCATGGATAATGTAGTGAAGCTGGCGATGGAACTCGGGTATCTGAAGTTTCCGCCGGGGTCTTATGTGGAACTGAATCAGACCAGAGGAATCCCGGACAGCAAGCTGACGATTATCACGACCGGAAGCCAGGGAGAACCGCTCTCCGCGCTGGCCAGAATGGCCGCGGATGAGCACAGAAATGTGAAACTGAAGAAGGGCGACACCGTCATTCTGTCTTCCACACCGGTCCCGGGAAATGAGAAATCCGTATCCCGCGTCGTCAATCAGCTGTATCAGAAGCAGGTTCACGTCATCTATAATGAGAACGCAGATATTCACGTTTCCGGACATGCCTGCCAGGAGGATCTGAAGCTCATGCATTCACTGATCCGCCCTAAATTCTTTATGCCTGTTCACGGAGAACACAGACACCTGATTATCCACAGGCAGCTTGCCGAGCAGCTGGGAGAAAAGAAGGATCATATCTTTATCCTGAGCAACGGCGACCAGCTGACCCTGACCAAGAAGAGGGCGATCAAGTTCAAGAACGTCGTCCCGGCAGAGGATATTATGGTCGACGGACTTGGTGTAGGCGATGTCGGAAACATCGTTCTGAAGGACCGTCAGCTCCTGTCTGAATCAGGACTGATTCTGGTCGTTGCGGGCGTGGATACGGCAAGCGGAACATTGGTATCCGGTCCGGAAATCGTATCCAGAGGATTCGTCTATGTCAAGGAAAACGAGGGATTGATTGCAGAATCCAGGAAAGTCGCACAGAATGCGATTGAAAAGAGCCTTTCCGGAGGATTCCAGGACTGGAACAGCCTGAAGAATGACGTCCGCGATGATCTGCGGCGCTTCATCTTCCAGAAGACGCGCAGAAGTCCGCTGATTCTTCCTGTATTTCTGCAGATTTAACGGAGGCATAAATGAACGTATACGATCAGGCTCACGGGCTTGCCCAGGCCATTAAAGAATCCGAAGAATTCAAGCAGTACGACCAGATGCAGAAGCTGGTCGACTCTGATCCGCAGCTGTCCGATATGGTGAAACAGCTCCAGGATCTCCAGATCCGCCAGCAGACCATGCAGATGTCCGGAGAACAGGTTTCGCCGGAAATGATGCAGGATATTCAGCGCATTTCCGCTATGATGATGGCCAATCCGGCTGCGGCGCAGTATATGCAGACAGCGATGCGTTTTTCGCTGATGATGGCCGATGTCTATAAGATCATCGGAGAAGCGGTGGGCATGGATATGTCCCAGCTTCCGGATATGGTGAAAAACATGTAGTTTTCTGCTTTTCTGCCTGAAAAGAACAGAAAACTGACGGAAGTCAAAGGCCTGGATGTTGCAAATCACCGTATTTCTGATATAATATATTAGATTTACTAAAAAAAATAGGGAGTGAAAACCAATGATTACAGCAGGAGATTTCAGAAAGGGCATGACGTTCGAACTGGACGGAGAGCCTAATGTTGTTGTCGACTTTCAGCATGTAAAACCGGGTAAGGGTGCTGCGTTCGTAAGAACCAAGTATAAGAACATCATTACCGGCGCAATCCGTGAGACGGCATTCAACCCAACAGAAAAATTCAACGAAGCAAGAATCGAGACCAGAAAGATGCAGTATCTCTACAATGACGGAGATCTGTTCTATTTCATGGATCCGGAATCCTATGAGCAGATTCCGGTCGGCAAGGATCTTATGGGAGACGCAGTGAAATACATCCGCGAGAATGATGAAGCGACACTCCGTTTCTATGAGAATTCCTGCTTCGCCGTAGAGCCGCCGAACTTTGTAGACCTGACTGTCACAGAAACAGAGCCGGGAATCAAGGGAGATACAGCGACCAACGTTACGAAGGCAGCTACGGTTGAGACCGGCGCTGTGATTCAGGTTCCGATCTTCATTGAAGAAGGAGAAAAGATTCAGATCGACACGAGAAGCGGAGAGTATCTCGGAAGATCCAAGGAGTAATGAACCGTATAAGGGAATGCAGCAGGAGGGACGTAGATTTGATTTACGTCCCTTTGTTGTCACTGCGATGAAATTCCAAGGTCCGGGGTCTCCTTGCGGCAGTCAGGCGGCATTTCCCATTTGTCTTCATGAACGAGACGGGAGAGTGTGTATGAACACAGAATATAAGAGCGGAAGCGGAAAGCGCGTACTCCTCATCATCGTGCTGATTCTGATCCTGATCGCTGCGTCCGGCGCGATCTGGTATGTTGCTTCGACCAGAGCGGAAGATGAGAATTCTAAGAAAGTATCCGTACTGACGATTCCTCAGGGAACAGGGGCATCATCCATCGGACAAATGTTAAAGAGCAAGGGACTGATCCGTTCCGCCGCGGCCTTCCGCATTTACGGAAAGCTGAGCGGGACAGAGTCAAAGTACCAGGCCGGCACGTACGGCATCAGCAAGTCTATGAGCGTGAAACAGATCGCGGACATTATCGCTTCCGGTAAGACCAACACGATCAGCGTCACCATTCCGGAAGGACTGACAGAATATCAGATTGCAAAGAAATTCTCCTCCGCGGGACTGGTGAAATACAGCGATTTTGTAAACGAACTGGAAAACGGAAACTTCCGCTCCGAGTTCAGCTTTCTGAAATCCGCGCAGAAGGGGAAACATCAGCTGGAAGGATATCTTTTCCCGGATACGTACGCTGTCGCTCCGGGCACGGACAGCCATGCTATTATTGCCATGATGCTGAAACGCACGCAGTCCCGGATGGACAGCCTGAACTTCAGTAATAACCTGAAAAAAGGGTATACGGTCAATCAGGTCATGACGATCGCGTCCATCATTGAGAAGGAGTGTCAGGCTGATCAGGACAGGGCTAAAGTTTCCAGCGTCGTCTATAACCGCCTGAAAAAGGATATGCCGCTTCAGATGGACTCCACGATTACCTATCTCCTGGACCAGACAGGAAGCCACAAGACGCAGGTCACTTATCAGGACCTGAAGATCGATTCCCCGTATAACACATACAAAAATGCGGGACTTCCGCCGGGGCCGATCGCAAGTCCGGGGGCAGCGTCAATGAAAGCCGCTCTGAAGCCTGCGAACACTAAGTACCTGTATTTTGTCGTCAGCAGCAAACTGGACGGAAGCCATGTGTTCAGCAGCAGCTACAGCCAGTTTGAGAAGGACAAAGCGGAATACAGCAAAGCGCTGAAGAAACAGCAGAGCAAGTAATTATCCGAAACGGACCGAAATATAGAAAAGAGGGACATCGTTGGATATCAAAATCACCGATTCACTGGTCACAGAATTTCTGCAGGATCATTACCGTCCTCTGAATCACGACCTTGAAAAACTGAGAGCGGTTTCCCGTGCTGATAAGGTGCCTCTGATCAGACGGGAAACCGAGATGCTGCTGTCCACACTGCTGGAGCTGAAGCAGCCGAGAAGAATCCTGGAAATCGGCACGGCAATCGGATATTCTGCCGTGTACTTTGCGACTTTCTGCCCGCATGCGGAGGTTTACACGATCGAAAAAGATGAATACATGTTCCGCGCAGCTCGCATCAATGTCCGCCAGTCCCGACTGGAGAATCAGATCCATGTGCTGCACGGGGACGGCGCAGAGGGTATTGATCTTCTGCGCAGCAACGGAATCAGGGATTTTGACCTGGTATTTATCGACGCGGCAAAAAGTCACTATCAGGAGTTTATGGAACACGCGCTTACCGTATGCCGGGACGGCGCACTGATCGTATGCGATGACATTCTCCAGAACGGGCTTACGCTGATCGATGCGGAGATGGATCCGAAACGAGAGAGAAAACACCGGACCAACATCCGGCAGATGCGCGCGTTTCTCGACTGGATCACCAGTGATCCGAGGCTGTCCACTTCTTTAAATGCAGTGGGAGACGGCATGTCTCTTTCGATTTTTCATAAAGATGCGGACGTGCAGAAACAGGGAAACGAGTAATTCTTATCACTAAAAAACGGGGAGAAGAGAAAAGCATGGAGAAACTGGAACTGCTGGCGCCTGCCGGCGATCTGGAAAAACTGAAAACGGCCATCCAGTACGGCGCCGATGCGGTGTATTTTGGCGGAGAGATGTTTTCGCTGAGAGCAGGCGCCGGGAATCTGACGATCGATGAGATCCGTGAAGGGCTCGAGTTCGCCCACAGCAGGGGAAAACGCTGCTATATGACGATCAATATCTACGCGCACAACACGGATATTGATCCGCTGTATCGCTATCTGGACAAGATCAAAGATCTGGGGATTGACGCATTCCTGATTTCAGATCCGGGAATTGTCGATATGGTGAAAGAAATAATCCCGGATGCCGAGATCCATCTGTCCACACAGGCCAATCTGACCAACTGGAGAACCGGAAAGTTCTGGATAGAAAAAATGGGGGTAAAGCGTCTGGTGCTCGCAAGAGAACTGAGCTTTCGGGAAATCGCAGAGATTCACGAACACCTGCCGGACACAGATCTGGAAGCGTTCGTCCACGGCGCGATGTGCATCAGCTATTCCGGCCGGTGCCTGCTGAGCAATTTTATGACCGGAAGGGATGCTAATCGAGGAGCCTGCGCCCATCCGTGCCGGTATAAGTACGCACTGGTAGAAGAAAAGCGTCCGGGGCAGTACTGGCCGATCGAAGAGGATGACCGCGGTTCTTACATCATGAATTCCAAGGACCTTTGCATGATCGAGCATATTCCGGAGCTGGTTCAGGCAGGCATATCCAGCGCCAAAATCGAAGGACGCATGAAGAGCATCTTTTACGTCGCAACGGTCGTCCATGCGTATCGCCAGGCGATCGACGCGTATTATGCCGATCCGGAAGGCTGGACGTTCCGGCAGGAATGGATGGATGAGCTGCAGAAAGCCAGCCACAGGCTCTATACTACAGGCTTCTACTACGGGAAGCCGTCCGGTGAAGAACAGAATTATGAGAGCAGTGCTTACATTAAAGAATACTCATTCGTCGGAAAGGTTCTGGACTATGATCCGGATACTTCATCTGCGCTGGTTGAACAGAGAAATAAAATGGTTCTGGGCGATGAAATCGAAGTATTTGGTCCGGAAATCAGTTTTTTCACGCAGACCATAACGGACATGCGAGATGCGCAGACCGGGGAGCCGCTCAGTGAAGCTCCGCATCCGCAGCAGAAGCTGCGGATGAAGATGGCGCAGCCGGTGAAGCCGGGATACCTTCTGCGGATGAAGATGAGTAAGTAGCAAGTACGGGGGAGATGGATAAATCATGTTAAGTGATCCTTTAGCGGTTCGAATATGCGCGGCTGCAGCGGCAGTCCTTTTTATCATGAATGTGCTGGTGGAGTTCACCTACCGCTCGCTGGAAAATTTCAGCCGGAGCAAGTGGGATGAGCTTCCGGAGAAGAAACAGCCTCTGATGAGATCCTATCTGGATCAGCCGTTCCGTTACAGGGGAACGGATAAGCTTCTGCAGGTGCTCTGCGTAGGCATCGGGTCGGCCTGCATCGTTGCGCTTTCAGGGAATGATTTTAAAACTGCGGCAGTACGCCTTGCGGTTTACCTTGCTGTCATGATCGTGGTGTTATTCTTTGCCGGCCGGACGGCAGACCAGCATGCAGAGGGTATGGCGGCTGTGATGTGCAGCTTTCAGCGCGTACTCTGTGTGCTGCTTTGGCCGCTCACCGCGCTGCTGCGCATGCTGAGCACGGTTCTGCTGGTACTGTTCCGCCAGAACCGGGTGGAAGAAGATGAACAGTTCTCTGAAGAAGATGTCATGTCCCTTCTGGAAGAAGGGCAGAAGAACGGCGCCATTCAGGAAGAGGGCCGGAAAATGATCGGCAGCATCTTTCAGTTTGATGATGAGCTGGCTTATGAAATCATGACGCCGAGAACGGATGTATTTATGATCGACATCGATGACACGCCGGACGAGTATCTGGATCAGCTGATGAGCATGCGGTATTCCCGAATCCCGGTCTATGAAGAGGAGCCGGATAATATTCTGGGCATCCTGCATATCAAGGATTTTCTGATTCAGGCCAGGGTAAAGGGCTTCGATCATGTCGATATCCGCTCCATACTGCGCAAGCCGTACCTGGTGCCGGAGACCAAGAATATTGCGACTCTGTTTATGGAGCTGCAGGCAACACGCCAGCATATCTGTATTTTGATTGATGAATACGGCGGATTCAGCGGAATCGTCACGATGGAGGATATCATCGAAGAAATCGTCGGCGACATTGACGATGAGTATGATGTCGAGACAGAGGACATCAAGGAGCTTCCGGACAATACCTGGCTCGTCAGCGGAAACGTCGCGCTGGATGACCTGAATGAGGAGACCGGATCTGATCTTGAATCTGATAACAGCGAGACGCTCGGCGGATTTATCATCGACCTGATCGGAGAGATTCCAAAAGACGGACGGAGCAGCCGCACCGTCACCTATAAGAACTATACCTTTACGATTCTGTTTGTGAAAGAGCGCAGAATCGTTCAGGTCCGCATGGTGATTCACCCGCCTGAAGAGGAAGAACAGGATGAGGAGAATTAGTCAACTTCACAGGAGTATGCTATAATTTCTGCATAAGGGAAGGACAGGCCATGGATGAGAAGGAAAAACAGGAACGGTCTGATCAGCTGATGGAACTCATCGCAGAGACCGCAGAATCAGTGGACGGTGTCAGCAGCATGAGCAGCACGTTCACAGAGGCGATTGCTGATAATCTCCCGGGTGGCTGGGGCCTTGGCAGAGTCCGGGGCGTCCGTCTGGAAGAGCGGGCAGACAGTCTCAGCGTGGATATTTACCTGAACGCAGAATACGGAAAGAGCATTCCGGAACTCGCGTGGAATGTGCAGGCGGCTGTAAACGAGCGCGTACGGGAAGAGCTGTCCGTCAGACTGAAAAAGATCAACATACATGTACAGGGCGTCAGACGCCCGGATAAACGAAAAGAGGAGCAGGAATGAACAGAACGCAGGCCAGAGAATGGATGATGCAGATGTACTATCAGATGGACGTCATGAAGGATTTTGATCCAGATGATGAAGACCGTATTCTGACGCAGAAAAATATGGGCGATCAGGAAGATTACTGCAGATCGCTGTACCGTATTCTGATCAAACATAAAGATGAAATCGACCGCTGCATCGATACGTACAGCATCGGCTGGAAAATCGACCGCATGGCCAAGACCGACCTGGCAATCCTGCGTCTGTCAGCTGCGGAGCTTCTCTACATGGAGGACATCCCGGAGGCCGTCTCAATCAACGAGGCCGTCGACCTCGCAAAGAAATACGGAACTGATGAAAGCCCGCGCTTCATCAATGCGATTCTGGCTAAAGTAGCCGCTGCCGCAGAGGAACAGGCTGCATCAGATCAGGAGAAGGGAAACGAGTAATGGCGCGTCGGGTAATACTGGGAATTGACACAAGCAATTACAAGACATCCGCGGCCATTGCTGCAGATGACGGAACCATTCTCTGCGACTGCAGAAGATTCCTGGACGTACCGGAAAACGAGCGCGGACTGCGGCAGCAGAACGCGCTTTTTCAGCATGTGGTCCATCTTCCTGAACTGATCGAGCAGGCTGTAAGAGAGGCGCAGATCGAGCCGGCCCAGCTTGCCGCCGTGTCTGTCAGTACGCGTCCGCGTCCGGTGGAAAGGTCTTACATGCCAGTATTTCTTGCCGGTGAAGGGACTGCCAGAAGCATTGCCGCAGCGATGCAGATCCCGCTGATCTGCGTATCCCATCAGGAGGGACATATCCGGGCGGCAGCCGCGAGCAGCGGTCTGAAGCAGATTCCCGAGCGGCTGATTTCGTTTCATTTTTCCGGAGGCACGACAGAAGCTGTCCTTATCGACTGGACAAAAAAGAACCGTCAAGAGCAGGACTGGTACCGAAAAGTCGGAGGTACAGAAGATCTCGCCGCCGGTCAGGCGATTGACCGGATCGGTGTGCAGATGGGATTTCCGTTTCCCTGCGGCCAGTACCTGGACGAGATTGCCATGGCAGCAGAAGATTTCAGTATCCCGGATACAGAGCTGTTCCGCCTGTCATCGGTAGGCTGCAGAGATGGGTATGTGCATTTTTCCGGCCTGGAGACAGACTGCGGAAGGCGGATGGAACGTATCATGGAAGCAGACAGTTCATCACTTAAACAGACTCTTGGGCAGGATATGCTTTCCAGTCCGGATCAGCCTCTTGCTGATTTATTTTTGTCGTCAAAAATAAGCGGTCCGTACAGGCAGAAAGCAGCGGCGCTGCTGACTAGGCTTCTGATGCAGAGAATTACCCGTGCGGCTGCGAGAATGACCTGCGACCTTGCGGAAACGTATGGCGTGCAGGATTTTCTGCTTGCCGGCGGCGTGGCATCCAGCTCCTATATGAGGGCTCATTTTCATGAGGAACTGAAACGGGCAGTGGAAAAAAAGCGGAAAGCGAAGATGCATGCAGGCGCGTACCGAATCTGGTTCGGCTCCAGAGAATTATCTTCGGATAATGCGGCCGGAGTAGCGCTCCTGGGGCTGGATGAAGTCAGGAGACAGGGAGTGGGAAAGAAAGGACAGTAATATGGCATTAAAACCGATTACAGTTTCAGAGCTGAACCGTTATCTGGCGCGGATTCTGGAGACAGACCCGATCCTGACGATGGCAACCGTGCGCGGAGAGATTTCTGCGCCGAGAACGTCCGCGAGCGGTCATCTGTACTTTACGCTTAAGGATGAGAATAGCCGAATCAGCTGTATGGTTCCCCGCGATGAGATTGGCATGCTGCATATGGAGCCTGCAGACGGCATGGAAGTGACGGTGCAGGGGCGCGTGCATGTATATGTGCAGGGCGGAAGTTATACGCTGATTGTCAAGTCCATGGAAGCAGAGGGAGAAGGCAGCCTGCAGATTGCTTTTCAGAAGCTGAAGGAGAAGCTGCAGAAGGAAGGACTGTTTGACCCTGCGCATAAGAAACCGATACCAGCGTTTCCATCGGCAGTGGGTGTCATTACATCCGGGACGGGCGCCGCGGTAAGAGATATTCTGAAGAACCTGACGATGCGGAACGATTATGCAGACATCCTGGTATTTCCGGTTCTGGTGCAGGGAGACCAGGCGGCATCCGATATTGCCTCGGCGATTTCTTATGCTAACCAGGAGCATCCGGAGCTGGATGTGCTGATCGTCGGGCGCGGCGGCGGTTCAGCAGAAGACCTCTGGGCGTTTAATGAAGAAAAAGTTGCCCGCGCGATCTACGACAGCAGGATCCCGGTGATTTCTGCGGTCGGACATGAAATCGACTTTACGATTGCTGATATGGCGGCGGATCTGCGCGCGGAGACACCGACCAAAGGGGCTGTCCTTGCTGTTCCGGATACCGGGGAACTCCGGGAGCAGCTGCAGAAAGCCGGCCAGGTGCTGAGCTGGCAGCTCCAAGGACGGCTGCAGAACGCAAGGCTGTCTGCCATTGAGCAGGAACAGAGACTCCGGCAGGGCATGCAAAGCCGTCTGCAGGATGCGCGCAGGGAGCTGGAGAAATACAAGACTGTGCTGGAGGCCCATCATCCAGGCTCTATTTTGGATCAGGGATATGCGATGGTGCAGACCATGGATGGAAGAGTGATTTCTGATGTGCGCAGTCTGGAACTCAGCGATCCGTCAGCCATGGATCAGGGCGTCCGCTACCGCCTGACACTGAAAAACGGAACGGCAGAGATCGCGGTGCTCAGCCGCAGTGTTTCTGAACCGGAATAAGACAAAACCGAATCTCACAGAAGTACATATAGAAGAAATCGATCGGATACGGTAAACTATATGGAGGATATGAGGAGAGAACATGAGTACAGAGAAGAAACCGGAAGAGTTCGAAGCTGCAATGGCCAGGCTCCGAGAAATGGCAGATCAGATTCAGCGGCCGGATGTCAGTCTGGATCAGGCGCTGAAGTGCTATGAAGAAGGAATGAAATGCTACCATTCCTGCATGGAAATTCTGGATGGAGCGAAGCAGAAAATAGAGACAGAGGACGTCCCGCGGTAGAGCCCAGTCTGAAATGCCGCGGCGTTTCCCCTGCAGAAAATCAGGAGGCGAATATGAAGATTCAATATGATGTACTGAAAGACTTGGTAGAAACTCATCTGCTGGATTTTATCCCGCAGGTGAATCCGTTAAGTCAGACTTTATTTGATTCTATGGAATACAGCCTGACAGGCGGCGGAAAACGGCTCCGGCCGGTTCTTCTGCTGGCGTCCTGCCAGTTCTGCGGCGGTGATCCGATGCAGGCGCTGCCGTATGCATGCGCGCTGGAGTACATTCATACGTATTCGCTGATTCATGATGATCTTCCGGCAATGGATGATGATGATTTGCGGAGAGGGCGTCCGACCAACCATAAAAAATTCGGCGCGGACATCGCAACTCTGGCAGGAGACGGACTGCTGAACACGGCTTTTGAGGCGATGTTTAAAGACATGTTCCTGTATTTTGACCAGCCGGATCTTCTGAAGAGGAGAATCACTGCGGCGTACAGGATCGCAGAAGGCGCGGGCGTGCAGGGCATGGTTGCCGGTCAGGTTTCTGATGTGGAGGCGGACCATGAGCAGAACTCTTCTCCGGAGATGCTGCGCCATATCCATCTGAACAAGACTGCGGCGATGATCAAGGGCGCCGTTTCTGCGGGGCTGGAAATCGGGGGAGCTAAACAGGAAGTGAAAGACCATTTGCGGAAGTACGCAGAGAACCTGGGTCTGGAGTTTCAGGTGGTGGATGATATCCTGGATGTGACCGGGACAGCAGAACAGCTCGGAAAAGACCCGCATCAGGATGAGGCGAACGGAAAGCTGACCTATGTTTCTCTGTACGGTCTGGAAGGCGCCAGAAAACGCGCGTCTCAGCTGACAGAAGCAGCACTGGCCGAGTTGGAGAGCTACGGAGAAGAGGCTGAGTTTTTCCGGGATCTCGTCGTAAAACTGGAAAAGAGAACGCACTGACGCGGTTATTATGCTGATGCGCAGCCGCTGTCAGCACAGAATAAGAATGTTTGATGAAAACGGAGGATAAATGCGGATGAAGAAACTGGAAAAGTACAATTTTCCTGATGATCTGAAAACGATGAATAATCATCAGATGGAGCTTCTCGCGACAGAGATCAGAGAATTTCTGATTGATCATGTATCAAAGACGGGCGGACACCTGGCGTCCAATCTGGGTGTGGTCGAACTCACCATTGCCCTGCACCGCGTGTTCGACAGCCCTAAGGACAAGATCATCTGGGACGTAGGCCACCAGTCTTATGTGCATAAGATCCTCACCGGAAGAGCAGGTCAGTTCGATCATCTGCGCATGACAGGCGGAATGAGCGGATTCCCCAAGATGTGCGAGAGTGAGCATGATGTCTACCAGACCGGCCATTCCAGCACGTCCATCTCTGCGGCGGCAGGGATGGCGGCTGCCCGCGACATCCGCCATGAGGATTACAGCGTCATCGCCGTCATCGGAGACGGATCGCTGACCGGCGGCATGGTCTATGAAGCCATGAACAACATCGGCATTTCCAAGTCCAAGGTCATTATCATCGTCAACGACAACGGCATGTCCATTTCCAGAAATATCGGAGGAATGTCCGAGCACCTGACCAAGCTGAGGACGAGCAGAAAATATCTGCAGACCAAGAGCAGTGTCAGAAAAAAAGTTAAGAACGTACCAGTTATCGGACCGGAACTTTATCAGGGCATGTCCGCGGCCAAAAACTGGCTGAAATACGCACTGATGTCCGGAGGAATCCTTTTTGAAGAGCTTGGATTCACCTATCTGGGACCGGTGGACGGTCATGATATTCCAGCGCTTCGCGGAGCGCTGACACGCGCAAAGCGTGTCGAAGGGCCGGTCGTTCTGCACGTCATTACAAAAAAAGGAAAAGGCTACCGCAATGCAGAACTTGACCCGGGCAAGTTCCACGGCATCGGACCGTTCGATCCAGAAACCGGCAAGGTCATTTCACCGTCCGGATGCACCTGGTCCAAGGTGTTCGGAGCGGAAATGGATCAGCTGGGAAAAGAAGACAAGCGCATCACCGCTATCACCGCGGCGATGGGAGAAGCGACTGGACTGTCCGCTTTCGCAGAGCATTACCCGAAGCGCTTCTTTGATGTAGGAATTGCGGAAGCGCACGCGGTGACATTCTGCGCGGGGCTTGCGGCAAACGGCATGAAACCGGTCGCGGCCATCTATTCATCCTTTCTTCAGCGTGCGTATGACCAGATCATTGAAGATGTGTGCATCCAGAATCTTCCAGTTGTGTTTGCGATCGACCGCGCCGGGATCGTCGGCGCGGACGGAGAAACCCATCACGGGGTGTTCGATCTGAGCTACCTGTCCGGAATTCCGAATATGCATGTGTTCTCCCCGGCTGACGGCGACCAGCTCACGGCCTTGCTGCGGTACGCTTTGTCGCTGAATGCGCCGGCAGCAGTGCGTTATCCGCGCGGCACCTGCAGCTGGAAGAAGGAGAAACTGGAGTATCACGGCGGAAATCAGAGGATCTGTGCTGGGCGCGATGTGGATATCTGGGCAGTCGGATCCATGCTGGATCATGCGGAAGAGGCCAGAGTGATTCTGGAGCAGCAGGGGTATTCCGTTGGGATCGTCAGTGTTCTGCAGGTCAAGCCGATGGATCTGTCTCTGCTGAATCCGGATGTGCGGCTGGCCGTGACGCTGGAGGATGGCATTGTTCTGGAGGGATTCGGCGCGATGTTTCATGAACAGGCTCCGTGCGGGCTTGAAGTTCTGCAGCTCGGATGGCCGGATCAGTTTATCAGCCACGGCTCGCCGCAGGATCTGTACCGGATGTACGGACTTGACGGGGCAGGCATTGCGGAGTCCGTCAGGCGCGTGCTGGAAGGTGACGACCCTGAGGGGACAAAATAAAAACGGGCAAGAAA
Organism: [Eubacterium] saphenum; assembly: GCA_004555725.1. Taxonomy (GTDB): domain Bacteria; phylum Bacillota; class Clostridia; order Peptostreptococcales; family Anaerovoracaceae; genus Aminicella; species Aminicella saphenum_A. The sequence continues at coordinate 94,013 of SFHC01000001.1, forward strand.
ACAGGAGTAGCAAGAAACTTGGATAAGAAAAAGAAAAAAGAAAGATTAGATGTTCTCCTCGTTCAGAAGGAATATTTTCCGTCCAGAGAGAAGGCGCAGCGTTCCATCATGGCAGGCGTAGTTTTTGTGGACGGACAGAGGAGCGACAAGGCGGGGAATAAGATTGATCCGGACGCAGAAATCGAAGTACGCGAGGACATCTGTCCGTATGTCAGCCGAGGCGGGTTCAAGCTGGAGAAATCCATGGAGCTGTTCCCGATTGACCTGAACGGAAAAATATGCGCGGATATCGGCGCGTCTACGGGCGGTTTCACGGACTGCATGCTGCAGAACGGCGCGTCCAAAGTCTATGCCATGGATGTCGGCTACGGGCAGCTTGCGTGGAAGCTCAGGACCGATCCGCGTGTCGTGAACATGGAGAAGTGCAACGTCCGCTACCTGGATCCCGCGCTGGTTCCCGATCCGATTGACTTCATCAGTGTAGATGTGTCATTTATTTCCCTGAAGATGATTTTTCCGACCGCGGCAAAGATCATCCGCCAAGGAGGGAAAATGGTCTGCCTGGTGAAACCGCAGTTTGAAGCCGGACGCGAACAGATGCGGGGAACAGGCGGCATCGTCAGAGACCCTGCCATCCATGCCGAGGCAATTCAAAACGTTGCTGCCTATGCAGAGGATAATGGATTTACACCAAAAGGACTGACCTTTTCTCCGGTAAAAGGAACAAAAGGCAATATCGAATACCTTTTGTATATTGAATACAATAATGAATCCGAAAATTTGGATGACATTCCAGAGAATTCGCGTTATAATGAGACTACTGTTGAAAGCATTGTCAGACAATCTCATGAGGATTTATAAGTATTTTCAGTGACTGCCCGCAAGAGTTTTCAGATACGTTGTGGAAAAAATAGCAGGATATTTTGTCTGCGCAAGTCTTTTATGTGAAAGAAGTACGTATTCACGCAATGAAAGGAGTATGAAATGGAACTTTCCAAGAGAGTGCAGGAGATGCAGTTCTCCCCAATCCGTAAGTTCAACCCGATTGCCATTGAGGCAGAGCAGAAAGGCAAGAAGGTTTACCACCTGAACATCGGCCAGCCGGATATCGAGACTCCGCCGGAGTTCATGGAAGCCATCAGAGCATATGAGCCAAAGGTTATCGCATACGGCGAGTCAGGCGGACTTCCGGAGCTGCAGGACGCGATCATCGGATACTATAAGAAGATCGGCGTTGACCTGGAGAGAAAGAACATCATCGTAACAACCGGAGGATCCGAGGCGCTGATGATGTCCTTCCTGAACATCCTGAACGAGGGCGACCAGGTTATGATGGCAGAGCCGTTCTACACCAACTACAACACATTTGCTCTGGAAGCAGGCGGAAGCGTTGCTCCGATCACAGCAAGCGCAGACGACGGATACCAGTACGCTAAGAGAGAGCTGCTGGAGAAGTCTCTGACACCGAACACCAAGGCAATTGCCTGCATCTCCCCGGGAAACCCGACAGGAAACGTTCTGACACTGGACGACATGAAGGTTATCTGCGAGTTTGCTAAGGATCACGATCTGTGGGTAATGGCAGACGAGGTTTACAGAGAGTTCGTTTATGACGGCAGAAAGCTCGCTTCCTTTGGACAGCTGTCCGAGTATGCAGACAGAGTCATCCTGATCGACTCCGTTTCCAAGAGATTCTCCGCATGCGGCGCAAGAATCGGCTGCGTCATCTCCAAGAATGACGAGTTCATGAGCGGAATCATGAAGATGGCACAGGGCAGACTCTGCTCCTCCACCATCGATCAGATCGGAGCTGCAGCACTGTACAGCGTTCCGGATTCCTATTACAAGGCAGTTAATGAAGAGTACTGCGCAAGAAGAGACACCATCCACGCAGAACTCATGAAGATTCCTGGCGTAGTCTGCCAGAAGCCGGGCGGAGCATTCTATATGACCGTCAAACTGCCGGTAGAGGACGCAGAAGACTTCCTGATGTTCCTGCTGACCGAGTTCGACGATAACGGCGAGACCGTTATGTACGCTCCGGCAAGCGGATTCTATGCGACAAAGGGCATCGGCAAGGACGAGATCCGCATCGCATACATCCTGAAGCAGGAAGACCTGAAGAGAGCCGCAGAACTGATTGGCCTCGGACTGGAAGCATACAAGGCAAAGGGAAATAAATAGTGCCCCGTCAGGCGATGCGTAAGCAAGCTGTGGCGTAAAACAGCCTTGCGGCTGACAGGCTGCGCCAGCAGCGCCGTAATTCTGAAGTTCAGATGCTGCTGCATCAGACAAGAGTATTGTCTGATGCAGCAGCTTTTTTCGTTGTTAACAGAGGAGCCAGCCTGCTTTGAATTGGTACTGCGCCTCCTTCATCGTGTCAATCGGCTTTTTGAAAAACTAAAGGCTTCGCAGGGTTACAGCGATAATTGAAGTTTGATACTGTCAATCTGCCGAGTGATTTATGAAGTCTGAGACTGTTAAACTGCCTGGCAGTTAATTAGTGTATACTGGGTAAAGGTGTTGTGAAGATAATATGTATATGGTATGATTTAAGAAATCAGAAAGTTATGTTTTAAACTTTAATAAGTTAATGTTCTCTAGTGATTCTCATATACAGATGAAATGTAAAGGGCAAACCGGCCGTGAGGCCGGGACGCAAAACTACAGGGTCTTCCGAGTTTCTAAGCGATATGTTCCGGAAGACAGCTAGCTGCCATTCCTGTAAATGAAAACAAGAATGGAGGTATTTACAATGAGAAGAGAGAACGGGATAAGAAAGGGGCTGAACCGGTTATTGGTTCTCGTCCTGGCGATAGCTGTCACCATGGTATTCAGCTTTACGAGTATTTCGTTTGCAGATGAAAATGGTGCTGAAAGCGGAACTTCTGTACAGATTTCTGAAGTGAAGCAGGATACAGAGACAGGCACACCAGCGGAGGGAGTATCCGGAAGTACGGACAGCGCAGAGAAGTCAAAAACGATTGACAATAACTCCGGAAGCGGGGACACGGATAATTCCGGACAGAGTGTTTCATCCGATGAGAAGAAGGAAACAACAGCAGGCTCAGAGGATAATCAGGCCGACAAAGATCAGGAAAGCAAGGAGCAGAAAGCGATTTCTGCCGGAGATCAGCAGTATGATTCTCTCAGCGAAGCGGTAGAAGCTGCAGAATCGGGGAAGAAAACTGTTATAATTCTGCATAAGGATATTCAGATCACTTCTGCTGTGGAAATTCCAGAAGGAAAAGATATCACAATCACTGATGACGAGACTGCGCATCAGATCAGTGCAGAAGGAACTGACCCGGTATTTATCATTAAGGAGGGTGGAACCCTGACGGTTAAGGGTACATCTGATGATCACCTGATTTTGAACGGGGCAGTTATGAGTGGGATTGGTAAAGATAATCCGACGACAATCAAGAATTCAGGTACTCTGAATTTGGAGTCTGGAATAATTAATGGCGGAACACTAGGGACAATGGCATGGAAATCAGGTGCAGTCTTGGTAGATGGTACCGCGAACAGGCAGGACACCGCCGTCTTCAATATGTCCGGTGGAATCATTCAGGGCTTAAAGTTTCTTGGTGTTCAGACGCCTTCAAGATCGGCAGCGGTACGGGTGACTGTTAATGCGGCGTTCAATATGTCCGGCGGCTCGATCAGTGGAAATGAGACGCGCGGCGTGTATGCGGGCGATTACCTGTATCATTCTGGCGAACAGGTTGCGGGAGTGAACATGTCTGGCGGAGAAATTTCCGGGAATACAGTCAATATGTTTATTCCGCATGGCGGGGGACTCTATCTGGAGAACTGCGCGCAGATGACCATGACGGGTGGATCCATTTCTAATAATAAGATTGAATCTACAACGGCGAATTCCCCGGCAATGGGAGGCGGAATATGCATTCTCGGAAAGGCGTCCACTCTTACAGTTGACGGCGGCACCATCAGTGGAAACTCCGCGGAGAGCGGAGGTGGAATCTATTCTGACGCCAACAAAAATGTAAAGCTTAAAAAAGCTGTAATAGAAGGAAATACAGCGAGCTCGACTGGCGGCGGAATCTGCCTGCCATATCATAACATTGGCGGAGCAGCGGAAAAAATCAACAGCACAATCTATCTGGGCAATACACTGATTACTGGAAATTCCGCGACCATCGGCGGCGGAATCTGGGTGACAGCTCAGGGAACTTTGGATTTCCACGTGACCAAAGGTGCGTCCATCTACGGCAATCACTCTGACAAAGGATACGCTAATGATATACTGGCGACCAACATGACAAGCGGATCCGTTACATTAGGCAGCCGAATTCTCGGCGGCGGACGTGTGGACTACACTGACTATAATGGAAAGACAGTCAACAGACTGAATGACAAGCCGGTCAACAGTTTGAAAGAAACGAAAGAGACACTGTATCTGAACGCAAACGTATACGCAGAAGATGCGAGTGAACAGGGCAGTAGTGCGCTGACTTTAGCGGAAGAAAACGCGGATGTTATGATCAGAAATAACAAAGCTGCATACGGTGGAGGTATCGGCCTGTCTGGAACGTTGACACTTTTAGATAATCACCAGGATTGGACATTGAACGTAACTAAGGAATGGGCCTCTGGGACAACAAAGAAGCCGGTTAAGGTCTATCTGAAAATCGGAAAGCACATTCTGGATCCGGTGGAGTTGAATAAAGACAACAACTGGAAAAACACATTCGAAGATATGCCGAATCCGTACACGCTGAAGAGAAGCGGCATTACCTGGAATAAAAATGATGGCAAGCATGGCAACAGTAAGATTTCCGTGGTAGAAGGAACCTGGGAAAAAGATAAGAATGGAACAAAGAATTTCGTTACAACATCAGAATACAAGGTAGAATACTCGGATCTGAAGATAGATGAAGAAATGCGAACCATGAGTGTGACGTTGAAGAATTCTTCACCAGATACTCCAGTCACTCCGACTCCAACCGAAGAGCACACTGTCACGTTCCACCCGAATAACGGCGAATCAAACTTCACACAGACCGTTCCGGACGGCGGCAAGGCTGTTCAGCCGGAAGATCCAGCGCAGGAGGGGTATACCTTTGACGGATGGTTTACAGACAGCAGCTTTACACAGAAGTATGATTTCAATACTCCTGTGAAGGGAAACATTGATCTATATGCTAAATGGAACAAGGTTGTAAAACCGGTTAATCCGGTCAAGCCGGTTAAACCTTCCAAGAAGGTCACAGGAATCCTGCTTCCTAAGGTCATCGCAAAAGGCAAGCATACCCAGACGCTGACCTGGACGGCGCTGAAAAATGTAGACGGATACTTCATCTACACCAACCACTGCGATGAAGCGCAGGGCAGAATCCCGCATCCGTTCAAGAAGGTAGCGGACTACAAGGCATCCAAAGCCCGTGTCTACACCAGGAAGAATCTGAAGACGTACCATAATTACAAGTATTATGTTGCGGCGTACAAGATCAAGAACGGAAAGAAAGTCGTGGTAAGAAACAGCGTCACGGTTCACTCCGTTTGCGGAAACACCAGCGCGCGCTCCACGAATGTGAAGTCCGTAAAGGTGAAGAAGCATGCCGTTACCCTGAAGAAGGGCAAGACCTATAAGGTGAAGGCAACGATATCCAAGGTGAACAAGAAGCGCGCATTCCTCGACGCGACGCATTGCGGACTGCTCCGTTACCTGACAGCAAACAGCAAGATTGCGGATGTAAATTACAATACAGGCGTGATCAAGGCTAAGAAAGCCGGCAAGACGACGGTATACGTACTCGGCGTCAACGGAATCCGCGATAAGGTGACGGTAACCGTAAAATAAGAGGAATAATCGGCGGAGATTTTCCGGTCAATCCGGATCGGAAAACTCTGACCGAGAGATAGCAGAGGAACATGCGGCAGACGCATCTTCCTGAACCAGGACGCCGGTCCGGATCCGGCTGCAGAAGGATCCGGGCCGGCGTCTTTCTGCGCTCTGGAGAAAGGGAATTCGTGATGGGACAGCCAGACAATTACAGCGGCTGTGAGGATGTCATAGAAAACGTTCTGGACTATGTTCTAGTCCTTCGATATAATATTCACAAAAGGGATTTCAGAAGAGGGATCCGGAGAGCCGGAGGAGAAATTCCGGGTTTGGAGATATTAAAGAAAACAGAATGGAGGCCTTGCTATGCTGCTTTTGTCTAAGAAAGATATTGAATCGGTTGTATCGATGCAGGAGATCATCGACGCGGACATTCAGGCGTTTAAGATGGTCAGTGAGAAGAGTGCGGATATTCCCCTCAGGACCAGGATTCCGGCGCCGAAGGAGGATGGAAATTTCCTGTTTATGCCGGCCTATGCGGAGCAGATGGACGCCGCGGCGCTGAAAGTTGTAAATATTTTTCCGCACAACCGTGAGAAGAACATGGACACGGCACCTGCGCAGATTCTGTACATCGACGGAGAGACTGGATACATTACCGCGATGCTGGACGGAAATTTTGTGACACAGCTGAGGACGGGAGCGGCATCGGGAGCGGCGTTCCAGCTTCTGGCGCGTAAGGATGCTGAAGTCGGCGCGCTGTTCGGCACGGGCAGTCAGGCGGAGCAGCAGCTTTCTGCCATGCTGACGGCGTGCGATCTTAAGGAGGTCCGGATTTTCAGCCGCAATCAGGAAAGAAGAGATGCGTTTGCGGCGTCGATGCAGGAGAAATTTCAGTCGTCTGGAGTGAATATTGTCAGTGCGCAGTCATCCGATGAGGCGGTGGAGGATGCCGATGTGATCATCACGGTGACGTCCTCGCCGGTGCCGGTGTTCGACGGGAGCAAGGTCAAGTCGGGATGCATGATCAGCTGCATCGGAACGTATGAACCGGAGAAGCATGAGCTGGATCCTGCTGTTCTGCCGCGCGCGTCCAAGATCTACTGCGATTCTGTGGACGCTGTTCTTGCGGAGAGTGGGGATCTGCTGATTCCGCTTGGAGACGGCACGATTTCCAGAGACGATGTGACCGGAGAACTCGGTCAGGTTGCAGAAGGGGCCATTCCGGGACGCGAAAATGATGAGGAGATCATAGTATTTGAGTCTGTCGGCGTCGCGGTGCAGGATCTCTGTGCGGCAAAGGTCATTCTGGCCAAGGCGGAAAGCGCGGGAGCCGGAACGCGCTGGGAATAATACCAGCTGCACGGGCTGATATAACCTAATATGATAGTAAAATAACTTTCGCTGATATTCTGATATTGGTGAAAGTTATTTTTATGTGTTAATAAATATACATATATAAATACGCACAAATAATGAAAATAAATTCTTATTTGTACAACTGAAATATGTCGTATTTAGAGCATGCGGAATAATTTTATTCGTGCATATCTGAAAATTACTTCAATATCATGAACTGATAATTGGAATTATTTATAATGAAAATATGAATAATTCATGTGCTGTACACAAATAATACATAATACTGTACAAAATCAGATACAATATTGGCAAGCACGATTATTTTGCTGGCGTCATTATTGAACTTGATTATAAAATAAGGTCAGTTGATTACGGAAGTTATGTAAGAACGGAAAAGAAAATATGTTATGTGATATGAAAGGAGTTTCACTATGCACTCGATTGCTGGGGTAATTTATTCACTGTATGAGGTATTATGGGGTCCGCCGATGCTGATTCTGCTGATCGGAACGGGCATCTTTATGACCATCCGCACAAAGGGCTTCCAGTTCCGGAAGTTCGGACTGGCTATGAAGAACACGGTCGGAAAGCTTTTTGACAAGACCGATGTTAAAGAAGGTTCGCTTTCTCCGGTGCAGGCAATGACCACTGCGCTTGCCGGAACAGTAGGAACCGGAAATATCGCAGGTGTAACCGGCGCTATCGCGCTCGGCGGACCGGGAGCTGTTTTCTGGATGTGGGTTTCCGCGATGTTCGGAATGGTCACCAAGTTTTCTGAGGTAACGCTTTCTGTACGCTACCGTGAAAAGAATGAGCTGGGCGACTGGGTCGGCGGACCGATGTACTACATCAAGAACGGCCTCGGCAAGCACTGGAAATGGCTCGGTGTACTGTTCTCCCTGTTTGCGGCGATCGCAGCAATGGGAATCGGAAACATGACACAGATTAACACGATTGTTACATCTGTAGGTTCCATTTTCACACAGTTCAATCCGGCAACTACAACAGCACAGCTGAAAACAATCTATCTGGTTGTCGGCATCATCGTTGCGATTCTGACCACTATGGTACTGTTCGGAGGACTGAACAGAATCGGCGCCGTAACGGAAAAACTCGTGCCGGGAATGGCCATGCTGTATGTTCTTTCCGCTGTTGTCGTAGTTGTGTTCAACTACAGAAATATCGGACCAGTCTTTGCAGACATCTTCAAGTATGCGTTTAATCCGCAGGCTGTAGGCGGCGGACTTGCAGGAACAGGAATCAAAATCACCATGCAGATGGGAATCGGAAGAGGAATCTTTTCCAATGAAGCTGGTCTCGGTTCTGCGCCGATCGCCCACGCAGCTGCTGATACCGACCATCCGGTAAGACAGGGTATGTTCGGAATCTTTGAGGTATTTGCCGCATCTATGGTCATCTGCACATTTACAGCTCTTGCTGTACTGACATCCGGAGTTGCCGGAAACTTCTACGGAAAGAGCGCAGGAACCAACATGGCAATCTCCGCATTCAGCACAACATTCGGAGGCAAGCTCGCTGCGATTATCATCGCGCTGTGCATCACCATGTTCGCGCTGTCCACAATCCTGAGCTGGAGTCTGTACGGAACCAGATGCGCAGAGTTCCTCTTCGGAACCAAGATCATCAAGCCGTACCAGATCGTATTTGTAGCGTTTGTTGTTATCGGAGCGGTAACAAAGATGGATCTCGTATGGACCATTGCCGATGACCTGAATGCGATGATGGCTATTCCGAACCTGATTGCAGTCATCGCGCTTTCACCGGAAATCATCCGCCTGATCAAGGACTTCCTCAGCGACGATCCGCAGTACACCTGTGAGCGTCTTGAGGCTGAGGCAGAAAAGAGACGCCTGGCAGAGTACCACCTGGAGAAGAAGTCCTCTGCAGAGAAGACAGGAACCAACAACTAATACCGGATATGAAGCGATTCCGGAACATGCTGGTTCTGAAAACTGAATAACAGACAGTATATAGCGCTTTTATAAACCGCTAACCTCATATAGAGCCGTTGCAGTATGCAGCTTCAGGTTCTGAACGCATTGATTTTCATCCTCACTTGTTCAGAGCCGCTGCCATGCCGCAGCGGCTCTGTTTTTATGTGCCAAATAGTATCTATTCTGCTTTACGTACGGGCCGTCTGAATGTAAATCTCACCGCAGATCAAATGTAAAATCAAACGGGTTTTACAAAAATAAAACCCGGAAGGCTTGAAAATGCACAGGGTTCCTGTATTTTACATAGGTTTTACAAAGATAAGATTTCTTACTTTACATGGATTTCGTAGACTGTTAACTGTCGAAGGGAGATAGAAAGAAACGCATCGAAGAATCGACTTCAGATGATCCCTCCGGCTGACTGATTGGATCATAATGCTTTTTGCAATATGAGAAAGGAGAAACATGATGTTATCAGGCAAAAAAATGAAATCACACGAAAAGTTAAAGGCGGCGGCAGTCCTCGTATTAATCGTCGCGATTATGATGGCCTTCACGGCATGCGGAGGCTCCAAGAGCTCATCAGGCTCCGGAAGTTCATCCGGAGGAAAACTCTCTGCATCCGGCTCCTCTGCACTTCAGCCTCTGGCTAAGCAGGCAGCAGATGACTATATGAAGGATCATTCCGGCGTATCCATTACAGTAAGCGGCGGCGGAAGCGGAACCGGACTGAAGCAGGTTTCGGAAGGATCCGTAGATATTGGAAACTCCGATGTAGAAGCTGCTGAGAAGCTGGACAAGGACGCGGCATCCAAGCTGAAGGATCACAAGGTTGCGTTGGTAACGGTTGCACCGGTTATAAATTCCAAGCTCGGCGTGAAGAACCTCACTACCAAGCAGCTGATCGGAATCTTCACCGGAGAGATCAAGAACTGGAAAGAAGTCGGCGGACCGGATCTGAAGATCATGCTCGTAACTCGTCCGGATTCCTCCGGTACAAGAGCTCTGTTCAAGCAGTACGCTATGGAAGGTAAGGAAGAGGCCTCCAAGTCTGCACTGGAAACTGACGACTCCGGCACACTGATGGAGACGGTTGAGAAGAATAAGGGCGCGATCGGATATGTTGCACTGTCCTACCTCACGGATACCAAGAAGGCTGTTGCAGTAAGCATTGACGGTGTTGAACCGACACTGGAGAACACCTATAACGGCAAGTACAACGTATGGGGATATGAGCACATGTATACCAAGGGCGACGGATCCAAGACTGCACAACAGTTCATCAAATTCCTGAGCGGCAAGAGCTATGTCAAGGAAGTAGAGAAGATGGGCTACGGCGCAATCTCCAAGCTGACCGACAAGGCGGCTCAGAATCATGACAAATAAAGCTGCATCAAGACAGCGCAAAGAGACAGCCTGCAAAACACTCGTTATGGTTTGCGGGCTTCTCATTATCGCTCTCGTCATTGTCATCGCGCTGTTTCTGGTCATAAAAGGGAGCGGCACTTTTATTCAATATCACCACAGCATCGGAGAGTTCCTGTTTTCCAAAGACTGGGCACCTTCCGACACGCCGGGTCAGGGCGGCGGAATAGTCGGCGCGTTTGTCTATATTATGGGATCTGTCTATACCTGCGCGCTTGCTCTTCTGATTGCTGTCCCGTTCAGCCTGGCTGCAGCGATATTCCTCGCGGAAATCTCTCCGAAGTTCGGAGCCAAGTTTCTGCAGCCGGCGGTTGAAATCTTTGTCGGCATTCCGTCGGTTGTATACGGCTGGGTCGGCATGACCGTTCTGGTACCGTTCATCTCTCATAAATTGCACGCGCCGATGGGCGGATATTCTGTCCTGGCAGCGGGAATCGTTCTGGCTGTGATGATCATGCCGACGATCACGACTCTGTCTGCAGACGCGCTGCGTTCGCTCCCGGACCGGTGCAAGATGGGCGCGCTGGGAATGGGCGCGACGAGATGGCAGTCCATCTATACGATTCAGGTGCCGATGGCCAAGAGCGGCATCATCACAGGAGTGATCCTGGGACTGAGCCGCGCGCTCGGCGAGACACTGGCAGTAGCGATGGTTATCGGAAAGACGAGGGTTCTTCCGAAGGGAATTCTCTATCCGACGAACAACCTGACCGCCGCAATCGCCGCAGACATGGGAAATACAGCCAACGGCAGCGAGTATAACCTGGCTCTCTGGAGTATGGCCTTGCTGCTTCTGATTTTGTCCCTGCTGTGTATCGCGGTCATCCACCTGACTCTGAAGAAAAAGAAAGCATATTAACCGGAAAGGAAGAGTGTATATGAAGGAAAAAAATGTACATGCGAGATCGAGAGGTGTCGATCACTTCATGACCGGTGTGTTCTATACCGTCGGAGGAAGCGCTATTCTGCTGCTTCTGATTCTTGCGGGCTATATCATCATTAAGGGGATTAGAAGCTATTATCCGGGCGTTCTGGGATTCAGCTCTGAGGGTATCGGAAACCAGTTGTTTAATACGATCTATCTGGTGGTGCTCTCGCTGATTGTCAGTGTACCGCTCGGGATGGCGGCAGGAACGTATCTGTCGGAATATGCGAAGCAGGGAAAGCTGACGGAGATTATCACGATGTCGATCGAAGCACTGAGCTCGCTCCCGTCGATTGTCATCGGTCTGTTCGGATATCTGGTGTTCATCTTGATGACGGGTGCGCAGAGCAATCTGATCGCTGGCGCCATGGTTGTCACGATCCTGAGTATTCCGCAGATTACTTCTACGACACGGGACGCGCTGAGAGCGCTTCCGGATTACTATCGCTCCGGCAGTATCGGGCTTGGAGCATCGACATTCCAGACAATCTGGCATGTCCTGATTCCGGCGTGCATCCCGAGAGTGGTAACTGGAATTATTCTGGTCGCCGGACGTGGATTCGGTGAAGCGGCGGCCCTGCTGTACACGACCGGACAGAGCACGATCATCGACTGGAGCAACTGGAATCTGGCGTCGTCGACTTGTCCGCTGAATCCGTTCCGTCCCGGCGAAACGCTTGCGCTTCACGTATGGATGATGCGTACTGAGGGAAGCATGGTTCAGCATTCTACGGAGATTGCCAATATCTCATCCATGATTTTAGTCATCGCCGTACTGATCTTCAATCTGGCGGCGCGTCTGCTCTCAGCCAGAATTGTAAAGAAGAACCGCGGAGCATAAAAAATGTGCGGGAAGGCACACTTGAGGAGTATACAGAATATGAGCGAGAATAAAGATAAAATTGTCGTGGATCATATGGATCTTTATTACGGCGATTTTCACGCCCTGAAGGACATCAGTCTGAGGATGCCGGAACATGAGATTACGGCGTATATCGGACCTTCCGGATGTGGAAAGTCGACGCTGCTGAAGTCCCTGAACAGGATGAATGATCTGGTTGAGGGCTGCAGGATTACAGGAAAGATCACGATCGACGGACAGGATATTTATGATAAGAAGATTGATGTCAACCAGCTGAGAAAACGGGTAGGCATGGTATTCCAGCAGCCGAATCCGTTCGACATGTCGATTTACGATAACGTCGCTTACGGGCCGAGAATTCATGGAATCAAGAACCGTTCTGCGCTGGACCAAATTGTCGAAAAGTCTCTGAAAGGAGCAGGTCTCTGGGATGAGGTGAAGGACAGACTGAAGAGGAATGCGATCGGCATGTCTGGAGGTCAGCAGCAGAGAATCTGCATCGCCAGAGCCCTTGCAGTGGAGCCAGACATCCTGCTGATGGATGAGCCGACCAGTGCGCTTGACCCGATTTCCACGTCGGCGATCGAGGATCTGGCGATGGAGCTGAAGGAGAAGTACACGATCGTCATCGTCACGCATAACATGCAGCAGGCCGTGCGTATCTCTGACCGCACAGCATTCTTCTACCTCGGAGAAATGGTAGAGTATGCGCCGACCGATCAGCTGTTCTCCAATCCGCAGAGCAAGAAAACAGAAGAGTACATTACGGGGAGGTTCGGTTAATGAGAATCCATTATCGGGAGCAGCTTGAAACACTGCATCTGCAGCTGATTGAAATGGGTGCTGCAGCAGTTGACGCAATTGATACAGCTATGCGTGCTGTGTTTGACCATGATCTTGCGCTTGCAAAAAAAGTAGGAACGATGGAAGGAAGCATGGATGAAGCAGAACGTGAAATCCAGTCTCTCTGCCTGAAACTGCTCCTTGGCCAGCAGCCGGTAGCCGGAGATCTGCGTCAGGTTTCCGCGACTATGCATATGATTTCCGATCTGGAGCGTGTCGGCGATCTGGCAGAGGATATCGCAGAGGTCGCGCCGTACATTGAAGATGATGAACTCCTTGAGGTCGTTAATCTGAAAGACATGGCCGATGCCGCCTGCGGGATGGTTTCTGACAGCCTGAATGCGTATGTCAAGCAAGATGTGAAACTTGCGCATGATGTAATCCAAAGAGATGATATCGTTGACCGCGAGCTGACCTATGCCAAGAAAAAATGGGTTGAACTCGTCTATGACGCAGAAGGGAAAAAGGTAAGAGATTCTGCAGAGGAATTTGCAGATATCCTGATGATTTCCAAGTACCTGGAGCGAGTAGCCGACCATGCGACCAATGTCGCTGAATGGGTTATCTATGCGGTGGATGGAATCCTGCCGGGTGATGAGACTGAATACGAAAAGGATGCGCATTCCAAGACGGAAACTGAGAACAATGCATAGATTTCTGGAAGAACCGGATGAATTGCGCTACAATAGAACTGCTTAACTGCATATGATTGGCAGAGAGCAGTGTATAAGCCGAACCAGACGGACAAGGAAAAGGAGATAGATGTGATTTACTGTGTCGAAGATGATGATTCCAGCAGAGAGCTGATCCTGTACGCACTTCGCGGCGCGGATTTTAACGCAGAAGGCTTTCCGGACGGCAAGTCGCTGTTCCAGGCGCTCCGGAAGGAAATTCCGGACTTGATTCTACTAGACATCATGCTCCCGGAGGAAGACGGCATTTCCATCCTGCAGAAACTGCGGGAGTCGCATGATACGGAGGATATTCCGGTCATCATGGAAACCGCCAAGGGTACGGAGTACGACAAGGTCCGCGGACTGGATCTGGGTGCAGACGATTACCTGGTCAAGCCGTTCGGCATGATGGAAATGCTGTCCAGAGTCCGCGCCGTACTGAGAAGAAGCGGAAAATCCTCGCAGACAAGCGTCCTGCGTCAGGACGCGATCGAACTTCAGGAGGGATCGCACCGCGTCTATTCCGGCGGCCAGGAAGTCACACTGACGCTGAAGGAGTATGAACTGCTGCACTTGTTCATGAAACATCCGGGCAGGGTGTATACCAGAGAAGAACTTCTGCGGCAGGTATGGGAAGAAGATTTTGCAGGTGAGACACGCACCGTGGACGTGCATATCGGCACACTCAGAAGCAAGCTCGGAAAGGCCGGGCAGCAGATTGAGACCGTCCGCGGCGTCGGATACCGGATGGGAGCATCACGATGATTAAGAATATACATCGGTCCATATTGCTGGTTTCGTTGATCGTGCTGCTTGCCGCGGCAGGTCTGATTATGGGTGCAATGTACCCGTACTTTCAGAATGTAGAGGCGAACGAGCTGAAGTCGCAGACAAAACTTGCCGCGCAAGGAGTAGAACTGAACGGAAAGCAGTATCTGAAACACTTTGATAACGACCAGATTAGAATTACATGGATCAATAAAAACGGAAAAGTGTTATACGACAATCAAGCAGATCCGGCGACGATGGGAAACCATAAGAACCGTACAGAAGTGAAGGAGGCCATGAGAACTGGCTATGGGCAGAGCCGTCGTTATTCCAAGACACTGACTGAGCAATTGTTCTATTCTGCACAGAGGCTGAATGACGGTTCCGTCCTGCGGCTGTCTGTCAGCAGACATTCTGCGTTTACTCTTCTTGTCGGTGTAATCCCGGCAGTTTGCTTTGTGATCCTTGCTGCGATCATTTTGTCCCTGATCCTGGCGTCTCGCCTGGCAAAACGCATCGCCGCGCCTCTGAATGGGCTGGACCTCGACCACCCTCTGGATAATGAGGAAGAGTATGAGGAAATTTCGCCGCTGCTCGACCGGATATATCGTCAGCAGATCGAACTTGGACATCAGAGGGATATTCTGGAAGAGAAGCAGACGCAGATCGACACGATTCTGGAGCATGCGCAGGAAGGCATGGTTCTCCTGACGCAGAACGGAAGAATTGTCAGCATTAACCACGAGGCGTCAGAAATTCTGCAGACCGGAATGAACTGCACTGGGCATGACATTCTGGCATACGGCAGAGAGGCTGCGCTGCAGGGGCTTCTGGCAAGGGCAATTCAGGGCGAAACACTGGAAGAAAAACTTGCCCTCGGAGAAGAGGTCTATCAGGTTAATGCGTCGCCGATCCTGGAGCAGGAGCATGTTGTTGGCATTGTCATTCTGTTCTTTAATATCACTGAACGTGAGAAGAATGAACAGATGCGCCGTGAATTCACGGCCAATGTATCGCATGAGCTGAAAACACCGCTTCACGCAATTTCCGGATACGCAGAGCTACTGATGAATAATCTGGTAAAGACAGATGATGTTCCGGAGTTTTCCAATAAGATTTACACTGAAACGCAGCGTATGGTCCGGCTGGTAGAAGATATTATCCGTCTCTCTCATCTGGATGAAGGAGTCCCGGATCTGAATACAGAAAACGTCGATCTATATGAGATTGCCCAGCAGACTGCGCAGGAACTTTCTGCGGAAACGGATGCAGCCGGTGTGTCTCTCCGCGTTGAAGGAGAGACAGCAAAGGTCTGCGGATATCCGTCGCTTCTGCATGAGATTGTCCGCAACCTCGCAGAGAATGCCATTAAATATAACCATGAAAACGGCGATGTCCTGGTAACCGTAAAACCAAAGGACAGCCGCTGCATTCTGACGGTTGCTGACCATGGCATCGGCATCTCTCATGAGGATCTGAACCGTATCTTTGAACGCTTCTACCGTGTGGATAAGAGTCATTCCAGAGCGTCCGGTGGAACCGGACTCGGCCTGTCCATCGTCAAGCACGCTGTCCAGATCCACCGAGGCACCATCAGTGTAGACAGCAAAGTCGGCGAAGGAACGACCATTACGGTATCTCTTCCGCTTGCCAAGCGCGAAGTCAAGGTGCTGAAGTAGGATTTCGGGTTCCGGATAGTAATAAAACACCGCATCTGCGTGTTGTAAAGATTATTACGCTGATAACATTATATACATAATTACACGGCCGGTCGTACGAACAATGGATTTCTGTTCGCGCGGCCGGCTCTTCTGCGTCCGGAAGTCAGGCATACAGGATGATCAGGATAAACAATTGGAAGAGGAAGACGGGATGAACAACGGCATGAAGACGCCCCCCGGTGATCAGAAAACGCGTCCAAAAACGAAGTTTTCAGAGTATTACAGTTTTTCTGTGGTCAATCCGTGTGCTTTGGGGTACAATAAAAGGTAGATAGTTATGGCGCCGCACAGTGAATCAGTGGAAAATATGGTCTGTCACATATATGTGAGTACAGACAGGATCAGAATGCTAATCTGCTGATTATGTGGCTGCAGATGATAGGAGAATAATATATGATAGAAAGATTTACGGGAAGCAGTGAGTACGTCGCATCAGATGAACTGATGACGACAGTGAATATTGCAATGTCGCTGGAGAAACCGCTTCTGGTTAAAGGTGAACCGGGAACGGGAAAGACGATGCTGGCGCGGGCAGTTGCCGATGCTCTTGGCATGGAGCTGATTACATGGAACATCAAGTCTACGACCAAGGCGCAGGACGGACTGTATGTCTATGACGTTGTTCAGCGCCTGTATGACAGCCAGTTCGGAACCAGCGGTGTTGACAATATCGCGCAGTATATTAAATACGGAAAACTGGGCGAAGCGTTTCAGAGAGAAGAGCAGGCGGTTCTTCTGATTGATGAGATCGATAAGGCCGATCTGGAATTTCCGAATGACCTCCTCTGGGAACTGGATCAGATGGAGTTCTATATTCCGGAGCTGCACCAGACCGTAAAGGCCAGAAAACGGCCGGTGGTGATCATTACCTCCAATGCGGAGAAAGAACTTCCGGACGCGTTCCTGCGCCGCTGTATTTTCCACTATATTGAATTCCCGGATGCAGAAGAAATGCGGAAGATTCTGGATGTACATTTTGAGCACCTGGATGAAGATCTGGTTACACAGGCTCTGAAATCGTTCTACTATATTCGCTCGCTCCCGGGACTTCAGAAAAAGCCGAGTACATCGGAACTGATTGACTGGCTGCGTGCGCTTCAGTACGGCGGAGTTTCCGCGGAGACAATTACGGATAAGATCCCGTATGCCGGAGTGCTGCTGAAGAAGGATAAGGATTTAGAAGTTCTG
Source organism: [Eubacterium] saphenum (assembly GCA_004555725.1). Classification (GTDB taxonomy): domain Bacteria; phylum Bacillota; class Clostridia; order Peptostreptococcales; family Anaerovoracaceae; genus Aminicella; species Aminicella saphenum_A. The sequence goes on from SFHC01000001.1 coordinate 111,545, forward strand.
CGCCGCCAGCTTGAAAGAAGATAAGGAGATCTGAAAGAATGTTCATTGAATTTTTCTTTTACCTGAGATCGCGGGGCATCAAGGTATCCCTGAATGAGTGGATGACGCTTCTTGAGGCTCTGGAAAAGGGCCTTCATCATTCTTCTCTGACTGGCTTCTATCATCTCTGCCGGGCGATTCTGATTCATGACGAGTCTGAATTTGACCGTTTTGACCAGGCATTTCTGGAATTCTTCAAGGATGTCGAGTATCCCGGGGAAATCCCGAAGGAGTTTATGGATCGCCTGAACCATCCGATTGTGGATGTGAAGGACGTGCAGATCGACCTGGAGAAGCTCGGGATTCCTCCGGAGGATATGGAAGACATTCTTGCGTTTATTCAGGATCGGCTGAAGCGGCAGAATGAGGAGCATAACGGAGGGAACACCTGGATCGGGACGCACGGCTATACCCCTGCGGGAAACTCCGGATGGCACCCGCACGGCATTAGAATCGGCGGCCGCAGTAAGTTCCGCACGGCAAGAGCAGTTGCGGGAGAGCGGAAGTACAGAGATTTTCGCAAGGACAATACGCTGGATACAAGGAGCTTTCAGATGGCGTTCCGCACGCTCAGGAGTCTGTCGGCAAAAACCGACACGCAAGAGCGGGAGCTGGATGTAGACGCAACGGTGCGCGCAACCGGCGATAAGGGTGGAATCCTTGACGTCCGCTACCGTCCTCCGAGGAAGAACACCATCAAGGTCCTGTTGCTTATGGATTCTGGTGGTTCGATTGAGGATTATGCCAATTTGTGCAGCATGCTGTTCCAGGCGGCGGTCAAATCGAACAATTTTAAGGAGCTGCACACATATTATTTCCATAATTGTATTTTTGACCATGTGTACAGCCAGCCGGATATCCGCCCGGAGCATAAGATTTCTGTTGACTGGATGCTGAAGCAGTACGGACCGGAATACAGAGTGATTGTGGTCGGCGACGCCATGATGGATCCGTATGAACTGCACGGGCGCGACTATAACTGGGCGTTCAGAACGTACAGCGATTATTCCGGCTATGATACATTTTTGCGTATAGTAAAGGCGTATCCGCACTGTGTCTGGCTGAATCCGGAGAAAAAACCGGCGCATCCGGGATACTGGTACCGTACTTATGAGGAACTGGAACAGGTTTTTCCGATGTACCATCTTTCTCAGGAAGGCCTGGAAGCCGCCATGCACAGGCTGATGCAGCGGTCATAAAATTATCGTGCCGCAGTGAATCGCTGCGGCATCGGCGTCATGACATCTTGATAAGCGAGGTGAAGACAGATGTATCGGGGATATGAAAATGAGGCAACCTGGGCGTTTGCGTCATACTTGAATAATGATCTGAAGGTCTATCGAAAATACCGGATTATTGTGAGAAATCTGCGGCTGCGGTATGGTGAGGAAAACCTGCTGAACGCATTTACAGATGTTCTGATGCTTCAGAAAGACAAGCTCACACAAAAAGAAAAAGAAGAAAATCCATATTTAAAGAAGATTCAAAAATCAGATTGGGAAAGTATCGATTTCCAGGCTGCGGCAGCCGGGTTTATCGGAAACCAAATGTAAGGTAAGACCGAGGCCGTCAAGGTTTAGAGGTATGGGCTGGTCAGTGTGCCCGCGAAGAGAGGAAAGGCATGTGGGAGATGGAATTCTCCTCATGCCTAGTTTTCAATCGTTTACTTTCTCTCTTTTATGCTGATTTTCAGGTCCAGCGCGTTGATGATACGGATGAGAGTCACGAGATTTGGCAGTGTACGGAATGTTTCAATGCGTGCGACCGATGACTGCGGCATGCTGCATCTTTTTGCCAGTTCACGCTGGCTGATTCCGCGCTGATTGCGGACTTCCACCAGGTGCTGAATCAGGCGGACGATCTCTTCAGCCTCTTCAGGGCTTCTGCTCTTCAGCGCTTCACTGTTGTTTACAAAATCCTTGCTATTCATTTCTTTTATCATTTTTTAATCTCTTCTTTCATCTGATTTTCAATGGTTCTACCTTATTTATTGTGCTACGGAACGGATCAGATGTCAATAAAAAATGATGCAAATGTCACTTAAGTATACTTCAGAAATCTTAATAATTAGTGAAATTTTTTGATGATATATGACATGCAGATTCTGTCCGGCAGCCTTCTTGCATGTCTGTTTTGTCTGTACAAAAGGATAGAAGTATACTTCTTGACATTTTTTCAGAATCTTATACACTATAAACGTGATTAGAAAACGAGGCGGGGCTGCCTTGAATTTTTATTTTTGTCAAATATTGCTGATAATGAGTAGTGAACAGAGAAAAACGGAGGAACTGATTTGGGAAGGCCTCAGCTGGATGAAAAAACAAAAAGAGAACATATTAAGAAATTAATTACCTGTGCGCGTGATCTGATTGATGAACGCGGAATACAGAATGTTACGATCAGAAGCATCGCGGACCGTGCGGAAATGAACAGCGCGACGATGTATAATTACTTTCAGGATCTGGATGAACTGATTACCTATGCCTGCATCAGTTATTTTCAGGAATACTGCGAGCGTCTGTACACCGAGAACCGATTCTTATCGGAGAATGAGCCGGAGGAAGTTTATCTGATGACGTGGGATCTGTTCTGTCAGTATGCGTTCCGCCATCCGGATGAAATGTATCAGCTGTTTTTTGGAAAATACAGCGGAGAACTCGGCAATGTCATTCATAAATATTATCAATGGTTTCCGGAGGAAACGGCGGAATTGTCGCAGAACCTGAAAGAAATGCTTGCAGACGCGGATATGTTCGAACGTAATATCCATGTGCTCAGGCCGATTCTCCCTGATGGTACTTCAGAAAAGGATCTGGAGACAATGAATGAACTGACAGTCGCTTATCTGCAGATGCTGCTCCGGGAACTGGCTGAGGATCAGAGCGGAAAGTACACACCGGAGATGCAGCAGAAGAGAATGATGCAGGCCTGTGTTTTTCTGCTGGATTCGGTTACCGGAAACAAGTAATCCGCTGACTGCGTAATAAAATTGTATTTGATGGCTGCTGCCTTTCTGGCGGCGGTTTTTTTCTTGCGCGTAAAATTTTGTCCGATCAGACAGTATAAAATAAAAGCACTATATTCATTCGTATAATTCTATAGAGAAATTCGATTAACAATCTTGATTATTTTTACTTTATATATTATAATCGAGATTGTTAAAAGGTTAATTAATTGAACGAAAAAAATAAAGGAGAAACAGATCCGAGAAAAACTTTCGGCTGTTGTCTCATAATAGGACAGTATTTTCTGATTTTAGAAATCGGAAGATGATGAGGAATATGAATAGTCTCGCATGCGATTAGAAAATATTTAAAAGTGGAAATAGAAAGGAGATTCCAGTGAAACTTACAATCAACAATTTCCCTGTAACCGAAGTTCTTCTCGGTTCTGAAAATTCATTCAGGGATGGAACACTGACAATCGACAAACAGGGCGCAATCGACTATTTGAAGGAAATGGATGAACACCTCACTGACGTGGATCTGGTTATCGCACATCCGGGAGATGATACGAGAATCGTTCCGGTTGTAGAGACAATCGAGCCGAGAATCCGCAAGGATGGACGCACACTGTTCCCAGGTGTTACAGATGATGCGGCTCCTGCCGGAGACGGTGAACTGAATGCACTGAAGGGCTGCTGTGTAACCGTAGTCGCTAAGGAGTTCGGGTCCTTTGGAGACGGTGTCATTGACATGGGCGGTGAAGGCGCTAAGCATACATACTGGTCCAAACTGATCAACATCTGCCTGGTTGCGGATACAGATGAAGAGTTTGAACGTCATGAGCAGCAGAAGTGCAATCATGCGCTCCGCTGGGGCGGACACAGACTTGCCGAGTACATCGGAAAGACAGTGAAAGAACTGGGCGCAGATGACGCAGAAAGCACAGAAGAGTATAACTTTGATCCGATCACCAAGAGAAAAGACAACGGACTTCCGAACGTCGTTCTGGTTCTGCAGCCGCAGTCTCAGATGGAGGCTCTCGGATATAACGATCTGTGGTACGGATGGGATTTAAATAAGTTCCTGCCGACTTATGTCAGCCCGACAGAGGTTCTGGACGGCGCGCTGATTTCCGGTTCCTTCATGCCGTCATCTTCCAAGTGGTCGACGTATGAGATGCAGAACTTCCCGACCATCAAGGAAATGTTCGCAGAAGACGGAAAGAGCTTCAACTTTATTGGTGTTGTTCTGTCCATGCTGAATGTAGCTCTGGACCAGAAACAGCGTGCAGCGATCATGGTTGCAGATATGGCAACTAACCTGGGCGCAGATTATGCCATCGTTACAGAAGAAGGATACGGAAACCCGGATGCAGACTATGTCGGATGCCAGGTTGCTCTGGAGGACGCGGGAATTCCGTGTGTCGGAATCTCCAATGAGTGTACCGGAAGAGACGGATTCTCTCAGCCGCTGGTTACACTGGACGCAAAGATGACGGCGCTGGTTTCCACCGGAAACGTATCCGAACTCTCCGAACTGCCGGCCTGCAAGACCGTAATCGGAAATCTGGAAGCAATGAACCGCGACGGAATGTCCGGAAGCTGGGGCTACGATGAAAAACTCGGAAAGTCCGCAAGAGATGACGGATCCATCATTATGGAAGATAATAACTGGTTCTGCGGAGATCATATTTCCGGACTTTCAGTGAAGACTATGGTTGAATTTTAGGGGAGGAAGACGATGAAAAAGGTAATTTGCTATGTCAATCAGTTCTTCGCTGGAATCGGCGGAGAGGACAAGGCCGATCAGACACCGTATATCGTTGAAGGCACAATCGGTCCTACAGCAGAAATTAATAAGAAACTGGAAGACGCAGAAGTAACCTACACACTGGTCTGCGGAGACAACTACATGGGATCGCACACGGATGACGCGATCGAGCAGCTCCTGGGCATGCTGGAAGATAAGGAATTTGATTTCTTTATCGCAGGACCGGCATTCAGAGCAGGCCGCTACGGCGTTGCGTGCGGAAATATCTGCCGCGCAGTCGAGAATCATTTCCATGTTCCGGCTGTCACATCCATGAATGAAGAGAACCCTGGCGTTGAGATGTTCAAGAAAGATGTCATCATCTTTGAAGGAGGCGCCGGTGCGGTAAAGATGAGAAAGGACCTGAAAGTCCTTCTGAAGTTTGTCAATAAGATTCTGGCAGGCGGCGAAAACGAGGGCGCAGTTGCTGAAGGCTACTTCCCGAGAGGATGCCGTCATGAGAAGTTCCTTGAGGATAAGCGTGAGAACACAGCTGCATACAGAGGCGTGCAGATGCTCATCAAGAAGATGAAGGGCGAGCCGTATCAGACTGAACTGATTATCCCGCCTAAGGATGAAGTTCCTATTGCTGCTCCGATCACCGATCTGTCCAAGGCGAACATCGCACTGGTTACAACCGGCGGAATTGTTCCGGTAGACAACCCGGACCGTATTCAGTCCGCATCCGCAACAAGATGGGGAAGATACGACATCAGCAAGGACGATCGTCTGGAAGCCGGTGTTTACAAGACCATCCACGCGGGATTCGACCCGGCGGCAGCAAACGCAGATCCAAACGTCATTGTTCCGCTTGACGCGATGCGTAATTACGAGAAAGAAGGAAAGATCGGAAAGCTCCATCCGTACTTCTATTCAACCGTAGGAACAGGAACAACCGAGGCCGAGGCAAGAAGAATGGCCAAGGAAATCATCCCATACCTGCAGGAGGATAATGTCGACGCGATTATCCTCACCTCCACCTGAGGAACCTGCACACGTTGCGGTGCAACGATGGTAAAAGAGTTTGAGCGCGCAGGATATCCGATCGTACATATGTGCAACCTGATCCCGGTATCCATGACTGTCGGTGCCAACAAGATTGTACCGACGATCTCCATCCCGTATCCTCTGGGCGACCCTAATACTCCGCCGGAGGAGCAGATGAAGCTGAGAATGCACAGAGTCGGCGTAGCTCTGGATGCCCTCACTGCTGATGTAAAGGAACAGACTGTATTCAAGGTTCGTTACTAATCGCAGGAGGTGTGAGATGAAAAATCAAAGGAATCACACCGTTCTGATCTGGTCACTGCTGCTTTCTGCAGTAGTGGCCGGTTGGGCGATTCTGTTTAATAAAAGTTTTGGAAATGTTTCGAATGCGGTGTTCTCGTTTTTAACCACAGACTTCGCATGGCTGTATCTGCTGATCGTACTGTTCTTTGTCGTCTTTGTTGTGGCTATTGCATTCAGCAGATTCGGAAAAATCAAACTTGGAAGCGATGATTCAGAACCAGAGTACAGTACAGTATCTTGGTTTGCCATGCTGTTCGGATGCGGAATGGGTGTCGGACTGGTTTTCTACGGAGTTGCTGAGCCAGTCTCTCACTTCGTCAATCCTCCGGCAGGCTACGGCCTGAAGGCCGGAAGCAATGCAGCTGCGCAGTTTGCAATGAAATCTGCGTTCATGCACTGGGGCATCGAGCCGTGGGCCGTATATTCTGTGATCGGACTGGCTCTGGCATACTTTATGTTCCGCAAGAACAAGCAGGGTGTTGTTTCCACAACTCTGGACCCGCTTCTGGGAGAAGGCCGTCATCAGGGACTGAGAAAAGTCATCGATGTGCTGGCGGTATTTGCGACGCTGGCGGGTGTTGTCACATCCTTAGGACTCGGAACGCTGCAGATCAACAGTGGTCTGAATTACCTGTTCCATGTTCCGGACGGACTGATGACACAGATCGTTATCATCGTGATCATCACGCTGATCGTTATCTGGTCTGCGGTATCTGGAATTGATAAGGGAATCAAGATGATTTCCGATGCCAATCTCTATATTGCGCTGGGTATCATGGCCGTGGCATTTATTGTAGGTCCTAAGGTTGAAATCCTCAACAATTTCACCAATGCTCTGGGCCAGTACCTGAACTATTTTGTCACAGACAGCCTTCATATCGATCCGTACGGACAGAACAGCTGGATTGCATCCTGGAGAGTATACTACTGGGCATGGTTTATTGCGTGGGGACCTTTTGTCGGCGTATTCATCGCGCGTATCTCCAAGGGCAGAACTATCCGTGAGTTCATCATGGGTGTTGTACTCGCTCCGACGCTTGCGTCCCTGGTCTGGTTCAGTATTTTCGGTTCGCTCGGACTGAACCTGGGCATGAAGGGCAAGCTCACGATGGCGCAGATGAAAGCGATCGCGGCAAAGCCGGAGACAGGACTCTTTGTCGTTCTGAATCAGTATCCGCTTGGATTCATCATGTCAATTGTTGCAATCGTCCTGCTCTGCACTTTCTTTATCACGTCCGCGAACTCTGGAACGTTCGTTCTGGCAATGCTGACGTCCAATGGAGACCTGAACCCTCCTAACAAGCAGAAAATGCTCTGGGGAGTCCTGCAGGCAGTGACGGCAGTCGGACTTCTGATGGCCGGCGGACTGAAACCGCTGCAGACGATTTCCATAGCAGCAGCATTCCCGTTTATCTTCATCATGGCAGCCATCTGCGCAGCGCTGATCCGGGCCTTAAAACAGGATCCGTCATGCAGGCTCGCTGAATATGCGGAAGCGGCGTCCAGACAGAAGTAAACAGAAGTCCAGAAGAGATTCTGCTGTACACCGTTCTGGTGTTGACAAAGAGCAGAAATCAAGGAGTATTCTTGCCGGGTAAACTTTGTCCGGCGACAATAAAATACAAAAAAATTTGCGTTTAATAAACAAGATTGATAAATGTTAAACGTAATCCGAAAAAGGTTATCAAATCTCAGTTGCTAACAAAATTAATTTATTGTATATTTAGAATTATGAAGGAGAGCTGGAAATAGTGCTGAAGATCCGGCTCTCCAATGTGCTGTAAATGTACGGGAAACGGCGTTCTCTGCGGCTGTTCCCGGTCAAGTGAACGAAATTTTCAATCAAACATGCAGAGGAATTGCTCTGCAGAGGAGGATATTCAATGAACAGTGTTATTTTAGGCTCCAGCTATGTGCTGGCGCATACGCCTGATATGGTCATTCACAATGGTACAACGCAGACAACAGAGAGAATCGTCAATCCGGACGGTGACTATCTGAAGGAGCTGCCAAAGCACATCCGCACTTACGATGAGGCAGTGAATTACTGGCCAAACCAGGTTTACATCGGAAATGCGACACCGGAAGAGCTGGAGGAAGTCAAGTTCCCGTTCTATGACAAGCCGTTTGAGAACCCGTCCCGCTACGGTAAGTTCGGCGAGATCATGCCGGAAGATGAGTTCACTGTTCTGATGCAGGTCTGCGATGTGTTTGAGGTCGTCAAGCTGGATAAGGATTTTGTCGCTGCGACAAAGGATAAACTGGCCAAGGATCCGATCATTGACGATGCAATCATGGAGCGCGTTGAAGAGGGATTTGATATCGCTGAGATTCAGGGATATGTAGATAATAAGGAAGCAGAAGGACTGTACATCGATAACAAGCTGGTCGGCTGCGTAAAGCAGGCGCACGACATCGATGTCAACCTCTCCGCTGAGGTTATGCATGAGAACCTTGCTGAAAAAGCGTCCAGCGTTCTGTCTCTGCTTTATGCAGTAAGAAACGCAGGAATTAAGAAGGAAGACGTAGAGTATGTCATCAACTGCTCTGAGGAAGCCTGCGGAGACATGAACCAGAGAGGCGGCGGAAACTTTGCCAAGGCTGAGGCAGAAATTGCAGGCCTGGTTAACGCAACAGGATCCGATGCAAGAGGATTCTGCGCAGGACCGACACACGCCCTGATCGAGGCTGCTTCCCTGGTTAAGGCAGGCGCATTCAAGTGCGTACTGGTTACCGGAGGCGGATGCACAGCAAAGCTTGGTATGAACGGAAAGAACCACGTCGAGAAGGATATGCCGGTGCTGGAGGACTGCCTCGGCGGATTCACCATCGTTATCAGTGAGAATGACGGTGTACATCCGGAGATCAACCTGGACATTCTGGGCCGTCACACAGTAGGAACAGGTTCCGCTCCGCAGCACGTTATCGGCAGCCTGGTTGCTGATCCTCTGGAGAGAGCAGGACTGAAGATCACAGACATCGATATTTTCTCGCCGGAAATGCAGAACCCGGATATCACCAAGCCGGCAGGAGCAGGAGATGTTCCGATGGCAAACTATAAGATGATCGGAGCTCTCGCTGTTAAGCGCGGAGATATCGAGAGAAAGCAGCTCGCACAGTTCACAAAGGAACATGGACTGGTAGGATGGGCGCCAACACAGGGTCACATTCCGTCCGGAGTTCCTTCTATCGGACCTGGATGCGACGCGATCATGGACGGAAAGATCAACCGCCTGATGATCATCGGAAAGGGATCCCTGTTCCTCGGAAGAATGACGAACCTGTTCGATGGTGTTTCCTTTGTCATCAATGGAAACACAGCAGAATCCGCACAGGAAGAGAGCGGCGTATCTCAGGAAGAAGTTAAGAGCCTGATCGCAGAAGCGATGAAGAATTTTGCGGAATCTCTCATGAACGGGGAGGAGAAGTAAAATGGCAGACAAGATCAATAAAATGATTGCAGACACGTTTCTGCAGATCGCGGACGGTCTGGAAACAGGCAGTTTCGCGAAAAAACCGAAAATAGCGCTGACCGGAATGGGAAGCGAACACGGCGAGGAGAACGCCATGAAGGCAGCAGTCGCTGCAGCAAAAGAGGGCGTTGATGTTTATTACATCGGTTCGCTGGAGCATGAGGGCGTAACGACAGTTTCTGTTCCTGATGATGAAGCAGGCCATAAGAAAATGGAAGAGCTTCTTCAGAGCGGAGAAGTTGACGGTGCAGTAACTATGCACTACCCGTTCCCGATCGGTGTTTCCACTGTCGGAAGAGCGGTAACGCCTTCCTTTGGAAAAGAAATGTATATCGCAAATACGACCGGAACATCCAGCACAGACCGTGTTCAGGGCATGATCCGCAATGCGATTTACGGCATCATCACCGCCAAGACCTGCGGCTGCAGTGATCCGACAGTCGGAATCCTGAACGTAGACGGCGCAAGACAGACAGAGATGGCGCTGAAAGAACTGGATGAGAACGGCTACCACATTTCCTTTGCAGAGTCATCCCGTGCAGACGGCGGCTGTGTCATGAGAGGAAACGATGTGCTCCGCGGAACACCGGACATCATGGTTACGGATTCTCTGACCGGAAACATCCTGATTAAGATGCTTTCTTCCTATACTACAGGCGGAAGCTATGAAGCGATGGGATATGGCTATGGACCGGGAATCGGTGACGGCTACGATCAGCTGGTTCTGATCATCTCCAGAGCGTCCGGAGCTCCGCTGATCAAGGGAGCGCTGACGTTTGCCGGCGAACTGGTAAGAGGAAACGTGTTCGAGGTTGCCAAGAAGGAGTTTGAAGCCGTACGCAAAGCCGGTTTTGATGAAATCCTGGAGAAATACAAACAGCAGCCGAAGGAAGCAGCAGAAGAGAAGGTTGAGATGCCTCCAAAAGAAATTGTCACTTCTCAGGTTCAGGGAATTGAAATTATGGATCTGGATGACGCTGTTCAGCTTCTGTGGAAGAATAAGATTTACGCGGAGAGCGGAATGGGCTGCACAGGTCCGGTAATCCGTATTTCCGACGCTAATCTGGAAAAAGCAAAGGAAATCCTGGAAAAGGGCGGATATATCAGTTAATCCATCGGCTGATTCTATCCATTCATTAACCTAAATACGCACACATAAAACCGCTGCATCAGAATGCAGGTCGACGATCTGACCGTTCTGATCAGCGGTTTTTTCATGGTGTCTGTAATTATATTTACCCGCACAGAGGATTTGTCCGAGAAAAAGCCGTCAGCCGGCAATGCGGGCTGGATCTCCTTACACCGTTTGACTTTTGTCTGCGCCGGCTGTGTTACAGCAGGCCGACGGCCATAAGTATAAACATAATTGCGATCTGTGTGATCAGACTTCCAGTGTGCATCATTACGCCCTCCATATAAATATGCTAGGATTTATTATAATATAGAATATAGTTGTAAACAACAAAAACGTTGCATGATATATGTTTACTGTAAATAAAATGGTAAGCTTGCGTCAGAAGCAGATTTCTGACAGCTGAGCCGTATCTTCATCATTCAGGATGCCGGTTGTTTTTATTCATTTCTTCCGTGAATGATGTGTGTGCCCGGAAGAAGGAGAGATGGAAGGTATAGGTTTTCTGTATAGATCTGGAGGGAGGACAAAGAAAGAATGGATCAAGATGTTAACGGCATTGCTGAATATACCGGTTATTATGATAATAACAATATTGATGGTGTATTTAACATTTTGAAAATATTGGGAGACGCCATACTAGAACATAGTACAGTGAAAAACGTGTGTTGAAGAATTTACAATGCGTATAGACATAATAATATATGTAAATTTATAGTTTTCAGAAGTTTAAAAAGATGAACGGTTTTTTCGTATCTTACATTCGTATGAATAAATAGTAGAGTGTTAATCTATAGATAAACACAATGATAGGTAATAAATTTCTGTTTGTGAAGATAATGTGAAGGGCGTGTAAAGAATAGATTGTATCTATGTGTATGCATAAAAAAGACCGGGCAGAAAAAATCTGCCCGGCCATAGAGAAATAAAGAGGAGAAAGCTATTTGTTCTTAAAAACAGGATCACGTTTCTCAACAAACGCAGTCATACCTTCTGTCTTGTCTTCGGATGCAAAGCACTGTGTCATTGCCTCAATCTCAAAGCGGCTTCCTGTATTCAGGTCTGTATCAAGGCCGGCGTTGATTGCTGCCTTGGCCTGACGTACAGCGATCGGAGCCTTGGAGCTGATCGTATGAGCCAGTTTTTCGGCTGCAGGCATGAGTTCTTCTGGAGCGACAACTTTTTGAACCAGTCCAATGCGGTATGCCTCATCAGCGCGGATGTTGGTTGCGGAGAGAATGATGTATTTTGCCATTCCCTTTCCGACCAGACGCGCGAGACGCTGTGTTCCTCCGAATCCCGGGATGATTCCCAGGCCGACTTCCGGCTGGCCGAAAACAGCTTTTTCAGAGGCCAGGCGGATGTCGCAGGCCATGGACAGCTCGCATCCGCCGCCCAGTGCAAATCCGTTGACTGCTGCAATGAATACCTTTGGCATGTGATCGATGGTGTTCATAACCTTATGGCCGCGCTCTGTGTACGCATGTCCTTCGTTGGTCGTCGCATCTTTCATTTCTACGATGTCGGCGCCGGCTACAAATGCGCGTCCGGCTCCTGTAACGATGACAACGTTGATGCTGTCGTCCGGAGCGATATCTTCATCCAGACATTTCTGGATTTCCTTCAGTACTTCCGTGTTCAGCGCGTTCAGTGCCTTAGGGCGATTGATGGTGAGATATCCGATGCCATCCTTTACTTCATAGGTGATGTTCTCGTACATCTTCAATGTCTCCTTTCCGTATATGCAATGTTTGTTACATTGTTAACAAAACTCCTAAAGCTATCATATATGAAAATAGAGAATATTGCAATTGTATCTTGAAGACTTTTTAAAAAATATATTAGGCGCAAGTTTCGCTTTTAAAAATTTTCAGATTTTGAAATTTGATACTTGTTAAAGGAATATCAATGTGCTATACTAGGGCCAAGAGATGAGATGAGAGTCCGCAAGGTTGAACGCACTATGCCGGAGGAACTGATCGGGAGATTGCAGTACCGGGTGAATTGAAAGAGCAGATAACCTTGGGTTCCTCGTTCCGGATCTCAGACTGATGCTAAGAGATCCAGAGAGTCGGGGACAGAGGTTCCTTGCAAGAACGGTCTCATTGCTATGAAGATAACGTATATCATTTTAGTTCTGTGGAAGTTTTATTAGGAGGATTATCATGAAGGTAGCAATCTTTGGAGCTGGAACAATGGGTTCCGGTATCGCACAGGTCATGGCTGCTCACGGACATACAGTTCTGATGTATGCCAGCAGTGTTGCTTCTGCACAGCGTCATAAGGACAAGCTTGCCGCTTCCCTTGAAAAGAAAGTCAGCAAGGGCAAAATGAAGGAAGAGGACAAGAACGCGATCCTGGATAAGATTCTCGTAGAAGAGAAATCTGCAGCTGCAGACGCAGATCTGGTTATCGAGTGCGTTAAAGAAGAGATGGCAACGAAGAGAGCTCTTCTGGGCGAACTTGATGAGATGTGCAAACCAGAGACCGTATTCGCGTCCAATACTTCTTCACTCTCCGTTACAGAGATGGGAAATGGACTGAAGCATCCAGTAATCGGAATGCATTTCTTCAATCCGGTTCCAGTTATGAAGCTGGTTGAAGTTATTCGCGGAGCTAACACAACACAGGAAACATTCGAATTCATCTACAACCTCGCAAAGGAAATCGGCAAGGATCCTGTAGAAGTTTCCGAAGCGCCTGGATTTGTTGTTAACCGTATCCTTGTTCCTATGATCAACGAGGCAGTAGAAGTTCTGTATCAGGGCGTCGCGTCCAGAGATGATATTGATAAGGGCATGAAGCTCGGAGCTAACCATCCGATGGGACCTCTTCAGCTGGCAGACTTTGTCGGTGTGGATATCGTTCTGGCGGTTATGGAGACAATCTACAATGAAACCGGAGATTCCAAGTATCGTCCGTCTCTCCTGCTGAAGAAGATGGTTCGTGGAGGACTGCTGGGAGTCAAGACCGGCAAGGGCTTCTATGACTATTCAAAATAACTGTTGATTAAAGGAGATAAAAGCTATGGATTTTGAGCTGAGTAAAGAGCATCAGATGCTCCAGAAGTTATACCGCGAATTCGCGGAGAACGAGGTTGAGCCGATTGCTGCAGAGATCGACGAGGAAGAGCGCTTCCCATCCGAAACAATCCCGAAGCTGGCAAAAATCGGCATGATGGGTATCCCTTGGCCTAAGGAAGTTGAAGGATCAGGAGCAGATAACGTTGCTTATGCAATGGCAATTGAGGAAATCGCGAAGAAGTGCGTAACAACATCCACAATCGTTGCAGCACACACATCTCTCTGTACTTACCCGATCTTTCATTTCGGAACAAAAGAGCAGATTGAAAAATATGTTCCGGATCTGGCAAGCGGCAGAAAGCTCGGAGCTTTCGGACTGACAGAGCCTGAAGCAGGAACAGACTCCGCAGCACAGCAGACAGAAGCTGTTCTGGACGGTGATCATTATGTTCTGAACGGAACCAAGTGCTTCATCACTAACGCGTCTGAGGCTGATGTATTCATGGTTGTAGCTATGACAGACAAGTCAAAAGGCAACCACGGAATTTCCACTTTCATTGTTGAGAAGGGTATGCCGGGATTCTCTGTAGGCCCTCACGAAAAGAAGATGGGTATCCGCGGAAGCGCTACTTCCGATCTGATCTTTGAAGACTGCATCGTTCCAAAGGAGAACATGCTGTACAAAGAAGGAAAAGGATTCAAGGTTGCAATGAATACCCTGGACGGAGCTCGTGTCGGTGTTGCTGCTCAGGCACTTGGTGTTGCTGAAGGAGCAATTGACGAGACAATCAAGTACGTTAAGGAACGTGTTCAGTTCGGAAGAAGAATCAGTCAGTTCCAGAATACACAGTTCGAACTTGCAGACATGCAGGCAAGAACAGACGCAGGAAAAGGTCTGGTTTACCGTGCAGCTTGTGCAAAAGACAGAAACGATCCTAAGACCGGATACTATTCTGCAATGGCAAAGATGTATTGCGGCAGAAACGCTTCTGATGTTACACGCCGCTGCCTGCAGCTGTTCGGTGGTTATGGATATATCCGTGACTTCCCGATCGAGCGTATGATGCGTGACGCGAAGATCACAGAGATCTATGAGGGAACATCTGAAGTTCAGAAGATCGTTGTTTCTCGTGCTATGGGAGTGAAATAGTCGCAGTTATGAGTGATTTCCAGAAGCTATATGCAGAAAAAAGGATGACGCCGCAGCAGGCGGCTGAACAGCTGGAAAGCGGTATGCAGATCGCAGCTGATATTGCGCTCGCGCAGCCGTACAGATTCTACGAAGCTGTGGCGGAACGGGTTCGCAAAGGTGAACTGAAACATATGACGCAGCATTCTCTGCTGGATACCAAGGCGGCGTCTTTTATGACAGATCCTGAAGTCGCAGAGAACTACCGGGGAGTGGACTGGTTTGCCGGCGCCTTCGGACGCAAGGCGGTCAATGCCGGAATGATGGATGTCATGCCGGGATACTACAGAGACATTCCTTCCATCATGGGAGATCTGGTACAGCCGGATGTGTACGTCGGAGTCGTGTCTCCGATGGATAAGCATGGATATTTCAGCACAGGCTGTGATCATTCCATTACAGACGGCATACTGAAATCCGCAAAGAAGATATTCCTGCAGGTTAATCCTAAGATGCCGAGGAGCTTATCCTCCACGCAGCTGCATATTTCTCAGGTTGACGGACTTTGGGAAGACGATGAAGATCTTCCGACGATTCAGCCGGGGAAAGTGGATGATGTGAGTAAAAAGATCGCGGGCTTTATTGCCCCGGAGATTCCGGACGGAGCTACTCTTCAGCTCGGAATCGGATCTGTTCCGGACGCGGTAGCGGAGGGACTGAAGGATCATCGCCATCTGGGAATACATACGGAAATGTTCACCAACAGCATGGTTGATCTTATTGAATGCGGGGCGGTTGACAACTCTATGAAACCGATTCACAGAGGAAATACCGTGGCGACATTCGCATTCGGATCCAGAAAAATGTACGATTTCATCGATGATAATCCGACATTTGAAATGCTTCCGGTTAATTATGTAAATGACCCGAGAATCATTGCACAGCATCCGAATTTCATCTCGATCAACGCAGCTGTACAGGTTGACTTTTTCGGTCAGGTCTGTGCGGAGTCGGTAGGTACCAAGCATATTTCCGGTACGGGAGGACAGTCTGATTTTGTCCGCGGTGCTGTAAAGTCAGAAGGAGGAAGGAGCTATATCGCATTTCCATCCACGGCTGCACACGGTACAATCAGCAGAATCGTCCCGACGCTCACACCGGGATCGCAGGTATCGACGAGTAAAAACGATGTTGACTGCGTCGTAACTGAGTACGGAATAGCAAGACTCAGAGGCAAGACTCTGGGAGAGCGTGCAAAAGCTCTGATTGCAATCGCTGATCCGAAATTCCGCGACGAATTAACGCTTCAGGCGAAGAAAGAAAACATTATCATATAAGAATTGATAAGGATGGTTTTAAATATGAAAATTCTTGTTTGTGTCAAGCAGGTTCCTGATACATCTGGTGTAGTAGCAGTGAACCCGGATGGAACCCTGGACCGTGCGTCCATGGAAACAATCATTAATCCTGATGACCTGAACGCAGTAGAGGCTGCCCTTCAGTTGAAAGACGAGACCGGCTGCAAGGTTGTAGTAGTTACCATGGGACCGCCGCCGGCAGAAGGAATGCTGAGAGAGCTGGAAGCTATGGGAGCTGATGAAGCTTACCTGCTTTCCGACCGTGCATTCGGAGGATCCGATACATACGCTACTTCCCAGATTATCGCAGCAGCGCTGCATAAGATCGGCATCGATGATGATGACGTTGTAATGTGCGGACGTCAGGCTATCGATGGAGATACGGCTCAGGTCGGACCGCAGATCGCTGAGAAACTCAACCTGCCTCAGGTAACATATGTTGGCGACATTCATAAGAAGGGCAACAAGATCACATGCAAGCGCATGCTGGAAGACGGCTACATGACCATTGAAGTTGAGACGCCTTGCCTGCTGACCTGCATCAAGGAACTGAATGAGCCTAGATACATGTCTGTCGGCAGAATCATGGATTCCTATTCAATGCCTTTGACGGTGCTCGATAACGAAGCACTGAAAGATGAACCTCTGATCGATCCTACTACGATTGGTCTGAAGGGATCTCCTACAAACATCCTGACATCATTCACACCGCCGCAGAAGGGCGCTGGAACAATGCTGGAAGGAAATGGTGCAGAAACATGCCAGAAACTCGCAGGAATCCTGGCTGAGAAGCACATCATCTGATGAAAGGAGATTATAAGAGCTATGCCTACTTACAGTAATACAAATACAGCTGCTTATAAGAACGTATGGGTCTTCTGCGAGCAGCGTGAAGGCAAATTAATGCCAACTGATTTTGAGCTTATTTCTGAAGGACGTAAGCTGGCAGATGAGCTGGGAGTAAAGCTCTGCGGACTTCTGCTTGGACACAATGTCGAGGGAATTGCAAAGGAACTCGGCGGATATGGCGCGGATGAAGTGCTGATTGCAGATGATCCGCTCCTGGAAGTATATACAACAGACGGATATACCAAGGTTATTTGCGATACAGTAGAAGATCTGAAGCCTGAAGTACTCCTGTTCGGAGCTACCAACATCGGCCGTGACCTGGGACCGCGCTGTGCAGCTCGTCTGCACACTGGACTGTGCGCTGACTGTACACATTTGGACGTTGATATGCCGCTGTACATGGACTTCCTGAAAGAGAATTCCACACTGCCGGAAAGCAGACTGGATCTGATCGAGAAGCATACCGTCAAGGTACTCGGTGAAGACCATGATACTACGAGAGACCTCAAGATGACTCGTCCGGCTTTCGGAGGACATCTGATGGCATCCATCATCTGCCCGCGTTTCCGTCCGGCAATGGCAACGGTTCGTCCTGGCGTACTTGCTAAGGCTCCGTTTGATCAGGCAAAGGCAGACGCCGTTCAGATCACACCGGTTAAGTTCGAGCTTGCTGCTTCTGATATCCATGAGGATGTTAAGGAAGTTGTAAAGGCTGCGAAGAAGCTGGTAGATCTGGTTGGTGCAGACTACATCGTTTCCGTCGGAAGAGGAATCAGCAAGGACGTAGAGACAGGAATCAAACTGGCTCAGGAACTGGCAGATGTTCTCGGCGGAGTTGTCGGAGGATCCCGTGTAGCAGTCGATTCCGGATGGCTGACACCAGATCATCAGGTAGGACAGACAGGTAAGACTGTTCATCCGAAGATCTACATTGCGCTGGGTATTTCCGGATCCATTCAGCATAAGGCAGGAATGTCTGATTCTGAGTGCATCATCGCAGTAAATAAGAATGCGAACGCACCGATCTTTGAGGTCGCTGACTACGGAATCACCGGAGACCTGTTCAAGGTTACACCGCTTCTGACAGAGGCAATCAAGGCTGCAAAGGCTGCAAAATAATTAATTGAATATGTCTACATGCAATCGAAACAGGGATTGCGTAATTGAGAAATAATTATCCGTAAAGGGGGCGGAGAGCCCCCGAAGGAGGTAACTATGGAAATCAAGGATGTTGTAATCGTAAGTGCTTGCCGTACAGGTATTGGTAAATTCCTCGGTGAATTCAAGAACGTTTCTGCAAGAGAACTGGCTATGACAGCTGGTAAAGAAGCAATCAAGCGCGCAGGCATCAAGCCTGAGGACGTTGATGAAATCGTTATGGGTGAGTGCTTCACCGCTATGCAGGGCTCCCTGCCAGCTCGTCAGGTAGGTATGAGAATCGGCATGAGAGAAGACAGTGACGCATGCACAGTTAACCAGAACTGCGCATCCGCTATGAGAGCTCTTGAAATTGCCTGCAACGACATTCAGCTTGGAAAGACAGAAATTGGCCTGGCTATGGGTGTTGAGAATATGTCCCTGGCACCGTTCGTACTTCCAAAGGCTCGTATGGGATACAGAATGGGCTCCATTCCTAACGAAGGCGGAGCTGAGCTGTATGACTCCATGCTGCATGATGGACTGTTCGACTCACTGAGCGGCGGACACATGGGTGTTACAGCAGATAACGTAGCTAAGAAGTATGGAATTACACGTGAAGAGTGCGATAAGCTCGCTGTTCAGAGCCATACAAGAGCTGCAAAGGCTACAGAAGAAGGAAAGTTCAAGGATGAGATCGTTCCTGTAATCCAGAAGAAGAGAAAACATGGTCAGGAAGTTGAGATCGTACTGGATAAGGATGAGCACTTCATTCCAGACTGCAACTATGAAACAATCAGCAAGTTCAAGCCAGTATTCACCAAGGACGGTGTTACAACTGCTCCGAACGCATCCGGAATCAATGACGGAGCTGCTGCTCTGATCGTTATGTCCGCAGACAAGGCTAAAGAGCTCGGAATTAAGCCGATGGCTAAGATGCTGAATATCTGCTACGCAGGTGTTGCTCCTGAGTACATGGGAATCGGACCTGCATACGCAATTCCAAGATGCCTGAAGGGTGCTGGCGTTGACTTCAAGGATGTTGACTACTTTGAGATTAACGAGGCATTTGCTGCTCAGTTCCTCGGCGCTAAGAAGATCCTGAAGGATGAGTTTGGAATGGATGTTCCGGCTGATCGCTGCAACCTGAATGGATCCGGAATCGCTCTTGGACATCCGGTAGGATGCTCTGGAATCAGAATCATCGTTACTATGCTGTATGAGATGATGCGTCATCCAGATTGGAAGATCGGCTGTGCATCCCTCTGCGTAGGCGGTGGCCCGGCTATGGCATCACTGTGGGAGTTGTGTGACTAATCCCAGTCTGAAACAATCCTCAGAACTTATATAGTGCGGTGAGAAATCACCGCGATAGCTGACAATCGCTCCGGTTTTTACCGGGGCGATTGTTATTATGGAAGAACTGCGATGGAAGAGCTGCACGTCCGGGTTAACTGCCCGGCAATATACTGTAATTCGCTTCGGGATTCGTTGCATCCAGTCCTGTTTCTCTGCTATGATACAAGGCAGTGAGTGAGTTAGAATTATTACAGAAGGAGGATGACAGAGGATGACGATGGAACTGAAGATTGAGGATTTTACGCATATTCCAAGGACAGGAGCTGAACCTGTGCTTGCGCTAAAGCATTATCGAAGCGATAATGGCAAGAGTGTTCCGCTGTTGTTTTTTCCTGCTCTTGAACGTATAGGAATTGTCCGCAGCGCCTTTACAACCAGAGTCGGCGGGTTCAGCAGAGGATGCTGCGCCTCGATGAACATCAGCTATGACCAGTGTGATGATCCGTGGGATGTCGATCGCAATGTCAGGCTGGCAGCAGAAGCGATGCAGACCTCACCGTCTGCGATGGTTTACACAGAGCAGCAGCACAAGACGCATGTTCAGGCAGTAACTGAGAAGGATGCAGGAAGAGGCACTGTCCGCCCGCGTGTCTGGGAAAGTGTTGACGGTCTGGTGACCAATGTTCCCGGAATTGTCCTGACAGCATTCGGATCTGACTGTACAACGCAGTATTATGTTGACCCGGTGCATAAGGCGATCGGTTTGAGTCACGCCGGTTGGCGCGGTACGGTTGCCGGGATGGCAGAAAAAACACTTCAGGTAATGCAGGAGCAATATGGAACTGATCCGGCGGATGTTGTGGCAGCTGTCGGCCCGTCTATCTGCCGGTCGTGCTATGAAATCGGAAGTGATGTTGCTGAGGAAGTGCGCCGCATGCAGAGTGATTTTGCGGAGGAAGTGCTGGATCCATACCCGAATGGTAAGTATCATCTGGATCTTCATCTTCTGAATCAGCGTATCATGGAGCGTTCCGGCGTTAAAACGGAGAATATATATCTGACTGATATTTGCACGCGTTGCAATCCTGAGCTGCTCTTTTCTCATCGTGTCATGGGAAGTAAACGAGGAAACAATGCGGCGCTTCTGATGCTGGTCTGATTGTAAATTTGGTTTGCGGTTTTGTCACAGAAAACGTGATTTATTATCAAACAACGCAAGGATAAAATGTAATATAATATAGGTGTCGAAAGAAGACAGGGTTAATCATATCGGATTTAATCAGCAAACGAGGAATTCAGAAAGTGAGGAATCTGAATGCTTGAGTTCTTCAAAACACACCGTAAGGCCAGAAAGGCGCAGAAGCGCAATGCTGAAACAGAATATAGAGAAAAGGATTTTGCGGTAGACTGCAATTCTGTAGTTGCTATGCCAGAGATCCACTGCAGCAGAAACCGGCACCGCATGCCGGCGCTGAGCATGGGACAGGGTGTGGATGTCACCTCTCCGGTTTGCAGACAGTGCAGCGTCACTTTTGATGATGTGGCTGTTCCGGAAGTTCATCCGCTCCGCGGGGCAATGAGATCGTAATTCATAGAATAGATAATAAGGATATCCTGCTCTCCTGACAGGTCCTGGATGTCCAGAAAGAAAACAGCATATAAAACCCGAGATCCATAACAGGTTTTCCGGTTTTTTTGAAACCCCAATAATAGGACTGCACCGTTATACAACAAACTTGATGTTTAACGGTGCAGTCCTTTGTTTATCTTCTCTATGTGTTTCATGAACGGCTGTCAGTGAATTGGACAAAGCCTTGCCGGCCGGCAGGTGTATGCCAGAGTGAATCTCTTCTAAGCTGTTACAGTATGTTGATAAAGAACGTTACAATCAGGCTGTTCAGGAAGTCTGCAAACAGGCTTCCGACAATCGGGATGATCAGAAACGCCTTGACGGACATCACATATTTGTCGCAGAGAGCCTGCATGTTGGCCATAGCGTTCGGCGTTGCGCCCATGCCGAATCCGCAGATGCCGGACACGATAATTGCCGCATCGTAATCTTTTCCGAGGACGCGGAAGGTCACGATGTCAGAGTAGAATATCATGAACAGCGTCTGCGCAAGAAGAAGGATGATCATCGGCAGAGCCAGTGCGGCAAGCTGCCAGATCTGGAGGGTGATCATTGCAATTCCCAGGAACAGGGAGAGAGAAATGCCTCCGAGATCGTTGATCTCACCCATGCAGATTCTGATTTTTCCAGTATATTCTCCGATATTGCGGATCAGCGCGGCAGCGATCATGGCTCCGATATAGATCGGGAATGTCATACCGGTTTTTGAGAGCAGGTATGAAAATACGGTTCCGATTCCTACAGCGATAATGAGCTGGAACACAGCGGCAGGATACATGCTGACTTCACGTTCATGCTTCTGCTCGTCTTCGACGAGGATGCTGTCATCTTCTTCATGGACTGTGTTCATAAGGTTATATTTTTTGATCAGGTGTCCGCCGATTGGTCCTCCGATCAGACTTCCGGCAATCAGACCGTATGTTGCGGCAGCTGTTGCGATTGTCGTTGCGCCTTTTACGCCAAAGTCCTCAAGAACAGGGCCGAACGCGCCTGCTGTGCCATGGCCGCCGACCATTGGGATCGATCCCGTGCACATGCCGATCAGCGGACTCAGATGCAGCTGTTTAGATAGTCCGACAGCCAGGAGATTCTGGCAGATAATCAGGACGATGACAACTCCGAGAAAGACCACCAGATCTTTTCCGCCGCTTTTTAAGACCTTTAAATTGGCCTGGAACCCGACGGAGGTGAAGAAGAATACCATGCAGACTTCCCGCAGGGTATCATCAAAAGTAATCGTCACTATACCAAAAGAATACAGAATACAGGTAACAATGGCAAAGACCAGACCGCCGACAACCGGCGCCGGGATGCAGAAACGTGTGAGGAAACTGATTTTTTTCCGCATCCAGGAACCGAGAAGGAGGGCGGCAACGGCCAGCGCCAGGGTTTGATACATATCGAATTTAAATGTGTGCATGCGCGCTCCTTGCTGTTTTATATGTTTATCGATAAGGCTGCTGAGAAGTAATCTGCGCCGCTGCTCATTCATATTCGGCTTTGACGGAAACGGAATGAGCAGGTGCAGAGGATGAGCAGTTCATTGTTTGTTATTTCGTTTTGACGGTGATTCCTTTACTCTTATAGTAATCGGCAGCGCCCTTGTGGAACGGGATGGTAATTCCCTTTATCGCGTTCTTCTCCTTCAGATCAAGTTTAACGCTGACTTTCTTCTGCAGGTGGTCCTGATACTCGAACAGGCGGGAAGTGATCTCCTTGACGGTTGCTTCTGGCAGATTCTTTTTGACGAGAAGGACGCAGCGTACACCGACGGTCTGCACGGCACGGTGCTGTCCGCTGTATGTGTCTGCCGGGACTTCGGCCTTTACCAGATATGGATTGGCTTTCAGAATACGATCCTGCTTCCTGGAATCCATGGACAGGAGGCGGATTGGAGTAGTTTTGTTTGTCTTGTCGATAATATGGGTCTTGGCGCCGGCGGTAATGAAGACTGCATCGACATCCTTGTCTTCCAGGGCTTTCATAGCCTTGTCATAGTGCATATGCCTGTAGCTCACGGTTTTCCCCGAAAGACCGTATGCAGACAGGATCTGGCGTGCATTCTGATACGTTCCGGATTCCTTTTCTCCGACGCTGACGGTTTTTCCTTCCAGATCATCAATAGAGCGGATCTTGGAATCGCGGCGCACGACAATCTGGCACTGTTCGGTGTACAGGCCGGCGATCGCGCGGTAATTCTGCATCGGCTTCTTGCCTGCGTAGCTTCCTTTTGCGTAGAACGCGTCATTGACGATATCATTCTGCGCAAGGGTGAGCTGAATATAGTCTTCGTTCAGAAGTCGGATATTGGCTTCGGATCCTGCAGTTTTTTTCTGGGTAATCTGCAGCGCGGAGTCTCTGTGATTTAAGATTGCGCTGAGCTGTTTTCCGACCTGTACGTAAACGCCGCCAGAGCGTGCTGTGCCGAATTTCAGCGCGTGTGAGACGTATTTACAGCCGGTCAGAGAAACGATCATTGCGGCTGTGCAGACGCACATCAGCAGAATATGAAATTTTCTTTTCTTCATTTTCTCTATTCCTCCTTATTCCGGATTGAATAAAAATAAAGGGCCGTCGCTGCAGCCCTCATGCAATAAGCATATAGACGTATATAATCTACCATATTTACGAACTGTTTACAAAGGGATGCGGTCAGTTTTTGAAAATCATTTGAAATTCTGATAGAATAAGAGGAAGTCTGATTAATGAATGTAAGAAGATCCGCGTATCGGATTCCGGGAGGCAGCATGCTGAAATTCACGAAAACGGATAGGAAGAATGCGAACAACAATGAAATGCATGAAATGGCAGTCCTGTCGATCCTTCAAAGAATGGGAGAATTTTTGGAGATTGTGGCTGCGATATTCATGTGTATTGCGATTGTAATTGCGATGATAAAAATGGTGCCGATTGTTCAGCAGTTCTGGCATTCACATTCTCTGAATACAGAGTTTGATCATTTCACGAAAAACTTATTTAACATCGTTATCGGAATTGAGTTCATGAAGATGCTCTGCCGTCCGAACGCAGACAACATACTGGAGACTCTGATATTCCTGGTTGCGCGTCACATGATCGTTGCGCAGACAACTCCAGTGCAGGATCTGATTTCTACTGTCAGTATCGTTATATTGCTGCTCGCAAAGCGGTTTATCCAGGATCCGAAATGTTTCTTTCCGGGAAGAACCGGCAGAAGCCCAGAACAGCCTGCAGCGGAGCCAGCGGCATATGCAGAGGACAAAGAATAGTCTGGCCAAGGTGAAGAGGAGTGTCAGAAATATTAAGAGGAAGAAAGAAGGAACTTGTTAATGAGTGATTATTTAGTTCGCGCAACAGCGGCGGATCTGCATATCCGCGCGTTTGCCGTTCGTTCGACAGATTTGGTGCAGAAGGCGTATGAAATTCATCAGACGTCGCCGGTCTGCACGGCGGCGCTTGGAAGACTGCTCTCCGCCGGCGCTATGATGGGAAGTATGATGAAGGGGGACACCGATGTAGAGACGATTCAGATTCGTTCCGACGGCCCGATAAAAGGAATGACGGTGACGGCGGATAATGCCGGAAACGTGAAGGGGTTCATTAACAATCCGCAGGTCGATATTCCGCTGAAGGATGAACAGATCGGAAAACTGGATGTCGGAACTGCGGTTGGACGCGGGATTATGAGCGTCATCATGGATCTTGGGCTGAAGGAGCCATATACCGGACAGTGCGCGCTGCAGACCGGTGAAATAGGGGATGATCTGGCGTATTATTTCACAGCCTCGCAGCAGACGCCGTCCGCTGTCGGACTCGGCGTCATGATTGATAAGGACTGCAGTGTCAAGGAAGCCGGCGGATTTATTATTCAGCTGATGCCGGACTGTCCGGATGAAAGCATTACCAAGCTGGAAAAGAGACTGTCTGCGATCCACTCTGTTACCCATCTTATGGAGCAGGGGATGACGCCTGAAGAAATGCTGCAGGAGCTGCTGTCAGATCAGGATCTGGAGATTACAGACACGATGCCGGTGCAGTACTTCTGCAACTGCAGCCGTGACCGTGTTATGCGTTCGCTCGCAGCGATCTCAAACGCGGATCTGCAGGAAATGATTGATGATAATAAACCGGTGGAAATGCAGTGCTATTTCTGTCATTCTAAATACACCTTCACTCCGGATGAACTGAAAAAAATCCTTGCGGAGAGGAATGCTCAGCAGGCATAGGGAAACGGAGAACTTCCTTGCGAAGTTAAATTTTGTCTGAGAGCCTGAAGAGGCGGATGAAATAGATCTAATGTTTGAAAGTAGAGAGGAGAACAAGATGACGTACGATGAGTTACTGGCAAGCGCCAGAGAAAGTATTGGAGATAAGTGCAAGGCATGTCCGGTATGCGACGGCAAGGCCTGCAGGAACCGCGTTCCGGGACCCGGAGCAAAGGGTCTTGGACTGACCGCGATCAATAATTTTGAGGCATGGAGAAACTATAAGGTGAATCTGGATACGCTCTGTGCAAACGCAGACATTGACACGAGTCTGGAGCTGTTTGGAAAGACGTTCAAGTATCCGATTTTTGCCGGCCCGGTCGGCGCGGTAAATCTGCACTATGGCCCTAAGTATACGGATGTGACGTATAACGATGTCCTGGTTTCTGCGTGCGCGGAGGCAGGAATTGCAGCGTTCACCGGAGACGGAACAGATGCGAACGTCATGGTCGCAGCAACGGCTGCGATTAAAGCGCAGGGAGGTCTGGGCGTACCAACGGTAAAACCGTGGAACATGCCGGTCGTAAAAGAAAAGCTGAAAATGGTCAAGGAAAGCGGTGCGTTTGCCTGCGCAATGGATGTTGACGCTGCCGGACTGCCGTTCCTGAAGGGACTGGAGCCGCCTGCAGGCAGAAAGAGCGTGGATGAACTGCATGAGATCATCAAGGAAGCCGGCGTTCCGTTCATCGTAAAGGGAATTATGACGCCGAACGCAGCACTGAAAGCAATGGCAGCAGGCGCTTCCGGAATTGTCGTTTCCAACCACGGCGGCCGTGTACAGGACGATACATATCCGACAGCAGAAGTTCTCGGCGAAATCGCTGCTGTCGTAAACGGACAGATGAAGATCTTTGTAGACGGCGGAATCCGTACCGGCGCAGACGTGTTTAAGGCGCTGGCTCTTGGCGCAGACGCGGTTCTGATTGCAAGACCGTATGTAACCGCAGTTTACGGCGGCGGAGCAGAGGGCGTTAAGTTCTATACTGAAAAGATTGGAGAAGAACTGAGAGATACTATGATGATGTGCGGCGCTGATACACTGGCGGACATCAATGAAGACAAGATCTTTTAACCGAATCATTCAGCCGTAACAGAATAAAGAAAGAAACGGCAGCCAGGCGGACTCTGTATGGCTGTCGGTTCTTCTGAGAAATGCAAAACAGCCAAAAGCTGCTGCACAGCAGGGTGTTAATTCAGCCATGCTTGCAGCAGCTTTTGTGATTATATAGGTGGTTTAGCTATCCGCCGGGTTATCTTGCGGATATGGTGATTACCATGTGTGTGCAGCTCATCCAGTAAAGCTGAATGTCCGGATTGACCTTATATTATCAAATCTGGTTTACTTCAGAATCAGCTTAGTGACATCTTCGCCGACTTTGGTTGGATCTTCAATTGCAAGTCCGCTGAGCAGAACGGCCTGATCATAGAGCAGGCGTGTGTAAGTGCCTGCCAGATCTTTGTCTCCTGCAGCAAAGGTATCTGCCAGTTTTTTCATTACTGCGTGATCCGGGTTCAGTTCCAGAACACGTTCTGCCTTGATGCCTTGATTCATCGGCATCTTGTTCAGCGTCTTTTCCATTTCAAAGGAGATTCCGCCTTTGCTGGACAGGGAGACCGGGGCGTCTCCAAGACGCGCGGACAGCTTGACTTCAGAAACCTGATCGCCCAGCGTTTCTTTCATGAAGCTCAGCAGATCCTCATGTTCTTTCTTCAGTTCTTCCAGTTTCTTTTTATCGTCTTCTGATTCGCCTTCGCTGAAGTCCTCCTCGGAAATAGAGCGGAATGCCTTGTCTTTATAGGAGCCCATCATGCGGACAACGAACTCATCGATTTCTTCGGTCAGATACAGAACTTCAAGGCCCTTATCCTTTGCTGCCTTGACCTGCGGGAGCATGTCGATCTTGTCGACGGTCTCGCCAGGAGCGTAGTAAATGTATTTCTGATCTTCACCCATCTTGGCGATGTATTCATCCAGGGTGACGAGTTTTTTCTCTGTGCTGGAATAGAACAGAATCAGATCGGACAGGACATCCTTATGCATGCCGTAATCCATGTAAATGCCGTATTTCAGCTGGCGTCCGAACTCATGGAAGAATTTCTCATACCCTTCACGGTCATTTTTCAGGAAGTCCAGCAGTTCATTCTTGATTTTCTTTTCCAGCGTCTTGGCGATGTTCTTGACCTGACGGTTCTGCTGCAGTGTCTCACGGGAGATATTCAGTGACAGATCCTCGGAGTCTACCAGACCTTCCACAAAGTTAAAGTAATCCGGAAGCAGATCCTTGCACTTCTCCATAATCATGACACCGGAAGAGTAGAGCTGCAGGCCCTTCTCAAAATCGGTCGTATAGTAATTAAAAGGCGTGTGAGACGGAATGAACAGCAGTGCAGTGTAGCTGGACACACCTTCAACCTGTGTGCGGATTACGCGTGCAGGATCCTGGTAGTCGCCGAACTTGGACTTATAGTATTCATCATACTCTTCCTTCTTGACCTTGTTCTTCGGGCGTTTCCAGATCGGCTCCATGGAGTTCAGGGTCTCCAGCTCCTGATACGTTTCCATTTCCGGAGCCTTCTTTTCTTCCTTCTGATCGTCTGCGCTGTCTGTCTGCGCATTTTCCGTTTCATCTTTCTTAGGACGGGTCTTGGTGACCATCATCTGAATCGGGTAGTGGATGTAATCGGAGTATTTCTTAACCAGGTGGCGGAGTTCATATTCATCCAGAAATCTGGAGTAGTTTTCGCCGTTTTCATCGTCTTTCTCGTCTTCCTTCATGTGGAGGACAATCTCTGTTCCGACAGTATCCTTTTCTGCAGGTTCAATCGTGTATCCGTCTGTGCCGGAAGATTCCCAGACATTGGCCTGATCAGAACCGTAAGCCCGGCTGGTCACCGTGACGTGGTCCGCAACCATGAACGCAGAATAGAATCCGACGCCGAACTGTCCGATGATATCTGTTGACGGCGCATCGCTTCCCTCTGCGCTGTCTTCCTTCTGCATCTTCTGCTTGAAGGCCAGGCTTCCACTCTGCGCGATTGTGCCCAGATTGTTCTCCATTTCCTCTGCGGTCATACCGATTCCGTTATCTGTGATCGTCAGCGTGCGGGCATCCTTGTCCGCGGTCAGATTGATCTTGAAGTCTGATCTCTGAACGCCTGTGTCACCGGACTGCAGCGCCTGATAATACAGCTTGTCCAGCGCATCACTCGCATTGCTGATCAGCTCTCTCAAGAAGATTTCCTTATGTGTGTAAATGGAATTGATCATCATGTCCAGCAGTTTTCTGGACTCTGCTTTAAATTCCTTTTTTGCCATTTCTATTCCTCCTCGCGTCCGCAGCAGGGGGCATTTCCTGCTGCGAAAATTATTTCATACCCCTCGTTCTGTTAGCACTCTATCTAATTGAGTGCTGTCAACATATATTAATATATCACGAACCCGTGTAATGTCAACCGTATCCGGACAAAAAGAACACGGGCCGCGCGGATTTATAAAGCCCGCGAGCGGCCCGTGAAAGCAAGGAGCTGCCTTGCCTGGTATTCTTTTGCCGTATGCTTATGCGTGAACGATAACCGGCATGCCTGCGTGAACGTGAGCGTACAGCGAAGCAGCTGCGCCGGACGGCATATTGACGCATCCGTGACTTCCGTTTGACTTATAAATTCCGCCGCCGAAAGAGGATCTCCAGGTTGCATCGTGCAGGCCGATTCCTCCGTTGAACGGCATCCAGTAGCTGACGTGAGAAGAGTAGTCAGACCCGTCTGCGTTCTGGCCTTTCAGATTCACGTTGGTTGCCTTGTAGTTCAGGATAAAGACGCCGTAAGGAGTTGCGTGACCCTCTGCGACATTTCCGGTGACGACAGGCGTCGACAGCACTTTCTTCCCCTTGATGACGCAGTAAACCATCTGTGTGGAAATGTTTACTTCAACATAGGAACTGCCGATGTCGTTTCCGTTTTTCAGAGAAGTAACATCCTTTGTGTAGATGGCATCGCGAGTAACGTCCTTATCATTTTTCAGATCCGTGGTCAGGCGTTTTTCCATCTTGGACTTGCTGATGCTGTAGCCGTAGTTTCCTCCGGCAACCGTATATGTGCCGCCTGCAGCGGATTTCAGCTTACGCAGAGAGCCGACAGTGCTGAGTTTGTTGGCAAGCGTGTCGTTGACAAAGCTCGTGACAGCCTTGGCGTTGACGGTCTTGGTTCCATTCTTGATGGTCAGCATTTTCTCCAGTTCGGTCGGCGTGAGAGTGTAGCTGTTATTCAGCCCCTTATAGGTAATCTTTACGCCCAGGTACTTTTTGCAGAATGCCTGACGGTTCTTTACCTTAGCGCTTGTGCTGGTGTATTTTGGCTTCTGGTAGTATTTGGAAGCTTTGTAGGTAAAGGATGATTTTCCTTCTGCAATGGCATTGGCGATGGCTTTCTTCAGTTTTGCCTTATCGAGATTGTTTCCGTAGACTTCCTTGACAATCTTGAATTTGCGGTTTTTCATGCTGACATAAGCGTTCCTGGTTTTGGTCGTGTAAGTGTTATTCTTCACGATGCTCATGTTATTAAACGTATCTTCAAAACTGCTGGTACTCATGTCCGGATGCATGGCAATGGTAACCTTGCGTTTGTTTTTGTCGAACGTACGGGACATTGCCTTGGAAAATCCCGGGTGCAGTGCGTTCTCGACGTCCTTCTTGATGTCGTACTTGTATTCGGAATGATTGAATACGGCCACGACCTGTCCGTTATATCTGACGGTCAGAGACTTGCTCTGCCAGTGGCTGACCACTTTCTTTTCAGCCTGAGCAGCAGTCAGATTCCCTACATTAACGCCATTGATCGTGCTTCCGGACGGGAACGTCTTTGGATTAGCGATGCGGTAGCACGCTGTGATCAGAATAATCAGCACAGCTATAATCACGACAGCAGCGATCGTCATCTGCCGTTTATTATAGTGGACGTTAGAATTCTTGCTGCGTTCCGCTTTTACCGGTGTTTGATTTTCGTATTCACTCATTTTCCATAACCCTTTCTATAATCAGTGCATATCAGTATATACCATTGAGAAGGTCATTTCAATCGGATCAGCATATCTTTAGATTTCTTTACATTTACAGCTTTTTCATAAATGATATCATCACGCAATTTAAAAGCGCGCAATGAAAATAACAAGGGAAAACGATCCGGTCCAGAAGAGTAAGCACACGACAGGAATGTTCAGAGCCTAATTCCGGAATAATGAATGATGACAGAGAATATCCCGCGCGATTGCTTACATAATATTATATCGACTGAGTGAGTGAATCCTGTGTGCAGGACCTGTAAGCGCGGTGAAGACGAGATGTGCAGGGGCAGTGCCGATCGATGGTCAAACAGTATTGCAAAAACGCGAAGGTGATGATATAATTGGTAAGTCGCAGAGTGACCTGTGCCTATAGCTCAGCTGGATAGAGTAGCACACTCCGAATGTGAAGGTCGCCGGTTCAAATCCGGCTAGGCACACTTGAGCAGCAGTGCCGGAGCCACTGAAATTCCAATGGTTTCCGGCACTGTTTTTATTCTTATCTGTGTCTGAATATTTTGCAATCAGGTGTTTCCCGGTCTATTTTCGCCTTCAGGTGTGATACCCGGTGTGTTACCTTTATGCACTCGGTATTCTTTAATATGCATGTTTAGAGCAGGCGTTATGCCGAACATTCCCATGTGCAGGGGTTATCTTATTTCTTTTGTTTTTTTCAAATCGGCATAAGATGTTTGGGATTCAATTAAGATTCTTATCCAATTTTCAGGGAATCCCATATGTTTTAATTCTGCGGATGGGTATTTCTTAAAAACGCCTTCTATTTCTGAACGAAGAGATTGCGTCAGTTCTGTTGTCGGCTGGAGCTTATGGATTGCAAATATCGCAGCAAAAGGCGTTTCCCGGTCGATCTGATCCTTGAGCTTTTTCGGGATTCGAAGTGGGACGGATCTCAGTTTACGGTTGTAAAAGCGACCACCATGAGCGGCGATATTACGTGCATATACACAGACCTGGAGCCAGTTCTCTATGTAAGACCGGCTTCTTCCGTAATATTTTTTTGCAATGTTTGTTTTGTCTTTGTCCATCATATTTTTGTACATTTTAGACAGTTCGCCGAAAGAGCTGCACTCGAGTGCGACCCATATCGGAAAGACGCAGTTACGGTCTTCGCGGTGATGGTGGACAAAGGCGTCGTCTGAACGTCCGATTTCATTAGACAGCTTTTCTATGAATTTTTGGTGCCGTGCTACATTGTTGAAATTTGAAGGCTGCATATAACCCAGAGGACCGTATTTTTGTCCATGTTCGTAAGCAATATGCGCACGAAAAGCGATTTCAACATAAGAAGTGTAAGCAAGAACGATTTTTCTAAAGGCGTCGTCGAAGCGATACAGCTCGTAAACGTTATCAAAAGTTACACCGTTATGGAAAGAGTCGTAGTCCCGAAGGGTTAACGAATAGGCGCTGAATCGATAGTAACTGGTGCGTTCCAGAATTGCAGCAGCATTGTTTCTGTCTGGAATGATCAATCCACGAGATTCAAGAAGGTCAAGCTGCTGATCGATAGTTTTGAATGGTTTGACATCATTACTTGTATTCAGTCTGATTCTGATCATGAAAGACCTCCAAATATAAAAATACTCTCCTGGGACACATCATAATGAGAGGTGCGGAGAGCTTCGTTGTTTATACTATACCACCTATGATGGACAATATGCAATATGTTTTTTATTATGTTCGTTTCGACAAAATACATGTTTTCCTCTTCCTGCCATCACAGCAGTCCATATACCTACAGCGCGTCGCGGAGGAACTTCTCATTAAGATTTACTGATCAACAGATAAGGTCGCCGGTTCAAATCCGGCTAGGCACACTTGAACAGCAGTGCCGGAACCACTGAGATTCCAATGGTTTCCGGCACTGTTTTTACTCTTATTGATGTCTGAATATTTTGCAATCAGGTGTTTTCTGGTCTATTTCGTCTTCAGGTGTGATACCCGGTGTGTTACCTTTATGCACCGGCCATAACAGAAAACGGATCAGAAATCCTATAGTCATCAGAAAGGACGCGATCCAGAACAGAAAGCGGCTGTGGTCGCCGGTTTCAGGCGCATCTTCATAGGTAAATGCGCTGTCAGCATGGGAAATGCTAATTGCGCTGCAGTTCTGCACCGCAGGATCGGCAGTTTCCGGAGCGGCATCATTTGGGTACAAGACGTAATCTTCTGTGTTTTCGGCCTGCGTGTTATCTGGATTCGGAAGGTGTCCTGGATCAGATTCAGGGGGTTCCTCTGGTGAAGGATTGACAGCAATTTCCGGCGTTTGTTCCGGCTCCGGCTGTTGCTCGTTTTTCACCTTTGAGTCGGGGTGCGTGTCCGGATTTGTTTCTGGGTGTTGTTCCGGTATTTGTTCCGGTTCCGGCTGCGGGTTTGGATCTGGAGCGGATCCAGGTTCCGGTTCCGGAGTCGTGCCCGGAGGGATGATCAATGGATCGTCCGGAACGGATGGCTTCCGTTTTCCAAACAGCGTGACCGGGTGATCCGGCATGAGGGCGTCCTCCTTGACCAGGGAATTTTTGTCGAAAAGGGGATTCAGGTACCAGTCATAGTCATCGATCCGGAGCAGGTCATCGGAGGCCTGCGCACAGAATAGAGGTTCGCGGTAATATCGCTGTGCGTGGATGGTACCGTCATCGGTGAACAGCTGCAGGCTGTAGCGGACAGGCCGGTAGATCAGAGCAGCGTCAAAGGCTGATGGGAAAGAAAGCACCTTGTAACGTCCAATGAACTGAATTTTCTGAACTGGAGTGCCCGGATCTTTGGACCCTGCGGGATGAAGCTGGTACCCGGTGAGTGCATAGCCGCTGCACCGGTCTTTCATGACCTTCACCAAGGTGTGAGAGCCGTTTCTCTTCAGATGATCTGTGTGGAGGTGTGCGGGCTGATTGCCTTCCGGCGGGAGATAGCAGTGGTGGATTTGCAGAAGATGTTCGGGGTGAGGACGCGCTTCGAGATAAAGGGGTTGGCCCTGTTGAAAAGAGAAACCGGAAAATGCAGTCATCTGCATGACGCGGGTCTCATCCAGTCCAGTGGTCTGCGGATCGCCGTCGCCGATCACCCAGCTGAATCGGCTGTCCCAGTAAGCGCCGGCCTGTGCCAGGGGTGATCCGTAAAGTCCGCAGTATGCATAGGTTTCTGCCTTTCCAGTGTCAGACAGGTCGGGCGGGATAATAAAATGGATTTCCATGATATTGCGGTCATAGTATACATTTTGAATCAATGTGCCGTGCTCCTGCGTCCAGATGACGGGACGGATGTTTCGCAGGCGGAACTGCGGATAATCCGGCAGACGTTCTTTCAGGGGATCAAGCGGATCCACAACCCTTTCTTCCGCAATCACATATCGCTTCTGCGTGTCCGGCGTGTCTGGACGGTCCGTTTTCAGCTGTTGCCAGATACGGAGACGTTGCGGCTGATCAGAGGTTTTTGTGCCCTCTGTCTGGATCTGATTGTCACACGGCTCATCTGACGGATCTGAGACAGCGGATGGCGGAGATGTTTCCGGCACTTCTGAAGACGCGGCCATGGTATGATCGACAAAGGTTTTCTCCGCCTCTGGCTCAGGGGGCGGCGGACAGTCTGCCGAGAGACTGGTCTCTGCGTGTGCGTCAATATGTATCGCGAGCAGGGTGAGAGTGAGTAATAACAGGATAAGCAGGATCAGTCTCCACAGTGGAGAAGAGGCAGGACGTGAAATCTGCCGGTGCGGTCTGATCCGACTTCTGTTGCGCAGCATAATGTTCCTCCTTTAATAAATATGCATACACAGAAACCGTCCGGGCAGGGGCAATCATGATACCAACATTTAACGAAGCACAGTTCCAGAACCTTCAGTGATTTAGGTATATAGGAGGATTGCTCCCGCCGGGACGGCATACGAATAGACGATGTCAGCTGCGATTTGCTGACAAAATCAACATAAAAAGGAATAATACAAAAAGCAAGTGTAATTCTGAAAATAATAATAAAAATAAAATAAATATGATAAAAATATGATAAATATGACTTGCTTATCAAAATTAATCAAAGGAGATTGTCTGCCGGAACATGATATAATTATCATTTTGTCAAAAATTGACGAGTTAAAGCAGATTGGCGATTGGTTGATAAAAATAGAATGAAGTGATATAATTATGAGAAATATAGTGGAGATATTAAGAGTGAACTGGCCGCCAGTATTCTGGCGGTTTTTCTGATTCTTTGAATAAAAAGCAGGACGAAGAAGGTGAGAATATGCATGGGTTATTTCATCATGACCATGATGCACAGACAGAAGATGATATGTGTGCTTCATCGGGAAAAGAATTGAGAAATCAGCAGGAGAAGGCGGTCTATCACGTATCGCTTGTCAACCTGTTTTCTAATATCGGTTTATCTGTGATTAAGATGGCGGCCGGCGTTCTGGGGCATTCTGTGGCGATGATTTCTGACGCGTTCCACTCCCTTTCCGACGTTGCCGGTACGCTGATTGTCATGGCGGGAGCCAGGATCTCTAACCGGGCGGCAGATAGACACCATCCATATGGACATGAACGGTTTGAATGTGTGGCATCGATTGTACTTGGCAATATCCTGCTGATCGTCGGGCTTTCCATCGGAAAAGCGGGTGTCCGCTCCATTCTTCATCCGGAGAAAATCGCGGTTCCTACGATGCTTCCAGTCATTGTTGCCGTGGTTTCTATTATCGTGAAGGAGATTCTGTATTTCTATACAATGCGTGCGTCGCGGAGGCTGAAGTCGGTTTCTCTTAAGGCCCAGGCCTGGGACCATCGCTCAGACTCACTGGCTTCTGCCGGAGGGCTTGTCGGAATAGTCGGCGCGCGGCTTGGAATTCCGGTTCTGGACCCAGTTGCTTCGATTGTAATCGGCGCGCTGATTGTCAAGGCGGCCGTGGATGTGTTCCGGGAGACGGTCAATCAGTTGGTTGATCGCGCATGTCCGGACGATCTGGTGGAGCAGATGTACGCAGAAGTAGAATCCGTTCCCGGCGTCATGCATGTGGATGACCTTCGTTCACGTCAGTTCGGGGCAAAGATGTACGTCGATGTGGATATTACGATGGACGGACATCTGACCCTATATGAGGCGCATAAGACTGCGCGTCAGGTGCACGACCTGCTGGAAACGGGCCATCCGGAGCTGAAACACTGCATGGTCCATGTCAACCCGGACGAGGAGAGGGACCACGGGCATAAAGATTTATAGGGCGGCAGGGGTTTTGCCGTCGGCAGTAATCAAGAGGAATGACAGGAAAGCGAGGACCTCCTTGCGGTTGATTTTTGTCCCTTCTGCATATATACTGAATAGAGATGAATTGTCACTCCCGTACAGCTGGAGGGTATTCTATGAGAAAAAAATGGATCACGTTCAGTCTGTGCGCGCTGGCTGTGTATGTGCTGGCGATGGCGTACAGTGAATTGGATGATGAGATGAATGAGAAGGAAGAGTTATAAATTTCTTTTCTGAAACTCCGCGGCTTTTGCTGGTGCAGGAGCTTAGCGGAGTTTTTATTTTCAGGTCGGCGGCAGGACCGGATTAGGAAGCAGTATGAAGAAAAACAGAAAAAAACCGGGAAGAAAACCGTCTGCGCGCACCCGCGGGTTTGCGTTCAAACGATGGGTAAACGCGCATGTAGACCTCTCATGGGCAAGCGGAAATAAAAGAAAGGTGCTTCTGCTGATCCTGCTCGTGGTAATTGCCGGAGGGGGAATTCTCTTCTGGCGCGCCAACACAATCCACGGGAACTATGATGGATTGAGCAGCCAGAACACATATGCGCAGAATACGTACGACAGCTCTGCTTATTACTGGAAGAACGGACTGAAAAAGTACCGGGATGCAAACTGGCAGTCAAGGAATGGAATTGATGTCTCTGCGTATCAGGGACAGGTCAACTGGACCAAGGTGAAGAATGCCGGAATTTCGTTTGTGATGATTCGTGCGGGATACCGGGGATCGACTAATGGAGCGATCAGTATGGATAAACGGTTTCTCAGTAATATCGAAGGCGCCAGAAAAGCAGGACTTGATGTCGGTGTATATTTTTATTCCTCAGCGGTTAATACAAAAGAAGCCGTGCAGGAGGCAAAATGGACGCTGAGGCAGATTCAGCACAAGGGAATTACGATGCCTGTCGCCTTTGATATGGAGGAAGACTCCTCCAGCAGGACGTATAAACTGAGCATGATGCAGAAAACCAGGATTACAGACGCGTTCTGTTCGATTGTCCGGCAGAATAGCTATAAACCGCTGATTTACGGCAATCCGACATGGATATATAATTCTCTCGATTTGTCGTATCTGACCAAGTACAGCCTCTGGATTGCGCATTATACCAATCAGACTACATTCTCGTACCAGTATATCATGTGGCAGTATTCACAGAGCGGTAAACTGCCGGGTATCACAGGAAAGGTAGATATGGATATCATGCTGGTACGGGCAGGCTGATTTCATGCGTAAAGGCTGTGCGCAGATGGTATAATAAAAACAGAGCATAATTATGTATCATAAGGCGGGGGATGCCTGTCAGCGCGCAGGATTCTGCACGGTTTGGAGGATTTCAGAAAAGACAGGCGGGGCAGGCGAGTTTCCCGGTGAAGAGACAGGAGGGTAATATGGCATTATTTGACAAAGATTCCATTCTGGACAAGGCAAAATCTGCAGCCCGGCAGGCCGGCGAAGCCGCTAAACAGGCTGGTGAAGCGGCCAAGCAGGCAGGTGCGGCAGCAAAAGAAGCCGGAAAACAGGCGAGTGACGCCGCGGGCCTCAAATTGGAAATCGCCAGAAAGAAAAATGAAATCGCTGTGGAGGAGCGTCTGATCAACGCAGAACTCCAGAAAATCGGCCAGATTTATTATGCGCGTTTCAAACGCGGCGAAACAGAATTCGCCGGTGAAACCGGAGAGCTCGCTGCTGAGATCGATACCCATAAAGATAATATTGAAGCTCTGAACCGGGAAATCGAGGAGCTGCAGGAACAGTAGCTTCAGCAGGCAGATTGCTGAAACGGCAGATATACAGGGGGGCTGGTGCGCGAACGACGAACATCGTCCGGAGCAGCTGCCTCTTTTTGTATGCTGAAGAATTCTTTTTAAAGGTCTGACGGTGATCAAACATCCCGGTCGTGTCTTTTTATATACAAGAAAAAGGACCGCTGCACTAAGCATACGCTTTTGCTTCGTGCAACAGTCCCGTGATGTTTAACAGGATGGATGACTTATTCTATCCTGCCGCTTTACAGCTCAGATTTTTTTACTTCTGCGATTTTCTGGACAACTTTGGTGATCATCTCAGTTGCTTTTTCCATGTCCTGAACGACAGCAAATTCGCTTCTGCCGTGGAAGTTGCTTCCGCCAGGTCCCAGGTTCGGGCATGGAAGTCCGCGGAAGGAGAGGAAGGCGCCGTCTGTGCCGCCTCTGATCGGCGCAGTGTCCGGCTCGTAGCCCATTTCTCTGATGACAGACAGCGGAATCTCTGTCAGCTTAGGATGCTGCTCGATGATTTCACCCATGTTGTGGTATTGCTCAGTGTTTTCAACAACAACCGTTCCCTCGCCGTACTTGTGGTTCAGGAATTCAGCGGTCTTGTTCATCATTTCTGCACGTTTCTCAACAAGGCTCCAGTCGAAGTCACGCAGAATGAAGTTCATAACAGCCTTTTCCACGCCGCCGCTCATCGTAACCAGGTGATAGAATCCTTCTCTTCCTGCGGTGTATTCCGGACGCTCGTCTCTCGGGAGCATATCGTCAAACTCTTCTGCAACGTGCAGCGCGTTAACCATTGCATTCTTCGCAAATCCCGGGTGTACGCCGACGCCGTTGATGGTTACCTTGGATCCCATAGCGCTGAATGTCTCGCTCTGGCACTCGCCGAACAGATCGCCGTCGATGGTGTATGCGCAGTCTGCTCCGAACTTGTCCAGATCGAACAGATCGCTGCTGCGTCCGATTTCTTCATCCGGAGTGAATCCGATGCGGATGGTTCCGTGCTTGATGCTGTCATCGTTATGCAGAATTTCTGCCAGCGTCATGATCTCTGCGACGCCGGCCTTGTTGTCGCCGCCGAGCAGTGTTGTTCCGTCTGATGTGATGATGTCGCATCCGATGAAATTTTTCAGAGCGTCAGCCTCAACCTTGATGCCCTCTTTCTCGTTGATGATCAGATCGCCGCCTTCATAGTGGTGCATAACCGGCTTGACATTCTCGTTCGGTGCGTCCGGAGAAGTGTCAATATGCGCAATCAGTCCAAGAATCGGTCCGTCATAATTTTCGATGTTGGCCGGAATAGTACCCATTACATAGCAGTGCTCGTCGACATCTACATCGACTACACCGAGTGTTTTCATCTCTTCTGCAAGAGCGTTCGCAAAGTCAAACTCCTTTGGGTTGCTCGGGCAGGCGTCATTTTCTTCGGTGGATCCAGTCGGATACTTGACGTATTCCATCAGTCTTTCGTATGCCTTCATTTTTATAACTCCTTCATTTATATATAGATAATATATATTAGACAAAACTCAAATGCGCAAGGCGAAATTTCCTTGTTGGTTCTGTTTTTGCCGACGGTTCAATTATATGTCTCACGAAGTTAATGTGCAAGGATTCTGACAGAAAAAGCTTCTGCAGAAGCCTGCTGCGGTTCAGCAGATTAAAGTATTTGTGAGCGTACACAATAAAATCTGCCACTCCGATGTTTATGCATCAGGGCGGCAGTGAAAACCTCATTTTAATTCTATAATAAAGCTGAACCAGTCAGCGTAAGTGTGTCTGATCTATGTTAAACGGGACGCGTGTCCGGAAAAAAGTTCAAAGAACGGCTTCCGCCGGTCGTGATATTTCTGTGGCGTGAAAAAGTCCAGAAACTGTTAAAAAGGGCTGTGACTTATGGAATTACCTGAGGCTGCCGGAGGAGCTGCTGCCGCCAGAGCCATAGGAATCGGAACCTGACCCGGAGCCATAGCCGGAATCGTAATCAGAATCGGAACCGGAGCTTGAACCGGAACTGGAGCTTCCGATGTTTCCGCCGATCTTAATGATCTTGGCCGCGGATTTGGCCGCGGTATTAATCGGTACCGCGAACCCGAGTCCCTCTACATCCGAACCGCTGGACTTGGATTCTACGATTCCGATCAGGTTTCCGGAGCCGTCAAACAGTCCGCCGCCGGAATTACCAGGGTTTACAGAGGCATCTGTCTGGAGCAGGGTGAGTTTCTGATTGTTAATGGTGAGCTGACGGTCAAGAGCACTGACGATTCCTGTAGTCGCCGTGTTGCTCAGTTCTCCGAGTGCGTTTCCGATGGCGACGACGGTATCGCCGACTTCCAGCTTGCTGCTATTTCCGTAAGTCGCAGCGGTCAGGCCGGTTGCGCTGATTTTCAGAACAGCAAGGTCGTTATCCGCGTCTGTTCCGATCAGTTTAGCGGTATAGGATTTTCCGCTCTTCAGCGTTACCTTGATGCTGCCGGCGTTTTCAATGACGTGTTCACAGGTTAGAATGTACCCGTTTGACTGGATGATTACGCCGGATCCTGCACTGGCCGTTGCGGAAGAAGCATTGGAGAACCCATTGTTTCTGGATGTCGAAGTTACCGTAATGGAAACGACCGAGTTTTCTGCTTTCTTTACGATACTGTCAGTGGTCAGAGTCGTTTTTGAACTTGTCAGTTTATAATTTGTCGCAGAAGTGGAACTGCTGCTTCTGTTGCCTGCATAATTCGTGTATAGTGCGTATCCGCCGACGGAAACTGCGGAAGTGGCGAACATGCAGCCGGCCATCATCAGCGCGAGCGTCTTTTTCCTGATCGGCTGGAGCCGGGAAGAACCTGCGTGCGAGTACGGCGCGCCTTGTGGATAAATCCCGTGATTGTCGCTGAATGGCGCGTAATCACCATAGGTCTCATACTCATTGTTGTAATCGCCGTTCCAGGATTCGTTTCCATTTACATTCCAGTTGTTTCCGGTATCCTGAGGCCGCGTTCCGTTGTTCTTACGATTGTTTCTGTTTCTCCATCTCAGCATGGCCGTCACCTCGTTTCCTTTCTGCATTGCTGCCGGCGCGTATCGCGTCTTGAATATCTTTAACTTATGCGATTATCATAAACGCCCGAGTTGTTCAGAAAACGTCAGTAAAATAGAAACTGCGTTAAGAGCGCATTCACGAAAGGCACAATTTTTTCACATTTTCCATATTCTGTGAGGATTGCTTTCGTTATGTGAACGGCAAAAGCTGATTGGCAAGTAAATGGCCTGAATAAAATGAAATTGACAAAGGTTTTGCAGTCAGTGTATTTTCTTGCTGCGTAATTTTTGCCCTGAAGCATTGAGAAATTGAATTGGTGAAGGCTGTGTGACAGAATTACAATATAAAGGAAGGTTAGTTAATGCAGAAGTAAGAGGAGGCATTTATGATGAACACTCGCTCTGGCCTGCGCAAGTTTATGGTTACAGCTCTGGCAGTGCTGACTGCGGTCGCATTCCTGGGCATGAACCCGTCTTACGCAGCAAAGAAATTGAAAGTTTCACCGTCAAAGAAGACGATCTATGTCGGGAAGACGGTGAAGCTGAAGGCGAACCAGAAGGTAAAATGGTCCGTGAAATCTGGGAAGACTGTTGTAAAACTGACATCCAAGAAGTCCACAACAGTTGTAGTAAAAGGCCTGAAGAAGGGCAGTGCTTCTGTCATCGCAAAGGCCGGAAAGCAGTCTAAGACTGTAAAGGTAACCGTTAAGAAGAAGGCTGCTTCCACGTCTAACGTGAAGGCGCAGCCGGCAGAGAAGGAGAGCAAGGTTTATGTTTCCGCTGCTTATGTCCGCGCGGCAATCGCAGGCAAGCAGAAAGAAATGAAGAACCCGGTAGTCCTGGAAGTCGGCTGGGGAACCGAGAAGGACGACGCAGGTTATGGAAAGGGCCACATTCCTGGCGCCATTCACTTTAACACCGACTGGGCAGAAAATAATGAGCTCGACGGAGAGGCGCAGCGCTGGGACATCAGAAGCTTTGACAAGATCAAGGCGCAGCTGGTGAAACTGGGCATCACCACAGACACACCGGTAATCGTTTACGCTGACGGCGCAACCAACTCCGGCGACGACCGTGTCGCGTTCGCTCTGCTGTGGGCAGGCGTAAAGAACGTCAAGTCCCTGGACGGCGGCTACGGGGCATGGACCAAGGCCGGCTATCCGACAGAGACCAAGAGCAACACCGGAAAGAGTGCATCTGCGTTCGGAAGATCCACAGCCGCACATCCGGAGTGGATTGTGGACACGAACACGGTAACCAAGGCCGACAGCAAGTATAAGCTGGTCAGCATCCGCTCCTATGAAGAGTACATCGGACAGACAAGCGGATATGGATACATCGACAAGGCAGGCGAGCCTAAGGGAGCGATCTGGGGTCACGACACTGATGACGGTTCTTATACCAATGCGGACGGGACTGCAGTCGGACCGGACACCATCGCAAAGTACATCCAGCCTTACGGTGCGACACTGGACG
The DNA here is from genome assembly GCA_004555725.1 of [Eubacterium] saphenum. Lineage (GTDB taxonomy): Bacteria > Bacillota > Clostridia > Peptostreptococcales > Anaerovoracaceae > Aminicella > Aminicella saphenum_A. The sequence continues at coordinate 153,471 of SFHC01000001.1, forward strand.
ACAATCTGGCATTCTACTGCGGAACAGGCTGGAGAGCAACCATCCCGTTCCTGATCATGTACCAGAATGGCTACAATAATATGTACCTGTATGATGACGGATGGTTCGTCTATAACCAGCAGAAGAATCTCCCGGTTCAGCTCGGCGACCCGGCAAAGGGCAATGTCACTTATACCACAACCGATCAGCTGCCGGAGAAATACACGAAACTTGACGGACTGAAGTATGCTAAGGACAGTGTAACAGCAACAGCAACCGGAAAGGTTGACAATGAGCTTTCTGCAACCGGCGGAAAGCTGGCAGACAACGTTACCTATAAATCCAGCAATGAGGACTATGTCACCGTCGCAAAGGACGGAACCGTAACCGTGAACAAGCTTCCGGCAGCAGGCTCCAGCACTCAGGTAACCATTACCGCAACCGGAATTCCGGAAATCGCCGGCAGCGGTGAAAAGCACGCAACAGCATCCTACACGATTACTCTGCAGGACCGCACAAGCGCGTACACAGATTCCGCAGCATGGACCAAGCTTGGAATCACTTACGACGAGTATAAGAAGCTGGATTCCTCCAAGACACAGGTTCTTGACCTGCGCCAGGATTCCATCAAGCTGGATAACGGAACAGATATCGGCTTCAAGGCGGGTCACCTGAAAGACGCTGTTCAGGTTGCCTGTTTCCCTCTGTCCACGGCTGACCAGGAGAACCTCCTGACCACCGCCATCAAGGACAAGAAGCTGGATCCGTCCAAGAAGATCGTGGTTATCTGCAGATCCGGAAACATGGGCGCCAAGAGAGCCATGTCCATTCTGAAAGAGAACGGATTCAAGGACGTCACTTACATCATCGGCGGAGCGCAGGATCTCCTGAAGAACCATGCCGCTGATCTGGTGAAGTAAACAGAAATCAGGTTAAGCAGAATCGGCCTGCCGGATTACCCGGCTGTCTGGTCATCAGGCCACAGGTTTGAAACAGACTGGCAACGGAACATTGAATGATGGATGAGATGACTGGATGAATGGGTGATGACAGGTGAGAAACAGCCGGGGAAATAATATCCCGGCTGCGTGTTCCGATTTCGACAAAAAGTGAAGAATCAAGAACACAAAAAGGAGTTTCGGTTTTTCTGTTATCGAACTGCCGGAAAATCGCGATTCCGGAACATAATCTGATGAATGCGGAAGGGGAGTTGTATCCAAATGGATACAACTCCCCGCTTTTCATGTCTGCCGGATGCTCATGCACCATTTTTGAGTAAGGAATGTCAGATTATTGTATCGAAATAGATGCATGTCAACGATAAGCCGGCTGAAACCATCTGTATTGTTCACGAAGCATCTATCGTACATCAAAAAGTTCATATTTGACGAGAATAGAATTGTGCGCAATCGAACAAAACTCCTTTTTGTGTTCTGAGATCGCCGGATTTCAGATTTTCGGTGACAGGAATTTAAAAAGTGCTTTTAATGTTGTTATAGCATATAATTATCACGCTGGACCAGGATGTCCGGGCGCAGTAGAGGAGGAGCTTTCCATCCCCAGACCAGTATATACATGATACATGAAAATCTCCGTCCGAAGGAATTATATACTTAGAATTTTCGCTGCTGCTTGTGACAGCAGAAACTTGAAAACAGCGCGCCCCGGGAGCGAAATCTCCGGGGCGCGCCGTTATAACGTATATTAACGTAATATCATTTTTTCTTCGGTATTAAAATCCGATAGTCGTTCGATCTCTGATCTCTCAGCCGTTCATCATTTTTCTGGATTTCCCGCTCTTGAAAAGGACTTGAAAATCCAGGAAGTACAAGATGAGCGTATCCGAAAAACTATCTCGGAACAACGAATCCCTTGCCCATAGCATCGTCAGGATCGATGAACCATGTTGCCTCTCCGCAGAGGTATGCAGCTCCTCTTACCTGAGGAATGACTGCGTCATAGTCAGCAACCTTAGTCTCTTCTTTGATGGTTCCGTAGAACTTGGTTCCGATGAAGGACTCGTATACGAATTCCTTGCCGACCGGCAGTTCGCCGAGAGCGTGGAGCAGGGAAAGTTTAGCAGATGTACCTGTTCCGCACGGGCTTCTGTCGAGCTGCGGATCGTTCGGGTCGCCGAATACAACCAGGTTGCGCAGGTCTGCGTCCGGAGTATCTGTGGTGGAGTAGTTCTCAACCAGGTCAACTGTTGTGATGTCGAGTTCCGGATGCTGGATCTCAACCGTCTTGTTGACTTCATTCAGCATGAAGCTGGAGAATTTGGTCAGGAACGGAGCGGTGTCCGGGCCGACCTTGATGCCGAAGTTCTTCTCTGTATCAACCATAGCGAAGAAGGAGCCGCCGAAGCAGATATCATAAACAACGTCTTTTCCTTCATATGTTGTGTGCAGGTCTTTCTTGTAACGGAAAGCCGGAACGTTTGTCAGTGTGACGCCTGTAACCTTGCCGTCTTTAACGTCTGCAACCGTTCTGATCAGTCCTGCAGGAGCTTCCAGAACAACCTCTGTCTGAGGCTCTTTCATCTCCATCAGTCCGCCTTCCAGGATTGCGGTAACCGTTCCGATTGTGCAGTGTCCGCACATATTCAGGTATCCGCCGCCGTCCATGAAGAATACGCCGAAGTCTGCTTCCGGATTGCATGGCTCAGTGATGAAAGCGCCGAACATGTCGTGATGTCCTCTTGGCTCGAACATCAGAGCAGTTCTCAGATAGTCATAATGCTCTTCCAGATAGTGCTTTCTCTCGATCATTGTCTTACCCTCAGTCTCTGGGCAGTCGATCGCAACACGGCAGTACTCACCCTCTGTGTGAGCCTCAATTGTTCTGATATGATCTACATACTTAGAATAGTCAATCTTTGGCGTTAATTTCATCTTTCTTACCTCCTTATGATTGTGTTAACAACCGTAATCTCTGTTAAAACTATAACGTAGAAAATGGATAAAGTCAATACAGAAAACTCTGAGAAAAAGATTCTTTAATACTTGACATTTCAGTGTTTTCGTGAAATCGGCCGTCATGGGTTATATACTGTATTCTAGTTCAGATTTTATGGCTTTTTATGTGTACTGCGGACAAAAGATATCCGCGGATGGGAATCAGCAAGAGGCATTCCGTCGGCATTGAGATTATGCAGGGACTGTCTTCCAGTCTGGGCGTAGTGCTGACCATCCCGGCAACGGCGCTGATTGTCGCAGTGTATTTTGGAAGGAAATAATCGGTAAACAAACCACCTGAAACATGGTATACTGGAGAGATTAAGAACTCCTGCGGATGAACATGTGCCGCAGAACAACAGGATATCAGAAACAAGGGGTAGTCAGGTTTCTATGAAGCTGTTCAGTCGTATACCAGAGAATTTTTTCAGTATTTTAGCGTCTCCCAAGAAAGAACTATATGTGGAGGCGCTTTTTGTGCTGCGTCAGGCATTCAAGACGGAGCTGGTGATCCGGAGAAAGGATCTCCTGGCGATGTTTATGGATTCGCTGGAAGATCAGTTCGAGAACGCAGACTTTACAGAGGAGGCGGAGGAAGAAGGAGAGACGGATTCCTCTGCGGTTTCTGCCAAGGCGCATCTGCTGTTCGCCCGTCTGAAGGAGACAGGATGGGTGGAAACGGAATATGAGACCCAGTCTTTTGAAGAGAACGTCACTGTTCCGGATTACGCGATTTCCGTGATCAATCTGCTGTATGATCTCTCGGAAGAGAAAATAAAAGAATACAACAGTTTTGTTTACGCGACGTACGCGGCGCTGGAAAACGCGGAGCGGACTCCGGATTATGTGTATCAGGCGCTGCAGACGGCGTATCGGAATACGGTGAATCTGGTGGACGAGCTGAAGGGATTGTTTAATAATATCCGGAGATATTATTCGCGTCTTCCGGGAGAAAACAACGTCAATGCCTTGCTCCGTGAACATTTTGACGGCTATCAGGACAAGGTCGTGGATACAATCTACTATCCGCTGAAGACGTTTGATTCTGTACCGCGGTTTAAGAATTCCATTATGAAAATCCTGAACAGCTGGCTGAACAATGACCAGATGATCGGAACGATCGCGGAACAGGGTGTTGCCAGACAGGTGCTGGAAGATGAAGAGCAGGGAAGAGATGAAGTCGTTCGGATGATCCGGTATACAGTGGACACTTATGAAGGCATCGAAGACATGATCGCACAGATTGACCGCAAGCACAATCAGTATGTCCTGTCTTCAGTAGAACGCATGCGTTACCTGATGAATACGGACAGAAGCGCAAAAGGAAGGATCGTGGATCTTCTCAAGGCCTCTGGCGATCCGGAAACGATATGCCGTATGCAGAAATTGATAAACATATATCCGGTCAGGGTCGCGGGACAGAAATCCCTGTATGAACGAATCCGAAGAACGAAAAAGTCTGAGGGAACATACCACGCGGTGGAAGAGCAGCACGATCAGCCGCAGGTGTTTAATGGCTTTCTGGAGGATGTCCGAAAACAGTATTCCAACAAGAAAATCGATGAATATATGCTGCGCTGCATGGGGGATCTTATGGAAATACAGACCGAAGATATGGAGATTCGCGATTCGGAAGAATTCATCCTCTATCTGCTCTGCACCATCCGCGGACTGGAGCGCACGGCGCCGTTTAAGATGACGTTCAGAGAAGGAAATACAGACCGGAACGGATACAGTGTTCCGCGGGCGCTGTTCAAGAGAAAAGAGAGGGCGTAATGTTTCAGGAAGAATACGAAAAACTGTCGACAAACGAGAAGGGTGAGTTTAAGAAGATCGTCAGCCATCTGCTCGCGCATACCTACCTGATCCGCGAAGAGTATAACTTTGACGCTGACGTGAAGGTCCTTGATCAGGACTTTATTTTTGCAGAGCGGAATATTGAGATGATCAGCGAATATCTGAGTTACGCGGGATTCCGTGTGGAAAAAGACACAGAGTACGGCGTCATCGCAGTCAGCAGTGACAATCCGGATAACCGTGTGTCGTTTAATAAGCTGACTACGCTGATGATCTACACGCTGCGCCTGATTTATGAAGAGGAGCGGGAAAAATTGACCCTCATCAAAGAAGTGTTTACTTCTGTCGGGGATCTGATCAATAAGATGATTACGCTGGGCGCGATTCCGAAGAAACCGTCGAACGCAGAGATGGAGAAATCGCTCAGAGCGCTGAAAAAGTATAACCTGATCCGAAAAGTGGACGGGCCTTGGTCGGACGCGCATACCAGGATGCTGATCCTGCCGTCGATTCTGTTCATTGTAACGAATGAACAGATTTCCAATCTCAGTGAATTAGTAAAGACAAAGGAGAAGGACGATGAAGAAGCTGACGAGATTATTGCTGATTAACTGGTACGGGTACAGTTATCAGATGATCGATTTTGGCACGATCAATTTTCTGACCGGTAAAACAGCATCCGGAAAGTCTACGATCATCGATGCCATGCAGCTTGTTCTGCTTGGAGATACCAATGGAAATTTCTTTAATAAAGCGGCAAACGAGAAATCCGTCCGGACATTGAGAAGCTACCTCTACGGAGAAAACGGCGACGACGGAGAAACAGGGTTCCGCTACCTTCGGCAGGGGCCGTTCACCAGCTACGTCGCACTGGAGATTGAGGACACAGAAAAGAATAAAAAGCAGCTGATCGGAATCGGCGCAGACTGCCACGAGGATTTGAATTACGACACCCAGTGGTTTGTTGTGCATAATCACGGAATTCCGCCAACCGCGTTCATTAATCCAAAGACCCGCGTTCCATACCGGATTACGGAACTGAAGCGTTATTTCAGCAGCCAGGACGGGAAGTGGAACGTCGAGTTCTGCCAGTCGAACAAGCGCTACCGGGATGTCACACTGTCTGTGTTCGGCAACATTAAAGAAAAATATCGCGTACTCCTGAAGAAATCCGTACCGTTCACTCCGATTACTGACATCGAGAAGTTTATCACTGAATCCGTCTGCGACGTCCGGAACGAGATTCAGGTGGAGGAAATGCAGGCCGATATCCGCGAGTACAAGAGTCTGGAGGATGACGCTGACCGCACAGAGGTTCGGATCAACGCGCTGAAGCAGGTTGCGGAGATTTCCCGCGAATACGAGAATGCCAGAGAGAGGCAGCTTCAGCAGCAGTATATCGTGGTCCGCGCCGGACAGAAGGAGAAACAGGATCTGCTCCGGCAGCAGAAACAGGCCGCAGAGGACAGTGAGCGGAAGCTGCAGGCGTTGAAAGAGGAAATCCTGTCTATTTCCGGACAAATCGCACAGTACAAGAAAACAATTGAAGAGAAAAAACGGGAGTATTTCTCTTCTGACGCGATCAAAAAACGCGATGAACTGACGGAGCAGATCCAGACCCTGGAAAAAGAAATCCGGGAGATGGAAACGAAGATTCAGCAGGCCGTCAAGAATACAAAAAACTATGGAATTGCCTGGGGTAGCGCGATTGAGGGACTGAAAAAGGCCGGATTCGCTGTCACCGCTGACGATGAAAAAATCGCCGGGAAAATGCAGAAAATCCAGAAAGACAGCCTTGCTGAGTTTCCTTTTGTCCGGATCTGTGACGCCCTGGAAGACCTGAAGGGAAGACTGGCAGAGCAGAAGCGGGAGTTGGCGGCCCAGGTTCTGCAGACGGAAGAGGAAATCGACGAACTGAGCCGGAAAGAGAAGAACCTGAAAAACGGCATTAAGCCGTATCCTTCTGCTGTCACCAGACTTCAGGAAATCCTGCAGCTCGAGCTGAAAAAGGCCGGAAAGAAAGAGGTTCGCATACCGATTTTTGCCGATCTTCTGGAAATTCGGGATCCGGAGTGGACGAATGCCATCGAGGGATATCTGGACCGTCAGAAATTTAATCTTCTGGTGCCGGAAGAGGTTTACCGGGATGCCAATCAGATTTACGGCCGGGTGAAAAAACAGGAACATCTGTTCGATGTGGGTCTGGTCGACCTGGGAAAACTCAGGAAGGATTTCCATAAAGGTGCGATGAAAGGATCGCTGGCAGAGGAAATCCAGACTGAGGACCCTGACGCGAGGCTCTATGCGGATTATCTTCTCGGGAATGTCATGAAGTGCGATGATGTCCGGAAAATCAACCGCTGGCGGACGGCCATCACCAGGGACGTCATGCTGTACAAGGGGTATGTGACGAGAAAACTGAATCCGAAGCGATATGAAGTTCCGTTCATCGGACGCCGCTCTATGGAAATCCAGCTGAGACAGGTGCAGGAACGGCTTGCGGAATGCCGGAAACAGAGAAAAGCACAGACGGAAAAGAAATCGGTCATTGACCGCGCGGCAGGGCAGAATATCCTGGAGCATTATGAGGCGCAGCAGTATGCGCTTGCTGCGGACTCCATTCCGGAGCAGCAGAAAAAGGAAAAACGTATAGCAGCTATTCAGAAGGAGCTCGACGGACTTGATCTGACCTATCTGGAGCGCCTGAAAGAGGAAATCGCGGGTCTGGAGGCGGAGCAGGACGGGATGCAGACGCAGAAAGATGACCGGAACGCTCTTGCAGGCAGGACGGAGGAAAAACTCCGCCGTCTCAGAGAAGAGCAGATTCCGGAATGCGAGCATGAATTGCAGAAAATCACGCAGGAAATCGCGGAGCGGTTTGATGAAATCTGGGTGAAGGAAAAAGGCGAGCCGCATTTTCAGGAGGTTCTTACGCAGAAAAGCAGCCGGACACAACTGTCTCTGCGGGACAGTTATGCCCGTGCGCTTGCCGCGACTGAGACGACGGTGCGCCAGCTGAGCGAGCGCCGGACCGGGCTCCGGAGCGAGTACAACCGCGATTACAAGATGCCGTACGACGTCAGCCGGGAGGATAACGAAGAATACGACAGCGAGCTGAAAACGCTGGAAGAGATCCGTCTGCCGGATTACCGCGAGAAGATCAGCGACGCAAGGGAGAAAGCCTACAATAAATTCTGCGAGGACTTTATCGCTAAACTGAAGTCCAACATAGAAACAGTCAAGCAGCAAATCGACGAACTGAACGATTCATTGCGACATTCCGTTTTCGGCACGGACCGCTACCGCTTTACATACCGGCCGCGGGCTGAATACAAGAACTATTACGATATGATCACCGACCCGATGCTGATGGACGGCGGCGGCTGGAACATCGCCTCCGCGAACTTCAATGAGAAATACAGCACCGAAATCAAGAGCATGTTTGATATGATGATTCTGAGCAGTCAGGACGTCACTGCGGATCGGCGCGCAGAATACGAGCGGAATATTAAGAAATTCACGGATTACAAGACATATCTGGTCTTTGACCTGATTGTGACGAATGATCAGGGCGAGCAGCAGCGACTGTCTAAGACGCTCCTGAAAAAATCCGGCGGAGAGACGCAGATCCCGTTCTATATCTCCCTGCTTGCGTCGTTCGCCCAGGTCTGCCGCATCAACAGCAGGACCAGCAGCAATACGATCCGCGTTATCATTTTAGATGAGGCGTTCAGCAAGATGGACGGCGAGCGCATCCAGGAGTGCATCCGTCTGCTCCGGAAATTTCAGCTGCAGGCGATATTCTCCGCGCCGACTGACAAGATCCCGGACATCGCACCACTCGTCGATACCAATATCGCCGTCTATAAATCCGGGCACGATTCCTTCACGCGTCACTTTGACCCGAAAGAAATTGAAGAGGAGTTCGACTGATGGTGAATTATGAGAAGGAAATCTTAGACTGTCTCCTCGACAAATATGAATCCGGCAAGGCGTTTATGAACGGAGAGCCGTCGCGCCGCATCATGGTTCACCGGTCAAAGATCCAATCCTTTCGGAAGGCCTACGAGAACATAGACACGAAAATTCTGTTTCATGACGCGCTTCAGCGCTTGAAAGACAGAGATCTCATCAATTTCTCCTGGGAAAAATATGAAGCGGGGAACATTGTCGATGAAATCTGGTTGAACCCGGATCCGGAAAGACTGCTTGAGAGCTGCCGCCGCGCCGGCAGAAAACCGAAGGCGCAGATCCTGCGCGAACTGGAAGCAGTACTGGATGAAGCGCTCTCTTCCTGCCGAGGACGTTCTTCTGAAGGGTCGGACGGACTGGATCTGTACCGCTTTCTCCAGCGGCAAAAAGAAACAATTCAGGAGAAAAAGCGTGTGCCGCGGTATTTCTTTGCAGACGATCCGGAAAGAAACCGCGCGCTGCTCCGGTTTCTGCGGGAGCTGATGTTCAACGACGGAGAAGAAATGGAACGTGTGGTCAGCATGCGGCTCTACGGCGACAGCAAGTATTTTGAACATGAGCTGAAACCTAAAGCGCTTTCTGTTTTGCGCGCGGTTGCAAAAGAAGAACAGGACGGTGATTTGAATGACGCGGATCTTCTGCTGCAGCGCGGGATTGTGCGGTGGCCGGAAGTTCTGGAATTCCGTGGATCGGTGCAGACAGAATCTGATGACGGGGAAATCGCCGATTACGCAGCGCAGCGCTATGGCGCCTATCTGAATACGGATGCGCTCCGGCACGTCAGAAACGTGAATGTCCGCGGAATAAGCCGGATGATCACGATCGAGAATAAAGCCAATTATATCTGGTACATCCAGAATCATCACTATGCTCAAGAACTCGTTGTTTATCACGGAGGCTGCTGCAGCCCGATGAAAGGCCGCTGGCTGCGCATGCTCGCGGACGCGGTGAGAAGGCAGAATCCGAAAGCAGAGTTCCTGCACTGGAGCGACATCGACGCAGGAGGCTTCCGGATCTTTGTGCAGCTGAAAGATCATTTGATTCCTGAAGCCGCGCCATGGCACATGGATGTGGATACCCTTGTAAAATACAAGGCCAGGGCGGTTTCGCTTCGGACAGATTCTTACAGAAGGCTTTTAGAACAGATGCAGAAGGATCCGGAGTATATGGTATTTAGAGAGACCCTTTCCTGTATGCTGGAGCAAGATATACGCTTAGAACAGGAGGCGGAAATTTTATAGTTTCTGCCTCATTTTTTTTGTTTTTGGAGTATAATATAGGGAAATTATTTCCAATATTTCTGTACTTTTTTTCTGTGTGCGCTTGAGAGCGGATGTTCAGATAGCTATACTAACATTTCGGTAACAGAATTCTGGAAAAAAGAAATTATCGATGGTCTGATGAAAGAATTGTGTGTATTCTGTATACAAAGCGGTGTGCCTGCATTAAATAGGCGGGCAACATGGTGATGCGGATTCGATGCACATGTTCTTCTCAGAATACTTTATTGAAAAGGAGAAAGAAAATGAATCAGGCTGTAATTGCGGGCGTGATCTTTCTGGCAGCGATTATCGCAATTATGACAGAAAAGATCAATCGTACAACGGCGTCGATTCTGGGAATGGTGCTGCTACTGGCTTTCAAAGTGCTTTCACTGGATCAGGCAGTTTCCTATATCGACTTCAATACTCTCGGCGTGCTGATCGGTATGATGCTGTTTGTCGGCGTCATCAAACACTCTGGACTGTTTGAGTATATTTCCATCAAGGCGGCAAAAAAAGCAGGCGGAGATCCATGGAAAATCATGGTGATGTTCGTGGTGCTGACTGCGGTCTGCTCGGCTTTTCTGGACAATGTCACCACCGTCCTGCTGATGGGACCGATGACTATGACGATTGCCAGGCTGCTGGAACTCGATCCTGTGCCGACACTGATGGCGCAGATCTTTGCGTCTAACATCGGAGGCACGGCCACCATGATCGGAGACCCGCCGAACATCATGATTGGAAGTGAAGCGCACCTATCCTTTGTTTCATTTCTGGTGAATACAGGAATTCCGTGTATCTTTATTCTGCTCGTTCTTATGCTTATGCTGAGAATGTACTATGGAAAAGACCTCCATGCAAGTGAATCAGCCATCCACAAGGTAATGCTGCTGGATGAGAATAAGGCGATTGCAGACCGGAAGCTGATGAAACAGAGTGTCGTCATGATCATTTTGGTAGTCATCGGTTTTATGTTCCACGACCAGTTTGAGTATCAGACAGCGTTTATCGCACTGGCGGCGGGCGGAATCATGATGCTGATCGGTCATATTGACATCGATGAGGTTGTCGCAAACGTCGAGTGGCCGACCCTGCTGTTCTTTACCGGACTGTTCGTTCTGGTCGGCGGACTGGAGAAAACCGGCATCATTTCTATGCTGGCAAAACTGATTATGGGCGCGACCGGAGGGCATGTCATCGCAACGATGCTGGTTCTGTTGTGGGCATCAGCGCTGCTGTCTTCCATCCTTGACAATATTCCATTTGTCGCAACTCTGATCCCGTTCATTCAGGCACTTGGCCAGCACGGTATGGATACGGAACCGCTCTGGTGGGCAATCTCACTCGGTGCCTGCCTCGGCGGAAACGGAACTCTGATCGGAGCTTCCGCAAACGTCGTGCTCAGCGGAATCGCAGGAAAGCACGGATATCCGATTACATTCCAGTCCTATCTCAAGAAAGGCTTCCCGGTCATGATCATGTCGATCGTCGTGTCCATGATCTGGCTGCTGCTCCGGTTCGGATTTACTGCGTAGACAAAAGGTGAAAGGAAAGGGTGCAACATGATTATCAACAGAATTACAGAAGGCATGGCCAATACGCTGCTCCGCCAGATGGGTGCGGTGGAAATCAAGAACGCGCCGGCCTATGTCAACAAGGTAAAATTTAAACTCGATGAGGATACCAACGCGACTTACATATATGAGATAAAAGAAAATGAAGTGATTTATCTCAACCGCGTTCGTCCTTATGCGCTGTATCTCGGTGAATGTGCAGATGAACAGGAACTCGTCAGCGCCATCCGCCAGGATCTGGAAATGATGAAAGAAGCGCAGGTTTCCCCGCATTTTAAACAGTACCTTTCAATCATGCAGAAGATGCAGGGGCTGGGGAAAAGAACCGAGCACTTGTTCATGAACGTATCAACCTCAGAATATTCCATGGACCGCCTGGAAGAACTCCTGGACCTTCTCGGACATGAGATTGACCGCCTTGGCCGCGAAGGAACTGATATGGATCTGAAAACCTATGCTGATACTCTCCGCGCCGGCGAGACTGAAGAAATCGCACACAAAAAAGCAGAAGAAGCCGCAGAATCTGCAGAATTGGCGCAGGAAACTGCAAAAAAAGAACCTGCGAAAACGTCACAGGAAGAAAAATAGGTCAGAGAAGCAGAGATACACAGTTAACCGGACGGGAATCCATGCGTGATCATGAGGGTTGCAGGCAAGGATTTCCGTCCGACTGTGCGGGAGAAAAAACACCTCTGTTCATCAAAATGTCCAATGCCGGGATATAGATGAACAGAGGCTGTGATTATATTAAAGCGGTTATTCCATTGTGTTTTCAGAAGCTGCGGCTTCTTCTTCAGCCATCAGCTGGTCGCCGGCGCGGGCAGCGACAGGTTTGCTGTCCAGACGGGATTCGACATGATGGAATCCGTCGATCTCCGGCATCAGCTCATCGGCAATAATGCGGAGCATTTTGTTGAGTTTGTCGACGTCTTCTTTCGGGAAACGATTCTCTATGCGCTCGCTGACCAGATCTACATAGTTAAAGATGTCTCCGTAGTTTTCTTTATATTTCTTTGTGACAATCAATGTATACTGGCGTTTGTCATCCTTGTTCTGGCGTTTGATGATGTAGCCTTTTTTTACAAGCTGGTTGATGCGGTAGGCCGCGTTTGGCGGCGACATCTGCGCCATCTTGGTGAATTCGTTGATGGTCGGACGGTGAAGGGCGACGATGATCTCCATGCAGATGACTTCTGAAGGAGACAGGGCGTCCTTACTGTTACTGTTAAATTTAGTGAACAGCCGCTCGTAGAGAGAAAGCTTGAATTTATCGTATACTCGGGAAAAATTACTCGCCAGCATTTCCATACCTCTTTTAGAATTATTTTTCGGATTTTCATCCAACGTTAATTATACTACAGTTTTTAAAGATGCCATAGAGATAGAGAACGAAATTTCTGCGAAGAGATTGGTCTTTTTGTTTTCTTGTAATATGGGATTGTCCTTCTAATTCTCCGAAATGTATTGCAAAATATAGAATACCTGATCAGAACACCATACCAAAACAAGTTATCGATCGGATTCTTAATGAAAAATGCTTTCATGGGGAATCTTTCATGGAAATTGAGCAAGGCGTTGTTGTTGATGTAATTTATTAGCGTGAATCAGGGCAAAAGCGATCACACGGAGCATTTTTACTCCATGTGATCGCTGTTTTGTGGTTGGCCGATGAGGTTATTTACTTGCTGTATTTCAGTTTTCAGCAATTCCCAGGTTTAAAGACCGCGGAACACGAGGGAGGCGTTGTGTCCGCCGAACCCAAGCGAATTGGACATGGCGTATGCGGTATGGATGGACTGTGCGCTGTTCGGAGCGCACGGGATATCACATTCCGGATCGGAAACCCGGTAGCCCATAGTCGGCGGCGCGATCTGGTCCCGGAGAGCAGATACGGTGAATATCGCTTCCACCGCGCCGCTGGCGCCGAGGAGATGACCGGTCATGGATTTTGTGGAGGACATGACCAGCTGATCAGAAGCCTCTCCGAACGCCGTGTGCACGGCGCGGGTTTCGCCCTTGTCATTCAGAGGGGTTCCGGTTCCGTGCGCGTTGATGTATCCGACTTCGGAAGGGAGAATGTCAGCGTCCTTCAGAGCCATTTCCATGCAGGCGGCGGCGCCGTTTCCGTCCTCAAGCGGCGCGGTCATGTGGTGCGCGTCGCAGCTGGCGCCGTACCCGCAGATTTCACCGAGAATTTCCGCGCCGCGCTTTTTTGCGTGTTCGTATTCTTCCAGCATCAGGAGGCCGGCGCCTTCGCCCATGACGAATCCGGAGCGCTCCTGATCAAACGGGATGGACGCGCGGAAAGGGTCATCTGATTTACTCAGGGCGCGCATGGAATGGAATCCGGCGACGGCAAGCGGTGTGATGCAGCTTTCTGTGCCGCCTGCCGCCATGACGTCTGCGTAGCCGTCGCGGATATAGTGGAAGGCTTCACCGATGGCATTGGTTGAGGATGCACAGGCAGTTACCAGGCAGGTGCAGCTGCCCTTAAATCCGAGACGGATCGCAGTCATTCCTGCAGCCATATTGGTGATGCTCATCGGAATAAACAGCGGAGAAACGCGGTCAAATCCTTTTTTCAACGCCTTGCTGTGTTCGCGTTCGATTGTGTCCAGGCCTCCGATGCCGCTGGACAGATTGACGCCGCAGCGCAGAGGATCTTCGTGTTCCATATTCAGTCCGCTCTGAGAGAACGCTTCATCTGCTGCGGCAATTGCAAACTGCGTGAAGCGGGAGAGGCGGCGTGCTTCCTGTCGGCTCATCAAAGCAGCTGGATCAAAGTCTTTCACTTCTCCGGCCAGCTTGATTTCTGATTCGGAAGTGTCGTAATGTGTAATCTGTCCGATTCCGACGGTTCCGTTTTTTGCGTTTTCCCACATTTCCAGGCTGCTGTTTCCGATCGGGCAGAGCCCGCCCATGCCGGTGATGACGACTCGTCTGTTATTCCCTGTCATAGTTATGTTTCCTCCCATTCTGTGATTTTTCCTGTGAAGGCGAATGCTGTCCTGGCTGGTAAAAGGGGAGGCAGTATTCACTGCCTGGACCTCTTGCGCGTAAATTTTGTCCGATGAAGCAGATGCGCTAGGCGTTTGGATTCAGATCCTGCATGATCTCTGCTACGGTCTGCATCTGTGTGATGCGTCCGACGTTGGAACCGGTGAAGAACAGACCTTCCTCATAGTTTCCGTAGAACGCCTGGATCAGTGCGTTACTGATGCAGTACTTAGTCGTTCCCGGGTTGCAGACGCGGATGCAGTTGACGCAGTGTTTTGGGGGAACGCGCGTTCCGGACTCGACTTTCTCAATCAGCGGGGTCACGACTGCGCGGCCCGGCATGCCTACAGGACTGGTGATGATGCGTACATCCTCGTCTTCTGCGTTCAGCAGAATGTCCTTGAATTCTTGCGTGGCATCGCCTTCCGCAGAGAGGGCGAACCGTGTCCCGACCTGGACGCCTGCGACTCCAAGTGAAAGCATGCGTTTAACGTCCTCGCGGTCAAATACGCCTCCCGCCGCAAAAACAGGAATGCCGTCTGCGACTTTGAGTACATCACTGACATTTTCTTCCAGTGACTTCGCGGTGTGGTTCAGCAGCTCTTCTGGTTTAAATCCCAGGTGTCCGCCGGCTTTGCAGCCTTCTACGACCAGAAAGTCCGGGCGCCGGTTATGGTGGCGCTGCCAGTCTTTCATAATGATTTTTGCTGCCCGTCCGCTGGAGACAACAGGGGCGATCATTGCCGATCCCTCTGGCACATACTCTGGCAGAGAAAGCGGCAGTCCAGCTCCGGAGATGATGGCGTCGGCTCCGTATTCAGCGGCAGCTCTTGCCATTGACTCATAGTCGCTTGCGGCCGTCATGATGTTTACCGCGATCAGGCCGTTTCCTCCGGCAATCATGCGTGCTTTTTCGATCTCCTTCTTCAGCGCGCGTTTTCCGGCCTCTGTCGGATTCTTGTAAAAGTCCGGCTCACGGAACCCGATGCCTGCTGCCGCAATGACGCCCATACCGCCTTCGCGAGCAACATGACCGGCCAGATTTCCCATGGAAATGCCGATTCCCATGCCGCCCTGAATGACCGGCTGCTTCATATGTTCTAGTACGTTGTTCATAGTCCTTCCTCCGTGAGTCGTAAATAATTGAAGTATATACGCTGTGTGCATGTTCATAAGTTGCAGGTATTGACTTTTCCTGCTAAAGCTCGGTAACCATCGCGCCATATGTCAGTCCGGCGCCGAATCCGACGCAGACGATTTTCATGCCCTGTCGAAGCAGGTGCTTTTCCTGCATTTCACCGAGCGTGATCGCAATGCTCGCTGCTGATGTGTTTCCATAGTCCGCGATATTCTTAAAGCATTTCTCCTTGTCCAGGCCGAGTTTTGCCGCTGCGCTGTCAATGATGCGCTCGTTCGCCTGATGAAAGACGAACCAGTCGATGTCTTCTTTCGACAAATCTGACTGTGCAAGGATGTCCGCTGTCGCCTCCGGCACTTTACTGACAGCGAAATGGTAGACTTCCTGTCCGACCATGGTCAGCGCCGGATCGAACCGGCTGCAGTACAGCGCGTGATCGTTAAACAGGACGCCGGAAAGGCTGTTAAAGAAGCCGGTTTCACTGTATTCTGCAACGGCAGCTCCGGCACCGTCTCCGAACAGAACGCAGGTCGTCCGGTCCTGCATATTCAGGACCTGGGAGAGGCGTTCGCTTCCGACAATCAGCACCTTGCTGCAGGTGCGTGAGAGCAGAAGCGCGTTGGCGGTGATGCAGCCGTAGATGAATCCGGAGCATGCCCCGTTCAGATCCATGGTTAGGACGCGCTCTCTGAGCCCGAGTCTGGATGCGGCTTCATTGGCTACGGACGGGGTAGTGCGGTCCGGGGTGGCCGTGCAGACAATCAGCGCGTCGATTTCTGCAGGATCGGCGCCGGCGTTCTGAAGAGCCTGCCGCGAAGCAGAAACGGCCATGTCACAGTTGGTCAGGCCGACTGCAAAATTGCGCCGGTGAATTCCGGTTTTTCTGCAGATCCAGGCATCATTGGTGTCGACGTACTGTTTCATTCCGTCATTGGTCACCGTGACATCGCCTTTTGCTTTTCCAAATCCGGTAAACTTGAGTCCGGCCATGATTATTCTCCTTTCTTCACCAGGTCGATTCCGGTGTTCCTGAATCTCTTGTAGCGCTGCTGGGTCAGGTCAGACGCGCGTTTTCCAAGAAGATTCTTCAGCGCATCCTGCAGGGCTTCATCGACGCCGCGGAAAACTTCATCTGGATTGTTCTGTGCGCCTCCGGCAGGTTCTGGAATAATCCGGTCGCAGACGTGCATCTGCATAAGATCGGATGCGGTCAGTTTCATTTCTTCTGCAGCTTCCTGCCAGCGGTTCGCGTCTTTCCAGAGAATGCTTGCGAAGCCTTCCGGCGACAAGATGGAAAATACACTGTTTTCAAGCATAATGATGCGGTCGGAAGAGGCGAGTGCAAGGGCCCCGCCGGATCCGCCTTCACCGATGAATACGGCGGC
This sequence comes from [Eubacterium] saphenum, assembly GCA_004555725.1. Lineage (GTDB taxonomy): Bacteria > Bacillota > Clostridia > Peptostreptococcales > Anaerovoracaceae > Aminicella > Aminicella saphenum_A. Next base: position 170,532 of record SFHC01000001.1, read on the forward strand.
AGTCGGGACCTGAAGACGGCTCATGGTCATGATGCAGGATGCGATTGCCGGCCCCTGACCGTGTTCTTCCGCTTCTTTTCCGGGGTAGGCGCCCGGTGTGTCGACAAACGTGATCACCGGACGGTGAAATTTTTCGGCTTCTTTCATCAGCCGCTCGGCCTTGCGGTAACCTTCCGGATTCGGCATTCCAAAGCGGTATTTCAGATTTTCCTCAAGACTTCTTCCCTTCTGCTGGCCGATGACGGTTACAGGAACTCCGTGAAAGGAGGCGATACCGCCGATGATGCTGGCGTCTTCTCCCAGACTTCTGTCACCGCGCAGTTCCAGAAAGTCGCGGAAAATGGCGTGGATATAGTCTTTTGCTGTCGGGCGGTCAGAGCGGCGCGCGATCGTAATCCGGTCTGCTGCAGAAAGACTGCGTTCAGTGGATGAATGGACGTCTGCGTTCAAATTCGGACGCGCAGCTTTTCCTGATCCAGGGATGTCTGACGTGTCCGTGGCTTTTGGCACTGCTTTTTCATACGAAGTCTGTGTATGCTGTATACTTGGTTTTACTTCCGGATCTTCCTCAAAGAGAGGAGTGTCCCGCATGGTCATGTTTTTCCTGGTTTTTCCATCATGAAGCCGCAGGATCTGCATCAGTTCCATGCGCATATCGCAGCGGTCGATGACGGCATCTGTAAAGCCGTGTTCTTCCTGAAACTCCGCGCGCTGAAATCCTTCCGGCAGTTTCTCTCCGATGGTGTTTTCGATGACGCGCGGCCCGGCAAACCCGATCAGCGCGCCCGGTTCTGCGAGCTGAATATCCGCGAGGGCGGCAAAGCTGGCCCAGACGCCTCCTGTTGTCGGATGGGTCAGTACAGATACGTACAGCAGTCCGGCTTCCTTGTGTTTTGCGATGGCGGCGCTGGTTTTGGTCATCTGCAGAAGGGAGAGCATGCCTTCCTGCATTCTGGCGCCGCCGGAGCAGCAGAAGATGATCAGAGGCAGCTTTTTCCTGGTCGCGTATTCGGCAGCGCGGGTGATTTTTTCACCGACAGCCATGCCCATGCTTCCCATCATGAAATAACTGTCCATCACGGAGAGAACAGTTTTGATTCCTCCGATCCGGCAGGTTCCGGTCAGAACAGCATCTTTCAGATGGGTTTTGCTTTGCATTTCTTCCAGTTTTTCCTTATAGCCGGGAAAGTGCAGGGGATCAGCTGCAGCAAGACTTCGATTCAGTTCGCGGAACGTGCCGGAATCTGCTGTAAACGCAATTCTTGTCGCCGCAGAAAGCCGGGCGTACCGTCCGCAGTTTGGGCAGACATACAGGTTTTCACGCAGCTCTGCCCGGGTGTATTCCTTTCCGCATTTTCTGCAGGGGAGAAGTTCGTAATCTTTTTCAATCTCCTCGTCAGAGCGGGTTGACCGGACAAGGTGCTGTATGGTTTTAATAATCGTTTTTCTCTGTGTAAATGGATTTTCCATAAGTACAGCCTCCCTGCTGCATGATTTGCGTTTCTGCCGGATATCGGCTGACCGGCCTGTTCATTACGCCTGATTTGCGGAAGCCGAGGCGGTCTTATCCTGTTCATCAGGATGCCTGGAAGATTCTGCTTCCGCGATTGTCCCGGCAGTGTTCAGTGTGCGGATCAGAGACGGAAGTTCTTCATCTGCAAAACCAGTGGTATAGGAACCGCGCAGAAATTTTCTGTCATAGAGAATCAGCTGCTGAATGTCCAGCGTTGTCGGAATGCCGCGGATGATCGTCTCTGCAAGTGCTCTGCGCATTCGGCGTACAGCCTGTACACGCGTATCTGCGCAGACGATAATCTTGGCGGCAAGCGAATCGTACCACGGGGAAACTTCCGCTCCGCTGAACAGCGCGCTTTCTACGCGGACACCGCATCCTCCCGGGAAATGCACAAAATCCGCTTTCCCAGGAGCCGGCGAAAACCCATTTGCGGCATCTTCAGCGCAGATCCTGCACTCGATCGCGTGTCCCTGAATATGAATGTCTTCTTGCCTTATGTTCAGCGGAGCTCCAGACGCGATGCGCAGCTGCTGCAGAACGATGTTGACACCGGTCACCATCTCCGTGACCGGGTGTTCGACCTGGATTCTCGTGTTCATTTCAATGAAATAGAAATTCCCGTCATGATCCATCACGAACTCTACGGTTCCTGCGCTCTCATAGCTGCATACTTCTGCAGCTTTGACTGCCGCCGCATACAGCCGTTCCCGCACATCCTGCGCCAGACCAAAACAAGGCGCTTCTTCTAGCATTTTCTGATTCCGCCTCTGAATGGAACAGTTTCGCTCTCCGAGATGCACGATATTTCCAAACTGGTCTGCAAGGATCTGCACCTCGATATGACGCGGGTTGAGAATTAGTTTTTCAATGTAGACGGTTCCATCGCCAAATGCTGCTTTTGCTTCCATCGACGCCGCCTGCAGCGCTTCTGGAAATTCCTCCGGGCTGTTGGCTCTGCGCATGCCGCGTCCGCCGCCTCCTGCCGAGGCCTTGATCAGAACCGGAAAACCGATTTTTTCGGCGATCTGCTGCGCTTCTTCAAGAGAAGAAACCGGCCCGTCTGATCCCGGAACGACCGGAACGCCCGCAGTCTTCATCATCTCCCGCGCTTTTGCCTTATCGCCCATGTCCGCAATGACAGAGGAAGAAGGACCGATAAACTTTAGTCCATTTTCCTCGCACATCCTGGCGAACGACGGATTTTCCGACAGAAAGCCGAATCCCGGGTGGATGGCGTCACATCCGGTCAGCAGTGCTGCTGTGATGATTCTTTCCTTGTCCAGGTAACTTTTTGCCGGAGCGGCAGGACCGATGCAGACTGCCTGATCCGCGATCATGACCGGAAGTGAATCCCGGTCCGCCTCAGAATAAGCGATAACCGTTTTTATTCCATTGTCCATACATTCCCGGATCACCCGGAGAGCAATTTCTCCGCGGTTTGCAATCAATACCTTCTTCAGCATTTTTCAACCTCAAACAATACCTGATGAAATTCTGCCATTTCTCCGTTTTCGACACATATCTTCCGAATCTTCAGGTTATATGGTGCCTTCAGTTCATTCATCGATTTCATCGCTTCAATGATGCAGAGGACATCCCCCTTGTGAACTTCCTGGCCTTCGCGGACAAAAGGTTCCGCGCCAGGGGATGACGCGCTGTAAAATACGCCGACCAAAGGGCACTGGATGGTTTCAGATTCAGAAGAAGCATTCTTATTGTCTCCGCTGTTAGTGGTTACCGTATTTCTGCTCGCGGAAGCTGTATTCTGCAGATCAGACCTGCGTTTTAATGAAAGCCGGATGCCCGGCATCTCAACTTTCAGAGATTCCAGATCCGACTGTTTGAAATCCTCGAGAATTTCGGTGAATATTTCCATGCTTTCCATTGTTTTCTGCCTCAGATTATTTCTTGAGCTTGTCGACCAGCTTGACAATATCGCTGACTTTCTTCAAATCTGGAAGTTCATCGTCTGGAATCTTAATGTCAAATTCCTCTTCCAGGGCCATGGAAAGTTCTACGGCATCCAGGGAATCGATTCCCAGATCCTCATCCAGTCTGGATTCCAGGTCAATCTTGTCTGCTTCAACGCTCAGTGTGTCTACCATTACCTCTTTGATTTTATCGAATGTCATTGTTTTTCTCCTTTTACTGCCACCTGATGTGTGAACCTTCAGGACAGATCCGCGCACGCATGCTTAAAAAATCTTATTTAAAATTTATTATTTAAAATAATTTAAATAACGAGGTGAGTATAACACTGGAGGCCGTGTGTTGTCAAATAGAATTTAAATGCGGCTTTTTGTGATATGATATAGAGTAAGCAGAAATGCCGGAGATGCAGATAACGGAAGCAGACAAATGGCATTTTCAAGAAGATTAACAGGAGGTTTTCATTCAATGAGCAGGGATTTTGATTCTGCGCAGCAGGGAATGGCTGCATATATTAAACAGATGGACCAGACGGACAGAAATACGGATCCAGAGGCACAAAAATACAGTGCGTGGGACGATGACGCGGAAAGCGGCACCGGACGTGGCGGCAGTGTCTGTGATCCAGAGGACGCGCAGTACAGGGAGGCGAAGTCGTCTGTGCAGGACTGGCAGAGCCAGCTGTCCGGCATCCAGGCCGGCGACCTTGACCCGTCGGATTTTGACCGTGAAGGGGAAGAGATGCTGCGCTTACTCCGCGCGTCAATGAAGAATAAAGCTGAGAAGATGGATGAAGCCGCCCGAGAAGAGTTTCTGGACGGCCTGACGGAAAGTGAAAAGGATATGCTGGAAGCGGCCCCGCACGCAGTGATTTCCGGATGGGAGACCCCGGAACTCTACCATCTTCACCTGTCGGAGCGATATTATCAGCTATATCAGCAGGAGAAACAGGAGAACGACCGCAGCCGCTGGCTTCTGCTGATGTCGGCCTGCTATTTGCAGCTTGCGGGCCAGTATGCCAGCGATTACGACCGGTTCCAGCGCGCGTTTGAGGTGAATTCCAAACTCGGGCCGTTCTGGTCCTCCCAGATTGCGGACATTGAAGAGGAAAGCGAGATTTTTCCGATGATCCGCGAGACCAATGAGATCGTCAGCCTGTATGGGGAGCTGACAGGTTCGGATCCGACAAAAGATGACCGGCAGCCGTCAGGTGCTGAACAGTAATACCAGAACCGAACAGGGAATTGTCGAATGAAGCAGTAAATTATTGGGAACAATGCGGTAACGGCTTCCCTGCAATCGCACTTTCATGATTTCTGTTATCAAATTACCAGAAACTGAAGATTTCGGAACACAAAAAAGGACTTTTGTTCGATTGCGCACAACTCTGTTCTTTGTCTGGGAGAAAAACAGGGCAGAATTACGAAGAAACGCACGGATGTTGCATATGAATAAGAACAATATCCGTGCGTTTCTCTATTCACCAGTTTCCCTCAGTGCATTGTGTATCGATATACGTACAAATCAGCATGAAAGTATTGTTGCCGCATCGGTAAGAACCGGTATTGTGTTCCGAAATCGCAATTATTCTACATTATTGTAACAGAAAAAACTAAAGTCCCTTCGTGTGTTCTCTTTTGACGAAAATCACGGAAAACAGAACACACAGTTGAGTAAATAATAGCGTTTCTTTAAAGTTCTGATAGCGTTACATCAAAGCTCTGATAACGTTACATCAGTTTGGTGCTTTCTAGCTGTTTCTCAAAGTAGCTGTTCATCCGGATGACCGGTTTTCTCAACACCAGACCGAGGAAGAGCATCGGCACCAGCCACGCGCAGAGTTTCAGCAGGGAGAGCCAGTAGGTGTTTCCATACATTCCGGCGATGCACTCTCGCATTGCCGTCATGCTGTGTACGAACGGCAGAAACGGATAGACCATCCGGAAGGCTTTTGGCGCCATCTCGATCGGGAACGTTCCGCCTGATCCGGCTACCTGCAGCACCATCAGAACGACACAGATGGCTTTTCCGACGTCGCCGAAGGAGATGGTAAAGGTGTACATGATGTTGACATACACCAGGCTGGTGACCCATCCGGCGAGCAGCAGCAGAAACGGATGCAGACACTGAATCTGAAGGTACAGGATATTCCCGAGTGTAATCAGTGTTGCCTGGATCAGTCCGATGATGGTGAACAGGATCAGCCGTCCAAAGTAGAATTCATGCGGCCGGAGATTCTTGATCAGCCGTCGCCGGCTTTTAGACAGTTCTGTTTTCATCAGGGCGACGAGCATGACGGCGCCGACCCACATGGCGAGCGTGGAATAGAAGGGCGCCATGGCAGAACCGTAATTGGCCACCTTAAATACCGGAACTTTCTGCACTTCAACCGGGGCGGACAGGAACGCGCCGATGTCGGAAGAAGAATTTCCGAGGATTTTCGTCAGCTCCTGAAGGGACCCGGAGGTGATCACACGTCGTACGCCGCGGATGATTCTGTCCAGATTATGGCCGGCGGCGCCCAGCTGACCGGAAGTCTTGTGCAGCAGTCTGCTCAGGTCACTGAGACTTCCGGATGTTCCGGAGCTGATCTTGGCGGTGTTTGCAGACACCGAAGCCAGATATTTTGCGGATGTGTTCAGAGATTTAGAGGTCTGGAGCAGGCCCGTGTAGGCTTTGTTCATGTTCTTTTCCCAGCTTCGGTCGTATTTCTGATCGAGTCCGGATACTGCGGAGCGGATGCTTCGCAGGTCTTTTTTTACGCTGTTTCTGTATGCAGACAGGTCGGAAGTGCCGGTAGAAACAGCGGTTCTTGCACTTCCGAGGTCAGAATACAGCTGCTTCTGAAGGGCAATGACACTGTCCATCTGACCCAGGATTCTCGCGTTGATGCGGTGCGCGGCTGTCATCTGGGAAGGAATAATCTCGTCCAGGGCGGCAAGGCTGCTGCGTACCTGTTCATATTGGGTCAGCACGTTGCTGACGTCTTTCTGTACAGAAGCAAGATCGGAATCCGCGTTTTTTGCGCCGGCATCCAGGTCGGACAGGGCGGCGGAAATCTGCCGGTCCAGTTCTGCGTAAGCCTGATCCATCTGGTGCATCATCTGCCTCATTCCGGATACAGACTGTTTCAGAGAGGCAGCTGTCAGATCGGCGGTGTCCTTGGCCGATTTGATTTTATCCCCTGAGCGTCCTGCGCGGCGGCCGGAACTCTTCAGAATGGATGTGGTTGTATTCAGAACATCAGAAAGAGAGTCCGTCATATCGGCCAGGGCAGAAACGGTCTGCTGAGTGGCTTTCAGTGATGCACGCGTATCTTTCAGATTCGCTTCGAAATTGGTCATGAGCTGGGTTCCGCTCTTGCTTCCGGTGAGTTTAGACAGGCTGTCCATCAGATCGAGCTGAACCTGCACCATAGTGGAAATGAAGGTGTCGCTGACGTTCTGCTTGATCGTGCTGGCGCCCTTGTCGGTGACTTTAGGCGCAATGGCGTTTTCTTTCTGGTTGACATAATAACTGATGCTGGTCGGGTGGGCGCTCTTGCTGAACATGCTCATCATGTCGTTGCTGAAGGTCTTTGGGATGACGATTGCGGCGTAGTATTCTCCGCTGCGCACGCCGTCCATCACTTCGCTGTTACTGGTAAAGACCCAGTGCATGCTGGTGTTTTTCCGCAGCTCATTGGTAACGGACTCGCCGATGTTGATCTTGAGCGGAATGAGGTCGCCAGTGTAGCCGCGGTCAGAGTTGACGACAGCGACTTTCAGCTGGTCGGTACTCCCGTACGGATCCCAGCTTGCGGCAATGTTAAACCACGCGTAGAGGCAGGGAACGACAGAAAGCCCCATGATGACGATCAGCGCGATGACATTGTCCTTCAGGCGGCTGACGTCGCCCATAAAAATATGGTGAATGTTTTTCATTAATCGTCATCTCCTTTCCGTTGTTTTCTGCGCTTTGAAGCGGTTCTCCGGATACGTTCCAGAAGTTCTTCCTGCGGGATGTCCCGGATGCCGAAACGGTTGATAATATTCTCATGGATGTATTCCAGCACGATCAGCGTGATGGAGATCGCAATCAGTGAAATGACCCAGAGAGTCAGAAATACCATCTTGTGGTTGATGCCAAAAGCGAGGAACAAGAAGACCAGCGGAATGACAATCAGCGACAGAAAACCGCGCCGGATGCGCCTCGGATATTTCTGTTCAAAACGGACAGCGCGTTCATATACGGCCTGGCGCACGGTCTGTTCTTCCGTCAGGATCTGCAGCATCTGGCTCAGGCTCGCGCGGCTTCGGACGGCACTTTCTTTTTCGCAGCTCATGAAACCGGTTCTGGCCAGACGGTCATCGAACAGATTGTTGACGTTCAGAATCAGCGGATGAATGACCAGTCCGCAGAACAGCGCAATACCTGCAAAGATCATCAGGATTCCCAGGTTCACCCAGTAAGCATGGCTGTAATATCCCGCGATCGTCTCCCGCATGGCTTTGATGCTGTACGAGAATGGCAGAAGCGGGTGGAGGAGCTGGAAGAATCTCGGTGTCATTTCAATCGGGTAGGTTCCTGAAGAGGCCGGAATCTGCAGAATAACCAGGAAGACGCACAGCGCCCGTCCGATGTGGTTGAACGTCAGACAAAGGGTGTACTCGACAGAGATAAATACGAGTGAGGTGATCAGGGACGCGGCGAAAAAACGGACGGGATGGATGCACTGCACCTTCAGAAGGTACAGATCGCCCGCCGCGATAATCGCCGCCTGAATCAGGCCCAGGAATATGAACAGGAGCCACCGTCCAAAGTACGCCTGCGTACTGGTAATCTCCGGTATTTCATCATCAGCGTCCGCCTTCAGCTTCAGGATAGCTGCAAGAATGATTCCGCTGACCCAGATCGCCAGGTCGGTGTAGAATGGAGTCATGGCAGATCCGTAATTTTTTACCGGATAGAATACCTTGCTCTGAAGATGGATCGGATCGGCAAAGAAAGACGCCAGTTTCTTTTTATCCATACTGCTCATGGACAGCAGTTTCTTATAGGCGGCGGAAGAGACCAGAGTGTTGAGATCCGTGCGGATCCTGTCCAGGTCTTTTTTGGCGCTTTTTACAGTAGAGCCGGAAGAGGACAGCGCGTTCGATGTGCGGTCCAGCCCTCTGCTGACGCCCTTCAGAATGCTGCGAACCTGGGCGGTATCGGATGGAAGCGCCTGGAACAGAGCTTCTGCGTTTTCCGTCATAGCAATGGCGTCAGTAAAGGTCGTGTTCATCGTCTTGCTGCTGCCGGCGTACAGACTGGCTCGCATTTTATTCAGGTTTTTACTGCCGGAAGCCGTAATGCTGCCGACAGAATTCTGCAAGGTCTCTGCGTGGCTGTTCGCTTTGCTGAGGGCGCTGTTTGCGGACTCCAGGCGGGTAAGTACCTCCTTGAGCTTTGCGTTTTGCCGCTGGAGAAGCTGGATCTGCTCGGTAATCCGCGCGGAGAGTCGAGTGTCGGTATTCAGCAGGGTGTGGAGGGCCTCCAGCTGGTCGATGGTGTTCTGGTTGGTATCAATGATGGTGTTCATCTGTGCGATCTGCGCGCTGATCTGTGCGTTCGCCTGCGCAATGGAATGGGTGAGTTTTCCGGACGCAGAAGCTGTGTCTGACTGAAGGCTGAGCATTGCTGCGCTGACCGCGTCTGCAGAACTGTTTAAGGCGGTTGCAAAGTTCAGACTGCTGGCTCTTGCGGCTTTCAGCATGCTTCTGGTGTCGTGCAGTGTTTCTGCGGCTTCAGATGAGGTCTGGTCAAGCTGGTCCAGCAGACGGAAGGTCTGCGAAATCGTTTTCTGCGCGCTGCCGCATTCTGTCTGGAAGGAATGGACCGTATCGCTGAACTGAGACAGGCTCTCTGATGCGTCGGACAGGCTGCTCTGTACGTTGGATTGTGCATGGTTCAGAGAGGACCGTGAACGAATGGCGGCGTTTCCCAATGCGTCGGTAATGGTGTCTGAAACGACCGTGCTGAAGGTCTGGTTGATTTTCAGCTGAATTGTAGATGCACCGGTATCCGTGACCTTAGGAGCGATGGCATTTTCCTTCTCGTTGCTGTAATAAATAATCTGCGGACGGTGAATTTTCCCCTTCAGAATACTTAGTATAGAATACGAAAAATCTGACGGGATGACGATGGCTGCGTAATATTTCCCGCTGTGCACTCCCCGCAGCGCCGTTCGCCCGTCCACAAACTGCCAGCCAAGCTGGACATTTTTTCTCAGGTTGGAGACGACCTGGCTCCCCAGCGCAATTCGCTGCGTGCCGCCGTTTCTGGAACCAGTCAGTGCAGAGATGTTCAGTTCATCTCCCTGGTCCTGATTGACTACAGCAATCTTGATGTTCCTGGTGTTGCTGTAAGGATCCATATTTGCGGCAATATTAAACCAGGCGTACAGCGCAGGGATCAGGCAGACGCCCAGAATGACAATAATAGCTGTTATATTGGAACCGAGACGTTTCAGGTCCCGGAAGAAAATTTTCCATATCATAGACAATGTCAGCTCCTGTGTTTCTGTTTCAATACTTGCAGCAGGCCATCAGATATGTGTAATGTATAAGTGATCGTTTCAGGATGTTCGATGGCATGGCAGGATTGTAGTTCTTGCGATGTAATTATCACTGCTGTAATTAGTATATTCTATCACAGAAAACCCATTCAAGTAGTATACAAAGAAACCCATCCGGCAGATCCGGCTGCGGAAGGAAGGGATCTGTGTCCAAATCAGGGTAATGGATGATATGTTGTCAGCATACAGTATACCTGCAGGTTGGACGCAGAAAGGGCGGGCTGCCGGTATTATTGGGGAAG
>SFHC01000007.1 GCA_004555725.1 [Eubacterium] saphenum
GCGACCTTGATTTCTATATCACATTTGACTGCACCAAAGTTGGCGAAATCCAGGCTCAATATGCGATTGAACATGCACCCAAAGGCAACTATTTCCTGATTGGCGGGTCGCCGACGGATAACAATGCACACCTGATCCGCAATGGGCAGATGAACATTCTGCAGCCGTATATAGACAGCGGGGACATCAAGGTTGTCGTAGACCAATGGGCTACAGGCTGGAATCCGGAAGAAGCGCTGAAGTATGTGGAGGACGGACTCAGTGCAAATAATAATGACGTAGCGTGCGTGCTTACCTCCAATGACGGATGTGCGGGCGCGGCAATCCAGGCCCTTTCCGAGCAAGGCCTTGCCGGGGACGTAGTTGTGACCGGACTTGACGCGGACCTTGCGGCGTGCCAGAGGATCGTAGAGGGTACGCAGAGCATGACGGTATACCGCCGCTTTGCAATCGTTGACAATATGACGGTCGAGGCTGCGGTCGCAATGGCTAAGGGAGAAGACCTCTCTACGCTGTTTGATACCACTACGGTTGAAAACGGACAGAAAGATGTGCTATCCGTACTGATGACAAGCGAGGAAGATATGTTCCCGCTTACAAAGGACAACATGAATGTTGCCATCGAAGACGGCTGGCTGCCAAAAGAAGAAATTTATAAGAATATTCCGGAAGGCGAATGGCCGGAATAAAAGCATAAGGCCAAAATCATGCCTGCGTGATTCCGGTTGCGCAGGCATGATTTCATAAACGGCATTCGGGCGCCCCGCATACCGGGCCGCCCCGATTATGAAGGGGAGAGTGGCTATGTCAGACAACATACTTGAAATGAGGGATATTACAAAAAGCTTTTCCGGCATCAAAGCCCTGGCGGATGTGAATTTTACGATCAAAAGAGGAGAGATTCATGCACTGTGCGGGGAAAATGGGGCTGGAAAATCTACCCTGATGAAAGTGCTGAGCGGCGTTTGGCCGTGCGGAAGCTATGAAGGGAAAATCATACTTAATGGAAAGGAATGCGAGTTTCACAACGTTCGGGAATCGGAACAGGCAGGAATCGCCATTATTTACCAGGAGCTTGCCCTCGTAAGCGAAATGGACGCGGGCGAAAATGTATTCCTCAATGCATGGCATATGAAAAACGGACTGATTGATTTTCCGTCCATCTATTACCATACCAAGCAGATTTGCCGGGAATTGAAAATGAATATTGACCCGACGAGGAAGGTACGGGAATTTGGCGTCGGCGTACAGCAGCTTATTGAAATTGCGAAAGCATTGGCAAAAAAAGCGGACATTCTTGTTTTGGATGAACCAACGGCTTCGCTGACCGAAAGCGAAGTAGAGGTTCTGATGGAATTTTTAAAAGAGTTGAAGGGCAAGGGCGTTACTTGTATCTACATTTCCCACAAGCTCGACGAAGTGCTGAATGTATCAGATAATGTTACCGTTCTGCGTGATGGAAAAACAGTCGGAACCTATCCAACGGCAGAGCTCGACGAATCTTTCCTGATTAGGCAGATGGTCGGGCGGGAGCTTTCCGACCGTTTTCCTTATAAGCCGCGTGCGCTTGGAGAGACTATCTTTGAGGTGGAACAATACAGCGTGGCAAAAGAAGGAGAAAAAAATAAAAAGATGCTTGACGGTATCAGCTTCAGCATCCGTGCGGGCGAGATCGTCGGGATCGCCGGGCTTATGGGGTCAGGCCGTACGGAGCTTGCGCTTTCGCTCTTTGGTTTTTTGAATGGGAAGAAGAGTGGAACAGTCAGGCTCCGGGGAAAGGAAACACATATTGCATCCCCTTCCGACGCAATCGGCCAGGGCTTGGGAATGGTGTCGGAGGACCGAAAACGCCTGGGGCTGTTTCTTGACCAAAGCGTGGTAAAAAATATTGTGGCGGCAAGCCTGCCAAAAATCAGCAGGCGCGGCGTGATCGATGAAAACGAACAGATATATCTTGCAAAAAAATACGAAGAAGAATTAAAGATCAAAACGCCATCGCTCCAGGCAGACGTAAAAAGCCTATCGGGCGGAAACCAACAGAAAGTGGTGCTGGCGAAATGGCTCATGACGGAACCGGACGTATTGTTCCTCGATGAACCGACCCGTGGAATTGATGTGGGTGCGAAATATGAAATTTATAATATCATGATGGATCTTGCGAAAAAAGGAGTTGCGATCATTATGATTTCCTCGGAACTTCCTGAGGTGCTGGGTATGAGCGACCGCATTATCGTGATGCACGAAGGAAAAATCACGGGCGAACTGTCACACGATGAGGCAAATCAGGAAAAAATTATGCACCTAGCAACAGGAGGGAAAAAGCAATGATGGAGCTGGCAAAACAGAAAAAATCAATTTTTGGAAATTTCAAGGGCAACATCCGCTCTTATACAATGATTATCGCGTTGATTGCTATTTGGGCGATCTTTGGCTGCATGACGGAAGGCGTCTTCTTTCTGCCGAGGAACCTTTCGATGCTGGCGCGGCAGACAAGTATCACGGCGATCCTGAGTATCGGTATGGTATTTGTCATCATCAGCGGAAATATTGACTTGTCGGTCGGTTCGGTAATGGGATTTTGCGGCGGCGTCGCCGCTTGCCTGCAGGTATGGGGGGAAGTTGATACCGTATGGGCGGTAATTATTACAATTGCGGTAGGCGCGGCTATCGGCATGTGGCATGGTTTTTGGATCGCATACCGTCAGGTTCCGGCGTTTATCGTAACCTTGGGTGGCTATATGATCTTCCGGGGCATGCTCCTCGGTCTCACGAAAAGCGTGTCGATTGCACCGCTTCAGGATAGTTTTATCGCCATTGGACAGGGCTACCTACCATCGGTTGCCGGCTGGGGGCTGGCGATTATTCTTGGAGCAATGGCCGTCTATACGACATTCAAGGGACGCGCGTCTAAAATTAAATATGGGATTGAGGCGCCGACAATGAAGGTGACGGTCTTGAAGGCGGCTGCAATTGTCGCCTTTGTAGCGGTATTTACAATTGTTATGAATCAATATCAAGGCGTACCGATCCCGGTCGTTATCGTACTGGTGCTCGCTATATTAATGACCTTTGTTGCCGGGAAAACGCGCTATGGCCGATCGATCTATGCGATTGGCTGCAACGCGGAGGCCGCACAGCTTTCCGGCATCAAAGATAAAAAGATTATATTCGTAATGTACGTCGTCATGGGGATGTTGGCGGCTCTTGCGGGCATCGTTCTCACGGCGCGCCTGAATGCAGCGACGGCGAACGCCGGAATGATGGCCGAAATGGATGCGATTGCAGCCTGTGTTATCGGCGGCGCGAGCCTGATGGGGGGCGTTGGTTCCATCCCGGGGGCGGTTATCGGCGCGCTTGTCATGGCAAGCCTCGACAACGGAATGAGCCTGATGAATACGGAGAATTTCTGGCAATATATTGTAAAGGGACTGATCCTTATCGTAGCGGTTTGGATCGATATCGCAAGTAAAAAGAAGGAGCAGTAATGGAAGCTTACCTCCTCGGTCTTGATATCGGCACCTCGGGAACGAAGGCTGTCCTGCTGCGGACAGATGGGAAGGAATGCCTTGAAACCGCGGAATATCCCTATCCTCTGGCAGGGGAAAAGCCGGGCTGGGCGCAGCAGCAGCCCGCCCTGTGGTGGGATGCGGCCTGTATGTGCCTGCGGGAAGCGGCTGCAATGGCGGGGGATAAAAAAATCGCCGCCATCGGCATAACCGGGCAAATGCACAGCGTCGTCCTGCTGGATGAGACGGGCGGCGTGTTGTGCGATTCGCTCCTGTGGTGCGACCAGCGCAGCGAAAAGGAGGCCGCCGGAATGACGGCCCTTGTGGGAGACATGCGTATTTCCGAAATTACGGGGAGCCTTCCGAACACAGGATTTTCGGCGGCTAAGCTGCTCTGGATCAGGAACAATTGGGCGGATATATTTGAAAAAACCGCCACGGTACTGCTGGCTAAGGACTATATCCGTTATCGGCTGACTGGCAGGCTGGGGACGGAACAGACAGATGCAACGGGTACGCAGCTTTTTGATATTGCGGAAAGCCGCTGGTCGGATTTTATCAGAGCCGGACGCATCGGGTAGTCGACTGTCCGCAGTGCCGGATCCAGTCGCCGGCCGCGCTGGCCTGTGCAGATGCGCTGCGCGCGTTTATGCGTTCCGACCATGTCCGGGCGTATGATCCGAGGAGCGGAAAGGGCCTGTTTAAGAATATGATCGTGCGCACTGCATTTGGGACCGGAGAAGTCATGGTCCTTCTGGTGATTAACGGAAAGGGCATTCCTAACGGCGAGAAGCTGGTGAGTATGCTGGACGAAGCTGTCTATGCCCTCGGTGATGATCCCGGATATGCGCTGACCAGCGTCTGGATCAACCAGAACCGGGGCCGGGGAAAAGAGCTGTACGGAAAGCAGTCCGTCTGCCTGGCCGGCGAGCGTGTGATCCATGAAGTCATCGGAGGTGTAAATTTTGAAATTACGCCGATGTCCTTCTATCAGGTAAATCCGTATATGATGGAAAAACTTTATGATCAGGTCAGTGATTACGCGGATCTTAAGGCGGGCGACGGCATTCTTGATCTGTACTGCGGAGCAGGAACCATCGGTCTTTGGCTGATGCGCCGTCTGGATGACCGGGGCGAGCTGGTCGGTATTGAATCGAATCATGAAGCTGTTGTCGCAGCAAACCGGAATGCCGTGATCAATAGAATCGTCCATGCGCGCTATGTGACAGGGAAAGCTGAGGATGAAATCGGAAAGGTGCTTGGCACATCGGAATCAGAAGCGGACAGTCATCATCTGCTGCAGGCAGGGACAAAAAATGAAGCGCAAGAGCATGATCCAGAAGATCTGCTCCGCGTGCATCTGGATTATGCTAACTGTGTCATTCTGGATCCGCCGCGCGCAGGATGCGCAGAATCCCTTCTGAAAGTCTGCGCAGAAACAGCGCCGGAAACGATCATCTATGTGTCCTGTGAGCCGCCGACGCTGGCCAGAGATCTGAAATTCCTGACCGGGAACGGATACCGGGTTCAGGAAATGACGCCGTTTGACATGTTTCCGCAGACGGGACGGCTGGAGTGCGCTGTGCTTCTGAAACGTATTTCATCTGAAGAATGGTAACGCCGTACACCCGGCAGAGGGGACGCAGCGATAAGGAAAGGAGAGCGAACGGAAAGCAGCTATGGATGTGATGGAAAGACATATTACAGCAGAGTTCATGAAGTTACTGAAACAGCATGCGTTCAACAAGATTACGGTGAAAATGCTTACGGAAAAATGTGAAATCAGCAGGCATGCGTTCTATTACCATTACAATTGCCTCGCTGATGTTCCGGAACGCTATTTCGTAGAAGAGACAGAGAAAGTAATTGAGCGGAATTATCGGTCTGCTAATTTTGTGGGCTGCATGATCAAGGAAGAAGAATTTCTTCTTCGGCATAAGACGGAAATTATCCATATTATGCATAGCGGAAGTCACAGGCGTTTTCAGCAGACGGTCCGGAAAGTCTGTGATTCCGGCGTCCGGCGATATATTCAGCTGATGATGAAAGAACAGAATCTTTCGGATGACGATCTGGATCTCATGTTGCACTTCTATTCCGGCGCGGTGGAGGGACTGCTGCTGGACTGGCTTGACGCAGATATGAATTATGACATTATCTCCATGACGAGAAGGCTCGGGGAACTCCTGGCAGGATCATTCGATAAGGCGTTTCGTCTTTCGTGATAAAGAGACTGTATATTGCAGAAATCTGCTGGGAATTACATAGTCCCCGAGGCGCATTTCGCTTGATATGGAACAATTTTGCCGGTTTGTACCTAAATGGTACAAACCGGCTTTCTTGGTATTTGAGAGAAAAATGTTACAGCTATAAAATGGGAATGAGAAAGTTTCAATATCTGAAGGATTGAGCATGGATTGCTGTGACCATTGTTCTTCAGGGGGATGTGAAATGGGAGGGAAATGTGAAGATTGTTTTCATAACACCGACGGCTATGGTGAGAAGGATTCCCGGCTATCGGTTCGGCGGCAAAATTTACGGACACCCGAACTCAATCACCGGTCCGTTGATTCTGGGCAGTATTTTGAAAAAAGCCGGACATGAAGTTGAAGTATATGAAGAATTGAACGCGAACGTCCATATAGAGGCAATGCTGGACAACACCGATGTGTTCTGTTTCTGTCTGATGACATCGACTGCGCCGAGGGGGTATGAGCTGGCGGATATTGTACATCGTAAAAGCAATGCTCGTGTACTGATGGGAGGATTCCATGTTTCCGCGCTTCCGGAAGAAGCGCTGCAGCACGCGGATCAGGTCATTGTCGGAGAGGGAGAAAACGTCATTCTGGATGTGGTGGAAGGAAGAAATAAAGACCGCATCGTCAGAGCGGATCCGATCTGCAATCTGGACAGCGTTCCGTTTCCGGATTATTCGATATTAAAGACGCCGTCAGCCTGTGCCAATGTCCTGACGACGAGAGGCTGCCCGTTCCGGTGTACATTCTGCACGACGTCGAGGATGTTTGCGCCCTATCGTCAGCGCAGTGTAGATAATGTAATCAGAGAAATCCGCATGTATAAGGACATGGGATTTCAGTACATGAATTTTGAAGATGACAATTTTACGGCAGACAAGGAAAGGGCCAAGGAAATCTGCCGGAGGATGATTGCAGAGGGATTAACGTTTAAAGAGACGTTTTTCTTCGGGCGGACCGATCTCGCAAAGGATGAGGAGCTGCTTCAGCTTCTGCACGATGCTCATCTGACCCGGGTTCTGATCGGAATCGAGTCGCTGAATCAGAAGGCGCTCGACCGGGTGAACAAGAGGCAGAGCATCCAGGATATCCGTGATGCTGCCAAGGCGTGCGCGGATCATGGAATCCGTCTGATTGCGAGTCTGGTTCTGGGGATTGATGATGATTCAATTGAAGACATCCACCGGAGCGTCGCCTTTGCGAAATCGGTGAACGCCTATCAGCTGCAGTGTGCGATTCTGACTCCTTACCCGGGAACACCGGTATACGAGCAGTTCGTGAAGGAAGGCCGGATGCTGACCCATGACTGGGAGCAGTTCGACATGATGAATGTCACCTTCAAGCCTGCTAAAATGACGCCATGGCAGCTGCAGGAAGAGTTTTATAAGGCGGTGGAGTATTTTTACGACATACCGTCTTCCAGAACAATGGATAAATTATTCGGACCGGAATACGGAATGCGCAGATTCGGACTGTCGGTGATGACCAGGCTGGGAGTCGCGGGCGCCCATCTCTGTGCGGATCACGTTCCGGGAAGTCCGTATTACCGGCTGAAACATCTAGGAGAGAGAAAGGAGGAACGCGCGCAGAGACTGAGACTGCGGACGCATGAACAGGGATGAAGAGAGTATTTTGGATTCTGGGTGCCTGCGTGAAGGTCATTGTAGAAATTGTTGGCATATGCACCTGCCTGATCGGTGTGATGAATATGCTGGAACACCATCAGGAGAAAAAATCCTATTACCCGGGTGCAGATGCATAGCGGAGCCAGGCCGTAAAGTGAAATCAGGCTTTACGGCCTTTTCCTTTCTGAAAACAGCGCGTGGAAAAGGCGCAGATTCAGGAATCCGGCGTGGTCAGGCGTACGGAATATGTAAATCAGGTGAAAGACATAATGTTATGTTAAATAACTTAAAATATTTGAAATTAATACAAAAGCGCGATTTTGTAGGTTTTACTGACTAAGTAACAGAGAGTATAATATCAATAAGGGGAAGCCTCTTGAAAGGCTGTTTTTTTGTCGAGAGAAAGGGGAAGATCATATGAGTTCGATTGCACATGCAGCAGAGAGAAAAGCGTTTGAAGTTGCTTTAAATAGTGTTATGAAAAAGTCGAAAAACGCGCGTGAAGAGGGATTCGTGGGCGTGGTTAATGTGTTTCAGAAAATCCTGGAGAACACCTGGCCGCCGGAGGCGTTTGACCGGTTGCGCACTGCGCTGGGCAGGGACGGCAAATGGACTGAGTTCTTCTGCAATCTTATCGACACGAGAGATACGGATTATTTGAAGGGCGTGTTTATGTCGTTCGGCTTTGAAGGCGCGCTGTCCGGATACCGTCAGACGCGGAAAATGAGCGAGAAGCTCGGCACACATCTGCCATGGGTTATCCTGTTCGACCCGACCAGTGCCTGCAACCTGCACTGCACCGGCTGCTGGGCCGCCGAATACAAGCACACGCTGAACCTCAGTTATGAAGATATGGACAGCATTGTCACGCAGGGAAAAGAGCTCGGAATTCATGAATATGTCATGACCGGCGGTGAGCCGATGGTCAGAAAAGACGATATCATCCGTCTGGCAGACAAGCATTCCGACTGTGGATTTATGATTTTCACCAATGGCACGCTGGTTGACCAGAAGTTCTGTGATGATGTAAAGAGGACCAAGAATATTATCCTGGTCATGAGTATTGAAGGATTCGAGGAAACGACAGATGCCCGTCGCGGAAAGGGCACCTTCCAGAAGGTCATGGACGCTATGGACCTGATGAATGAGAACGGAATGGTTTACGGCACTTCCATCTGCTACACCAGCAAGAATGTGGAGGCCGTAACGAGCGACGAGTTCCTGGATTTTCTGATCAGCAAGGGCGTACAGTTCTCCTGGTTCTTCCATTATATGCCGGTCGGAAATGACGCCGATGTAGAGCTGATGCCGACCCCGGAGCAGAGAGAATACATCTTCCACCGTATCCGCGAGGTCAGAGGATATGAAGGCGGCAAGCCGATCTGGCTGATGGATTTCCAGAACGACGGAGATAAGGTAGATGGATGCATTGCGGGTGGAAAGCAGTACTGCCATATCAACCCGAATGGCGATGTAGAGCCATGCGTATTCATCCACTATTCCAGCGCCAACATTCACGACAAGTCTCTGCTGGAATGTCTTCAGCAGCCGCTGTTCAAGGCTTATCAGGAAAATCAGCCCTTCAACGGCAATCTTCTACGCCCGTGTCCGATGCTGGAGAACCCGGAATACCTGCGTGAGCTGGTAAAGAAGACCGGAGCAAAGAGTACGGATATGCTGAGTCCGGAGAGTGCAGAGCACCTGTGCGGAAAGTGCGACGCCTACGCCAAGGCGTGGCAGCCGACTGCGGATCGTCTCTGGGTAGAAGAGCATTCAGCTCAGAATACGGCAAAAGAATCGATCAGCAAGGAGTAATATACGATGGGCTGCTGCCCCCGCAGACGTAAATGTCACTGGAGCAGCAGCCGATTTTCATAGCGTAAGCATGTTGTTCTGGCTTTCACTGATTGCATAAGCGCCTTGCCGATAATTCTGTTAGGAACTGAGATACGCGTCAAGAAAGGTTTGCTTGACGTTCTCATCCAGCTCAGCCCCTTCAAATCCGTGCTGAAAACGATCCAGGACAGATTTCAGAAGATAGGAGGAAATCGTCGTCAAGCTATATGCGCCTTTGCACAGCGCCCAGTCGTAGAGAAGAGAACGCTCAAACATCGCGTAGATTTTCAACAGTTGATTCAACGTAAAGCCCTGATAGAATTCTCCGGAATCCAGGCCTTCTTTAATAATACTGGAGATATACTTAAAATAGAATCGGTCTCGGTTCAGCAGATGGCGCTCACCGTCAGTGATCAGCTGAGTGGCATACATGTATGCCAGAAGATGAATATCGACATTCTCCTCAATCATCTGGAACAGCTCATGATTCAGGCGCAGGAGACGATCTGAAGAAGACTGGCTCGAATCTTCTTCTTCCGCGAGTTCCATATATTTCTGGTCGAACAGGTCGGACAGCGTGCCGAGGAGTGCGTCTTTTCCTTTGAAGTAGTGATAGAAAGAGCCTTTCGATGTTTTGGATTCTTTAATTATATCTTCAATAGTTGTTTCATCGTAGCCTTTGGTGTAGAACAGCTTCCAAGCCGCGTCTACGATTCTCTGTTTTGTTGTTCTCTTTTTTCTTCCCATAATGATCTATGTACCTTTATCTGTAAATTTGATTCTTGTGGAATCAGGAAATGACCGTGTCTCACAATATGTTTACTATTATAAATGAAACGATAAGAAAATTGAATAAATATCAGAAAATAAATTCAGAAATTCGTAAAATTGGCGGAAAAGAACAAAGCGTATATTTTTGTAAAGCGGAGGATCTCCGGATAAAACAGCAGAACTCTGCGCATAGATGACGTGCTGCAGAATAAATGTAAAGGAATACTGATGAATCTGTAAGAGAGAATATAATCGGAGCTTTTGACAAAAATGGAAATTGTATGAACTGTATACATGGTATGGCATGATTTACAGACCCATATATATGGATAACTCCTCGTTAATTTGAATTCATATGCGATAGAGAAAGGTAAAAAATTATATAACTAGAGAAAGAAAGAGTACAATAATGACAGGGGAAACGGGGTTGTTGGAAAAAGATAAAATAATCACAATGGAAAACTATAATTTGTGAAAGTGAACAAAGAACAGTCGGAATCGTTTCTACTGTCGTATTTATTCGATTTTTCTATACATACAGTATCGAAACAGAAGGAAATCTATAGCCAAGGACGGCTGACACAAAATAAACTGCAGAATAGAACGCGGTTCAGTTGTATTATAGATGAAAATCTGAAAATCCTTGAAATGCCAATGGAAAATGGATGAAGAAAACTCTGTTATATTTTTAATAATTTCATTGCAATCCGATTGAAGTTGTGATATTGTAAATGTACATGAGGTTGTGATAAGCTATTCACAAGCGGTATAGTTAATCAAATCACAATTATGCGCGTGTATAGATCGATTACTTCCGGTGATGATGTACATGCGGCAGAAGTACACCGTTGCAGGCAGATATATCGAAATGCAATGTTTGTATATTCGGTATTAATTTTAAGAAAATTATCACGTTGACCTGTCTGGCGATTAACAAATAAAATGTGAAAATCCAGATATCTGGTATTGAAAAATAAATAAGTGTTAGGCTAAGAGGAGTGTAACAGTATGGACAATTTACAGATTTTGCTCCGGCAGCATGTCGGCAAACCGTGTGCGCCAGTTGTTAAGAAGGGCGACAAGGTCAAAAAGGGAACGTTGATTGCAGAACCGACAGGACTGGGAGCGAACATTTTCTCAAGCGTTTACGGAACGGTTGAGGATGTTCTGGACGACCGCATCATCATTAAAGCAGATGATGAGCAGCCGGAAGAGTTTGAGCCGATCAAGGAAGGCAGCAAGCTGGACATGGTCAAGGAAGCCGGAGTTGTAGGACAGGGCGGTGCGGGATTCCCGACTGGAGTAAAACTGGACTGCGACCTGAAGGACGGATATATTCTGGTTAACGCTTCTGAGTGTGAGCCGGGACTCGCTCATAACATCGCTCGTCTGGAGCAGGATCCGGAGAAGGTTATCCGCGGAGCAGAGTATGCAAAGGAAATTTCCAATGCTTCCAAGGTAATCATCGCTATTAAGAGAAAACATCACAAGGCAATTAAGACACTCGATGCGGCAATCGCTGACAGACCGGACGTCTCTCTGCATCTTCTGGCAGACATCTATCCGGAAGGCGAGGAACGTGCAGTTGTAAGAGAGTGCCTCGGAATCGAGCTTGAGCCGACACAGCTGCCATCTGCAGCCAATGCAATTGTTATCAACTGCGAGACATGCGCGAGAGTCTGCGAGGCAATTGAAGAGAGAAAGCCTTCTTATTCTAAGGATATGACAGTTCGCGGAAAGCTGAACGGCGGAAGCGAGCCGCATGTATTCTTTGATGTACCGGTTGGAACATCTGTCAATGACATGATTGAGAAAGCCGGCGGAATTGACGGCGAGTACGGTGAGATCATCCTCGGCGGACCATTTACAGGAAGACCGACAACACTGGATGCTCCGATCACCAAGTCTTCCGGAGCAATTTTGGTCAGCATTCCGTTCCCGGATCTGCACGGCGCAAAGTGCGGAATTCTGGTATGTGCATGCAGCGGAACTGAGGACAGACTCAGAGACGTTGTAAAGAAGATGAACGGAGAAGTTATTTCCGTATGCAAGTGCAAGCAGGCTCAGGAGCAGAAGAACGGCTCTCTGAAGTGCGAGCGTCCGGGAATCTGTCCGGGACAGGTTAAGAACAACATGCAGTTCAAGAAGGATAAATGTGAATACATCCTGATCGGAAACTGCTCTGACTGTTCCAACACTGTCATGGCTTCCGCGCCTAAGATGGGACTGAAGGTATTCCACCTGACCGACCATATGATGAGAACAATCGGTCACCCTCTGTACAGACACATGACTGTATCCAGAGAGGTCAGCCAGAAAATCGACTTCTAGTCCTTTCTTACATAGAAAGATTGAATAGAGTTTAACGATTGCCCCATCGAAAAAGGGGAAACATAATTGATAGAAAACGGAAGATCCTGGGGATGCGCGGGAAGCATTCTGCCGCCGGCGCATCCGGGTTCATACTATACAACTCTTCAGAACGGAAGCAGGACCCCCGATCCTGCGGAAGTTCCGGGACAGATCAGCCGTTTGCCTATATATATCTGTAACTTGCAGACACAATGATTGCAATAAAGAGGAGGATTATCCAATGTCTATTTCCGCAGAATACGCGAAAGAACACGCTGGAGACCCTGCAGTACTGTGCTGCAGGGCAGAAGAGGGGACCGTCATTTCATCACATAATCTGGAAGATCCATCGATTTTCCCGGATCTGGTAGACTCCGGTCTGCTGAACATTGACGGCGCACTGACAATCGGACAGGTTATCGGTGCAACCCTGACCAAAACAGAGGATTCACTGACCGCTCTTACACCGGATAACCTGAAAGATTATTCTGAGGGAGCATCCGATGAAGAAGACGCGCCAGAGGATGAAACAAGCGAAACCGCGGAGGTGCCGGCTCCGGCAGCTCTGTCTGGTACAACGGTATCGGCTGCTGTCACAGGCGGCATGATGAAGATCCATATCGGTGAAGGAAAGGATATCAACCTGGAGATCCCGACATGGGTATTCGGCGGCGAAGCACCTGCTGACCGTTAAATAGTGCTGAAAAGTTAAAGGAGGAAACGTATATGTCCATTTCAGCTGAAACAGCTAAAGAACATGCTAAGGATCCAGCAGTACTGTGCTGCAGAGCAGAGGAAGGCACAGTAATTCAGGCATCCAACCTGGAAGATCCGGCGATCTTCGATGATCTCGTTGAGTCCGGACTTCTGAATCTCGACGGCGCACTGACAATCGGACAGGTTATCGGTGCAACAATGACAAAGACCTGTGATTCTCTGACAGCTCTGACTGCAGACAATCTGAAGGGTTACACAGAGGGAGAGGCTCCTGCAGAAGAAGAGGCTCCTGCAGAGGCAGAAGCTGAGGCTGAGGCTCCGGCAGCAGCACCTGCAGTTGCAGCACCGGCTGCAGTAGCAGGCGGAATGCTGAAGATCCATATCGGTGAAGGTAAGGACATCGATCTGGAGATCCCGACAGGCGTCTTTGGCGGAAGCGCAGCAGCACCGGCAGCACCGGCTGCAGTAGCAGCTCAGGTTGCAGGCGCAGCAGCACCGGCAGAAGAAGAGGCCGAGGGCAAGGTTGTAAGAGAGCTGAAGAGAAAGCACTATAAGATCACAGAGGTTAAGAGAGGACCGGAGACAAAGATCGAAGGTACAACTCTTTACATCCGTGAGGGAATTGAAGCAGATGTAATCGCTGACCAGGAGCTGGTTCACGATTTCAAGCTGGAGATCATCACACCGGAGCAGTATCATACATATTCCGAGACAATCATGGACGTTCAGCCGATCGCTACTAAGGAAGGCGACGATATGCTCGGAACTGGTACAACAAGAGTTCTTGACGGCGCAGTTATGATGCTGACAGGTACAGATGACAACGGTGTTCAGATTGGTGAGTTCGGTTCTTCCGAGGGATACCTCGACGAGAACATCCAGTGGGGACGTCCGGGATGCCCGGAAAAGGGAGAGATCTTCATCAAGGGTCAGGTTACTATCCAGGCTAAGACCAACATGGAGAGACGTGGACCGATCGCTGCTCACACAGCATTCGACATCGTTACACAGGAAATCCGCGAGGCTATGAAAGAGCTGGATGACTCCCTGGTTGTTGACACAGAGGAGTTCGAGCAGTTCCGTCACCCTGGCAAGAAGAAGGTTGTCATCGTTAAGGAAATCATGGGACAGGGTGCTATGCACGATAACTTCATCCTGCCTGTAGAGCCTGTAGGAGTTCTGGGAGCCAGACCGAACGTAGAACTCGGAAATGTTCCTGTAATGTGCTCACCTCTGGAAGTACTGGACGGCTGCATTCACGCTCTGACATGCATCGGACCTGCATCCAAAGAAATGTCCAGACATTACTGGAGAGAGCCGGTTGTCCTGGAAGCTCTGAGCGATCCTGAGATCGACCTTTGCGGAGTTATCTTTGTCGGATCCCCGCAGATCAACGCTGAGAAATACTATGTATCCCGTCGTCTGGGAATGATGGTTGAGGCTCTGGACGTTGACGGCGCAATCGTAACAACAGAGGGATTCGGAAACAACCACATCGACTTCGCAAGCCATATCGAGCAGATCGGTATGAGAGGAATTCCAGTTGTAGGAATGAGCTTCTGCGCTAACCAGGGCGCTCTGGTAGTTGGAAACAAGTACATGAACGCTATGGTTGACAACAACAAGTCCAAGTCCGGTATCGAGAACGAGGTACTGGGATGCAACACTCTGGCACCAGAGGATGCAACACGTGCTATGTACATGCTGAAGGCTGAGATGGCCGGCGAGTCTGTAAAGGCACCTGAGAGAAAATGGAATCCGGCAGTTAAGCAGAACAATGTTGAACTGATCGAGGAAGCATCCGGCGAGAAAATTGAGCTCGAGGAAAACGAGCAGTCCCTGCCGATGTCTCAGAAGAGAAAAGAGAAGTATGACTAATAAGGTTGAGACGAAAGAACTGAAGTATGGCGATAAGATTATCCGGATGGAGGGTGTCATCGTAGAGGTGCACGAGGAAGGTATCGCAGTCGATCTGAAGGGACGCCTGGGATATCTGAGAGTACCGAACCGCATGGTGATTTCCGATTATCCGTTTAAGGTCGGACAGGAAGTCGCATGGAATATGAGTTTCATCGAACAGCTCGGTCCGGACGTCAATACCAAGTACGTCAGCAATCATGATATGTATCTCAGACGTCAGAAAGAGATGGCTGAGAAAAACTCGAATAAGAATGAGTAGGAGGATCAATATGAGCTTAACTGTAGTTAAAGGATTACAGTCTGAAATCTTTGTACCTATTACTCCTAAGTCAGTATTCACACCATGCACAAAGAAGCTGAAGGACATGCGCATCGCATTCGCAACAGCTGCTGGTGTTCATCTGAAGACTCAGGAGAGATTCAACCTCGCTGGAGACACAACTTACAGAGAAATTCCAGACAACGTTACAGATGATGATTTGATGGTTTCCCACGGCGGATACGACAACTCTGACGTAAACAAGGACATCAACTGCATGTTCCCGATCGACAGACTGCACGAACTCGTTAAAGAGGGATTCATTAAAGAAACAGCACCGTTCCATTACGGATTCATGGGCGGCGGCGGAGACATCCAGGTCTTCACTGAGAAGACAGGTCCTGCAATTGCGCAGAGACTGAAGGAAGAGGATGTTGACGGCGTTCTCATGACCGCTGGCTGAGGAACCTGCCACCGCTCTGCAGTTATTGTGCAGAGAGCGATTGAAGCTGCTGGAATTCCGACGGTAATCATTGCCGCACTTCCGCCAGTTGTACGTCAGCAGGGAACTCCGCGTGCCGTAGCTCCGCTGGTACCGATGGGTGCTAACTGCGGTGAGCCGCACAACGTAGAGATGCAGACAAACATTGTTAAGGGTGCTCTGCAGGCACTTGAAGACATCGAGACACCGGGAAAGATTGTTCCGCTGCCATACGAATACACAGCTAAGCTGTAAGTCTTCAGGGGTATCTGAAAACGGGATCCTGATGATGGAAACACAGGGGGCAGATTTCGGTCTGTCCCCTTTTTAATAATAAACTGTGGTAAAATATTAACATACTTGATTATAAGGAGGGTGAGAGGAAATGCCTGAGAGGACGATCGATCATGGAAGACTGGAAATTAAATGCTTCCATATCAACGATGTTGATTTTGGCGAAAAGAATGAAGTAGATTCTAAGGGAAAACTGAGAGTCTGCAAGGACATGCTGAGTAAGCTTGCTGAAGAGAAGTCAGAATTTATCGATCATATCGATTTGCAGGTGATTCAGCCGGACGACCATGACCGCTATACCAACACAATCATGGACTTTATTCCGATTTCGACCAAGGTTCTGGGTGCGATCGGGACTGGAGTCACCTATACGCTTACCGGAGTTTATTTCATGCTGACTGGAGTGGATACAGAGGGCATTCAGGCGCATGAATTTGGCTCTTCTGAGGGTAATCTGAAGGATCAGGTGATCTTCAACCGTCCGAGCACACCTAAGGACGGAGATGTCATTATCTCTTTTGATGTTACGCTGAAGGCTGGCATGGCTGAAGAGCGTAAGGGCTGCTATGCGGCGCATGAGGTCTGCGACCTGTTTATCCAGGAGTTCCGCAATCAGATGAAACACTTTAACGCAAACGACTGTACAGAAAAGCATGTCTATCATGATATAGAGCGTCCGGGACGCAAGAAGATCGTGATTATCCGCCAGGTAGCGGGACAGGGAGCGATGTATGACATGTATCTCTTCCCGGATGAACCGAGCGGAGCAATCGGCGGCAAGTCTATCATAGATATGGGCAATATGCCGGTTGTCGTGACCCCTAATGAGTACAGAGACGGAATTCTGCGCTCCATGCAGTAGCAGCGATATCAGAGAGAAAGGAGAACATCATGGGAATCGGACCATCGACCAAGGAAACATCACTTCATCATTTCCAGGATCCGCTTCTGGAAGTGGTTTCAGAAGATACGGACGTCGATCTGATGGGAATTATCATTGTCGGCACGCCGGATGATAACGTAGATAAAATCCGCGTAGGCACAAGAGCGGCAATCATGGCAGACTGTATGCGCGCTGACGGAGCACTGATCTCAGCGGACGGCTGGGGAAACAGTGACGTAGATTTCACCAATACCTGCGAGCAGCTCGGACGCCGGGGCATTTCTGTCGCGGGACTGCATTTCTCGGGACGCACGGCGCAGTTCGTCGTGACCAACGATTATCTCGGCAATATCATTGACACCAATAAGAGTGAGGAAGGCACGGAGACGACGGTTCTGGGCGAGAATAACATGAACAAGCTCGACTGCCGCAAGGCGCTTGTCCGGCTGAAAATGGATATGCGCAAGAACGACCGCGGACGCGGGACAACGGAGTAGAAACAGACGGGAAGCACCATTTCCGTGTGGAAACTGAACATCGACAGATCAACCGTACAGGGAATTCCCTTGCGGTTTTTCTTTTGTCCCGGGGCAAAGGGCACACGCGGCAAGAGGTTCGACGCGCGGCGGCCGCGGAACGTGAGTGAGGAAATAAGAGGTGAAAGCGGAAAGATATGCGGGGGCCTGTGACACAAAAAAAGAGAGCTCCGCGAGGAACTCTCTCTGCTTGTTATGGACAAAAGTTAATATCGTTTTTCATTAAGCTGCTGTGTCGGCTCTCTTTGCCTTGGTGTCCTTGATTCCGTCTCTGAGGAACAGAACAGAAGTGAAGAGTACGACACAGACCACCAGGATTGTCAGAACCTTGAGCGGCAGGCTCTTTACAAATACGTAAGCGATGATAACGCCGACGCATCCGAAGATTCCCTGTGTGATAACGCCGATCATGTCGTAACGGGACTGCTTAACAAATACCGGAGTATTTCCGAATGCCATCAGGTACGCGCAGCTTCCCATCATGATCGGGAATGCAGCCTGTACGTTCATGCCGAGCAGTGCAACCAGAGCCATGCACGGTGCATAAAGTCCAACACCGACATTCATCAGGGCGCCGAGTACAAAGTTGCAGACGATACCGATAACGAGCTTGGATCCGTGGAGTGCGGTTGCTGTTCCTGTTTCTCCGAACGGGCCAACGTCGGCAGTCTTGAAAGCCATGATGATTCCCAGTGCGGCAAGTCCGATACCCATTGCATAACGAACAGTTGTACGGTTCCACTTGGTGACGATGTTTGCTCCGAGAGCGGATCCGACTGTCGCAGCGACGAGCATGGAAATCAGTGTTACAGGATCAACTGTAACCAGACTGAAGAACAAGAATGCCTCAGCGAGAACCGGGAAGGAATCTCCAACGTTCAGTGTTCCCGGAACGTTGATGTCGTCAATGGATCCTCTGATCTTGAACAGTGCGGAGGACGTCGCAAAGGAACCGATACCGAGGGTATCAAAGAAGTTCGCTACGATACCGACCATTGCGTTCCATAAGAAAAATTTCTTCTGCTGCTGGAACAGCACCTTTCCTTCTTCGGTGGAACGTTTCTTGTGGATGCTTCTGGCAACCAGGATGAAGTCGAAAATAAAACCAATCACGCAGATGATTTTCAGGATGTCACTTGCTTTCATAATTGCTCTCCTAACATTTGATAATTAGAATTAAATGCCGTTCGCCGCCTGCCTGTTTACCATATTGTCCTGAGTGAGCAGCAGTATTCGGCTCAACTTGATCAGGACTATGGATTGAATGAATAATTATACGCATCTATTATGAATTTTCCTGGGCGGCGGGTGCCAACGAAACTCCCCCGAAATTTCGTTCGTTAATGTACTATCATTCTACCGAAGGGTATTAATGATGTCAATAAAAAGCTGGGAAAAAATTGACAAAGTCTGACGTATGTTTATTCATTACAGTATGAATAATAGTGATTTCAATAGTTATAGATGATGCGAATAATTCGGACAATTTCGCGTAACGATGATTATAGAATGCATTCTATAATGTATTCTAGGACAAACTCTATGACAAATTACAAGGGTAAATGTGTGTGCGATACACAAAATTATTGAAAAAAGGTATGCATTTCTGCCATTGTATGCAAAATGCTAATCTTTGTGAGGGGATAAAGTTGGGTAAATAAAATGCATAACAATAAATTACAATTACATGGGCGGAGGTATAAATATTTATTTTACAAAAGAAAATTTATCGAATGCAATTTTAATAAACTGAATAGAGATGAAATATCATTCTTGATATTGGCGTAAAGTTAAACAATATTTTGCTCGGGCAAGCCAGAGATCATGACAGAGAGAGCAGGAGATGCGAATGAAATGTATATATGAATAAACAAAAAGCAGCCGCGGCGCTAATGGTTGAGGCTGTCTTTCAGAGCGCCGTCTGTGATCAGCCGGATGCAGTTGTACAGATACGGTTTATACTCGCTGAATGTCACAGGCTCTCCGTGAAGAATGACATTGTAACATGTTGAGTTGGTCAGCTCGATAATCGTATAGATCAGCAGCAGGGGGTCGCGGAGATGGATGCCCTGCTGCTCCATGGCGTTCATGATGAAACTCTTGAAATCGATGACATCCTCATTGCGCCTGGATAATTCTGATGGATCATTGAACAGACCCCAGCTTAATGATTTGGAGATAAATTTCAGCAGGGCGATATCCTTAGACAGGGCAGTAATAATGTAGTCGGTGATGAAGACCAGCTGGTCGGTGAAACTGTCGATGCCGGAACTGGCCTGAAGCGCTTTTACCGCCTGTGTGAGCAGCTGACTGGATTTTACAGCGATCAGCTCATCGCGGATATCGGTTTTATCTTTAAAGTACAGATAGAATGTTCCCTTTCCGACTCCTGCGCGGCGCGCAATTTGAAGCACGGTGGTTTTTCCGTATCCGACCGTCGTGAACAGGTCATAAGCGCTGTTCAGCAGAGCATTCTTTTTTTTCCGTTTTTTGATTTCGTTTTTACTTAGTACTGTTTCCGGCATTGGATTGTCCTCTTCGCAAATGAAGTCTGTTTCTTCTCGAGTCAGGTAATAGTCGCAATTGCTCTATTTATCGTATCATCGAATTGACTCTGGGTCAACTTTAATGTGTTTGAAACCGGAGAGCGTATAAAATGGTAAAACATTGGTATTCTGGCGATGTATAGATTTATAGAAATCGAATGTGTATGGAATAAGGTAAAATATTGACGGTTGGTCAGTTCGGTGGTAGGATGTATTCTGTAATAAATATGTCGGGGATGTTTTTGCCTTGTGATTCTATAATGAAGAATTAAGAAAGTGATTTTCCGTAAATCGTGGTAATTGCTACTGCAACTCTTTATAATAGACATGCACATTCATCGCCTGCAAATACAGATATTGCAAATGCTAAATGAAAGAATTGTTTTTTAGAGGAGGAATACATGGAAGGATTCGGAGGGAAAGTAGTTAAATCCCGATATGTTATCCTCGTGATTGCGGTCGTACTTCTGATTCCGTCAGTCTTTGGCATCAAGGCTACGCGTATCAATTATGATATGCTGACTTACCTGCCGAAGAATCTGGAAACTATGAAAGGTCAGGATCTTCTTCTGCATGATTTTGGGAAGGGCGGCTTTTCCATGGTTGTGACGGAGAATATGAAGGCCAAACAAGTCTCCAGGCTGGAATCAGACATAAAGAAGATCGATCACGTGGATACAGTGGTTAATCTGAACGATGTGATCAACCCGAACATTCCGCTGTCGATGTATCCGGAGAAAATCCGGAAGAATATTCATAATCCGAATGCGTCCATGCTGGTCGTGTTCTATGATACATCGACGTCTGCAGAGCCGACGCTGAAGGCAGTGACGCAGATCCGGCATGTATGCACCAAGGATGCGTATGTATCAGGAATGAGCGCGCTGGTTCAGGATCTGAAACATCTGTGCGAAGAAGAGGAAAGTAAATATGTTCTGATTGCGGTTCTGCTTTCACTGGCAGCTATGATGCTTCTGCTGGATTCTTTTGCGGCGCCGTTCCTGTTCCTGATCAGCATTGGAATGGCTATCATATACAACCTCGGATCCAATGTGTTCCTCGGAGAAATTTCCTATATTACCAAGGCGATTGCCGCGGTGCTGCAGCTGGGTGTTACCATGGATTATTCCATTTTCCTGTGGCACAGTTATATTGAAAACCTGGACAACGGGAAACCGCGGAAAGAAGCAATGGCAAGCGCAGTAAACGATACTCTGGTTTCTGTAACCGGAAGTTCGATTACGACCATTGCCGGATTCCTGGCGCTCTGCTTTATGAGCTACACGATGGGACGAGATCTGGGTATTGTTATGGCCAAGGGGGTTGTCCTGGGCGTTGTTGCGTCGGTTACAATTCTTCCGGCGTTGCTGCTGCTCTTCAGCGGACTGCTGGAAAAGACACGTCATAAGTCTTTGATCCCGGACGCGAGCAAGCTGGCTCATGGCCTGACCAGCCGTTACGGAGTTTATATTGCGATTTTTGCGATTGCCCTGGCTCCGGCAATTTACGGCTATACACAGGATAACGTCATCTACGATTTCAGCAAGATGTTTGCGGGAGGCGGCGGAAAGAGCCTGAGTGAATCACAGGCTCCGGTCATCAAAGCCAATCAGAAGCTGGAAGATGATTTCCAGATCGGCACGACGCATATGATCATTGCCAACGCCAGTCTGCCGGCTAAAGACGGACGCGGAATGTCGGAAGCAATCGAAAAAGTTGCCGGAGTAGATAATGTACTCGGTTATGATGCTGTTATGGGAGAGGCTGTTCCAAAACAGATTCTGCCGGACGGCCTGGATACGGCGCTGAAGGCAAAAGGCCATCAGCTGATCCTGGTGAACTCGGCTTATAAAGTCTCGACACCGGAATGCAACCGGCAGATCAACCAGATTAATGCGATTATACATGCCTATGATCCAACGGCCAAGCTAATCGGTGAAGGACCGGCGACCAAGGATCTGATACAGATTACCAATAAAGATTTCAAGGTCGTCAGCTGGATATCCATTGCGGCGGTATTCCTGATCATCCTGTTTGTACTGCGGAGTGCTTCGCTTCCGGTCATTCTGGTTGCGGTCATAGAATTCGCGATTTACATGAACCTGGGAATATCCGGATTCACACATCTGGAAATGCCGTTCATTGTCCCGGTCTGCATCAGTACGATTCAGCTCGGATCAACCGTAGACTATGCGATTCTGCTGTCAACGAGGTATAAAACGGAGAGGATGTCTGGAAAAGACAAGCGTACATCCATCGAGATCGCGACTACGGCGGCAATTCCGTCGATTATCGTCAGTGCGCTCGGATTCTTTACCGCGACATTTGGTGTCGGACTGTACTCAGATATCGGCATTATCAGCACATTCTGCAACATGATGGCGCGCGGTGCAATCATCAGTATGATCAGCGTAATCCTGGTTCTGCCGTCTCTTCTGATGGCTCTGGATAAGGTGGTCTGCGCTACGACCATCGGTCTTCGAAAAAAAGACGTGCAGAAACGTGAAGACAGCGGTAAGCTGCAAGCATAGCTGGAGGGGATAAACGTGAACAAAGTGTTAAACAGTAAAACAAAGAAAGTTGCAGTGCTCTGTCTTGCCGGAGCGCTCGTGACAACAACCTGTGTGGGAATAGATCTGTATAAGAGCAGAGATAACAGCGCGTACGCTGCGCAGAAGACGCAGAAAGCGGTTGAAAAGGAATATCCGCAGATTACACCGTCTGTTTCCGGCGGCGACGGAAAGATGCAGAAAGATGAGACGGTCTATGTCATCAAGGACGCAAACGGTGTTCAGAAGAACGTTTATGTGGCGGAATGGCTCCGCAACGGACAGAAATCAAAAAAAATTAAAGACGAATCCAACCTGGAAAAGATTAAGAATACTGCCGGTGATGAGACGTACAGCAAATCCGGAAATAATCTGACATGGAATGCGAACGGCGATGACATCCGTTATCAGGGTACAACCAACGCGGATCTTCCGGTCAGCGTCAATGTCTCTTACTTCCTGAACGGAAAACGGATGACCGCCGACCAGATCGCAGGCAAGTCCGGGAATGTAGAAATCAAGTTTAAGTACGATGTTCATAAAGTGGACGTTGTAAATGTGAACGGCGAGCAGTATTCTCTGAATCACCCGTACACGATGGCCAGCGGAGTTATGCTCGATAATGCGCATTTCACAGATGTCAAAGTCAGCAGCGGCAAGAGCGTAAACGATGGAAACAACACGGTCTGCCTGGGTGTAGCGTTCCCTGGAATGAAGCAGAATCTAAATCTGAAGAATAATAAGCTGGATATTCCGGAAGAAGTGACGATTAAGGCCAAGACCGATGACTTTGAGATTGACGGAACATACACTGCCGCGCTTGACGGCGTGCTCAGTGATCTGAACCTCAGCAGCATTACCGGCGGAAGCATGGGAAAACTCGATGAACTGACTTCCGGACTGACCCAGTTAAGCAACGCGTCCAATCAGCTCGTAAACGGAACGGATAAGCTCAGAGGCGGCGCAAATAAACTTCTTGCGGGTTCGCAGTCTCTGCAGAGCGGCGCGGCTTCGCTCGCGTCCGGAGCAAACTCTCTGGCAAGCGGCACTGGCCGTCTGGCGAGCGGAAGCAGCCAGCTGAACAGCGGCATCGTTTCTCTGTATCAGGGACTGGGACAGCTCAGCGCTAACAGCCAGGCACTCCGCAAGGCAACCTATACTCTCGAGAATCAGGTGTTCAAGACAGCCGGATCGCAGATCAACAAGGCCCTGAAAGAGCAGAATATCACCATGGAGGTAAATCTGACACCTTCTAACTATGTCCAGCAGCTGACCGGAATCTCCGGAAAGGCGACAGGAGCAGCAGAAACACAGATCCGTGAGGCTCTGACTAGAGCCGGTGTATCTGGAAAGAGTACGCAGAATACGATTATGTCGCTGGCGTACAACCAGATGATGACGTCCAAGAATGCCGGAAAGACGCTGAGTGTAACAGAAGCGGTAACCAAGGCCGGCGCTCTTGCGAAAGAAGCACAGGTCGTACAGGCAGCGACAAGCAATGGAGAAATCGTCAGCCAGGCAGTTGCTCAGATTGGCGTGACCAACAGTTCTAAAGAAAAGGTTGCGGCAGCCGCAACGGCAATCTATCTGCAGAAGCAGGGCATGTCCGAGTCAGAGGCAGCAGCTAAAGCGGCTGAATATGTACAGGCGGCTGCATTATATCAGGATGCGGAGACGAACGCTTCGTCCAATTCGACAGCGCTGATTAACTACGCGGCAGCATCCAGCGATGCCGTAAAGAATGCGTCCTCACAGCTGAAAACAGTCCGCACTTCTCTTGACTCTGTAGTTGCGTATGTAAAGGCTGTAGAGACATATACGGCAGGTGTGGACAGTGCATACGCCGGGAGCAAAAAACTTCTTGCCGGGTCTTCTCAGCTGATGTCCGGCGCGCAGCAGGTAAACAGCGGAGCCGCTCAGCTGGCATCCGGGGCAGAGAAGCTGAATAAAGGTTCGCAGAGTCTGGTCAGCGGAATCGGTTCTCTCGCAAGCGGCGCAAACACGCTCAGCAGCGGAATGAATAAGTTCAACTCTGAGGGAATTCAGAAACTTACAGGAGCTTTGAATGAAAATGAGCTGAAGGATATGACGAACCGCCTGGAAGCGATCGTTCAGGCATCCAAGCGCAGCAATATGATCGGCGGCATGGCAGATAACATGACTGGTGAGAGCAGAATGATTTTCAAAACGATGGAAATCAAGAAGTAACTGCGCGCACAGAAAAGAGTATGCTTCTTCCAGGGTGCGCAGGTGCTTTGGGAGAAAACAGAACGGAATAAATAATCAGAGGCAGGGAATTTCCGAAGAAGGAATTCCCTGTTTTCGTGTGAGCATGAAATTTTATGTGTATAAGAAATCCGTGTGATGGTATAATGAAAACCTGTTCAATATATCCCTATTGATATATCGAGTCTACAGGTAGACAGCGTATATGAAGAAACGCCCGGCGCGCACTGCTGAAGCAGGCGGGAATGGGGGAGACAGACGAGAAAGCGAGGAATTATATTTATGAATCAGGAACAGACCAATACAACGCGCAGAACGCGCAATGCAGTATTGATTGCGATGTTTGGCGCAATCAGTATGGTGCTTATGCTTTTGGAGTTTCCGATTCCGATTGCTCCGCCGTTCATGAAAATAGATCTTTCCGATCTTCCGGCGATCCTCGGCACATTTATGATTGGTCCGGGAGCAGGTGCAGGTATCGCTGCGCTGAAGATCGTTCTGAAACTCGTGATAAAAGGCACTGACACAGCGTTTGTCGGAGAATTGTCCAATTTTGTATGTGCGCTGATGTATATTCTTCCGTCATATTTCTTCTATCACAAGAAAAAGTCAAAAAAGAGAGCAGCGCTGTCGCTTCTTCTGGGGACTCTTGCAGTCAGCATACTGGCAGTGTTTGTAGA
The DNA here is from genome assembly GCA_004555725.1 of [Eubacterium] saphenum. GTDB lineage: Bacteria > Bacillota > Clostridia > Peptostreptococcales > Anaerovoracaceae > Aminicella > Aminicella saphenum_A. The sequence continues at coordinate 25,437 of SFHC01000007.1, forward strand.
CTATTTCATCATGTTTCCGCTGTATTCTAAACTCTACGGAATGCCGCTGAAAGCGATTGTCGCTATGGGAACAGCGATTAACAGTCATATCAGCAGTCTGTTTACGATGATGCTGATTATTGTTTTTCCGTTCAATATCATCAAGTACGGAATTGTATCAGTCATTACCTTTATTGCGTACAAACGGCTGAAAAAGGCGCTGATCCGCTAGTCCTCTGAGTGCAAGCCGCCGGCGCGGTCGTTCATCCGTTCTGGCGACGTTCCGGCCGCTGTCCGTGAAATTGATAGTAGCAGACTTTCAGGTGGCCGTTATAGAGCTTTCTGCGGCGGTCCGCAGGGCGCTTGAACCAGTCTTTTTCTACCGTTTCATCCGGAGTGATCATAAATACGGACCAGTCCGGGCGTGCCCGGAAGAATCCGGATACGGTTTTCAAAATCTTTTCCTGTGTTTTTTTATCGCCGATGCGCTCTCCGTAAGGAGGATTCATGATAATGATTCCGGACGGCGGGAGCGCAGAGATATCGGCTCTGTCCGGATCGAGCACTGCAGCCATGTCGGTGTTGATCACGCGGATGTCTTCATCGACACCGGCGTTTTCTGCGTTGATCTCTGCAGCGCGGCAGGCGTGCGAGCTGATATCGCAGGCGGTAATGTTCAGTTCACGGCTGTAGTCGATCGCCTGGTATGCGGCAGTCCGCTCTTCTTTCCACAGGGATTCCGGGATCAGATCCCACTCTTCTGAGGCAAAATGGCGGCTCAGTCCCGGCGCAATGTTCCGGCCGATCATGGCGGCTTCAATGGCGAGGGTTCCGGAGCCGGTGCACGGATCCAGAAGCGGACGGTCCGGGTGCCAGTATGTCAGCTGAATCATCGCCGCAGCCAGAGTTTCTTTAATCGGCGCCGGAACGGCTTCTGTACGGTAGCCCCGTTTATGCAGGGCTTCACCGCTCGTGTCCACGGCGATCACGGCGGTATCCTTCAGCAGTGTCAGGCGAACCGTGTAGGACGGGCCGTCTTCTGGGAAGTGATCGATGCCGTATGCCTCGGAGAGCCTGCATACGATGGCCTTTTTTACTGTTTTCTGATTGACCGGTTCACTCCGCAGTTTAGATTTTACCGTAGAGACGAGAACGGTGAATTTTCCGTCCGGCGGAATCAGGTTCTCCCACGGCATTCCCATAACTGTCTGGAACAGATCATCCGGCTCCTCTGCGCGGAATTCTCCCATTTTCAGCATGACGCGGTCAGCCGTGCGCAGCCAGAGGTTGGAGCGCACGATCGCCCGTTCATCGCCCATGTAGGTTACTTTTCCATTTTCTGTCTTTTCGACTTGGTATCCCAGTGCTTCGATTTCCCGTCTGGCGACAGCTTCCAGGCCAAAGGCCGTAATTGCGATTAATGTCAGTTTCATCCTTGCTTGTCCTTTTTGTCCCTGAATGAGAATGAGAACTCCGCCGGCCCAGGCCTACAGAGAAATCAAAATGTTGTTGATCATCATCATGTCGATCGCCATAATCAGCTGCGGAATCATCATCAGCCAGTAGCCGAGACGTGTAGATGCCATCGGATAGGAAATGGAGCAGAAGATGCCGATGATGGTTGTTCCGATGATGAGGCTGGTTGTCTTGGAGGTCTGGCGGGTCGCAAACGCGTCGATTTCATAAAATTTCTGAACAACCGCGGTTTCCATGCATCCCCAGAGGACGCAGACCGGAAGAAGGATGTTCGCCATCGTGAGGTGCTGTTTCATGACGACCAGTGAAATAAATTCCATGACGACGATTGCCGCGGCGCCGAAAATAATGATCTGACGGTTGCTGATGGAGGTTTCGTTCTTCTCCTGGAATTGTGTGCGAATCCCGTCAATCGAGGCGTAAACGCACCAGATTCCCAGAATTATTCCAGCAATCAGGCAAACCTGTGCGATTTTCTGCCAGATACCCTGCATGGCAGGCTGGCGGTAGGTGATCAGGTTGTAAATCAGGTATCCCATGACGGCGAACGTCGTCCATGCTGTGCCGTTAATAAGATGCTTCAGCCCTTTTTCCTGTGTTTCTGTCATATGAATAATCAACTCCAATCTCTGTCTGTGTATGTTCTGCTGTCTGCACATGAAACGAACCTGACAAAGGGAAACTTGCCAGGCTGTGACGTTTCCGCATACGCGGCATTTTGGGGAATGCCGGGCGCGTTGACTTTTCATGCATTATACCATAAATAAGGGGGAGATGAAACGACAGGAGGGGAGGAATTGTGGAAATCCGCACGGACTGCTTGCGTTTTCTAATGGTTGGGATAAAATAGTACAGTATGTATTAATGGTTATAGGATGAGAAATGATGGAGGATGAATATGGATTACGCTAAGGAATCCCTGCGCCTGCACGGTGAGTGGGGCGGAAAGATTGAGGTTGTTTCACGCGTTCCGGTAAAGGATAAGGACGATCTGTCCCTTGCTTACACACCGGGTGTTGCGCAGCCGTGCCTGGAAATTCAGAAGGATGAGAAGCGCGCTTATGACCTGACCAGAAAATGGAATATGTGCGCGGTCATTACAGACGGAACCGCTGTTCTGGGCCTGGGCGACATCGGACCGCAGGCGGCGATGCCGGTTATGGAAGGAAAGTGTGTGCTGTTCAAGTCGTTTGCTGACGTGGATGCTTTCCCGCTCTGTGTGGATTCCAAGGACGTGGATACGTTTGTAAATACAGTTGCTCTGATTTCCAAGTCTTTCGGAGGAATCAACCTGGAGGATATTTCGGCTCCGCGCTGCTTTGAAATTGAGCGTAAACTGAAGGAACGCTGTGATATTCCGATTTTCCATGACGATCAGCATGGAACAGCGGTCATCACACTGGCAGGTCTGACCAATGCGCTGCGCGTAGTCGGAAAGAAGAAAGAGGATGTCAAGGTCGTCACTTCCGGAGCCGGAGCTGCTGCGATTTCGATCACCAAGCTTCTGCTGTCAGCGGGATTCAGGAATATCGTCATGACAGACCGTCACGGCGCGATTTATAAAGGTCGTCCGGAAGGCATGAACTGGATTAAAGAGGAAATGGCAGAAGTGACCAATGCCGGAATGGAGAAGGGTTCGCTGGCTGATGTTCTGAAGGGCGCAGATGTGTTTATCGGTGTTTCCGCACCGGGTCTGGTCAGCAGAGAAATGGTGCAGAGCATGAATAAAGATGCGATTATCTTTGCCTGCGCGAACCCGACTCCGGAAATCTTCCCGGATGAGGCGGCTGCCGGCGGAGCTGCGGTTATTTCCACAGGACGCTCTGATTTCCCGAACCAGATCAATAACGTACTGGCGTTCCCGGGGATCTTCCGCGGCGCTTTTGATGTCCGCGCTTCTGAGATTAATGAGGAGATGAAGATGGCAGCCGCACAGGCGCTGGCAGACCTGATTACTCCGGAAGAGCTGTCTGCGGAGTATATTATTCCTAAGGCGTTTGATCCTGCTGTGGGACCGGCTGTGGCCAAGGCTGTTGCAGAAGCTGCGCGCAAGAGCGGAGTCGCGCGTATTTAGGGTTTCCATTCTTTTCTATGTGTTCTGTGCCGTTCTGCTGTCCGCGCAGCGCGTATCAGGCGGCATCCGCAAGAATTACAGGTTTCTGCTGATGAAAAATCACGTTTGTGAAAAATACATCAAATGTACAATAATTCTTGTCATCAGGGATTGCATTTTCTGATGTGGCGTGATAGCATAGGAACTGGAAAAAGGGTTGAAAATTAAAAGGCACCCATACCGAAAGGTATGTTCGCAAAACTAAAGGGCCTTTCTCTGAACGGAGAGTGGCAGCCAGTTGCATTAGTTCGACGATAACGACGAATGACAGGCGATCGTGGGTGTTTTAGAGTACCTTCGATCGCTGTTTTAGTTTTCAGATCCGTTCCAGAAGTTTTTTCAAGGGCAAAGCAGCCGAAAGGCTGTGACGCAAAGCTACAGGGTCTTCTTCCGAAAGGAAATGACAGCCAGCTGCATAACTTGAGGCGTTCGGGTCTTTTTTCGTGCAATGAAATAATATGTGAATTGGCGCGAGTGTCTGAACAGCGGAAACGCTGGCGGACAGACGGCCTGTTCATTCCGAACAGAAAAGAATCCGGACGGCGCAATGGCACTGATCCAGGCTTTGCTTCCTTGCCTGTTACAGGAAGGGAGTGTGAAGAATGAGAGAGTTGAAGAGGTTCACAGAAAGCATCATTCTCGTTGTATCCGTTATTGCTTTTATGATGTTCGGCAGCGCAGCGGCAGCATATGCAGATGATAATACATTTACCAGCTACAGCGACGCTCAGCAGTACATCTATCAGAATGTGATGGAAATGAATCCGGAGATCGACTATACACTGAAACTCAGCAGCATGTCGGATTTTGATCAGTTTTCATCCACCAGCATTTCCGGTCTGACCGCTCTGGATAACGGAATCGGCACAGACGGCGATTATGCGGCGCTTGATCTCTATAATGGGGATAACTTCTCCTACAGCTGTGAAGAGCAGAACGGACAGTATATCATTCACGTCCGCGACCAGGTCAGCTACAGACTGAGCAAGAGCCAGGAGCAGGAGTACCAGGATAAGCTGAACAGCGTGATGAGAAAAGTCGCTGTGAAAGGAAACACAGAAAAGAAAGTAAAGAGCATCTACAGCTACGTCACCAAGAACGTAAAGTACGATTACAGCTCCAACCTGAAAGATACTGCATATACAGCTTACGCAGCGCTGGTAAATAAAAAAGCTGTCTGCAACGGCTATGCAGCCCTTGTATACGACATGTGCCGCAAGGCAGACATTCCTTGCAGAATCATCGTCGGAACAGCGAACGGCGGATGCCATGCATGGAACCTGATCAAGGTAAACGGAAAATGGTATAACGCAGACGCGACATGGGATGCGGGAAACCACACATACAGATATTTCATGAAGTCGGACAAGCAGTTCAGAGGACATAAGCGTGCAGCAGCATATTCCAGCAGCCGTTTTAAACGTCTCTGCCCGTCTGCTTCCAAGAGCCTGAAAGTTTCATAGAGCCTCAGGGTCTTAGGATTCTCTGCAGTTTATCTGCAGAACACACGGAGTGAAGCAGTACAGCCGCTTCATACTCCACTCAATTTGCGCGATATTAAAATAGATTATAAAGACAGCAGCTCTGTGAAACAGGAATGTTTCACGGAGCTGTTTCTCTGTCTGCATCTGCGGCGGTTGACGTGCGTGTCCCGCCGCGGATGCGGTCGGTGAAAAGATATTCCATTAGGGGAAGTTTGATGTTAGAATAAAATGAATTATTGGAAATAAACAATGGCGATGCAGATTCGTGGTAAGATAAGAGTCATGAAACAGAGATACGTTGTTCAACAGCGCTGAGGTAACGGGATACAGACACAGAGAAATGCCTTTGCGCAACTGCTGGGGGATGGGTGCATGAGAGTGCTTCTTATAGAATTTTTTTTGGCGATGGTTCCGGTTGTGGAACTGCGCGGAGCGGTTCCGTTTGCGATTGCGTCCGGAGCGGATCCGGGAGCGGCATTTCTGATTGCGGCGGCCGGGAACATGGTGCCGGTTCCGTTTATCATCCTGTTTCTGCGCCGGATTTTTTCATGGCTGCGGGGGAAGAGCCCGCGGATGGATCGTATTCTGGACAGGATCGAGAGAAAAGCGGAACGGAACCGAAAGAAGGCGGAACGGTATGAATGGCTGGGCCTGTGCGCGCTGGTGGCGGTTCCGCTGCCGGGCACAGGGGCGTGGACCGGCGCGCTGGTGGCGTCCATCGCGGATATGCGGATGAAAAGCGCGCTTCCGAGTATATTACTGGGAGTTTTTATTGCCGATGCGATTGTGCTTGCGGTGAGCATGGGCGTCAAAATCCTCTGATTGCAGAGATGCGCGCAGTTGTAAAATATTGGTAAATGTGTAATGTGTTGCACCTGGACGCATATTCATTCATAGGTTATAATGATAACTATGTTGTGAATGTCGCATAAATATGAACTGCTGATGGGCAGGAAACGGGGTTTCCGTACAGAAAGCGTTCAGAGCGTGGTTCTGAAGGTTGAAGAGGTGGATGAAAATGGATCAGAGAGGGCTGATTGCGGAATATGCGGAAAAGATTGCGGAATTGCCGTATTCTGCGGGGCCGGCACCAAGAATTATTTTTAAGAAAGACGGAAAAATTTATATGACGAGGAAGGGCACAGATTTTCGGTATATATCCGATGAGGATATCTGTGAGGTTTCGGGAAAGCTGGATCAGCTGGATACCGTAGAGGCGGCGGCGCTGATGCGTCTGAAAAAACAAAAGGCGATGATCCTTGCGCGTACACCCTTTGTCGGAAAATATATCGAGGCGGGCAAGCCGATTGGAGCATGTCTGGACGATATGGCGCAGATTATCGGAAGAAGGGTGCCGATTGTTCACCGCAGTGTAAGGGAAATTCAGAACGGACTTGAGACCTCCAGCGCCGTGCTTCTGAAAGGAAGATATGCGGTGACCTGTGGACGGACGCTGTATGAGGCGTATACGGCGCTTCTGGTGCTTGAGAAGTCGGCCAAGGTGAATATAAAGGCATCAGTGATCGGCGGCGCGCGCCACATCGGAAAACTGGACTGCAGGCTGATGCGGAATTTCTATTTATATCGCTATTCAAAATCGGAGAAGGAGCTGGACGATGATATTGAGGGCTGAAGATGAGTGCAGAGAGATGCTGGTCGTTTACGGACAGCGGCTTCTGGCGTCCGGGCTGGTGCAGGGGACCTGGGGAAATCTCTCGGTTCGTCTGAATGAGGATCAGATGCTGGTAACGCCGTCCGGGCTGGACTATGAACGTGTGAAGCCGGAAGACATGGTGGTCGTATCCATCCGAAACCTGCATTACGACCGCTTTGGAAACCGGCCGACTTCGGAGAAGGGTCTGCATGCCGGAATTTACCGTCACCGTCCGGACGTCGGCGCTGTGATCCACACGCATTCTACGTACTGCAGTGTGTTTGCGGCAGCCCGGATGCCTCTGGAAGTGGAAAATCCGCGTATGGCTGAGGAAGTGGGTGACATTATCCGGATTGCAGATTATGCGCGCCCGGGAACCAACGCACTTTCCAGAAATACGATTCGGGCGCTCGGAAGGGCAAAGGGATGTATTATGGCGCATCACGGCATGATCTGCTGCGGGGTGGATCTGAAGCAGACATTCCATATCTGCAGCACGATTGAGGAAGCGGCGGAACAGTACATCGAAAGTCGCATTAGCGACTGATTGTTTGGGGATTGTCAAACAATTTCACAAATAGACGGCAGTATTGAAAATATATATTGTACACATGCTCTTCTTCTATTGACACGGCGGCGCATTTTACATTAGTATGATGTTAAGGAGAACGGAAACAGAACAGATTCTGTAATGCGTTCTAGTAAAAACTGAATATCCAGGTGAAGCGATGTGAAGATTTTTTACCGGTCAGAAATGACAGAAAGCGGTAGAAAGACCGATGGAGAAAATGCTGTCTGCGCCATCAGACAGTGTGAAGCTTTCAGGTACCAGGACACATTGCAGATGGGACTCTGGAAAGGTCTGCGGATGGGCTGTATAGAAACAGGAAAACAGCCGGCTGACGGGCCGCCGAAGAAGTGATGCTTTCAGGCGAATAAACTGAGATTTTGAGGCATATAGGTATTTCATATGCATTCAAAGTCTCTTTTTGTGTGTTTCGAAAGCTGCAGAGCGTTAATACGATAAAGCGCTCATACACATGATTCGGAACAGGCTGAAAAGCGGGAATTGAGAGAAGAAGGGAGAATAAGATGAAGGACGAGAAGAAAGCAGGAGGAGCGCCTGCGCAGTCTTCCGACGGACTGAAGAAGAATCTTGGTGTCGGCACAGCGCTCGCCACAGTGATCGGGTGTGTAATCGGATCCGGTGTATTCTTTAAACCACAGGCTATTTTCAGCACGACAGGCGGCGCGCCGGGCATGGGCGTCCTCGCGTGGGCAGTCGTAGGTATTATCAGCATCTGCGCTGCGCTGACCTTTGCGGAAGTTGCGGTTCTGATTCCTAAGACAGGCGGAATTGTTACCTATATCCGTGATATTTACAGCCCGCGTCTTGGATTTGTCTGCGGATGGGTGCAGGTCCTGCTGTTTTATCCGGCGATGATCTCCGCGCTGGCCGTCGCATTCGGCAATCAGGCGGCGATGTTCCTCGGGAAGCAGTTCGCTGTTCCGCTGGCTCTGGTATGTATTCTGATTCTGGTCGCTGTAAACTGCATCAGTTCCAAGGCTGCCGGAAATCTGCAGATTGTCTTCACAATCTGTAAACTTGCGCCGATCATTCTGCTGATCATCTTTGGATTTGCCAAGGGAAGCAGCTCACAGTCTGTGATGAGTCCGATGATCGGAAATGACGTCAACCCGGCATCTGCCATGGGTATGCTGCTCGTATCCATCCTCTTCGCATTTGAGGGCTGGACAGGTGTAGGAGCAATCGCAGGAGAACTGAAGAACCCGGGAAAGGATCTGCCGCGTGCAATTGTCGGCGGTGTATCTCTGATTACTGCGATCTACCTGATCATCAACATCGCATACCTGAAAGTCATTCCGGCATCCCAGCTCGCTGCACTCGACGCACCGGCTGCGGCAGTCGCAATCAAGCTGTTCGGCGACATCGGCGGAAAGATCATCGCTGTCGGAATCATGATTTCCGTATTCGGAGCATGTAACGGATTTGTCCTTTCCGGATCCCGCGTCCTGTATTCTATGGCTGCGGAGGGACTGTTCCCGAAGCATAAGCTGTTTGCGAAGCTGAACAAGTCACAGGTTCCGGCCAATGCCATCTATGTGGTATCCCTCATCGGAGCGATTTATTCCCTGAGCGGACAGTTCAATACACTGACTGACCTGGCCGTATTTGCCTGCTGGACATTCTACACACTGAGCTTTGTCGGCTGCATCAAGCTCCGCAAGGATCATCTGGAGTGGAAGAGAACCTATAAGGTTCCGCTGTATCCTGTAGTTCCGGCAATCGCAATCGCGAGCGGACTATTCGTCGTTGTTGACCAGCTGTTCCTGGCCGGAATGAAAGCGACTGTACTTTCCGTCTGCAGCATTGCAGTTATGCTGATCGGAATTCCGGTTTACGCCGCATTGGAGAAGAGATTCGAAAAAGAACAGAGCGAGGGAAATACAGAAGAGCAGTGTGCGTAATGGAAGAAGGCGCAATCTGCAGAAATGTAAATGAGGAACTTGACAACTTTCTGTATTAACCATACAATTAAGCCGTAATATTTTTGTGAACTATCATAATATGTCGGCGGAGAATAGAACGATCTATTCAGATGAAGGCCATTCCGCAATGGCCTTTTTCTTTTTATCGGACAAAAGGAGAACAGGCAAGATGAAACTGGGACTGATCGGCCGGACACTGCAGCACAGCTGCTCACCGGAAATTCATCAGAAAATATTTCAGAAACTGGATATGAAGGACAGCGAATATGCACTGCTGGAGCTTGAACCGGAAGAGCTTGAAAATAAGCTGAAAGCGTTCCGCGCAGAGGGCTATAACGGTCTGAATGTTACGATTCCGTATAAATGCGATGTGATTCCGTTTTTGACCGGGCTTTCGGCCGAGGCCGAGGCAATTGGAGCGGTGAATACGATTCAGTTCCGCGAAGATGGCCTGTACGGATATAATACGGATTATACGGGATTTGGGCGTTCACTTCTGGGCATGGGCGCGGATCCTGCAGGAAAGGACTGCACCGTTCTCGGAACTGGCGGCGCAGCGCGCGCGGTTGTGCAGTTTTTGGCTGACCGTAAACCGGCGTCTCTGACGGCGGTATCCAGACACAAGGACGGACAGGATGAGTTCCGCAGGTTTCTGGAAAAGAACGGCGGAGAGCTGATTTCCTATGAAGAACTGGAGCAGCGCAGCGGAGATATTCTTGTGAACTGCACACCGGTAGGCATGTACCCGAACATGGGGCGTTCTGCTGTTTCAGAAGAGATCATCTCTCGTTTCCAGGCAGCAATGGATCTGATTTACAATCCAAAGGAGACAGAGTTCCTTCGTCTGGCAAACGAACACGGTCTGAAAACAAGAAATGGCATGTACATGCTGACCGCGCAGGCTGCTGCGGCAGAGGAAATCTGGCTCGGGAGAGACATTCCGGAAAGTACTGTTCAGGAAATCGCGGAGGAGATGGAAGCATAAACGTATGGAAGACATGGAAAAGAGAGAAGTTAAGAATCTGGTGCTGATCGGCATGCCGGGATGCGGAAAATCCACTTTCGGTAAAATGCTGGCGAGAAAACTGAATCGTCCCTTCTATGACGCGGATGATGTCCTGGAAGAGAGGGAAAGGCGCACGATCAAGGATCTGTTTGCGGAAGGGGAGGACGCGTTCCGCGAGGCAGAGATCCGGACAAGCCGCTATCTCGCGTCCGGAAGCGGACAGGTCATTGCCTGCGGCGGCGGTGTTGTGGAACGCAGAGAAAACCTGGGTCTGTACAGACAGACCGGCGTCATTCTGTTTATCGACCGTTCTCCAGAGGATATCATGAAGGATGTGGACACAGAAGGCCGTCCGCTGCTGAAGAGCGGAAGAGAACGCATTCTGGAGTTATATGACCGGAGAATCGATAAATACAGAGCAGCAGCCGACTACTGCATTGAGAATAAAGGCAGTGAAGAGCAGGTGCTGAAACATCTGCTCGAACTGGTCAGGGAGGAACAGCTGTGAAGCGAATCGGAAATAAGGAATTGGGTGATGGAATCCCGGCAATCTGCGTTCCGGTTATGGGACAGACAGATGTCTTGCTGGAGAAAAGCGCGGAAGCGGCTGCCGCCGTGCCGCACGATGTGATTGAGCTGCGTATGGACAGTCTGGAATATGCGGGTGAAAGCGGCGCGGCGGCGCGAGCGATTCGCCTTGTGCGTCGCATTTTGCCGCAGGATAATCTGCTCTTCACTTTCCGTACGGAAGAGGAGGGCGGACTGCGCCGGATTACTGAGGATCGTTATTTTACGATGCTGCAGGAAGTGCTGGACGCAGGGGCTGCAGACGCTGTGGATATTGAGTTTTTTAAAAACCGGGAGCGTGTACGGCAGACTCTGGCTTCGGCAGCAGAAAAAAAGGTCTTCAGTGTGCTGAGTTCACATGATTTTCAGGGCACGCCGGCAAAGGAAGAACTGGTGAATCGCCTAACTGCGATGCATGAACTGGGGGCGGATGCAGCCAAGCTTGCCTGCATGCCGAAGTCGCAGGAAGATGTGTTCACTCTGATGGGTGCAACGGCGCAAGTGAAGGAACGGTTTCCAGAGCAGCTGCTGATTACGATGTCCATGGGCGCGGCCGGAACAGTCAGCCGCATCGCCGGAGAGGCAGACGGATCCTGTCTGACGTTCGGATGCGCGCAGGAGGCTTCCGCTCCCGGCCAGATTGAGGCCGGAGAGCTCCTGGATATGCTTGGCAAAATACATATATATATTCATAAATAATTATGTTTAATCTATAAAAAATAATTATATACTCCGGAAATTTCAGTGTTTTTTATATAGAACGCGGTTGGGGTAAGTATAGTGAATGTTGGAATTTCAATACATTGAGATGTCAGTAATTCATCGTAGGCAGGGCTTGACAGGCCCTGCTTTTTTATGTTGAACGTGTGACGGGATGATGTCGGGATCTTGACCTTTATACGTTTATGGTTTATATTTGATATAGCTGAGGAGCGTTGGGGTTTATCGAAACATCTGTATAATACATGTTCTCAGGAATACAAAATACAGCCATTCGTTTTCTCCGGGCGATTCAAAGCATGATTTATTTATTTTCTATTTATTAACAATTTAATTAAAGTTAGGAGTTGAGTTTTTTGGCTACATTCTTAATTGGACTTGTCATCCTGATTGTAGGCGGAGCGCTCTACGGAACACTGTGTGAGCGTGTTTTCCAGCCGGATGACCGTGAAACTCCTGCTTATGCAAAACAGGACGGAGTCGACTTTGTACCGATGGCGACTTGGCGTAACTGCCTGATCAACCTGTTGAACATTGCGGGAACAGGCCCGATCCTTGGACCTATCCAGGGTATTCTGTTTGGACCTATTGCACTTATTACTATTCCTATCGGAAACGTACTCGGCGGTTCTTTCCACGATTACTTCTGCGGCATGATCTGCACACGCGAGGGCGGACTGCAGATGCCTGAGATGATCAGAAAGTTCACCAACAAGGGTGTATACACTGTGTATAACATCTTCGTTTCCCTGCTGCTGCTCCTGGTCGGCGCTGTATTCGTTTACACCCCTGGAGACATCGCGGCAACTCAGGTATTCCACTTCTCCGGACTGGCAACAGATCCTAAGACATGGATTATCTACGGAGTTATCTTTGTTTACTATCTGATCGCTACAGTATTCCCGATCGATAAGATCATCGGAAGAGTATACCCGATCTTCGGTATCATCCTGGTATTCTCTGCAGTTGGTATCTTCTTTGCACTGATCTTCAAGCAGATGCCGCTGGTTAACGTATGGGATTCCTGGAACACATCCGCATTCAACTATGGCGCTTACTTCAAGGCTGGACACTTTGTTCCTATCTTCTTTGTAACCGTAGCCTGCGGAATTCTGTCCGGATTCCATTCCACACAGACTGCACTGATTTCCAGAACTATCAAGTCTGAGCATGAAGGACACATGACCTTCTACAACATGATGATGTGTGAAGGTTTCATCGCACTGTGCTGGGCAGCAGGAACAATGGCTATGCTCCAGCTCACAGCTGCAAAGGGCGGCATCAACTTCCAGCTGGACCCGTCCACTGGCGTTATGAGCTACTTCCAGAACGTTAACGGAACTATGACAGCAATCTCTGCTACATCTGTAGTAGGTGTTATCTGCAGAAACTGCCTGGGCAGCGTCGGCGGAACAATCGCTCTGATTGGTGTTATTATCCTGCCGATCACATCCGGAGATACAGCACTGCGTGCGCTGCGTCTGATGGTTGCGGACACATTCCACATCAACCAGGATACCAACGGCAAGCGTTTTGCACTGGCTGTTCCTATTTACGCACTGACACTGCTCATCCTGATCTGGGCTAAGTTCGATGCAAACGGATTCGCAATTCTGTGGAGATACTTTGCATGGTCCAACCAGACAATGGCACTGTTCGCACTGTGCTCCATCATGATCTGGATGATCGTCAACAAGAAGAAGGCATTCATCTGGATGCCGATGATTCCACTGGCATTCTACACCGTAGTATGTGTTTCCTACATCTGCAACGCGCAGATCGGATTCCACCTGCCATGGAACGTATCCTACATCATTTCCTTCGTAGCTGCAGTTGTCCTGATTGCGATTTCTATCCATACAGGAAACAAGCGTGTAGCTGCTGATCATTCCCTGAAATAAGAGTGAATGCGGCTGTGCGTGAGCATGGAAACTGAATAACGGATTATTACAGGCCGCTGCATCTGCAGCGGCCTTTTTCTTAGGGGACAAAAGGAAACCGCGCAAGGAGAAAGACAGACACAGTAATATGCTTAAATATTGCATATGAAGGGAATAGGTATTAGGACAGATATATGCAGGATGACGCCTGTCTGCTAACTCTCTGCCTTAAGAATGACAGAATTACAGAATCGCAGCCGCCGGGAAACATGAACGTCCGCCAGAACTCTGACGGGGGCAGCATCCATCCGGCAGAACATGCTGTAAAAGGGGGAACTGATATGGAACATAATGAAATGCTGGATTTTCTGAAGGAAGAAGGAATCAGCGATCGGATCATTGATGAAATCAAGTATTTCAGGAATTACTATAAACTGGACGCGGATCTGGAAGATCGTGTTCCGGTGCCGCAGTATAAATATTATGGAAAAGAAGTCTGGGAAGAGGCGATTACAGCGATTCTGGCCGGAGAGAACATCCTGCTGGACGGTCCCAAGGCGACAGGAAAGAATGTCCTGGCCCAGGGCCTTTCCAATGTTTTCCACCGTCCGGAATGGGATATTTCATTTTACATCAATACGGACTCCGCATCTCTGATCGGAACGGACACGTTTGAGAACGGAAAAGTCACACTGCGTAAAGGACCGATTTACCGCGTTGCGGAAGCGGGCGGATTCGGCGTTCTGGATGAGATCAATATGGCCAAGAATGAGTCTCTGGCCGTTCTGCACGCCACACTGGATTTCCGCCGGTTCATCGATGTCCCGGGATACGATAAGATCAAGCTGAAGGAATCCACCCGGTTCATCGGAACCATGAACTACGGCTACGCGGGAACCAGAGAGGTCAATGAAGCGCTGGCTTCCCGTTTTGTCGTGATCCATATGCCGGTCATTACCAAAGAAGGACTGAAAAAACTGATCCGCGACAAGTTCCCGAACCTGAAAGAAGAGTATACTGAGCAGTTCGCTGATCTGTTTATGGAAATCCGCAAGAAATGCGAAAGCGGAGAAATCTCAACCAAAGCGCTGGACTTAAGAGGACTCCTGGCTTCCATCCATATGATGGACAGAGGACTGGATCCGGTGCGCGCCATCGAGCTGGGCATGGTGAACAAGTGCTTTGACGACTACGAGCGTCAGCTTGTGGATGATATGGTTTCGGTACGCCTTCCGGGAGATCTGACCAGAGACCGGATTTTTACAGAGTAAGATAAGAGGCAGATATGCAAGTCACAGATTTTGAAAAAAAGCGCGCGCTGAATCTGATCTGGAATGCGGCGCAGGATTATGACGCCGATCCGGGATTCCGCGTATATGACGAGGACGGACGCGCCGATCTGTACTGGAACTGCATCATCGGCGCGATCTGGAAACACTATGACTGGGATAAGCTGTACGATTTCTATAAGACGTTCAATGGACTGGTCGATCAGGGCATGTACGAGAACTTGTTCTGGATTATGTTCGAAAACGGCGCGTATGAACGTGAAAAGAATGAACGTCCGGTATTTCCGTATCTGCGCAGGCAGTACGCAGAGAAGAATATTCCGAGAATCTTCGCGTCTGTAAACGCAAGCCGTGCAGACTGGCTGCTTGAGGGCCATCTGAAACGGTCTCTGGGTGAGGACTGCGGTCTTCCGGATCTGGTTGACAGAAAACTTCTGGACGCGCTGGAGATCGGCGCAGATCTTGATACTGATCAGGCTCTGGATCATCTTGCAGAGACATTGTCAAAATTCTTTACCTATCATCGCCCGCAGCCTGGCGAAAAGAAAAAGAAGTTTGAGATCAATCCGGTCATGCATCCGTTCCTTTTCTACAAAGCGCGAAAAGCAAGGGAAAGCCTGGGACCGATGCGGAAAATGGCATTCGGTTTTGGAGAACACCGTTCAGAATACGGCGGATCTCTGGTCGACCAGAGCCATCTGAAGGTGTCTTTTTCCAAGTACTCTGCGCAGACCGACGAAGGTCTGAAAGAGTACATCAAGAACTATTTTGGAAAGCCGATCATGCAGGAACAGGATATGCGGCAGATGGAGAAAGACTATTGCACCGGGAACCACCGTGATGTCCACCTGTATTTCACAAACGGGGATTATGACACGCAGATGCTCCAGCAGGGGTTTGCCGGAAAACAGCTTCAGCTGTCCGTGGAACAGAGAGCCATCAACCAGGAGAAGTTCCATGAGCAGGAGCAGAAACACAGGGTGACGATTGACCGTCTGACCAGCCGCATCCGGAATTCCGTCCTGATGCATATGGAGACACAGCGCGTCAATGCGCCGACTGGACAGCTGCAGGCGAGCCGGATATGGAGAGGCCTATATCTGAATGACGACACTGTCTTTAAAAAGGAAATTAAAGGTGATACCGGCGATATCAGCGTCGACATCCTGATTGACTCTTCGACTTCTCAGGTGCATCGTACAGAAATGGTGTCTGCGCAGGCGTATATCATTGCAGAAAGCCTGACCCGCTGCGGAATTCCGGTCAGAGTCATGGGATTCTGCGCGATGAACGGGTATACCATCATGAACGTGTACCGCAGATACAACGATCCGCGGGAGGCAAACAAAAATATTTTCCGGTTCTACACGACGGGCGCCAACCGCGACGGACTGGCCGTCCGCCTTGCTGCAGGGCTGATTAAAAAGAATCACGCCGACCACCGGATTCTGATCATTCTTTCCGATGCCAAACCGAACGACATGATCAAGATGCAGTCCGATGCCGGCGTGCTGAGAGATTATGCCGGTGATAACGGTGTTGAGGACACTGCCGCAGAAGTTCATGCCGTGAGAATGGCCGGGATCAATGTGCTCGGCATTTTCTACGGTGCTGATGAGGATCTTCCGGGTGTTCGCAGAATGTACAACCGCGATTTTGTCCGGATTCGATCCTACGACCGGTTTGCGGATACCGTCGGCAGCCTTCTGCAGACACAGATTACCAGTATATAAAATATGAAGCATCCTGTATTTCAGCGAGAAAAGGAACAAATCAGATACACTGGAGTACAGAGAAGAAAGCCCGGAGACGGACGGTTTCAGACCGCCGCTCCGGGCTTTTGTGCGGAATATATTTCCCTCTATGTGTTAGATAAGAGACAAACTTCTTCTTCTATTCTGCTTTTCTGTAGAAATTCAGAAATCTTAACATGCAATCGCATAAAAATATGGTAAGATAATGGGAAAGGATTGTGCGAAATAATTAGAAATGGGAGATTGGTCATGCAGAAGAATATTGCTTTTTTTACCTCAGACTGGAATTATCAGCTGGTCAACCGGTTTTTGGAAGGAATGGAGCAGTTCTTGGAGCTGAATCCGGATGTGAATATTTCCGTTTTTGATGAATTCGGTGTATACGGAAGCGAAGACCCGCAGGACAGCGCGGATGAGTTCTTTTATTTACCGGATTTGACGAGATATGACGGAGTAATCCTGGAGGGGAATCAATCCTGGCCGGGTGAAATGCGCCAGAAATTTGCCGATTACGCAATGGGACTCGGCCTTCCGGTTGTTTCGATTAATTATCAGCTGCAGGGAGTGACCTTTGTCGGAACGGATAATTTTGAAGCCGAGAAGGAGATTACGGAACATGTCATCCGTGCGCACGGCGCAAGAAAACTGATCTTTGTCCGCGGACTGAGAAGAAGTGAAGAGGCGCAGTCCAGAGAGCAGGGATTCCTTGCAGGCTGCCGGGAAAACGGAGTGGGGCCGGAGCATTATACGATTCTGGACGGCTCCTGGTCCAAGCAGAGCGGCTGGGACGCAGCGGAGACGATTCTCCAGGAACACGGTTATGACGCCGAGTCGCTTCCGGACGCGGCGATTCTGAGCAATGATGATATGGCGGTCGGATTCTGCGACTGCATGAAGAAATACGGCGTACGTGTTCCAGAGGACATTATTGTTACCGGTTTTGATAACCTGACGATCGGAGCGTTCCATGAGCCGCGTCTCTGCACGATTGAACGCGATTATCCGGGCATCACATATACGGCGCTGACCGTTCTGAAGGAGCGGATTGAGGGCAATGGCGGAAACGGAAGCGACTGTATCTACAGTCCGCACCGTCTGATCAACAGCGCGTCCTGCGGATGCCCGAACGATGCCGGCGATATCGTGCGCCTGAAAAAGAATTATCACGAGCAGGAACTGTACATGCAGAATTACTATCGGCAGCAGTCCGCAATGGACCGCGCGATGCTGAACGCAGAAGATCTGAATGATTTCATGGATACCTTTGAGAAATTTGCTCCGGTTCTGGGCGCCAGAAATGTTTATCTGATGGTCAATGCAGGTTATCTCCGCCAGTATGAGCGTGAACATCCGGACGGCGCATATACCGGCCAGGCAGAAATGATGGCAGTGTCCGGCGAGTATGCCAACCTGTTCAGCCTGCATGACGGAACTCATGTGTACAGTGAGTTTTCTGCAAAGAACATGCTTCCGGAGGGAGTCCCGTCTGAGAACCGTCTGATGGTATTCTGTCCGCTGCATTATAATAAGGTGCATCTGGGCTATGTGGTTCTGGACGGACGTTCACCGTCGATCGAATTTAATTTCCTGCAGACCACGCTCATGCTCATGGAAAATGCTATGGAGAACATCCGCAGAACGCACCTGCTGAAACAGCTGAACCACCGTCTGCACACGCTGTATGTCAAGGATCCTCTTACCGGACTGTATAACCGGATCGGTCTGGAGCGCTTTGGGGCGCCGATGTTCGAACGTCTGCGCAAGGAAGGAAAAGCTGTGCGATTCTGTTTTATGGATGTGGACAACATGAAAGAGATCAATGCGATCTACGGATATGAGATGGGAGACACAGCGCTTCGCATGCTGGCAGACAGCGTTACGGCAATCTGCGGAGAAGAAGGCTGCTTTGGCATGCGCTATGGAAGTGACGAGTTCCTGATCCTGGGAGAAACAGACGGCGACCATTTTGGCGAGCGTCTGGAAGATGCAGCCAATCAGGCGGCTAAAGACAGCGGGTATCCATTCCGTCTCAGAGTCAGCCTCGGCCAGTATGTTCTGAACACGGATGAGAAATTGTCCCTGGAGGCCTGCATCAATAAGGCAGGACAAAAGATGATCGAGGACAAGAAGGAACATAACGCATAACAGCCTGCTGAACAAGTAAACTGCATTACACGCTGAGCTTCCGGAACCGGGATTACAAAACGTGTATCCGGACCGGAAGCAGAATGTGATGCCTGTACAGGAGCAGAGAAACACGCACAGCGATAAGAGAAAGGAGGGCGGGAATATGCGTCACCGCGCAGGAACGATGAGAAAAAAGAATAAAGCACGTAAAGGACGCTATGTAAAAAACTGGAAAACACTGACTTACTACTGCTCTTCTGCAGGCGGGACATCTACCCAGACTTATGGCGTGCGGAAGCGGAGATCAGAATTGTGGACCTGTGGAACGATGAAGGTCGCGTCTCTGAAAACGCCGCCGCTTTCTTACCAGACTGGAAGAAAATCCAGCTGGAACAAGTCCGGAAGCAATGCGCACGGAAAGACGATGTGGTGGAAACACAGCAGCGATCCGGCGTCGCTTCGCCGGTTCAGGAGAAACCTGATTGCGGTCAGCACGTTTGAACGGACGCATAAAAGCGGACAGACCCTGAGGCAGTATGAGACGGCGCGCGCAGCGCGTATGCAGAGAATCCGGATGTTTCTGTTTTTGCTCGCGGCATGCGCAGGCCTTCTGATCGGCGCGGCGTTCAGCAACCAGAATGACGGCGGCATGATGTATATGCGCGGAACGCCTGTGATCATGGCTCCGGCCGCCGGAAACACGATTGACGGGGGGTTGCAGACCAGGTAAAGAACCTGCAGGAGTCTGTGCGTCTCTGTCGAGGCCCGTGAGAATAGAAATCCGAAATCAAAAATCAAGAATGTTATGAGCTGCTGTTTCTCCTGGGAGGATGGCAGCTTTTTCTCTTGCGCATTTCTTTTGTCGATGCCAATCCATATAGAAAAACAGCATGTTCCATGATACAATATAAGTTGTTTGACCCGAAGAAATCGAGAGAAAGAAGGCTCATAAATCATGGAATACACCAATCCGAAAATGGGAAGAAACGAGCTGTGCTGGTGCGGAAGCGGAAAAAAATACAAGAAGTGCCACATGGCGTTTGATTTAAAGATCGACGAATTTGAGGAACGCGGATTTGAGGTTCCGGAACGCGCAATTATCAAGACTCCGGAAGAGATTGCCGGAATCCGGGAAAGCGCCAAGATTAATATTGCCGCTCTGGACGCGGTTGCAGAGCAGATCCACGAGGGTATGTCGACACTGGAAATTGATGATCTGGTGTATGATGTGGTGACGCAGGCGGGTGCAGTGCCTGCTGATCTGAATTACGAGGGATACCCGAAGAGTGTCTGCACTTCTGTAAATAACGAGGTATGCCACGGAATTCCATCAGAGGACGTAATTCTGAAAGACGGCGATATCGTCAATGTAGATATGTCCACCGTTTATAAAGGGTATTTTTCAGATTCTTCCAGAATGTTCATGATCGGAAACGTATCTGAGGATAATCAGCATCTGGTCCGCACAGCCAAGGAATGTGTAGATCTGGGTGTCAAGGCCGTCAAACCGTGGAAGACACTGGGCGATATGGGTGATGTTGTTCACCGCCACGCTGTAGAAAACGGCTGCAGCGTTGTCTGGGAATTCGGCGGACACGGATGCGGATGCGAGTTCCATGAGGATCCGTTCGTCAGCTACGTCAGTAAACCGGGCGAGGAAATGCTGATGGTTCCGGGCATGTGCTTCACCATCGAACCGATGATCAACCGCGGACGTCCGGAAATCACCGTCGACGAGAAAAACGGCTGGACCGTGTACACCAGAGACGGCAGCATGTCTGCGCAGTGGGAAGTTCAGGTTCTGGTTACAGAAGACGGATGTGAAGTGCTGGCTTACTAGTTGAGGAAGAAAAGGCACGGAAAAGAAAATGATAGGCTCTCTTTAATGAGAAACGGTTATAAATGCAGTCTCTCATTAAAGAGAGTTTTTTTGCCAATGGACGGGAATTGGCCGTGCCAATTGCCGAGAATCCCGTCCACAGACTTTGTATACACAAAATTCCCGTCCACAGCCAATTATTCAGGCCGATGGACGGGGGCGTTACTTCACTTTCCGGATTTCTTTCAGGATCATCTGGATATGCCCGTCATAGCTCTGAAGTGTGCGCTCCCAGGCCAGCAGTGTGCGGCGCCCGAAATCGGTGATGGAGAACACACGCCGCGGCTTTCCGGAAGAGCGGTCAATTATGGAACTCAGGCAGTTTTCCTGTTCCAGTTTTTTCAGACGGCGGTAGAATCCGGCAGGATCCAGAGAGTCATCAATCAGTCCGTCCTGTTTCAGCTTCTGCATAAGCAGAAATCCGTGCGCCGGCGCCTTGCTCAGCTCAATCAGAATAGATGGCTGCAGAAGCCGGTCGAGGTAGACGCCGTTGCAGGAAAAATTTTTGTCGGGCGTATTGATGTTCAGATTCAGCCAGCCTTGATAGAAGGTTTCCTGAAAGGTTTTCCGGTTCTTTGCCTGCGGGAGGTTCAGTGTGCAGTTTGCGTGTGCCTCGTTTGACGGGTGAAGAAAACCGGTTTTCATGTCCTTCTCATTGATCAGGCATGGGGTCGGGTGATCATCGAACATCTCCGGGTGCAGCAGGTATGCCGCCGCAACGCCGTCCCAGAAGTAGGAACTGTCCGCGCCGTAGATCACTTCCTTGTCATGAAAGCGGTATCCGCATTTCTGCGCGATGTACATGCCGGACGGGTTTGCATCCAGGCACATTTTATCCATAAACTCATCTTTTGGCAGCTCCGACACCGGAAGGCAGTTGTTTCCCGTGATGATGCTGACATTTTTTCCATGCGTCAGCACACAGCAGGCCGCCTCCGGATGAATTGAGAAGTTCAGCTCATTCAGGGGCGTCGTCTCGTGGATGTACAGCGGTTCCGTGATTCCGCCCATCAGAACGATCCGGTCAATCTTGCTGAACACATCCGGGTCGAGCAGATAAGCGCCGTACAGATTTCCAAGCGAACCGATTCCGAGATACTGCAGTGTTCCCGGGTATTGATCCGCAGCCTTTACGATTGCTTCCGCCGCATCACTTCGCGGGTCTTCTCCCTGTTCACTTCCTTTATGCAGCGAAATATAGCTGAGTCCGGCCTCTTGCAGAAGTTCCTGCGTACAGGTATAGACCTCTTCCACCGTGCCGTTCCCATAATTACACGCAATTCCGACAACATCTGCAATCTCCGACGAACCGGCCAGATACAGGAGCGCAAGCCCGTCGTCCATCGGACGTCCTTCAATTCCCATCGTATTGTCACAGTCCAGCAGTATATGTTTCATGCTTTTTTCC
This sequence comes from [Eubacterium] saphenum, assembly GCA_004555725.1. Taxonomy (GTDB): domain Bacteria; phylum Bacillota; class Clostridia; order Peptostreptococcales; family Anaerovoracaceae; genus Aminicella; species Aminicella saphenum_A. Next base: position 47,284 of record SFHC01000007.1, read on the forward strand.
TCTTTCTTTCTGCAGTGCTCTTCCGCTATTGTAGTATATTTTATCGACAAAAAGAAACTGGCTGAGGAAAAAATGTGCGGATGCATGACGTATTTCATATTGAAAATATCAATACATGAATATGTGAGATTCAATTGACTTGCAGATGGGAGTTGCGTATTCTTATGTATATGGATATTAGACCAGGTCAAATGAGAGGAGATTATACGTGAATTTTATTCCGGTAATTTTGGACTGTGATAATACAATGGGCGTGCCGGGCTGTGATGTCGATGACGGCATGGCGCTGCTTTACCTGCTGGGATGCCCGGAAGTCCGGCTCCTAGGCATAACCTGCGCGTACGGAAATAACACGCAGGAGACAGTTTATCAGAACACAAAAAGACTGATGAAACTGTGGGGAAGAGAAGATATTCCTGTGTTTCGCGGGGCGGACAGCGCAGAAGACGCAGAACCTTCCGGAAATGATGCATCTGAATTTCTGGCCGCACAGGCAGAAAAATTCTCCGGAAATCTGATCGTGATCGCGACAGGTTCGATGAGCAATCTGAAAGGAGCGGCATACATTCGGCAGACGTTCTGGGAAGAGGTCCGCATGTTTTCTCTTATGGGCGGTATTACAGAACCGCTTCTGGTCGGCGGAAAACCAATGAATGAGCTTAATCTGAGCTGCGATCCGGAAGCATCGCTTGCAGTATGCAGAGCGAAAACGGATGTCCGGATCGCAACGGCACAGAACTCGCTGCATTCTTTTATTAAAAGAAAAGAGTTTCAGGAGGCCGTGAAAAGGCATCCCGGAGCGCTTTCTGGTTTTCTTGAGAACGAGCTGGAATACTGGTTCCGGTTCTACCGCTGTGCATATGATCTGGACGGATTTGTATGCTGGGATGTCATGGCGGCTGCGCAGGCGGTTCATCCGGAGTATCTCCATCTGCAGGTCTGCGGCATCCATCCGGAGGAGCGTTCCCTGCGAACCGGAATGCTGCAGGGAGAGGGAGATCGGACGGGGGTGAGGATTCCTGAGATCCGGGATCGGCGTGCGTACACGCGGCACGTGTATGAACGCATTTTCTCTGCGGAGCAGGTTCTGCATATCGGAGGATAAAGAATGGCAGGGTACGGATGCCGATGCGGAAAGCTCCTTGCGTGGAGCTGCGCAGCAGCATTTACTTTTTGTCGAGAAAGAAGGAGAAGTTTATGAAAAAGAAAATCGCACTGGTGCTGGCCGTTGTGCTTGCGCTGACGACGGCGGCGTTCGGACTGACCGGATGCGGGAGCAGCAAGAAAAGCTCGGAAAATAAGGACGAGCTGGCTTCGATGAGCTGGAAACAGGTGGAGAAGAAAGCAAAGGGCACAACTGTAACATTCTATGGCTGGGGCGGCGATGTGGACAGAAACGCCTGGCTGGAGAAAACCGTAAAGCCGTATATGCAGAAGAAATACGGCATCAAGCTGAAGGTTGTCGGCATGGATATTGACGATATTCTGTCTAAGCTGTCCAGCGATAAGGAAGGCGGCGCCAAGAAAGGCAGCATCGATGTCATCTGGATCAACGGCGAGAATTTCTATTCCGCAAAGGATAACGGACTGCTGTACGGACCGTTTACGAGCAGACTGCCGAATATGAAGAAGTATGTGGATCTGAATGATCAGGAGACCAAGTACGACTTCTGCAAGCCGATCAAGGGCTATGAAGCGCCGTACGCGAAGGCGCAGTTCGTGTTCTATAATGACAGCAAGGTGACTCCGGACACGCCGAAGAGCGCGCAGGAGCTGCTGGAATTCTGCAAAAAGAACAAGGGCAAGGTGACATATCCTGCGCTTCCGGACTTTACGGGCAGCGCATTTGTCCGCAACATTATCTATGAGACATGCGGCGGATATAAGAAGTTCCAGAATATGAAGGCGGATAAGGCAACGGTTAAGAAGGCAATTCAGCCGGCAATCAAGTATCTGCGGGAGCTGAATCCGTACCTGTGGAAACAGGGAAAGACCTTCCCGGACTCTTCCACCAAGCTGGACACCATGTATCAGGATGGCACTGTTGTCCTAGACATGAGCTATAACCCGTTCTCCGTGAAAAAAGGCATCGATGACGGCCTGATCAGCAAGACGAACCAGACGTTTGTGTTTGATAAGGGAACAATCGGAAACACCAGTTACATGGCGATTGCGTATGATTCTCCAAACAAGGCAGGCGCAGAGGTGCTGATTAACGCCATTCTGTCGCCGCAGATGCAGCTGTCTCAGTATAAGGAAGTAAAATCTCTTCCGGTTCTGGACAGCAGCAAGCTGAGCACGTCAGAGAAAAAGGAGTTTGACAGTGTGGACATGGGTCAGGGAACACTGAGTCAGGATACACTGCTGAAGCACCGTGTTCCGGAGATGCCGGCGGACCTGGTTCCGGTGATCGAAAAGATCTGGTCGGAAGAAGTTGTCGGGAAATAGTGCATGCTCCGATTGATGACGGAGCGCGCATGAAACAGGAATGGTGCTTGAAACATGAAAAACAGACGGGTTATCCCGTTTCTGCTTTTAATCCCATTTATGCTTGTGACCGCGGCGGTAATCGCCGCGGTCATTAACGTGATGGTGCAGGGGCTGGGATATATTAAGGCTTTTGGACTTACGGATTTTACATTGGATTACTATAAAGAAGTTCTGAGGCGTCCGGATTTTGCGGCGTCGCTTCTGGTCAGCCTGCGGATTGCGGTGTTTTCTTCTGTGATCGCGTCGGTTCTCGGCACGGTGATCTGTGCCGCGCTGATCCGCTGCAGAAAGGCGTCCGGAGGCATGCTGACTGTCGTGCGGCTGCCGATTCTGGTGCCGCATGCGGTGGTGGCGGTGTTTACCGTGGCGCTTCTTTCACAGACGGGAATCATCCCGCGGATTCTGTATGCGCTGGGGCTTCTGCATAATTATAATCGTTTTCCGGATTTACTGTACGGGACGAGCTACACCGGGGCCATCCTTGCCTATATCTGGAAAGAATCGCCTTTTGTCGCGTACTTCACGCTGGCGCTGATGAAGAGCGTCGGCGAGACGCTGGGCGAGGCGGCGGAGAACCTGGGCGCAAGTCCGCTGAGAAGTTTTCTGGATATCACGCTGCCGATGAGTATGCCCGCGATCGCGCAGGCATTTCTCATGATCTTTATTTTTGCGTTCGGCGGATATGAGGTGCCGCTTCTCCTTGGCGCGACCAAGCCGAAGGCATTTCCGGTCGCGACATATATCGAGTTTCAGGCGCCGAACCTGAAGGATCGTCCGTATGCCATGGCGATGAATGGGATTACGCTGATTCTTTCTGTCGTGATGGCGCTGATCTACGCGGTTCTGATGCACAGACTGCTGAAAAAGAGAGGAGGCCGCGCGTGAAGAAAACAGGCAATGGACGTTTAGCTGAATATAATACTGCGGATGTGCCGAAGCGAAACAGCGGCCGGCGCGGCGCCTGTGCAGAGGTGAGAAGCCGCAGGGATGCCAGCCGCCGCGGGCTTCTGCGGTTTCTGCTGATTTTGACGGCAGTGGTGATTCTGGTTCCGGCGGCGGTGATCCTGCTGTGGTCGTTTACAGGAAAATGGCCGTGGCCGCACATTCTGCCGAAGACATGGACGGGGCGCACGTACAGAGAACTGCTCTTTGGTTCATCTCCGCTGCAGGGTCTCCTGGGGAGCAGCATTCTGCTCGGCGCGATTGTTGCGCTGCTGGCTACTGTGATTGCCGCGATGACGGCGCGGGCGACAGAAATCTACCGTGTGCCGGGGAGCCGCCTGATCCGGGGTGCAGAGTTCCTGCCGATGGTGGTGCCGGGGACGGTGTTCGCGATGGGGTTTCAAGTGACGCTGATTCGCATGGGGCTGAATGACACGCTGACAGGTGTGGTGCTGGTCCATCTGGTGTGCGGACTGCCGTACGCGTACGCGATCATGACGGATATGACCGCTGCTGTCGGAAACGCGCTGGAGGAGCAGGCTGCTGTGCTTGGCGCGCCGGCAGGGCGGGCTTTCATCGATGTCACACTTCCGCAGCTGGTTCCGGGACTCCTGTCCTCCTTCTGCATGTCGTTTATCATTTCATACAGTCAGTATTTCACGACCCTGCTGGCCGGGGGCGGAAAAATCAAGACCATCGCGCTGGTGCTGGTCCCGTACATTCAGAGCGGGGACCGCGCGCTGTCGTCCGTGTATTCCGTCGTGTTCGTCGGCTCGGCGCTGCTGGTGTTCGCTGTGTTTGAGCGCGCGCTGAAGAGGGTGAACCGGAATCTTTCATGTTGATCAATAGAACGGGGAAAGCAATCATGAAATTAAACATCGAACATTTACAGGTGAATATCGGGAAACAGGTCATTCTTCCGGATCTTTTTCTGGATGTGGAGGAAGGGGATTTCATCTCTCTTCTCGGGCCGTCCGGATGCGGCAAAAGTACACTGCTCAAGGCGATTGCCGGGATCTGCCCGGCAGCTTCCGGCAGGATCATGCTGGACGGGCGAGATATTACGGATCTGCCGGCGCACAAGCGAAATACGGTAATTGTTTTCCAGGATATGCGTCTGTTTCCTAATATGTCTGCAGAGGAAAATGTCGCGTATCCGCTGAAAATCAGAGGGGTGTCTGCGGAAGAACGCCGCCGGGAAGCGGAAAAACTCCTGGCCGATGTGCAGCTTGAGGGCATGGGAAAGCGCCGTGTGCATCAGCTCTCCGGCGGACAGCAGCAGAGAATTGCGCTTGCCCGCGCACTGGCAGCGCGTCCGGAAGTGCTCCTGCTGGATGAACCGTTTTCCGCGCTGGATGAGCACCTGCGCGACGGCATGCGGCGGCTGGTGAAAGATCTGCATCGGAAATTCCATATGACCACGATTCTCGTCACCCATGACCGCCAAGAAGCTATGTCCATGGCCGACCGCGCTGCGGTGATGATGGACGGCCGGATCCTGCAGTATGCAGAGCCGTTTGAAATCTACCGCCACCCGGCCGATTCAAAAGTTGCCGGCTTTTTCCGCGACTGCGTTTATCTTTCCGGCAGCGTCAGAGACGGTCAGTTTGTGGCCGATGAGAGGATTGCGCTGCCGATGGACACGGCAGACGGCGCGTATGACGTCCTGCTGAAAGCCGGCGCTGTCCCTGAAAAGGTAAAGACGGAGAAAAAATCAGGCATTGCGTCGCAGTGACAGCCCTGACATCTGGCGGCGTTTGCATCCGCCCACATAAAGGAAAACGGATTTTCATGGACAGAAAACGAGTTTTATATTGATATGCAGGATTCTGCGAGCAGTCTTCTGGATTTTTCTTCCAATTGATATGCGGGTTTGATATAATTCTTCTTCGGGCATCTGCGCATAGAGTCCCGCCGGGACTTCACGGGATGCTGAAGACCATAAATAGTTCAGCCATATGGGATGGCTGAACACGCGTAATTGAAAAACAGACAGGAGGCATATATGAAAAAAAATCATAAGTTTGTACTTGATACGATCCAGCTTCTGCTTGGAAACGCAATGAGCGCATTCGGCATGGCATGCTTTGCTCTCCCTTATCATATGACGGTTGCAGGTGTTACTGGAATCGGAAGAATGCTGCATTACTATTTTGGGTTTAACGTTACGATTTCCGTTGCGGTGATCAACGTTTCCCTGTTCGTTGTCGGATTTCTCATGCTTGGAAAGAAATTCGCGGCCACAATCGCAGTAGGCACCTTTTTCTTTCCTTTTTGTCTGGGAGTATTCCAGAAATTCACGGTCCTGCATCATCTGGTCAATGATCCGCTGCTCGCGGCGATCTGCGCCGGTGTGTTAGACGGAGTCGGCCTGGGACTGGTGCTCAGAATGGGAGGATCTACAGGAGGCATGGACGTTCCGCCGATCATTCTGAACCGCAAACTGGGCTGGAAAGTCGCGCCGATCCTGTATGTCTGCGACGTAGTGATTTTCCTGCTGCAGATTCCGGTGACCAGCACCAACGGAATCATCCTCGGCATCCTCTATGCACTGATTTACAGTGTGGTCATGAACCGCATCATCGTCATGGATCAGGGCGGCGTACAGATTATGATTTTCTCCAGAAAGTCAGCGGAAATGAATGAGCGCCTGCTCCAGCTCGGCTACGGAACTACGCTGATGCATACAACCAGCGGCTATATGCAGAAAGAACAGCGCGTCGTATACAGCGTCGTATCCAGCCGCAACCTGAACGCCATCAAGCGCGCGGCGCTGGCCGTGGATGACAAGGCTTTCATCACGATCAGCAGTGTAAGTGAAATCAACGGCAACGGTTTCACCACCGATTTCCTGGATCAGGATTATGTGCCGGAAGTCGAGGAACGCAAAGGCGGCCTGGAGATCATGCGCCAGAAGCAGGCGGCAAAGAAAGCGAAGCTGGAGAAGCAGAAAGCAGGAACGCCGAAGAGTACCGATACAGAGCGGTAGACCGGGGCTTAAGTGTTGACGAAACCGGTGGACGGGAATCAGGTAGTTATCCTGCGGCCGCCCCCGTCCATTGGCATGAGAAATGGCGAATGGACGGGGATTTTGTGTATACAAGGCCAGTGGACGGGAATCGGGTAGTATCCTGCGGCTGCCCCCGTCCATTGGCTTATTTCTGCTTTTTCTCCTGGTGGATCTGCGGCGGCTGCGGCAGGGTTCCGCTGCCCTTGATGGTGATGGACCAGAAGAACAGCAGCGCCGAGGTCAGCATAGCCGCGTGGAACGGGCCGAATCCGGTGAACCAGTGTCCGAAGAGCTGTTCAATGCCGGAGAGGATGAACGGCGCAAAGAACTGCGCAAGGTACATGGCGATGGACAGCAGCGGCATAACGGTGGAAGCTGCTGTTTTTCCGGCTTTGATGGACGCGGAGGAGATGATGAACGGGATTCCTACACCATTGGCGAATCCGATGCACCAGGATCCGCCCAGTGCGCCGAACCAGTTCGGACAGAGGGCGAGAAGCGCGTACCCGATGAAGAACAGGACGGCTGCGGTAAACTTGCTTGCATTTTTTAAATGTCTGCGGATGCCGGCATAGGCGAGTCCGCCGAAGAAGCCGAAGATGTCTCCGGAAGCCATGACAGCAGCGATGAATTTCTGCGGAATCGTGTGCTGTCTGGCCGCTTCCATAGCAAAATCTGCCGGGTAGATGAAGAACGTCAGCATCACCAGAAAAATTGCAATAATATATGGATAGTATGTGAGAAAACGGTGCTGCGCGTGCGGCCCGGCAGATTCTTTAGAAGCGATGGATTCATTCGGCATCCATACCGCACAGAGCACGATGCTGATCAGACCCATCAGATATACCAGAAAACTGTGCTGCCAGCTGATTTCCGCCAGGACTCCTGCAATCAGTGTGGCGACAACGCCGCCCATCATGTTCATCGCGGAGGACAGACCCATCAGGCGGTCTTGCTTATCCTTAGTAAAATAGAAGGAAATCAGCCCTGTCGACAGCGGCATGATAATGCCGACGCCCACGCCGACCAGCGCGCGGCAGATCAGGATCAGGACGATGTTGGTAAACAGTCCGGCGCCGCACCCGAAGATGATGTACAGGAGCAGTCCGGTTATCACAAGCGTCCGCGCTTTGAAAGCGGCGGCCAGTCTCGGAAAGAACGCGTTCGTGATGGCAATAAAGAGGGCCGGCATACTGATAATCAGCTGCACGTACATCTCATTGACATCCTTGAAATAGTCCTGAATGAGGCCCAGAGCAGGCGCGACAGCAGCACCTGCCATAACCGTCAGCAGGGACAGGGACAGAATCGCCGCAGTCAGTTTCCATCTGCGGTTTTTGGTTGTAGAAATCATTATTTTTCACACCTTTCTTCAGACAAAAGAAAAAGCGCAAGTCCATTCCGTTTGGACTTACGCTCATCGCTACTCAACTGTCTTTAGTTTATCACTTTAAATCGTAAATTTTCAAGCTGAAATTGGAGCTTCCAGTAAATGGAGGGTATCATGGTTTCGGAAATTCCCAGTCCAGTTCCTCGATGCTGGAAAACGGCACAGAAAACCCGTCCTGCATGAGGATATCCTTCGACTGCGAGGATATTTTTTTGGGAATCCCCGTGTACGTCCGGAAAGAGCCGCCGGACTTCCGACGATCCTCCCGGAACCAGACCACCGTCACCACCGGATGCCGGTCAAGCTGTGCCGCGAGTTCGCGGATTTTATGATCCAGGGCCTGCATGAATTCTTCGGATTTTTCCGGACGGGTGCTGACATAGCGCCCGGCTTCCCGGATGCTGTCCTCATAGCCGGTCAGTGCGGCAAACGGAGCAAACTGCGCGGCTCTTGCTTCCATGGTCATGTGGTGATGTCGGTTGGACTGGTGGTGCGGAAGATCGATGATGTCTCCGTATTTCCGGAGGGTTTCCTCTTCCGGGCCGGAAGCGTGCGGGAGTTTGAAGTCTGTTTCATGGCCGGCGTCAAGATCAGCGCTGAGGTCTGTATTCCGTGTTTTTTTCAGCTTCTGACGTGGTGGATTCCCATTATTTTCCATGGTATGCATGCCTTCCTTTCTGACCCGTTCTGCCGTCTGTCTGACAGACTTTTAAAGCTGGTATGCTGTCGATGTGTTACGCCTTATGCCCGCCGATCTGTCCGTTCCGCTCTCTCTGTGTGGCGCCGTCCTGAAAGCTCGTTCCCTTCAGGACGGCGTTTTTTCCGTATTTCTTCTGAATCTTCAGGACGGCGTCCTGGAGATGTTTTTCTTCCAGGCGGTTGGCTTCTTCCTGATCCTGCCTGTGCTTATCGTCTCCTGCTGCGGTGTCGAACAGGCTCAGCTGTACAGGCTGTGCGGCCGCTTTCCGGCGCTGTTCCTCGGTTACGGATTCCGGCTGCGTGTGTTCAGCCGTGATGGTGAGACGGCGGATGGTCAGATCCGGATCGGCAATCCGGTCAAACAGGCGGATGACTGCAGAAACGATGGCTTCGGATGAAGAGGTCTGGCCGTGCAGGGATTCTGAACCGTGCGCGTGTGCCGGAATTTTTCGTCCGTAGCCGTCCGTGACCACCGGCCCGCGGTAGAGTTTCCCGTTGACTGGCCGTTTCAGATTCTCAACGTCATAGCCGATCGTCAGAACCATCTGATCGGTGGTTTTCCGGTCATCGACCAGATCCAGAGCGAGGTGTTCCGCCATCTCCCGCGCGACGATCCGCGCTTCTGAACAGGAATACGGGCGCGTAAGCACCTGTCCCGAGCCCAGACTGCTGGATCTCGGGCGGTAGGCGTGGATCTGCGCGATCGTGCACGGCTCCCATCCCCAGGCGTGGTCAATCAGAAGCTCCGCGTTTACTCCGAACATCTTATACAGCAGATCTTCATTATAGAAGTCACCGGGAGCTCCTAGGGAGCAGCGTGCGATGTCTCCCATTGTATATATTCCGCGTGAAGCCAGTTTCTTCTCTGTGCGCCGGCCGATCCGCCAGAAATCACGGAGCGGACGGTGGTTCCATAGCTGCAGGCGGTAGCGCTGCTCATCCAGTTCGGCGATCCGCACCCCGTCTTCATCTGGCTGCTTGTGTTTTGCCACAATATCCATGGCGATCTTACACAGATACAGGTTGCTTCCGATTCCGGCGGTGGCCGTAATTCCGGTTTCATGCAGCACCTCGCGGATCAGTTTCATGGTCAGTTCATGTGCCGTCAGGCCGTACGTCCTCAGGTATCCCGTCACGTCGATGAACACTTCATCGATGGAATAGACATGGATATCCTCCGGCGAGATATGGCGCGTATATATATTGTAGATATCGGTGCTGACCTTCATGTACGCGGCCATGCGAGGAGGCGCCGTAATAAAGGTAAGCTTCCAGTCCGGATGCGCGCGCAGTTCCTCCGCGTCAGAGGATTCTCCGCGGAAACGGCCGCCGGGGATCCGGGCCGCCCGCATAGCGTTGATTTCCCGCACACGGCTGACCACCTCGAACAGACGCGCTCTTCCGGAGATGCCCAACGCCTTCAGTGACGGAGAGACGGCGAGGCAGATCGTCTTCTCTGTGCGGCTGGCATCGGCCACGACCAGGTTCGTCTTCAGTGGATCCAGCCGGCGCGCCGCGCATTCCACGGAAGCATAGAAGGATTTCAAGTCGATGGCGATATAGGTATGATTCTTCTGCATGACTTCCTCCTGACTTGACGCGAACATATGTTTGATGGTATTATATCAGAAACACCGGATTCTGTACAGCTTGATTTTCAGATCGTGTCGGAGGCAGTAATGAGGCAGGTAAACATGTTTGAGAATACGGGAAGAGAGGAGCCGCTTGCGGCGAGGCTGCGTCCGCGTACACTGGATGAGTACGCCGGACAGCAGCATCTGGTCGGGAAGGGAAAGGCGCTTCGGCGGATGATCGAGAATGACCAGGTCAGTTCCATGATTTTCTGGGGGCCGCCGGGAGTGGGGAAGACTACCCTGGCGCAGATCATCGCCCGCCAGACCCGTGCGGAATTCATGAATTTCTCAGCGGTTACCAGCGGGATCCGCGAAATCCGGCAGGTCATGAAAGAGGCTGAGCAGAACCATAGTTTCGGCGGTCGGACCATCGTATTTGTCGATGAAATCCACCGTTTTAACAAGGCGCAGCAGGACGCATTTCTGCCGTTTGTCGAGCGCGGGACGATTATTCTGATCGGAGCGACGACCGAGAATCCGTCTTTTGAGGTGAACGGCGCGCTGCTGTCCCGCTGCCGCGTTTTTATGCTCCATCCTCTGACAAAAGATGATGTGCAAGGCATTCTCCGGCGCGCGTTATATGATCCGCGCGGATACGGCTCCGGCGACGGAAAGACCACCCGCGTCCGGATTTCCGATGACCTTCTGGGACAAATCGCGGTTTTTGCCAACGGGGACGCGAGAAACGCCCTGTCCGTTCTGGAGATGGCCGTTCTGAATGGAGAGGAAGAGGAGGACGGATCTGTTACCGTAATCCGTCAGACCGTCGAGCAGTGCACCGGAAAAAAGATGCTGCTGTATGACAAGCACGGAGAGGAACACTATAATCTGATTTCCGCGCTCCATAAGTCTATGCGCAATTCTGATCCGGATGCGGCGGTATACTGGCTTGCGCGGATGCTGGAGGCCGGGGAGGATCCCTTGTATGTGGCCAGGCGGATTGTGCGTTTTGCCAGCGAAGACGTGGGAATGGCCGATCCGGGTGCCCTGCGCACCGCCGTCGCCGCTTACCAGGCCTGCCATTACATCGGCATGCCGGAATGCAGCGTGCATCTGACGGAGGCGGTTGTGTATCTGTCCCTTGCGCCGAAGTCCAACGCGCTGTATGTGGCCTATGAGAAAGCAAAGAAGGACGCCCTGGAAGATCTGGCGGAACCGGTGCCGATGAACATCCGGAACGGAGTGACCAGCCTCATGAAGCAGGAGGGCTACGGAAGCGGGTACCAGTACGCGCACGACACCGAGGAGAAGCTGACGGACATGCAGTGCCTGCCGGACAAGCTGGAGGGAACCGTATACTATAACCCGACGGAACAGGGCCTGGAAAAGAAATATAAGGAGCGGCTGGAAGCGATCAAGAAATGGAAAGCAGAGAAGCGAAAGCATCAGTAAACCATGCAGGCGGAGAACGTTCAGACTGCAGAAATTAAGGTGATCGGGTGCAGTTTCTTAAGAAACTGGATTCGCTTTGGAATACTGTGGGAGGATTATGCGAGAGTGTTGAAATTATAACGATTATATATCGGTATCTATGCGATTTGCGGGCTGCTTGAATGTGAAAGAAATGTGAAGATCTAAAGAAAACCTAAGAATTCCGTTGACTTCTTAATAAAAATTAAGTAGTATAGGAACAGTTGATCACGGGAGAGTGAAATAGAAGATTTCCCGTGCAGTGTTTTAGATATTACTTACAGATAGAATTAAGAAGATAAAGGAGTTCACGAATGTATAATCGCAAGGTAAAGTCAAATCGCAGAAAGAACGCAGCTGTATGTCTCGGCGTCGCCGCTCTTTTAACGGCGGGAACGGCTTTCCTCGGGGTATCATCCGGAAGGACGGCCGTATATGCAGATACCGGAAACAGCAGTACTGTTTCCAAGGTTGTAGCCAGCAATGGAGAGAAAAGCACTACATACTATGTAGCGACGGATAAATCCTCCAGCGAGCTGAAAGATGAAATTAAGAATCAGATCAAAGAAGACGATTCCAGTGTAAAGTCCGTAACATTCAGCAGTGACAGTTCCCTGGAGGTGAGAAGCTCCGGACTGAGTAAATCCAGCGTGGCAAGCAGCGGAAACGATGTCGATACAGAATCCGAGTTCTGTGACAGCGTCGTAGAGGATAACGCAATGGACACAACGATTGTATCGACAGAGACCAAGACCACGTCCATTCCGTATGATACCGTAACCAAGACCAGCTCTGCGATGAGAAAGACCACAAAGAAAGTCACCGGAGGAGTCAAGGGAAAGACGGTCAAAACTTATGAAGTGACCACTACAAACGGAGAGACCACAGACAAGGAACTGGTTTCCACCAAAACCACGCAGCCGAAAACCAAGGTTGTAACCAAGGGAACCGGATCGGTAGCGGTCAGAACCGGAAAAACTTACAGCGGTACAAGCGGAAAGGAAATCGCCAATTACGCCAAGAAGTTCGTCGGAAACCCGTATCGCTGGGGCGGAACAAGCCTGACGAACGGAGCCGACTGTTCCGGATTCATTTACTCCGTATACCGCCATTTTGGCCTGAACGTAGCCAGAATCCCGTCCACAGCAGGCAAGCGTGTATCCCTGAGCAATCTGAAGCCGGGAGATATTATCCTGTACAGCGGACATTTCTCCATGTACGTTGGAAACGGCAAGGTCGTGCATGCCATCAACTACCAGTACGGCATCCGTGTTACCTCGCTGAACTGGGGAAAGACCGCGCGCTCCGCGAGAAGAGTCGTAAAATAGCGGCTGGATTTTAACGAATTGAACATCACATAGTAAACGGTCCATCCGGGAGAACCCTGCAGATTGATGCAGGATTCTCCCGGATTTTTTGGGTTTCATCACTTTAAAGTGTTGAATTTCCAATGCATCGCAGCGATAATCATACTTTTGCGCTTGGTTGAAAACAACTGCAGAATCAGTTACTATGTGCCTGCGTTTAGGACGGAATCCCTGCTGATTCCGTGTTAAAGAACATATGTTTATTTATAGAATTTGTTTTTGCAGACAAAAAATACAGGTGCAAGGGAGCAGGAGTTTCCCTTGCGGGTGAATTTTGTCGGAAATACATAAAAAGTACAAGAAATGAGAAGCTGAATTGGAAGGCTGAATCGTAGGGAAACGGATGGGCAGAAGTATGGATGAGAAGAAGTATCAGCAGTACGTGAATATTCTGAAGGAAGAGCTGGTTCCGGCCATGGGATGCACGGAGCCGATTGCAGTTGCGTATGCGGCGGCGCTGGCGCGGAAGACGCTGGGGCAGGTGCCGGAGCGCGCGGATGTGATCGTCAGCGGAAACATCATTAAGAACGTAAAGAGTGTGATTGTCCCGAATACGGGCGGCATGCACGGACTGGAAGCGGCTGCGGCTGCGGGAATCACGGCCGGTGAGGCGGACCGGGAGCTGGAGGTCCTGGCCGGAGTGGAAGAAGAGGAAATTCCGGCAATTCAGGAGTACCTGGATACCCACGAGATCGATGTACAGAGAGCGGATACAGACCGGGTCTTTGAGATCGATCTGCGGGTGTACAGCGGCGCGGAGTCGGCGAGGGTGCTGATCTGCGACCGGCATACCAATGTGGTGCAGATTGAGAAGAACGGGACGCCGGAATATGTGAAGCAGGACAATGAAGAGGACGCGTTCCCGCAGAAGACGGATCACAGCGTGCTGAACATCGAGGAGATTGTGGAGTTTGCGGAGCGTGCGGATCTGGAGGATGTGAAGGAGACTCTGCAGCGCCAGATTGACTATAACACGGCGATTGCGCGTGAAGGACTGGGAAATCCGTACGGCGCGAGAATCGGCCAGGTGCTGCTGGAATCCTACGGAGATTCGGTGCAGAATCAGGCAAAAGCCTGGGCGGCTGCCGGTTCGGATGCCAGAATGGGCGGATGCGGACTTCCGGTGGTGATCAATTCCGGAAGCGGAAATCAGGGCATTACGGTATCTCTGCCGGTCATTAAATATGCGGAACATCTGAACTCCGGCAGGGATAAGCTTCTGCGCGCGCTGATTATCGGGAATCTGACGGCGATTCATTTGAAGACCGGGATCGGCTGTCTGTCGGCGTACTGCGGAGCGACCAGTGCAGGCGCAGGCGCGGCGGCCGGAATTACGTACCTGTACGGCGGCGGTCTGGAAGAAATTTCTCATACCATTGTGAACACGCTGGCGATCAATTCCGGTGTCGTCTGCGACGGCGCCAAGGCGAGCTGCGCGGCCAAGATTGCGTCTGCAGTTGAGGCCGGTCTGCTGGGCATGAATATGTATAAGCAGGGAAGTGAGTTCTACAGCGGAGACGGAATCGTCACCAAGGGCGTAGAGAATACGATTGACAATGTGGGAGAGCTTGCGCGCGAGGGCATGGCCGATACGGATAAGGAGATCATCCATATTATGCTGAAGAAGCGGGCGTAAGGCTGTCTTAAGAAAAGAAAACAGGCAGGACTGCGGTACGGAAGAACGGGTGTACTGCGGTTCTGTCTGTTTTTGACCGGGTGAGGACGGTGAATGCCTCTTAGTCAAAGGCAAACCCGAGCCAGGGCGGAAGGCCGGATGGCGCCGCGGCGGCGATTGCGGCCGGAGAGCAAATGTTTTCTGCGGGTGCTTTTTTATTTTCGCCCGGGCCATCCGCGCTGCCGGCGGCAGATGACGGATCAGCGTGATTCGGAAAATACAGCATGCCGTGGACCAGGGCCGTGGGAGAATCCGCTGCGGCCGGAGTCATGCAGAAGGCGGTCTCTTTATCGAACATCGACGCGAGGCTTGCGAGCAGCGCGGTGATTTCATCTCTGCTGTAATCGTTCTGGGTGACCAGTTCAGGAATATACAGCTGACCGGGTTCAGAGGGCTCGACCGTAAAGACGCAGGAAACCGGGGAGTAGCATCTGAAGAACCCGGATGACGTGAGTGTGTACCCGTCATATGGCTCGTCTTTCGGGACGGCGCAGAGGGCTTCATAGTCCAGCGTTTCCTTTGACAGGATGATATGCGGGCGGCCCGCGAGGAAACCCTCCCGCAGCGAGAAATAGTCTTTCGCCGGGAGCGGAAGCACTTCCGGTACGGCATCGGAATCGGCGTTCTCCGGCAGGGGAACTGCGTCTGCGGTGAGTTCCTCTTTATAGAAATAGGGAACGTAGCCCAGCGGTTTATAGAAGTTCACCAGTCCCTGATCTGCCGGAGACAGAACAGACAGAAATCCGGCTTCTGTCTGCTTTTCTGCGGCGAATGTGGTGATGGCGGATCCGTACCCGCTGCCGCGGTGATCCGGATCGGTCCCGATGGCGTAGCTGATGCTGACCGGCAGGTCTTCTTGCGGAAATGAACCGCTTAGGGATTCCTGAATTTCGGCTTTCGGGAGCTTCAGGTCTCCCATGAAGAATGTGGTCAGCGCGGCGCGGACATCTTCATGATCGGTCAGCGTATAGGCGAGTACGCTTTCCTGAAAGGACTTCAGAAATTCAATAATGGTATCGAAGGAATCACCAAAACAGGAATTCCAGATCCGGTAATAATCCGGAATTTCTTTTGGCAGGCAAGGATGAATATCCATAAATAACTCCTTTCATCAGGTTGAATGCAGTAGCGTCTGCAGTCTATGGCAGGATTTCTTTTGCCGGATGCTGCACGGTGCCAGCGCACGGCAATGGAATAATACGGACGTGCAGACAGATAAGATCATTATAGCCGGAGCGGGGAAGTGCGGCAAGATAAAGGGATAACAGCAAGAAGATATTCCTTCAGATGGGATAAAAATGCCCTGCCTGAACGGAGAAACAACAGAGGAAACAAGTTTCGGATTTTGAGGGTGTGTTTTGAAAAATTTCTGTGAAGAACAGAAAAAAATGTGTGGACTACGGTATAGAACGTGGTATAAAAACACGTATAATGGGTTAATAATTTGGGAAAAATAACAAAGGATGTACCACGGTGAAGGAGACAGAACGCAGTATAGAACAAACTACATTATACATTTTCTGAATATGGAGAAAGTATTGGAAAATGGGGGAATAAAGATTAAAGCCGCAGACGGGGCATATGCGGAGATTTCCGGCGGAGAGCGCATAAAATCCGGCTCCGCTCATGTATACTTTTATTTTTCAGTATTTTCGCTTCATAATGTTTGACAATTATTTGACTTAATTGTATCATTGATATTGTTAATGAGTACTGTAATAAATATTCAGGAGGCGAACAAAATGTTAGATTCTAAGAAACTGAGCAGAATCGTTGAGAAGATGAAGGAACAGAATCTTCCGCAGATGATCATTTCTGACCCTGTATCTATTTTCTACCTGACAGGTAAGTGGATCATTCCGGGTGAGAGAATGCTGGCGCTGTACATCAATGTAAACGGCGACAATCATCTGGTGCTGAACAAACTGTTCCCGCAGACAGAAGATCTGGGAGTTCCTCTGACGTATTATGACGACGTAGAGGACGGCGTTGAGATTCTGAGTCAGTTTGTAGATAAGAACGCTCCGATGGGTGTTGATAAGAACTGGCCGTCCAGATTCCTGCTGAGACTGATGGAGCTGAAGGGCGGAAGCGAGTTCGTCAACGGATCTGTAATCGTAGACAAAGTTAGACAGATCAAGGACGAAGGCGAAAAGCAGCTGATGAGAGAGTCCGCAGCCAAGATCGATGAGGTTATGGACAAGCTCATCCCGTGGTGCGCAAAGGGCCTGACAGAGCGTGAACTGAACGACAAGTGCAGAGAGCTCTGCAAGGAAGTCGGATTCACAGATGTTTCCTTCGACCCGATCACTGCTTACGCTAAGGGCGCTGCTGACCCGCATCACATCACCGATGATTCCAAGGGCAAGCACGGCGACTGCGTAATTTTCGACATCGGCGGAATGTGGAAGAACTATGCTTCCGATATTACAAGAACTGTATTCATCGGAGAGCACAGTGAAAGACAGAAGGAAATCTATGATATCGTTCTGGAAGCAAACAAGCGCGGAATCGCAGCAGCAAAGCCGGGCGTAAAGATGAGCGACGTTGACGCTGCAGCAAGAGACTACATCGCTTCCAAAGGATACGGCGAGTACTTCACACACAGACTGGGTCATTCCATCGGACTGGAAGACCATGAGGTCGGCGATGTTTCCTCCGCAAACGATGAGATCATCGAAGTTGGACAGGCATTCTCCATCGAGCCGGGAATTTACCTCTATGACGAGGGAATCGGCGTGAGAATCGAGGATATCGTCATCGTAACTGAGGACGGATGCGAAGTTCTGAACCACTATCCGAAGGAAGAGATCATCGACGTTCCGGATGGTGAGTAATCGAAAGTTTGGAATAGAATCCGCTGACTTTCAGGTTAAGTTTTGATTGCAATTCTCCTGATGCGCGGCAGCCGTCAGGAGAATTTTCTTCTTTAGTAATAACAGGGGGTAAACAAATGGCAAAGGTTACAGAAGGTTATATGCCATTTCTCGGATACAAGACATACTACAGAATCGTCGGAGAGCGCAAGGATAACGGCAAGGCGCCTCTGGTCTTCCTTCACGGAGGTCCGGGATCTACACATAACTATTTTGAAGTTCTGGACTGTGTCGCAGACATGGATGACCGTCAGCTGATCATGTATGACCAGATCGGCTGCGGAAACTCTTATCTGGACGGACATCCGGAACTCTGGACCAAGGAAACCTGGATGGACGAGCTGGACGCGCTGCGTGAGCATCTGGATCTGGATGAGTGCCACATGCTGGGACAGTCCTGGGGCGGCATGCTGCAGATCTGCTACGCGATCGAACGTCAGCCGAAGGGTGTAAAATCTTTCATCATTTCCAGCGGCCATCCGAGCAGCAGCCTCTGGGCAGAAGAAGGAATCAGAAGAATTAAGATGATGCCGGAGGATATGCAGAAGGCCATCAACCACGCCATGGAGACACAGGACTTCACCGGCGAGGCTTATGATGCCGCAGTTGCAGAGTATATGAGAAGATACTGCGATTATCCGGTTACAGAAGATTCTCCGGAGTGCCTGAGCAGAGAGAAGAAGCACGGCGATGAGGCATATCTCTACGGATGGGGTCCGAATGAGTTCGTACCGTCCGGCACACTGGGCGATTTCGAGTATGTGGACCGTCTGAATGAGATCAAGATTCCGTCCTTCATCTGCAGCGGTATTCAGGATCTGTGCTCACCGCTGGTTGCCAAGACCATGTATGACGGAATTCCGGATTCCAAGTGGGAGCTGTTCACACATTCCCACCACATGTGCTTTGTTGAGGAAACAGACAAGTACATTGATCTCATGATCAAGTGGCTGAACCAGCACGACTAATCAGATAATATTTATGTAGGTAACCGGCCGGGAGTGAAAATTAGTTCGCTATAATTATCAAAGCATGAAAAATAATATACGTTATTTTGAGTGAAATTCACTTTCAGCCGGTTTGTTTAGGGTTTATCATAAGCAAATGTAATTCTATTTATTATTTATACATAAATTCTATTTACAATGTGACAAGCTTATGATAAACTTGTAGTCTAATTGTGATATGCATAAACCATCCGGTTCCATGGGAAACGGACAGGTATGCGGACACAAGACGGATGGAAACATCCACCAATTCATTTTCAATCATTCATTACATCGTAGGAGGTGTGAATCAATGGAACAGACGAAAAAGCACTCGTTCCCTATGGGATTCTACGTCTGCAGTTTGTCCTTCACCTTTGAGCGTCTGGCATACTACGCTGCAAAGTGGGGCATCGCAATTTTCATGGTAGTAAGCGCTGCAAAGGGCGGACTTGGTTTAAGCCAGGCTCAGGGAGCTCTGTTCTCCTCATTCCTGGTAGCTTTTACTTACATTACGCCGGTTATCGGAGGTTTCATCGCTGACCACTGGCTGAGCCCGAGAAAGCTCGTGCCGCTGGGTGAAATCCTGATGGCAATCGGTTATTTCTGCGCATGGAAGGCAACCGGCAAGGGCATGCTGATCATCATGATCATCGTAATCGCTATCGGAACCGGATTCTTCAAAGGAAACGTTTCCGGTATCCAGGGACGTCAGTTCCCGGCAGCAGATGCTGAATTCCTTGATACTGTATTCAGCTGGCAGTATTCTTTCGTAAACATCGGTTCCTTCTGCGGAACAACATTCCTGACACTCGTTGCTACACAGACAAAGCTTGGTTACAGAGGAATGTTCTTTGTCTGCGGAATATTCCTGCTGATCGACTGTGCTTGGTGGCTCATCGGACAGAAGTCCCTGGGCGATGCCGGCCTGAAACCGTTCCTGGTTGATAACCGTACAGAGGACGCTGAGAAAGCTGACGTTGCAGAAGAAAAGGCTCCGCTCACATCTGTTGAGAAGAACCGTGTTACTGCAATCATTCTGGTAACTATCCTGTCTGGTATTTTCTGGCTGGTATGGTACATGGCTTACCTGCCTGTATACTATAAGTTCGGACCGACTTCACAGGGCGGACTTGCATGGGCTAACTGGAACATCGGAAACTTCACGATGCCGACATCCTGGTTTGACTCTGCAAACGGACTGCTCTGCATCATCCTCTGCCCGATCTTTGCGAAGATCTGGTCTACATTGGATAAGAAGGGCAAGGACTGGTCCTTCCTCACAAAGACTGGCTTCGGAATTTTCGTTCTGGGTATCTGCGTAGCAGTACTGGCACTGGGCGGAATTATGTCCAAAGAAGGAAAAGGTCAGGTTGGCGTATGGGTAATCTTCCTCTCCGCACTCTTCATGACACTCGGAGAAGTAGTATTCTCCCCTCTGGGCAACTCCTTCATCAGTAAGTACGCACCGAAGTCCCTGCTGGGAACTCTGCTCGGCGTATGGCCGCTGATCATCTTCTTCTCCGGCCTGATCTACGGACCGCTGTACAACTTCATGGACAAGTTCGATTTCATCAAGGCTTACGGACTGCTTGCAGTTATCATTCTGGTTATCGGAATCCTTCTGATGCCGTTTGGTAAGAAGTTCAATAAGTGGATCCACGCAGACGAGCTGTAATCGCGCGGAAGATCCGTTATTTATAGCGAACGATCAACCTGCTGATATGTATGAAACAGTAAACAATAGAATATGATTTTATTTTATGTTACACTTGAATGGGTGTCAGCAGAATAAACCGGAAAGGATCGGGCAGATGCCCGGTCCTTTCTTTAAATGAAAATACAATATCGCAAAAATTATGACAGGTGGTGTGATATGGACAGAAATTATACGAAAGAGAATCCGGACATGAAACTGGGATTCGGGTTTATGCGCCTTCCGCAGACGGATCCGGATGACGACGCTTCCATCGATCTGAAGCAGGTGGAGCAGATGGCGGACCGGTTCTTCCAGAGAGGGTTCACCTACTGTGATACCGCGTACATGTACCATGACTTCAAGAGTGAAGAAGCCGTCGGAAAAGCCGTTGTAGACCGTCACCCGCGGGATTCCTTCACAATCGCAAGTAAAATGCCGCTGGGAATGCTGAAGAGCGAAGATGATGTGGAGCAAATTTTTAACAGACAGCTGGAGAACCTGCACGTCGATTATTTTGACTACTATCTGATGCATGATATGAACAAGGCCAATTACGAGACGGCGCAGAAGTTCCATGTGATCGAATTTGCGCGGAAGATGCAGGCAGAGGGAAAAATCCATCACCTCGGGTTCAGCTGCCATGATACGCCGGAGCACATCGACCGGGCGCTGACGGAGAATCCGTTCTTTGAGTTTGTTCAGCTGCAGATCAATTATCTGGACTGGGACAGCGAAGCGATTCAGTCCGGCGCCTGCTATGAGGTCTGCGAGAAACACCAGAAGCCGGTTATCGTCATGGAGCCGGTGAAAGGCGGTACACTGGCAAAGGTTCCGGAAGAGGTGGAGCAGATGATGCGCGCCTGCCATCCGGACTGGAGTCCGGCGTCCTGGGCGGTGCGGTTCGCCGCAAGCCTTCCGATGGTGAAGGTGGTGCTGTCCGGAATGTCGAATATGGAGCAGCTGGAGGATAATACCTCCTATATGCAGAACTTCCAGCCGCTGAATCAGGAAGAGAAGTATCTGCTGAAGAAAGCCGCGGATATTATCCATAATACGATTGCGATCCCATGCACCGGATGCCGCTACTGCATTGAAGAGAACCACTGCCCGCAGAATATTCCGATCCCGCGCTATTTCAACCTGTATAACACAGAAAGCCTCTGCCCGGGAAGAGACTGGTCGCCGGAGCAGGAGTATTACGCAAACAGCGTGAACGATGGATTCGGACGCGCGTCGGCCTGCATTCAGTGCCGCGGATGTGAACGTGTCTGTCCTCAGCATCTTCCGATTACGGACCTGCTGAAGAAGGTGGACGAGACTCTGGAAGAACATAACTTTCTGCTGTAGCAGTCCGGGAACGGAATAAAGAAAAGATTGCCGGGGCGGGCAGGGTGCATCCTTGCCCGTCTGCGTTTTGTCGAACGGGGAGCTGCAGGCTCCCGGACGGAAGAGGGGAAACTGTATGAAGTATGATTTCACGAGTTATTTAGACCGGAAGGGAAAGGACGCCGCGGCCTATGACAGTGTCGGACGGGAAGGCTACGGGTTCGCGCCGGACGCGCCGAAAGAGGGATTTGACATCATTCCGATGTGGATCGCGGACATGAATTTTCCGACGGTGCCGGCGATTCCGGAGGCCATGATCGAGCGCGCCAGGCACCCGGCGTACGGGTATTATCTGACGCCGGACGCGTATTACGACGCGATTATCTCATGGCAAAGGGACCGTAACAAGGTGGAAAACCTGACTGCCGGGCAGATCGATTATCTGAACGGGGTGCTGGGAGGCGTGGCTGCAGCCCTGAAGGTTCTGTGCGGACCGGGAGACCCGGTTCTGGTGCACCAGCCGACGTATATCGGATTCACCAATACGCTGAAAACCAACGGGTATCGGATCGTACACTCCAATCTGAAGAAGGATGAAGACGGAATCTGGAGAATGGATTATCAGGATATGGAGGAGAAGATCCGGAAATACCATATCCACGCGGCGATTTTCTGCTCTCCGCACAATCCGACGGGCCGTGTCTGGGAGCGTGAGGAAATCGAACAGGTGATGGAGGTATACCGCAGAAACGATGTCTATGTCATTTCCGATGAGATCTGGTCGGATCTGCTTCTCGACGGACACCATCATATTCCGACGCAGAGCGTCAGCGAGGATGCGCGACAGCGGACCATCGCGCTCTATGCGCCGTCTAAGACGTTCAATCTGGCCGGCCTGGTCGGGAGCTACAGCATTATCTATAACGACCGGCTGAGAGATCTGTATCTGAATGAACTGGGCAGAACACACCTGAATTCCATGAACGTGCTCTCCATGCACGCGCTTCTGGGCGCGTATTCTGCGGAAGGCCGCGAATGGGTGGATGAACAGCGCACCGTTCTGTCGGAAAACGTGGAGTATGCCGTATCGTTTATTCACGATCATATTCCGGGCGCAGAGGTTTCCCGTCCGCAGGGAACGTATATGCTGTTCATCGATTTCAGCGAGTGGTGCAGAGCACACGGAAAGACCCTGCAGGAATTGAAAAAAGCCGGCTGGGACGTCGGTGTCGCCTGGCAGGACGGCGAGATTTTCGGCGGAAAAAACTGCATCCGCATGAATCTTGCGCTGCCGCTGTCCAGGGTGAAAGAGGCGTTCAGGCGGCTTGAAAAATATGTTTTATAGATTCCCTGACGAGGGACCTGCATCAGCTCTGTCTGCGCCGCTTGGAAATGAGTGCGGCTTGCCAGTCGCTGTGCTAGGTCTCCTAAAACTCCGCATAGGTAAATCCCGGGGAGGTGAGCATGCCTCCGAACATGGAAAAGAGGTAGAGGAGGATCATGCCGCCCAGGAAGAGCAGGGTGTAGCGGAATACCTGGTTCTTGAAGAGGGCTTTCAGCCGCTGGCTGAGGGTCTTCTTTTTATCTGGTTTTGCGTCAGCGGACGGTGCCGGCTGTACGGGCGCTTCCGTTTCCTGCAGTGTCTGTGATGTCGGGCTTGTTCTGGTTTTCTGTGTAGAAATTGTAGAGTGCTTCATTGATTCTCACCCATCCTTCTCCCCACGGGTGAACGGCATCGCGGTTCACGAACGGGGTGTAGTCATATTTGGTTAAATCGGTTACTTCTGCGCCGTAGCCGCCGGCAATCCTGGTGATTTTACGGGCAAAGGCTTTCCGCTCATGGGAGTTGATTCCGGTATAGTCGTACCAGTAACCGTTCATCGGCAGGATGACCAGCATCGCGCGGATGTGGTTCTGCTGACAGATGGTCAGGAAGGCGTCCAGGTCACCGTATTCTTTTGACTGCAGAAGAGAATTCTTCTTGTGCACACCTTTTGCCCTCGGATATACAAAACGGAATTTCATTTTCCAGCTGTGATCGCTCATATAGAACGGGTTGTGGGATTTCTTCTCCGCGACGCGGCGCGCCTTGTCGACCCAGTGGTTCCAGTCAAACTGTCCGTTTTCGATCGGTTGTTTATTAAAACCGGATGCCTGGTCTTGGCCGCGAAGGAAGGTCATGGCTGCGCGCGTGGTAATCATATCTTTATCATTCTGATACAGCATCAGCGCTCTGTACGCGAGCGGATCGGCCGGATGCAGCCGGCCCATATGCAGCAGGACGCGATTGTAGAGCTGCACATGATTCTGCAGCGTCGGGGAGCCGTTCAGCAGCTTGACTGAACGCCTTGCTACATAAGTTTTCACAGATCTCGGGACATCCTTGTTCTTCAGGAAGGCCACATATTCCGTTTCAGAGAAGCGCAGCGCGTATCCTTTTTTACTGACTCCTCCGGCCGTACGGTACCAGGTCGGCGAGACCAGCATCACCACACGCCGGTTCTTGATCTGCGGCTCCAGCGCGCCCAGAGCGACCGTGTGGAACAGCGTCTGGTTAAACGGGCCTCCGATGGTCATCAGATGCACGTCCGTTCCGCGGAAAAAATTGGCCGGATGGAACGATGTATTTCTCCCATGTCTGAATTCAGAAGAACCGAATACAAACATATCTTTCTTGGTAATGTTCTGATCGAGCGCGTTGTAAGACATATCCTTATACTGGCTGTACCAGGTTCCGAACTGCGGGTCGCTCGTTTTCATGCCTTTTGACAGACAAATCGCATGCAGTCCGCCCGCAAAAGCAAGGAATAACACGAACGCGATCAGAAACGCTTTCAGTTTTTTCATAACAGGCAGCTTCTCCCTATGATTGCAGTTACATTCTGGACAGAACGACGTTGATCACCTTATTCGGTGTATCCATCTCCTCGCGCTTCAGTTCAGAAGGCGCCAGAACGACGCCGATCTGATCCTCCACATCCATCAGGAGTGTGACGTAGTCCAGAGAATCGATCAGATCCTCTTCCAGCAGGTTGATATCCAGGTTTTCTCTGACGATGTCGTCTCCGCAGATGTCCTCAAGCATATCGAGAATTAAGTTCTTTGCTTCTTCTTTACTTACCTTAGCCATGATTGTATACCTCCGTAAATATGTAATTTTCAATATAATAGGTTCATCTATTTCCAGTCGGCAAAAGCTAACCTGCCGGCGGAAACTCCTTGCAGTCGCCGCGGAACGCGGCGGTTGTTTTTTGTCCCTGAAATCAGCCGAAGACGATCTGGGTAAAGCGTCCGGAAAACAAGAAGAATCCGAACATGACCAGATGGAAGGTCAGCAGCCACTCCAGGAAACAGAACCAGCGGTCTTTCTTGTGCTTCTTGTAGAATTTCGACTTCTTCTGGTAAATCTCGGTCAGGGACAGGAGGGCGCCGTGGTAGAGACCATACAGGATATAATAATCGGTCAGTCCGTGCCAGCATCCCATAATGCCCATGTTGATCATGAACGCGATCGATGCGATGACCAGCTTGTTTCTGGTAAAGCGCCGGCGGATCAGGTTCATCGTCACACGGGAAAAGATGAAATCGCGGAACCAGTGGGACAGGGTGATATGCCAGCGGTCCCAGAACTCCTTGATGTCCTTGCTGATAAACGGCTTGTTGAAGTTTTCCGGGGTATTGATGCCGAAAATCCTGGATAAGCCAATGGCCATACTGCTGTAGCCGGCAAAATCGAAGAACAGGTAGAAGCCGTAGCAGTACATGTAAATCATCGCGTGGCTGAATCCGTCTTTCATGCCGAACCACTGCATCAGCTGGTAGAATCCTGTTCCGATCACTTTCTTGTAGACGAGGCCCTGGAGAATCCGTGAAAGGCCGCTCCCGAGCATTTCAATGTATTCCTGACGCGACGGGACGGTTTCCAGATCTGCCTGAAAACGGCGGCTGCGGTCGATCGGACCGGACATCACCGTTGGGAAAAACCAGAGAAGATACAGATAGTCGAATGGCCGGACCTCATGAATGACGTCGTCGTAAATTTCGATGATGATCTGTATGACCTTAAAGGACATATAGGAGATGCCCAGAAAAGCGAACATGTGGTACGGATTTCCAACGGCAGTCAGTACTTTGTTTGCCGCCACCGGAAGAATACTCAGGAACAGGAAGAGATGGTAAATATGTGCGTTCCTTCCGTATTTTCTGCGCAGGAGAAGGTAAATCCGTATGGCGGCGTATTCTCCGAATGTGAATCCTGCAAGCCAGAGCATCGCGCGGATATTGTGTCCCATGGCGATCCAGAGAAACACCAGGGTGACGGCAAATCCGTAGTAACGGATGGATTTCTGCCGCAGACCCAGGACAATGGCCGGGATTGACAGAGCCCCAGCCAGCAGAAAAAAACTTGTATCACTGAATAACTGCATAGTCTATAACTCACTCTCCAGCAGCTTCCGGTCGACTTTGCCGTTGGCAGTCAGCGGCATGCGGCTGAGCATGCGGATCTGACGCGGCACCATGTAAGCCGGCAGAAGCTCTTTCAGCGCCGTGCGGACGCTTTTTCGGTGTTCAAATGTATCGGTCAGTCCGCTCCCTGTTTCCGGAACGATGAAGGCGGTCAGAAAACGGATTCGGCCATCCCGCATATTCGGAATGACGGCGGCCTGCTTGACAGCATCCAGCTTCAGCAGGCTGTTTTCAATGTCTCCGAGTTCGATGCGGTAGCCGTGGAACTTGATTTGTTTATCAATGCGTCCTTCATAATACAGCATGCCGTTCTCATCCTGATACCCTGCGTCGCCTGTGCGGTATGCCGGGCGAAATCCCTGCTGAAGACGGGCTGGAATTTCATCCGGAGACGCCGGGAATGGGAAGTAGCTGCCGTCCTTCTCAAGGAAAAAGCTGGCGGCGGTCTTGTCCGGCTCCTTGAAGTAGCCGACACCGACGGTGTTTCCTATAATCACCATCTCTCCGGATTCTCCCGGAGCCGCACTGGTTCCCGGTTCCGCTTCAATGCGAATTTCTGTTCCCGGTTTGGCCATGCCGATCGGCAGCGGATCACTGGAATCTGCCAGCTGCTTGGTAATGCGTACCGAGGTGACGCAGACCGTGCTTTCAGTTGGTCCGTAGGTGTTATAGACGTCTGCCTGCGGGAACCTCTTCAGCAGCTGCCGTGCCGTTGTGTTCCGGAGCGTTTCGCCGCAGAAGAGAAACCGCTGCAGGCGAGGAAGGCTGCTCTGGCTGAATCCCGGATCGCTCAGACAGAGATCAGCGAACGATGGAGTCGATACCCAGCATGAAATACCGGAATTCTCCAGATAATCCAAGAGTGTCGGCATATCCTGTTCCATTGCCTTGTCGACGGAGACAATCCCGGAACCAGTCGCCAGCGCGCAGTACAGATCCATCACCGACAGATCAAACGAATACGGCGCCTGATTCAGAAACACACCGTTATCCATGCCGGTGAGCGGACTGCACCAGTCCAGATAATTCGCCAGCGCGCCGGTGCTGATCTGCACGCCCTTTGGGTTTCCCGTGCTCCCGGATGTAAAAATAATGTACTGGACATCTTCAGGACGATTCTGGAATTCCGGTGAAATCTCCGGTCCGTCCGAGCAGAACTGTTCAATCTCCTCTTCAGAAAGGATGCGAGCCTGCGGCTTTTGATATATATCTGGTTCAGCTTCAGCGCCCGGTGCGTTCTGCATGTCCGCATCAGGCTCCGGAAAATCCCGGCACGCCAGCACCAGGCGGCTCTCCGTCACATTTGCAATTCTGTAAATGCGGCTCGCCGGCATATTCATGTCCATCGGACAGTACGGATTGCCGGCGCGCGCCGCGGCCAGAAAGCAGACCAGCATAAGCGGTTCCTTATGTCCGTAAATCGGAATTGGAGAATGGTCATCCTTAAGCATCTCCCGGATTCTATATGCCAGCCTTCCGGACTTCTGCCAGAGCTGCCCGTAGGTCAGCTTCCCGTCACGAGATGAAAACACCAGGCGGCCCGGATCCGTTTCTGCAATATTTCTGATTGTATCTAATACATTCATCATTTTCTCCTTTACTTCGGTGATATCGATTTTATTTCAGTGACATCGATGCTTCACCGATCTGTTAAATGGAGTGCGTATTTAAGGTTATTTAGAAATGCGTTCGGCATTTCTTCTCTCTGCATGTCCGTCCGCGGCGGTCCGCCAGAAATGCAAAATATTAGGCGGATGCGTGCTTCACAGAAACGCAGCCAGAACTACGAGTCAGCACAGGTATGCGTATATGTGCATCTGCGCGGCCAGACACGTCATAATCCTTAGTGTTCTCTTACTGTATCAGATAGATATTAAATGTTTCTTAAATAGATATTATTAATTGCTGAAATTTTAAGCGGTCGCCGGGGGGCGGCCGCCAGAAACAGCCCGGATACCCGTCCACCGGGTTTGTATACCTGAAACCCCCGTCCATTAGAAGGAAAAGAAGTTAATGGACGGGGGCGGCCGCGGGATTCAAGCTGTCCGAGCATAAAAAAAGCCTGCCGCGGCTGCCGGGCAGGCTGAGTGTTTACAAAACGGTTCCGTCCAGCGGGAAGGAGAGGGCGATGCTGAACCGGCCATTTGCGGTTTTGGTAGCGCTGCTGCCGTTCATCTGCATCATCATGCTGGAGATGTTATGCAGACCGATGCCGCTGCTCTCTGCCTGCTGTTGTGCAGACTGAGAAAGAACCCGGTTGCGGAAAATCACGATTACCTGGCTGCCGGAGGTTTCTACGCGGATGGTTACGGGGTACTGGGGATCGGCGTATTTAGTGATGTTGGAGACGATGTTGTCCATGATTCTGGCGACGTAGTCCTCGTTGACGCGGATTTTGGCGCTGTCCCAGTGAAAATCAGGTTTGCACTGAAATCCGTGCTGCATCAGGGTTGCTCCGGCCTCGGACAGTGAGTCGTACAGCAGGAGTTTTGCGTTTTGCGGGTTGCAGAGACGGACTTTCTGGTCGCCCCGGTCCACCAGTGCGTATTCAAACAGGTGATCGGTTAAGTTTTTCAGCCGGTGTGTTTTCTGATCGATTTTATCGATGTAGTCATAGAGCTGTTCTTCGGTTTTCCAGCGGTGCGACTTCAGAATTTCTGTGTAGAGCAGGATGGAAGTCAGCGGTGTGCGGATATCGTGAGACATGCTGGTGACCATGTTTTTATTAGCTTTCAGAAGGTCCTGTTCCAGTTTAAACTGGTCGCGGAGGGAACTGCGCATGCCGTTCAGCCCTTCTGCCAGTTCCGCCAGTTCATCGCGCCCTTTCACGGTCACTTCATAATCCAGATTTCCCGTTTCCAGGATGCCGATTTCATCGCGCAGGAGACGGATGTAGCGGACTTCCCGGTTGATCGCGGCGAATACAATCAGCAGGAACAGCAGGAATCCGAGAAAGAGGATGCTTAATTCGATAATATTAGAAACACGGTAGTCATGCAGGCCATACAGAACCGCGATTCCTTTTGCGTCTTTGAAATTTACCTTATAAGTGGAACTGATGGACTGGTTCAGTGTGTCATCAAAACTCGTCGGATTATCCGGGTCATAGGAATCGTAGATTGTGGAGTTGCTCCGGTAAATAGACACGGAAATATTCGGGTATTTCTTGGTCCAGGCGGCGATCTCCTTGGTGTCGGTAGATTTCAGGTGATTTTTGTCGATGTAGTCCTGAAGATGGTCTACATAATCAGCGTTGCGGTCCTTCAGCTTCTGGGAAAAATGCGTATAGTAATCCGCCAGGATATAGTCCGCCGCCTGCATCAGGGTAAACGTGCCCACTAAAGAAATAACGGCGGCGATCGCAACAATAATCACCAGCCGCATGCGCAGAGATTTAATTCTCAGGGATTTGATTTTCAAAACGATACCCCTTTCCCCAGATGGTCTTGATATACTTTGGTTTTTCCGGCGTCGGTTCAATCGCCATACGCAGTTTCCGGATGTGCACCATGACTGTGTTGCTGTTGTTGTAGAAATATGGCTCGTTCCAGACGCTTTCATAGATGTTCTGTGCGGAGAAGATCTTCCCCCGGTGCTGCATCAGCAGCAGGAGGATCCGGTATTCAATGTCAGAAATCGAGATCTCTTTCTCTCCGCGAGATACTTCGTTGTATTTTGTGTTGATCCGCAGATCTCCGCACTGAATGTATTTTTCTTCCTCGGATTCAGGATCGTCCTTTCCTTTATATGTCTTATACCGGCGAATCAGCGCCTTTACCCTTCCCAGAAGTTCGGAATAGGAGAACGGCTTTGGCAGATAATCGTCGCCGCCGGCCATCAGTCCGATCAGCTTGTCCGACTCCTGCGACTTTGCCGTGAGGAAAAGCACCGGAACATTGGAGGTCTTTCGCAGCTCCTCGCACGTCTTCAGCCCGGAAATCCCCGGCATCATAATATCCAGAATCACCAGGTCTGTGCTTCCGTTCACCATCTTGAGCGCGTCCGTGCCGTTCGAGGCTTCATCGACGTGAAAACTCTCGCTTTCCAGGAGAATGCGCACTCCCTCGCGGATATCTTCGTCATCTTCAACAATTAAAATATTTTCCCTGCTCATATTTGTCAGCCTTTCTGATATGAATTCTGCTATGGTCCTTGTGACCCTTATATATACTATACTACGGCGAGGTTCTTAACAAAACCTTAAGACCGCCCTTAAAAGAACTGAAATGCTGTAGAGATAAATAAAAACCGGACGCATCCTGATCAGATCGTCCGGTCATTTTCAGCAGCTTGTTCAGTTATATATTTTCCGACAAAAGGCAGCAGCACCGGGAAACCAGCAAGACCGTTTCCCCTTGCGCCGTAATACTTTTGCCGCAGGAAAGCGGATTACGCTTCGCGTTGAATATCCATGTCCTTCGGGAGCACCAGGTTCAGGAAAATAGCGATCAGGAAGACAACCGCTACGACGTTGTTGGCAAAAACCGACTGTGCAAGAGGCGGAAAGGCTTTCCAGATATCGGTCTCGCTGGTGGACGTGAATCCGATGCCGATCGCAAGAGACAGGGAAGCGATCGTAATATTGCGTTGGCTGAATCCGCACTTGGCAATCATCTGGATGCCAGAAGTCAGAATCGTTCCGAACATCATGATGGTGCAGCCTCCGAGAACTGAGGACGGCAGGGAGGCAAAGAAATTTCCGACCGGCGGAAGGAGTCCGGCGAGCAGCATGACACAGGCCCCGGTCATCAGGGTGAAGCGGTTCACGACGCCGGTCATGTTGATCAGGCCAACATTCTGAGAAAATGAGGTAACCGGCGGGGTTCCGAACAGCGAGGAAATCGCGGATGCGTATCCGTCGCAGGCGATGGAGCCGGAAATTTCTCTGGTTTCAATGTCGCGCTTCAGGCCAGCCGATACGAGCGCGGTTGTGTCTCCGATGGTTTCTGCCGCGGAAACCAGGAAAATGATGCAGGTGGAGAAGATCGCGCCGGCATGGAACTCCGGCTTGAACGGCATCAGATGCGGAACCGCGATGATTCCTCCCGACATGATGGCAGAAAGATCGACTTTGCCGAGAATGACGGAGACGATGTAGCCGACAATCAGGCCGACCAGAATCGACAGCTGTTTCTTGTAACCTTTCACCAGGCAGGTCCAGAGCAGGCAGGTAATCAGTGTGATGGACGCAATGATCAGGTTTTCCGCAGATCCGAAATCCTTGCCGTATCCGCCGCCGAACGAACGCGCGCCGACGCTGAACAGTGAATAACCGATAGATGTTACAACCGTAGCCGCAACAATCGGCGAGATCAGCCGGCGCCAGTACTTGGCAAAGAGGCCGAGCGTGCCTTCAAAAATTCCGCCGATCAGAACCGAACCGACAACAGCACCGTAGCCATATGCGGCGCCGATGGAACTTAACACTGCAACAAACGTAAAACTGATCCCCATGACGATCGGCAGACCCGATCCGATGCGAAAATGCGGGTACAGCTGAATCAGCGTTGCAATTCCCGCAACAAACATAGCGTTCTGCAGAAGCATTGCAGTCTGCGCCTGAGACAGAGCCGGATGCGCCGCCGCTGCGATCATGGTGATCGGCGTCAGATTTGCGACAAACATGGCCAGAACATGCTGCAGGCCGAACGGGATTGCCTTCCCAACCGGGACACGTCCGTCCAGATGGTAAATATTAGCCATACTGGCACTTGAAGATGATTTCTGATGCATAAAAACTCTCTTTCTGTGTGATGCAAAAAATGAATATAAATGAAATATATAAATGTAATGTTCAAGCTGCGCCGCGGGGGCTGTCTTGCGCTGCCTGCGGAGTAGCGCAGACAGCGTAAACCGCAGGCGGCCTTGCATCGGCAGTTCGCCGGAACATTTGGCCACGGCGCAGCGTAAACTGCAGGCGGCCTTGCATTGGCAATTTGCTGGAAGAACCTGGCCGCGGCGCAGCGTGTGAATGAAACGATTTTATCATTTTGCACAATCGATGTCCAGACTTACGGGAAATTAAGGCGTGCATGTCCCGCCCATCGGGTGTAAGATGAAAAGACGCGCGGCGCGGTAAATCATAAGATGAAGCGGCGCGGCGTCAACCGATAAAATAAATAGACGCGCCGGAGCGCACGGAGGATTTTTTTTCATGCGGGACGGCGCGGACAGAATATCGCATATGGGCATATAATATGTAAGTCAATGCAGGAGGATGGCAGATGGATATACAGAAAATCATTACCAGTGAGCTGAAGATCCGGCCGGAGCAGACGCAGGCGGTGATTGAACTGATTGATGACGGGAATACGATTCCGTTCATCGCCCGCTACCGGAAAGAGGTAACGGGCGGTTTGAATGACGAGGTGCTGAGAGCCTTCGATCAGCGCCTGCAGTACCTGAGAAACCTGGAAGACCGCAAGGCGGTTGTCCGGGCGTCGATCGAGGAGCAGGGCAAGATGACGGAGGAGCTTTCCCGGGAACTGGAACGGGCGGAGACGGCGGTGCAGGTAGAAGATCTCTACCGCCCGTATAAACCAAAACGCCGTACCAGGGCTATGATTGCAAGAGAAAAAGGCGTACTTCCACTTGCTGAATACTTTTTGTCGAAAGAAAACACGGGTGCGGAGGATCCGATGGAGGAAGCGGCAAAATATATCAGCAAGGAAAAAGATGTAGAAACTGCAGAGCAGGCGGTTCAATATGCAGAGGATATCATTGCCGGGGATTTCTCGGACGATCCGGAAGTCCGGAAATGGATGCGCGAGAATGCGGAAGCGCACGGCACGGTGGTGTCAGAAGCCAAGGATAAGGAGGCCGAGTCCCCGTACGAGAATTATTACGAGTACCAGGAGCCGGTAAAGAAGATTCCGTCCCACAGAGTTCTGGCGATCAACCGCGGCGAGAAGGAAAAATTTTTGAAGGTGCAGGTGGAGGTGCCGGAAGACGGCGTCGAGCGTTTTGAGGAGAAGCGAATGGAGGAAATCGGCCGCCCGGCAACGCGCCCGTATGTCCGTGAAGCGCTTCAGGATGGCTATAAACGCCTGATTCAGCCGTCGGTGGAGACAGAAATCCGCGGCGAACTGACTGAAAAAGCGGAGGACGGCGCGATTGAGGTATTCGGAAAGAACCTGCGCCAGCTTCTGATGCAGCCGCCTATTGCGGGAAAAACGGTGCTTGGCTGGGATCCGGCGTTCCGTACTGGCTGCAAGCTCGCCGTCGTCGATCCGACCGGGAAAGTTCTGGATACCAAGGTAATTTTTCCGACCGCTCCGCAGAATCGCGTAGAGGAGGCAAAGCGTGAACTGCTCAAGATGGTGAAGCGCTGGCATGTTGACGTGATTTCTCTGGGAAACGGAACGGCATCCAGGGAATCGGAGCAGATTATCGCTGATTTTATCCGGGAAAGCGGGCTTCCGCTGGAATACGCGATTGTCAATGAAGCAGGCGCGAGTGTATACTCCGCGAGTGAACTGGCCGCGGAGGAATTTCCGCAGTTTGACGTCGGACAGAGGAGTGCGGCGTCCATGGCCAGAAGGCTTCAGGATCCGCTTGCCGAGCTCGTGAAAATCGACCCGCGCTCCATCGGCGTCGGACAGTATCAGCACGACATGAATCAGAAAAAGCTCGGAAACGCCCTGTCCGCGGTCGTAGAGGACTGCGTGAACCAGGTGGGTGTGGACGTGAATACCGCGTCCGCTGCGCTTCTGGAGTACGTTTCCGGAATCAGCAAAACCGTGGCAAAGAACATCGTTGCCTACCGTGAAGAAAACGGGCCGTTTACCAGCCGCAGGCAGCTTCTGAAAGTTTCCAAACTCGGGCCGAAGGCATTCCAGCAGAGCGCCGGATTCCTGCGGATCCGCGGCGGTGAAGAGGTTCTGGACATGACCGCCGTACATCCGGAAAGCTACAAACCGGCAAAGGAACTGCTGCGCCAGCTCGGCTTCACCGAGGATGATGTCCGCAGCGGAAAAACGCGTCCGCTGCGCGCCTCCAGCCTGAAAGAAGCGGGCGTAACCGAACAGAGCCTCGCAGAGGACCTCGGCATCGGCATTTACACCCTGCGCGATATTCTCTCCGAACTGGAAAAACCGGGTCGAGATCCGCGCGACGAGGTCCAGAAGCCGATTTTGAGAAGCGACGTCCTGAGTATGGAAGATCTGACACCAGGCATGAAACTGAAAGGCACCGTCCGCAACATCGTAGATTTCGGAGCTTTTGTCGATATCGGCGTTCATGAAGACGGCCTCGTGCACATCTCCGAAATGGCCGACCACTACATCAGCCATCCTCTGGAAGTTGTAAAAGTCGGAGACATCGTCACCGTCTGGGTCCTCAGCGTCGACCTGAAAAAACAGCGGATCGCCCTGACCATGAAGAACCCGGATCAGGAAACGGTCTCTTCTTCGACAAAAAACAGTCCGGCAAGGAATAACGCCTCCCGCGCCGGCCGGCAGCCAGTAACAGACCGCGCAAACAGCGCCGGCCGCCGAAACGGCAACAGTAACGGCGACAGCAGCCGCAACCGCGGGAATAACCGCGGAAGCCGCAATCGCCGGGACGGTAATTCCGGCAAATCTGGAAACCACTCCGGCAAGAACCGGAAACCGGAGAAACTCGCCGGCCTCGACGACCTCCTGAAAAAATACCAGAAACACTATCATTAATATATAAGTATATAAGAAGGAAAATATCGGACAAAAATATCGGACGCAGCAAATTTCAGTCACTGGACACATGAAGGGACGGGAGCTGCGTCCGATTAGATTTCAAGGATAAGAAATTATAAAGGGGCGGATAGGGAATAAAGGAGTGAATGAGAAATAAAGATGTGAATAGGGAATAAAGGAGTGAATGAGAAATAAAGAGGTGCATAGGGAATAAAGAGATGGATAGGAAATAAAGGGGTGAATAGGAAATAAAGAGATGGTATAAGTATACAGTATACTTGAAAACCAGACGCAGCTCCCGCCTCCGGTGTTCCAGGTTCCTGTAAATCTGCGTCCGATTTAAATAAACAGGAAGATGTGTTTGGGTATACAGTATGCTTGCAATCTGGACGCAGATATCAATGGGAATCTGCCGGTTGAGAAAGGAAAACTGCGTCCTAATTAAATAAAAATAAGGAAACGATGCGGTATACAGTATGCTTGCAATTTGGACGCAGAAACACCTGGGAACCTCCCGGGAGAGAGCTGAAAACAGCGTCCAAATGGTGGTAAAGAGAGATTGTGTTTGGGTACACAGTATACTTACAATTTGGACGCAGAAACACCTGGGAACCGGCCGGGAGGGAGCTGGGAACAGCGTCCAAATGGTGGTAGAGGGAGATTATGTTTGGGTATACAGTATGCTTCAAAATTGGACGCAGAATTACGTGGGAACCGGCCGGATAGGAGCCGGAAACTGCGTCCAAATGGTGGTAAAGGAAAATTATGTTTGGGTATACAGTATGCTTGCAATCTGGACGCAGAATTACGTGGGAACTGGCCGGATAGGAGCCGGAAACTGCGTCCAAATGGTGGTAAATAGAAGTTCTGCTGAGGTATACAGTATACTTTTGCGTTGGACTCAAGAGTACCAGTAATTCACCCTGTTTGAAGATAAGAGTTACGTCCAAATTGAAATTAGAAAGGAGAGTATCCGAGTATACTGTACACTCAACAACCCGACGCTAAAATACCCGTTAAGCAGCTGGCCTTCTTCCGTATAGTTTCAAATTGGATTGATAATTTCAATAGTTGACAGGTATACCACCAAGAAGTGTTCAGTTGCGGTACACTAATAGATAGTGCCTGAGTGCTGTCAGAATAACGCAGCATTATGCGGGATTCAAAGCGGAAGACACGGAGAAAACTTGTTCTAAACAGACTTTCACCGTGCTGCCGGGCGCAGAAGATAAAGATGAACATAAGATCGGAAATATTACGGAGGTAACAACGTATGGAATTAGTAAAGGATTTACCGGAAATCTTTGATGAGTTTGGTGAAGCAAGAAGAAATAATTTCCTGACTGTTAAGGAATATAAGGATAAGGGAATCCCGGTTGTCGGATCGTATTGCACCTATTTCCCGCAGGAAATTGCCATGGCAGCAGGCGCAGCGCCGATTTCCCTCTGCTCCATGTCCGACGAGCCCGTATCTGCGGCCGAGAAGGACCTTCCGTCTAACCTTTGTCCGCTGATCAAATCCAGTTATGGATTCGCGAAAGAAGATAAATGCCCGTACTTCCACTTCTCCGACATCGTTGTCGGCGAAACCACCTGCGACGGCAAAAAGAAAATGTATGAACTGATGGGAAAATTCAAGAATATGTACATCATGCAGCTCCCGCAGGCACAGGACGAAACATCAGCAGAACTCTGGAGAAAGGAAGTTGAAAAGATCCGCGATTACCTTGCTGATTACCTCGGCACTGAAATCACCGACGAAAAACTCGAGGAAGCCATTCACCTGAAGAACCAGGAGCGCGAAGCCATGAGAAAATTCTCTGAACTCATGATGGCAGACCCGGCACCGATGAGCGGACTCGAGCTGTTCCAGGCCGTTTACGGCAGCACCTTTAAGTTCGACAAAAATCAACTGATCAAGGATCTCGACGATTTGAGAGCTAAAGTTGAAGAAGAATACAAGAATGGCAGAAACGTCGGAAAGCGGCCTCGCGTCGTCATCACCGGATGTCCGATGGGCGGTGACACCTTGAAAGTTGTCCGCGCAGTTGAAGACAACGGCGGCGTCGTAGTCGCCTTTGAAAACTGCTCCGGCTACAAAAACTTTGACCGTCTGGTAGAGGAAAACACCGGCGACCCGATCGCCGCCCTTGCAGACCGCTACCTGCAGATCGGATGCTCCGTCATGACCCCGAACGACAACCGTCTCGAACTGCTCGGCCGCCTGATCGACCAGTATCATGCCGACGGCGTCATCGACATGGAACTTTCCGCCTGCCACACCTACGCCATCGAAACTGCAACTATCCGCGACTTCTGCACCAACCAGAAAGAAGTCCCGTACCTCAGCATCGAAACCGACTACTCCAAGGCCGACATCGGTCAGCTTAACACCCGCATCACCGCATTCCTGGAAATGATAATGTAATGGAGTTGCCCTCATCTGCACAAGCAAAAAGCGCCGTGCAGATGACTGGGAACTCCTTATGCTGGTTCGGCCCAGGAGAGCGAGCTGAAAGCGACGCTCGACTGGCGAGCCGAACGTCGTATATATCCGGGAGCGGTGAGGAATTGCCCCTGCGACTGCGAGCGAAAGCGAAGCAGAAGCAGCGGGGATTCCTTATGCTGGCAGCACCCGAAAGCGGGAGCGCAGCGAACCGCGATTGGCAAGCCGAACGTCGTAATGGCGCTTGCTCTCACGAGGTCGAACGCAGTGAAGACCGAGTGATGAGAAGGCCTTATGCTAACGGCGCCCAGGAACAGGAGCAAAGCGAGATGTGACTGGAATGCGCCGTGTCGTATAAATACCCGAAAGCTCTCGCGATCCACGAGCCGTTAGGCGATATGGGAGCGATGAGGACTGCTTATGCTGGTTCGGCCCAGGAGAGCGAGCTGAAAATGAGTGCCTGGAGGGCAACTTGAAGAATCCAAAAGAAAAGTGGGCATACAGTATACCTGAGTATATCTATGCCCATCTTTATTTCTGAGCTACATTTCCCTTACCCGGCTATTTCTTTCCGGTAATTCGTCCTCATTTTCTTTTGTGGTAATTTATATTCCAGAACGCAGTTGGACAGAGGTGCTGCGGAGCGGGAATCCGGTGGACAGAGGCAAGAAAAACCGCCGCTGTCTTTGGGAAAGCGGCGGAAATGGTGGGTAGAGGGTTTATTCGTCCAGGAATTCCAGGATGTCGGAGATGACATGGTCGTTTCCGGATTCATGAAGGATTTCGTGACGCATGTCGGGGTAGATTTTTACGCGGACATCGCGGACGCCGAGTTTGCGGTACATCTTTCCGAGTTCGATCGGGCCGCGGCCGTAGTTGCCGACGGGGTCGTCGATTCCGGATACGATCAGGATGGACTCGCGTTCGGAAATCCGGGACAGGCGCGGTTTGCGATAAAGTTCATTCAGGCCGCGCATGAATTCGCGGTACATGCCGCATGTGTTGTGCGCGCCGCAGTATGGATCCGCGATATAGGATTTGACGTTATCCTCGTTATAGGAGAGCCAGTCCAGAGGAGTTTTTGGGCTGACGATTTTTTTCAGGTATCCGCCGAGAGCCATTTTGTTGATGAATTTAGAAGGCTTATCCCAGTTGTGGGAATTAGTTGTCAGTGCGGACAGAAAATTGCCCATGGCGTAGGTTCCTCTTGCCGGACCGTTGGAACCCATGATTACGGCTTTATCTGCAGTTTCTGGAAAATGTTCCAGATAGGCCTGGATGACAAAGGATCCCATGGAATGGCCAAACAGATATACGGGGATTCCACCGACGCTGCACTCGGTGACTTTGCGGTGCAGGGCCTTCAGTGTCATGTCCCAGGCATTTTTTGGCCAGATCTCCTGTTTTTCCGCGGACTCTGCATTTCTGCCCTGACCAAAATGGTCAAAGAAAAATACGGAATATCCGTGTTCATTCAATATCTTGCAAAAATCATCATATCTTTCTGCATATTCATCCATGCCGGTAATGGCAACGATAAAAGCCTTTGGTGAATCAACCGGCCAATTGTAACCTTTCAGCGTATACTGTTCGTTAATCGGTACTTCAAAAATAGCCACGACAACTCCTCCCATCAAAATTATTTATGTTATGTTCATTCTATCACCTCTGTTAAAGTGTTGGCAATAGGGGAGAAGTGTAAAGTTCAGAATATTATTTCCTTGCGTGTTCGTTTTGTCCGCTGCCAATGACAAAGAATACCCGGCAAGGTGGTAGGAGGGAAAACCGAATGATAAATAATGGATAGCGCTTATCACCATGTTATGCTAAAATCAAATTTAGAATAAAAAATGACAGGAGGGAAATATTATGGCATATCAGTTTGATGAACATGGTGTCATTGACAATGAAACACGTCCTTTTGTCCCATGGGAGACGGTAAAGGATTTTATGATTGACACGTTTCAGAAGGTTGGAGTTCCTGAGGAAGATGCAAAGATCTGCACAGATGTGCTGCTGGAGAGCGACCGCAGAGGAATTGAAAGCCACGGCTGCAACAGATTCAAGCCGATTTACATCGACCGGATTGACGCGGGAATTCTGAATCCAAAGACGGATCTGGAAATCGTAAAGGATACGCCGACGACGGTTGTCGCAGACGCGCATGACGGCATGGGCATGGTGGCGTCTTACCGTGTAATGGAAATGCTGCTGGACAAAGCTTCTAAATATGGTGTCGCAATGGGTGCCATCCGCAATTCTTCTCATTATGGAATTGCCGGATACTGGACGACCATGGCTACTGACCGCGGAATGATCGGCGTGACCGGCACCAATGCGCGCCCGTCCATCGCGCCGACCTTCGGTATTGATAATATGATGGGTACTAATCCGCTGACATTCTCACTTCCGACAGATGAAGGGTTCCCGTTCATTCTGGACTGCGCGACATCCATCACACAGCGCGGAAAGATTGAGTTTTTTGCCAGAAATGGAATGGATACGCCGGCAGGCATGGTTATCGGAAGAGATGGAAAAGCGATGACAGACAGCGATGAAATTCTGAAAGCGCTGACAGAGGGAAAAGCTGCGCTGGCTCCGCTTGGCGGAATCGGTGAGGAATTGGCCGGATACAAGGGATACGGTTACGCGGCTGTTGTTGAAATTCTCAGTGCTGCTCTCGCTGACGGACTTTTCATGAAAGACCTGACCAACAAGAATCCGGACGGATCCAAGCGTCCGTATCATCTGGGACACTTCTTCCTGGTAGTGAACCCGGAATTCTTCAGCGGTGAAGAAGTATTCAGAAAGAAGACCGGAGATATTCTCCGCGCCCTGCGTAATTCCACCAAGGCGCCGGGTGAAACCCGCATCTTCACACCGGGAGAGAAGGCGCATCTGATCTGGGAATACAGAAAAGACAGAGGCGTTCCGGTAGGAGAATCCGTTCAGAAAGAGTTCGTCGAGCTCAGAGACCGTTTCAACCTGCCGTATCACTTCCCGTTTGAGAAGTAATGAAGTGCTGATATAACCATATCATGCCGTAATTCTGCAGCATTATCATATTGTCATATTGTCATGCAGAAGTGAACGATCTGCCATTTGTCCATGAGCCATGTGCCGGCTTTCATGAGCGCTGCGGCAGTGATCGGTGATGCTGCCTTGTACCATCTGATAGGGGAGTACAGCGGCAGATGTGGGCTGAGAGCTTCGGGCATACCGGAATAACGATTTTCGGTTATGCCCGAAGTCTTTTTTATCTGTGCATAATGTTGAGCTGCCGATTCCGGGTGATTCTGTTTGGGACAATGTCGAGGATTATCAAAAAGTCTCGATTCAATTGTGCATACCAGAAGTTCGATGATTTCGAGTGACTTGCCTGTAGCGATTATGCATTCTTGTTCAAATTCATCACGGTGGGATCAGTAAGCTGCATTCCTTGAGAGTGCAGGAAATAGCACTTTCCCATTTTCTGTTATCAAAAAATGGGAATTGACGTATTTCAGAACACCAAAAGGAGTTTTGATCGATTGCGCACAACTCTGTTCTCTGGATGTTGTGGTTGAAGGGGACCTCTGAGGTTATTCGCGTATTAATATGTGTACATAGTGTGATATGCAGGAGGTATCTGTCAATATATTCAGTTCTGTGCTATGTCATAATTAATCATGTACAAGAATTCTTGAACTAATATGTACAAACAACATAGCACCACTTAGAGCAAGGTCAATGTTGTATGTGATTATGTGCAATTTTGCTTTGTGGGCTCTGAATGGTCTATGCCCTTACACGAAATGTTTTATTAACAGGAGTGAGCCTCTTTCGATAACAAGGTCCGCTCGTTAATTGTGTTCCGAAATCACGATTGTTTTTCAAAACGGTAACACAAAAAGCCGAACTCCTTTTTGTGTTCTGATTTTCTCAAAAACTTGAATATAAGAACACTGAGACGGGAAAATAATCGGCGTAGTTGATGTGTTGGATTACTAATGTGGTTCCAGATGCGTCAGTAATCATCTGGAAGCCATTATTCATGTGATGTTGTGTGGTGCCGTGCTGGTTGTAAGCATCTGGGTATACTGTATACCCCCGCAACAACTACTTAAACATCCCGAACGGACGCAGAACGCTGTCGGCGGTCGGCCAGTTACTGGAAGAATCTGCGTCCGGAACGAGGTAATACAGTATACCACGTAATAATTACTCAAATGTCCCGAACGGACGCAGATTGCTATCGACGAAGGGCAAGTTTCCAGATAGATCTGCGTCCGTTTTACAGGGATACAGTATACTTGTGTATAATAATTATATTACCTAGCATGGACGCAGAACACCGCCGTCGGCATGCCAGTTTCTGGAGGAATCTGCGTCCGGAACGGGGTAATACAGTATACCTCGTAATAATTACTCAAACATCCCGAACGGACGCAGATTGCTGTCGACAAAGAGCAAGTTTCCAGATAGATCTGCGTCCGTTTTGTGAGTATGCAGTATACTTAACAAATAACAACTAGACACTCCGAACGGACGCAGTTCCCATCGGATAGGCTGACGGCGGCCTTCCATCAGATAAAAAACCCCGCCAGGCATCTGTCCGGCGGGGGTGAATTATAAATAATCTTCAATTGTGAGACGGTTGGCCGGTTGGACCGTTTGTTCGGCCGACCGCTTGTTCATTCGACCGATTGCCTGTTCGAACGCTCGACCGATTGATCGATTGTCTGATTAAGCATTTGTCCGCTCGATCGGTCGAACAATTGTTTCATTTATTTCTATTTTGTTTAGTTTTTCAGATCGTCTTCAATATCGCCGTAGTAACGGTAAACGGCGGTGTAGCCGTGGGAGAATTTGCTGGTCGGGCGGATGTTAATTTCCTGACCGCTTGAATCGCCGGTTTTGCCGTCCCAGTCCCAGTGGGCGCCGACGTCCATGCCGTCGCCGTCGTAGATTTCAATGTGGTAGGACGGGTTGACCAGGATGTCTCCGCGTTTCAGCTGGCTGATCGAAGGTTTCTTGCCGTTTACTTTTACGAGTTTCCAGTCGTTCTGCTTCAGCAGGGTGACAACGCCGCCGACGATAGGCGGTTTTTTACAGGCTCTGACAAAATCATCGCCCATGCCGCTGTGCGCGAGTGCTGCGGTGACAAAGGATGCGCAGTCGTAATCAAGACTTGCGCCGGATACGGTGAACGGGTCGAACCGGTCGCTCTTCAGCCAGGTATAAACGCCCAGACTGTATCCGAACCGGTTGTCGTTCGCGATGTCCTCAGCCCAGCGGACCATTGCTTCTACACCAGTTCCTTCATCTGGAATTTCATCTGCGATGGAGACACTGACCGTGCTGTTTTCTGCAACCTTTTTACCGGCTCTCGCACTCTGGCGTACTACGTCCTTGAAGTCGTAGGACGGATACTTCTTTGCCAGGGTAGAGGCAGTCATAAAAGAAGTGCTGCCGACAGATCCTTTCAGGCCGGCCTTCTTCAGTGTCTTTACCGCAGCTGTCTTTGATTTTCCGACGACGTTCGGGACTTTAACCATCTTGGCGCCCGGGACGGTGACCTTTGCGGAGCTGCGGACACCGTTGTGCGCGA
Source organism: [Eubacterium] saphenum (assembly GCA_004555725.1). GTDB lineage: Bacteria > Bacillota > Clostridia > Peptostreptococcales > Anaerovoracaceae > Aminicella > Aminicella saphenum_A. Next base: position 89,963 of record SFHC01000007.1, read on the forward strand.
TAGCGTAAACCGTTGCCGTACCTTTCTTTTTTCCGGTGACTTTACCGGAGGTTGATACCGAGGCAACGCTGCTGTTGGAGGAGTACCAGCGGATCGGCGCAGAGGCGGACAGATTTCCGTCTGCCGTTGCCTTCAGCGTTGCCGAGTGTTTCAGATAAATCTTGAGTGACTCCTTGCTGAGTGTGACTTTTGTCGCGTTATCTGCGTCACTTGATGTGGAGCAGCTTACCGGAACGGAGTAAGAGGATTTCTTGCTGCCGTTGAACGCGCGGACCTTCAGGTAAACGACTGTGCCCGGATCGGCAGAAACCTCTGCGGAAGTTGTCTTGTAGTTGCCGCCCGCGCGCGTGTAGCCGCTGTCCTTCTTGGTGGACGTGTATACACGATAATACGATGCCCCGGAAGACGCGTCCCAGGTTACCTTGATCGTGCGCTGAGCAGAACTTGAGCTGTCCGCGTCAGACGTTGAATTATCCGTCTGTGCCTGAACCAGCTGAACCTGCTTTGGAGCGGCTGTATCCGCAAACGCAGCCGGCGCCATCGCAGAAATCCCGGAAAGCGCAACCAGTCCGCCGAGTGCGGCAGAAGCCGCGCATCGGAGAGCCGTGTGCATAGAATCAGTCGTTTTAATAGACATAATACATCTCCTGTGTTTCTCTATTTTCTCTGACAAAATGAAAACAGCAAGGCAGAAACTGCGTTGCTGTGCCGTGCAATTGTTTCAGACCCGCGCCGATAGTCAGGTGCAGATCTATTTAGAAGGAGGATTCGCATAGCAACCCTCCAATATGCCCACATTGTAACATAGATTCCGGAAAATGTGAAGGATTGCTAAGAAATGGTTAAGAAAAGCTAAAGAAATATCGCTTGGAGAAAATTGTATAGAACAATGAAAAACGCTGCATATTTATGTTATGATGATATAACCAAATGAGAGGAGGACGGCAATGGAAAAAAAGCCATTCATTACTTTAGATAAAGCAAAGGAAATCGCGGAGCAGTATCCGACTCCGTATTATGTGTACGATGAAGCAGGGATCCGGAAAAACGCGGAAAATGTATACCAGGCATTCTCTTGGAATAAGGGATTTCGGGAATATTTTGCCGTAAAAGCGACGCCGAACCCGTTCATTCTGCAGATTCTCAGCGAATACGGGTGCGGATGCGACTGCTCGTCTATGGCTGAGCTGATGCTGTCTGACGCCTGTGGAATCAACGGAAAGAAGATCATGTTCAGTTCCAACGACACGCCGACCGAGGAATATCGATATGCAGACCAGCTCGGCGCGATCATCAATCTGGACGATTATTCCGATGTAAAAATTCTGGAAAAAACCCTCGGACACGTTCCGGAGACGATCTGCTGCCGCTACAATCCGGGCGGCGTTTTCCAGATGAGCAACGGCATCATGGATAACCCGGGAGACGCAAAATACGGCATGAGCGAAGAACAGATGACCGAGGCGTTCCGCGAACTGAAGAGCAAGGGCGCAGAGCATTTTGGCATTCACGCATTTCTCGCGAGCAATACGGTTACAAATGATTACTATCCGCAGCTTGCAGAAGAACTGTTCTCCCTGGCTGTTCGCCTGAAAAAGAAGCTGGACATTGATATCCGTTTTATCAACCTGTCCGGCGGTGTAGGGGTTGCGTATAAACCGGACCAGACCCCGAACGATATTTTTAAGATCGGGGAGGGTGTGCATCAGGTTTATGACCAGATCCTGAAACCGGAAGGAATGGACGATATCGCAATCTACACGGAAATGGGCCGTTTCATGCTTGGGCCTTACGGCGCCCTGGTGACCAAGGCCGTTCATGAGAAAAAAACGTATAAGGATTATATCGGCTGCGATGCCTGTGCGTCCAACCTCATGCGCCCGATGATGTACGGCGCGTATCACCACATCACTGTACTGGGAAAAGAAGACCAGCCGTGCGATCACGTCTACGATGTCACCGGCGCCCTCTGCGAGAACAGCGACAAATTCGCTGTCGACAGGAAACTGCCGAAAATCAGCCTTGGCGATTACCTGTATATTCATGACACAGGCGCCCACGGCCATTCTATGGGCTATCAGTATAACGGGCGCCTGCGCTCCGCAGAAATTCTGCTCCATCCGGACGGGAGCTTCGACATGATCCGCCGTGCAGAGACCACCGACGACTATTTTGCGACCCTGGATTTCTGCGAAGTTGGAAAGAAGCTGCTGAAGCAGTAATCTGGAGGCCTCTGTCCACAGGGAAAACAAAATCCGGGAACCGTTGAAATGATCAATGGTTCCCGGATTGTATTCTAATGGTCTGTGCGGGGCTCGAACCCACGACATCCTGGTTGTGACCCAGGTGCTCTCCCAGCTGAGCTAACAGACCAGACATTATATTTTCTTCACATGACAGGCAATTCCCGGATTTCCAGGTAATTCGGAGAGTTTGCAGACTGCTGAGCTGCACTTTACCGATTCTTTTCAACCACTCAACCACCTGCCCGACTATTATAGCACAAAAAAGGAAAATAAAAAACCATGTCCATGCAAAACAGTGTGCTGTTCAGCATATCCATGGTTAAATGCTGGTGACCCGTATTGGACTTGAACCAATGACCTCCTGGTTGTCACCCAGACGCTCTCCCAGCTGAGCTAACGGATCAGAAATTATGAATGGTCTGCGCACAGAAGTGCGTTGCTACTAGATGAGTATAGCATAGGAAAATAGAAATTGCACGATGTATTTTATTTAGGACACGCCACGTTGTGATATCTGATTTCCATGATAATTGATTTTTGTATTACATAGTATGTCTCGGTCGTCCTATATTGCACCGACTTAAACGTTTTGTCCGGGAGCCGCCTGCTTCAGCGTTCTATGGATAATCCCGGGATGCTTTGTTCCTGATTACAAGGTTTATTGATCGAATCTTTCGCTGTCGTGAAAATTATATGAAAATATATATATATTATTGTACTTCGATCAGTTGTGACTATAATATCACTTGAGAGAGACTTTCATACGCACAGGAGGTGTTCAACGATGTGCACAGCAGCAACATACACAGGAAAAGATCACTATTTTGGAAGAAATCTGGATCTGGAATATTCCTATAACGAGCAGGTTACCATCATGCCGCGGACCTTTCCGCTGAAATTCCGCCACGCAGACACCCTGACCGAGCACTTTGCTATGATCGGCATGGCCTATGTGGTAGGCGGTTATCCGCTGTATTATGATGCAACCAATGAGTGCGGCCTTTCCATGGCCGGTCTGAACTTCCCGGGGAATGCAGATTACAAGCCCCTGGACGAGGACGCCGATGACGGCGTTGTAAATATTACATCCTTTGAATTTATTCCGTGGATCCTCAGCCAGTGCAGCGACGTGTTCGACGCAAGAGCCTATCTGGACCGCATCAACCTGATCGATGAGAATTTCAGCGATCAGCTGCCGAATTCACCGCTTCACTGGATCATTGCCGACCAGAAATGTTCGATTGTGGTTGAGTGTGTCAAGGATGGCCTGAAGGTGTACGACAATCCGGTCGGTGTTATGACCAACAACCCGACCTTTGATTACCAGCTGTTCAATCTGAATAACTACATGCAGGTATCAAAAGAACCGTCCCAGAATACCTTTGCGGATGGCCTGGAACTTGACCAGTACAGCCGCGGCATGGGCGGAATCGGCATCCCGGGTGACCTCTCATCCGCGTCGCGTTTTGTCAAAGTGGCATTTACCAAGATGAACTCCCTGCCGACAGACACAGAGTCCGCCAGCATCAGCCAGTTCTTCCACATCCTGGGCTCCGTTGACCAGCAGAAAGGCTGCGTCCACCTCGGCGGTGATAAGTACGAGTACACCATCTACTCCTCCTGCTGCAACATGGACCGCGGCATTTACTACTACACGACCTACGAGAATTCTCAGATTTCCGCCGTTGATATGAATAAGGAAGACCTCGATTCCGAACAGCTGATTACCTATCCGCTCATCGAGGGCCAGCAGATCCACTTCCAGAACTAGGGATCCTTTGGACAAAAAACAAACGAGCAAGGAATAACCCTCACTGCAGCAGGTCTAGAAAGCAAACCCGCTGCAGTTTTTCTATGCCTTGAACCAACACGACCCAAACCAGAGAAACGTACATAGATGTTTCTAAAAAAGTGCAATCGAGAACGGGAGAAAAAGATGAGAATATTGTGCGCGGTGATATATGAAGCGAATAAACACAGAATATAAGAGGATAAAGCATAAATATATATAATTCTAAGATGGAAAATAATAAATATACTTAATACGAGAGACAGATGATGATTTCTTGAACAGAAGCTATTTATCCATCTGGAAATTATACGCAGATTGAAATCCTGCGGTGTGTACAGATTTATGCATAGATGCACATTCTGCAATAATCCGGATAATAGCATAACCGTGATTATGTATTCAGAAGGCATCAAATGGCACATCTTTATGAACAGTAATTAACTGGAATTTTCTGTGATCACCCGTTATTAAAATGAGTAATTAATTACCTCACAAAATGGTTAAGAAATATATGGCGCGATGCGATAATTGCCAGAATACTTGAAATCTTATCGGGGGAGACCGTCCGAAAACTCCCCAACCTGGAACAATAACTAATATAGGTATTGCATACATCGCTTTCGCTGACATCCACTCCTTGTTAAAAGAGTTTT
>SFHC01000020.1 GCA_004555725.1 [Eubacterium] saphenum
TTAAAGAAAGGAAAAGGCTGATGCATTGGTCGAAATGGATTGACCCAAAATGGCGATTTTAATCCGGCTATCTGTGGCGTTTATCGCCCGACGCTAACAGTATTAATAGCTGAGACGTTTTCTTGTTTATTACTTAAATACAAATCACTTACTTTTTTAACAAACATTTTATCTGCCTTATAATTTTCATTTCCTTTGTACGAATTTACAATAGTTTCTTTTTCATGTTCCCAAGTCTTTTGCCATTCTTTTTCTTCATCTTCAGATGGAGAAGATATATTGTGTGCAGACATGTATTCACTTCTTTTGAGCTTATATAATTTATCGATAATATAGTCCGTTTTATAAGTTTCACGATTCGACCAATAGGTCTCTTCATATGTTATATCCGCATCTTTACAGAGCCGTTGAATTTCCTCAAAATTATCTGCATCTTTACTGTAATCAATTATTTTCCGAATATAATCATTGACCTCTTGTTCAGTACAAGTAATACCTCGAGACTGTGCATATTCGACTAATGCTTTTTTATTTATAAATTGATTCGCCGCAACTGCTATCGCTTGTGTTTTGATTTTCCCCTTGATTTTTTCTTCTGTTTTAGCATCAATATATATTTGAGCATAGTTATTGTCGGAACCCAATTTGTTTGTTAGCTGGATTCCTTCCTTCTGTATTTGTATATAGGTTTTTAAATATTCCTTTCCGTCATCTGCACTCGTTGTGTGAGATGTTGCATTTTTCGAATGTGTTGTAGCAATCAAAATGCCGATCAATGTAATACTAATAAGTATTAATATCACTTTTATTATAAGGGAACGTACAGTTTTCATTATTGCACCTCCATCTCATTCAATGAGCAATACCAGTCCATTTTTCAGTCTTACCCTCGATAACGGCACCACCGTATATGTTATACCCCAAAGTACAATACGACCCTCCGTTTAGTTTCCCAACAGCAGTTATGTTGCTTACATATCCATCAGAAGCAAGCCATTTAGGATCACGTATCGTCGAATATCTCTGTGTAGAATAACAAACATGCATTTTCCCTCCGGCACTTAATCGTAGATAGCCCAAATCAATAGTAAGTGGAGCGGTTGCCTCTCTACTGTTTGGACTCTTTGATACTAACGATGTATACTCCTTTGTGAATGTCCTATGAGTAGAATTATCATGATAATACAGACTTCCAGACAAAGTCGTTTGAATAGCAACCCAACCATGTGATTGAACTGCAACAATCAACTTTGAGGATTTATGAGCTAATTGCTTCTGCTTAGTCGTTGCAAAACAAGGTGAAATGCAATTTGTAGCAAAAATCACACACAAAACAACTGCAAACATCACACAAATCCTAATTAATATGTGGTGGCACAAGTCTTTTCCCAAGTTCATTTAATATTCCCTCTTTTTCGACTATAATGTGAATTAAAAATACTTTTATTGTTTAATCTCACCCACAAATATCGTATATTCAGACTACATTATTTAGATAATATTGTCAATACATTATTTCTGCATAATTTTTAATAAATTTAAGAATTATAAAAGCACCCCCACACTATAATTGCGTGGGGATGCCTGTAAAATTCACATCAGTTCTTCTGTCATCACAGCTGCGTGAACGGCGGCCGCCGTCACCAGGGCGGATTCATCCGGGCACATCTTAGGGCTGTGCAGTGGGTACGGGCTGCCGATACCGATATGGTAATAGGCACCCGGATATTTCAGAAGATAAAATCCAAAATCTTCCGTAGTCATAGTCGCATCCTGCTCCACCTGAACATGGTCCGCGCCGAGAAGCGCTGAGGCGGCATCCTGCACCAGACGCGTCTGTTCATCGTGGTTGGTGACGCCAACATATCCGTTCTGCATCCGCAGATCATACGTCACATGTGCCTCGTCCGCGATCTGGTCCAGCGTTTTCCGGATCTTCTGCTCCATCTCTTCCCGCAGGTCCAGTCCGGCTGTGCGCAGAATTCCAGAGAAATTCGCATGATCAGAAATAATATTCCGGGCCGTGCCGGCATGGAATTCACCTACCGTCACAACTGCGCGCTCACCATGGTAAACGCCGGTCATCTCCTTCAGCGCCGCACACATCCTGGCTGCCGCGTACAGGCTGTCCGTTCCGTTCTCCGGTTCCGCACCATGTGTTCCCTTTCCGTGAACTGTCACATCGTACACACAGGCTGCGGCATAGAACCGGCCGTATTTCACACCAACTGTCCCCGGCGGAAGGAATGGATTTCCATGCGCGCCATAGACCGAACGGACCTTCAGTTCATCCAGAATTCCCGTGTCCAGAATTCTCTGTGCGCCGCCGTCCCCCTCTTCATCTGGCTGAAAGATAAACACCGCCGTCCCGGAAAACGCCTCCCGGTGCAGCGACAAAAGTTTAGCCGCTCCAAGGAGAGAAGCGGTATGAATATCGTGCCCGCAGGCATGCATCATGCCATCCACTTCAGAAGCAAACGGAACCGGAACTTCTTCCGTCACCGGAAGCGCGTCGATGTCCGCCCGGAAGGCAACGGATGGTCCATCACCGTTCCGCAGAATGCCGATGATCCCGGTCTTTAAGACCTGCCTAGTTTCAATTCCACATGATTCCAGAACGTCCTTGATTTTTTCTGTGGTCCGGTACTCCCGGTTTCCGATCTCCGGGTGCCGGTGGAAATCCCGTCTCCACGCAATGATCTCCGGTTCGATTTTTTTTGCTTCCTCGAGCCAATTCATTATCCTCTGCCCTCGCTTTCCAGAATGGAAATAAATTTTGCCAGACGGTCCATGCCTTCCCGCAGTTCATCATCACTGTAGCAGTACGTCAGACGGATGTGGTCATCACTGCCGAATGCAAATCCCGGGGTTGCCGCAAGTTTAACTTCCTGAATCATCCGCGTGCAGAACTCCGAGGAAGAGAGCCCGTATTTCCGAATCGACGGGAACACATAGAACGCGCCGTCCGGCTCTGTCACCTCCATGCCAATTTCTCTCAAACGCCTGAGCATGAACGCTCTGCGCTGTTTATAGATTTCAAGAAACGGAGCAGGATCAAAGTCCAGCGCTTTGACTGCCGCTCTCTGGAACGGCGCAGGCGTAGATGTAATCATGAACTGATGAACCAGCTCCAGACGTTCCCGAATTTCCGGATCCATGCAGACGTATCCCATTCTCCAGCCCGTCATGGCGTACGGCTTGGAAAAGGACTGCACCAGAAACAGCTGATCTTCCAGGTCTTCATATTCCGCGATGCTGCGGCATCCCTTCTTATACACCAGTTGCTGGTAAACATCATCCGCAATGACAAAAAGGCCGTATTTCTTTGCGAGATCATGAACGGCGTCCAGGCTTTCCCGGTTCAGCACACATCCGGTCGGGTTGTTCGGAGAGTTGAGCACGATTGCCTTGGTCCGCTCAGTAATCAGATTCTCCAGTTTTTTTCTGTCGATCTGAAAGGCGTCTTCAGATGTGTCAAGCGGGACGAACTTCCCTCTGCACATCTTGGTGATCTCTTCATAGATCATAAATGCCGGAACCGGAGCAATCACTTCATCGCCCGGATTCAAAATCCCGAAAAGGGACAGGAATACGCCCTCTTCCGCGCCTGCCGTAACGATGACATGATCCGCGGTATAATGGTGTCCGTTTTTCAGGTTTTCAAAGTCTGCGATTTTCTGCCGCAGTTCAGGTGAACCGTTGTTGGGAATATAGTGTGTCTCATGGTGCAGAAAGGCCTCAAACACTTCATCTTTCACCATCTGCGGCGTATCAAAATCCGGTTCGCCAAGCGTCAGCGCAACGCATCCCGGAGTGGCTTTTGCCAGGTTGGAAAATTCCCGGATCGCGCTGTGCTGCGCGCTGAACATGACCTGATTTAATTGTTCTTTCATACTTCCCATTACAGTTTCCTCAGCATATCCTCCAGTCCGGTCTTGCTGGATGTCTTTTCATCCTTCATCTTGATGACTCTTGCCGGGCATCCTGCGACAACCGCGTTGTCCGGAACATCTTCAATGACGACTGCGCCGGCAGCGACAACCGCGCCTTTTCCGACGTGAACGCCCTCAATGACGACTGCGTTGGCGCCGATCAGAACATCGTCTTCAATAATAACCGGTGTCGCGCTCGCCGGCTCGATCACCCCTGCAAGAACTGTGCCCGCTCCGATGTGGCAGTGATTCCCGACTGTCGCGCGTCCGCCAAGAATCGCGCCCATATCGATCATCGTTCCCTCGCCGATGACGGCTCCGATATTTATGACTGCGCCCATCATAATAACCGCGTTCTTTCCTATAGACACCTGATCCCTGATAATTGCGCCCGGCTCGATTCTGGCGTCGATTTCCTTCATATCCAGGAGCGGAACGGCCGTATTTCTGGAATTGTTTTCTACAACCGCATCCTCGATCTTGTCCTTATTCGCGTCCAGAATCAGTTTCAGGTCTTTCCAGTCGCCGAACACGACCTTATCCTTATCGCCGAACACCTTTGCGTCTCCGTAATCGATCGGCGCCTTTTCTTTCACATAGACTTTTACTGGTGTTTTTTTCTCTGATTCGCCAATAAAGCGAATGATCTCTTCTGCATTCATCATCGTATTTACCCCTTTTCGATTTCCCTGTTCAGGATTTTGTTAATAAACCCGGATTTTCCCCCCCCGGATTATTTCTTGTATACGAAACCATTTTAGCACGTTAAAGAGCCCTGCACAAACACGATCCGTGCATCCGGCAAAACTCCTTTATTTCTTGCTTTTCTCGTTGTAGAATTATTTTTGTCGATAGAACTATTATAGACAAAGAACACAAATTTCAATCAGGAGTAAACCAAAATGAGCAACATTCGATCACTTCGCCGAAACAAAGCGGTCAGCAAAATTGTTCTGATCCTTCTTGGCAATATCTTCTATGCGATGGGGGTCAATCTGGCCATCAACCCGCTGCATTTCTACAGCGGCGGATTTACCGGAATCGCGCAGCTTCTCCGGCTGTTTTTGCTGCAGGTTCTTCACGTTCCGCAGATTGCAGGCCTTGATTACCTCGGAATCATCTATTTTCTGATTAATGTGCCGTTTTTCATCATGGCCTACCGTGTCATGGGAAAACGCTTCTGTCTGGAAACGCTGGTGTCCATCGTCATGGCCTCTGCATTTCTATCCATTATTCCAGTCCCTAAGACTCCGATTATTGAGGATCATCTGCTCGCAGCCATGGTCGGCGGACTCGGATCCGGAATCGGCGCAGGCATGGTCTTACGAGCCGGAAGTTCACAGGGCGGACAGGATCTGATCGGCGTCTGCCTCGCAAAGACACATCCGGACTTTAAGGTCGGAAACATCGGCATTATCATCAGCATCTGCATTTATGCGATCTGTCTGTTCATTTATGACGTTCCGACTGTATTGTACTCGATTATTTTTGCCGTCGTCACCGGCGTCTGCATCGACCGCGTGCATACCCAGAACATCAAGCTTGAAGCCATGATCTTTACCAAGAAAGAAGGCATGGCGCACGCAATCATGACGGAGCTGCGGCGAGGCGTCACCAACTGGGAAGGCGCCGGCGCATATACAAAGGAAGATTCCCATGTGCTGGTCACCGTAATCTCTAAATATGAAGAACCGCTTCTGAAAGAAATCGTCGCGAAATACGATCCGCACGCGTTCGTCATTCTGGTCGACCACGCACGAGTCATCGGCAATTTTGAGAAGCGGTTTACGGAGTAAACAGCGTATTCTACAGCATTTCATGCACCAGATATGCCAGCATCAGCTGCATACGGTTGTCCAGGCTTCCAAGGTCCATGTTCAGGATTTTTGAAGCCTGGTTTATTTTATAGTTCACCGTATTTCTGTGAACAAACATCTTGCTCGCTGTGCGCGTGATGCTGCCATCGTTCTGCAGATACAGCTTCAGGACATCCGTCAGATCCGTTCCCTTTTCCCGGTCGTGCTTAACGAGCGGTCCGAGCACCTGATTGTAGTATTCCTGCTTGATTTCATCATCCTCAATGCCCAGAAGCAGACGGTACGCTCCCATATCAGTGAAGAATATCTTGTCCTGCGGAATGGATTCCTTCATCTGAAGTCTGACAATCGCCTCAGCCTGCCGGTAGCTCTTATGGATGCAGCGCATACTCTTGGTCAGTTTTCCGATTCCAATATAGACTTTTTCCTGGTTCAGCGGCAAAAGGAAACAGACGTGATCCAGGAGGTCTTCTGCAAGGATGCGGACCTGCGCGGTGTGAGGCGTGGAAATCACCGCAATGATATCACGGTCATCGGTAAAAACGGCGCATTTGGGATAGATTTCGCGCAGATGATTCCACAGTCGTGTCTTGATCGACTCTGCAAGCGCGTACGGATCAGAGGATGTATTGACAACTCGCATCACACAGATGGCATATCGGTCTTCTACATTAAAGTGATGCTCGGAAAGCGGAACCACATAGCGCTCCTGCTGATCCGGAAAGAAGATCGCGTTCTTAAACGCCGTACTGATCTCTTCTTCCCGGACATTATCCTGCACGATGCATTCACAAAGCGGCTGAATGATTTTCTCCAGCGGCACCTTCCACGGCAGAGTAAACAGCGGGAAGTCATTCGCATTGCAGAACGAACAGACCTCCTCCGGGATCTTTCGGATGTATCCTCCGATGTTGACAATGATTCCGGATGCCTGATTCTCATACAGCAGGCGCACCTGATCCAGCAGGGCATCCTCTATGTTCCACTTATCCAGACCGACCCCGGTCGTGATCACCAGTTCTCCCCCGTTCAGATAACCGGCCATTTCCGGCGTTTCTGAAATATGCACCCAGGTAACCTGACGGTGCATGCCGGTCATGCCGGCAGCCAGTTCCAGTTCATCTCCCGGATACTGGTCAATTAAAACCTTCATATCAATCGACATTATGAAACCCCTCAATCTCTATTCTCTTAACCCCATTCAATTTCTACATTATACCATAAATCTCATGTTTTAGGTTGCAGCTCACAACTAACTTGTGTCAATCATTGTGTAATTGCACAATAAACATTGTGTCCCATCACATCCCGACTAGAACGTGTTCTTGCTATAATGAGTGCAACAAAGGGGAGTTCAAAAGAACAAAAGAAAAAATGGAAAATTTGTTTATGAAGATCTGAAGGGAGCAAGACAATGAAACTGAGCGACACAAAATTCACAGCAGAAGAAATCAAAGAAAAAGTTAACAAATATATGATCGAGACTTACGAACGGTTTGACTTTGTCGCTCAGCGCGGCGAAGGCATGTATCTCTACGATGAGAACGATGAGCCTTACCTTGATTTTTATGCAGGAGTTGCGGTAAACGCATCAGGAAACTGCAATAAACATGTTGTCAAGGCCGTGCAGGAGCAGGCAGCTGATCTGATGCAGACATTCAACTATCCATATACCATTCCACAGGCGCTGCTCGCAGAAAAAATCTGCACGACCATCGGCATGGATAAGATTTTCTATCAGAACACAGGAACAGAAGCTAACGAAGCGATGATCAAGATGGCCAGAAAATACGGAATTGAGAAGTACGGCCCGTCCAGATATCACATCGTAACAGCGGCACAGAGTTTCCACGGCAGAACATTCGGTTCTATGTCCGCGACAGGACAGCCGGACAATGCCTGCCAGATCGGATTCGGCCCTATGGAAGCCGGATTCTCCTATGCAGAATTCAACAACCTGCAGTCATTCATTGACGCATGTACAGAAGATACCATTGCCATTATGGTTGAACCGGTTCAGGGCGAAGGCGGAGTTCATCCTGCTACAAAAGAGTTCCTGACCGGTCTCCGCAGATACTGTGATGAGCACGATATGCTCCTCCTTCTGGACGAAGTACAGTCCGGATGGGGCAGAACCGGCGCCGTCATGTCTTATATGAACTACGGTATCAAACCGGATATCGTTTCCATGGCAAAAGCTCTGGGCGGCGGCATGCCGATCGGCGCAATCTGCGCGACAGCTGAAGTTGCCAAGGCATTCACCCCGGGATCCCACGGCTCCACATTCGGCGGACATCCGGTCTGCTGCGCAGCAGCACTGGCTGAGATCGATGAGCTTCTGAAGAACGACCTTCCGGGCAACGCGAAGGAAGTCGGTTCCTACTTCGTCGAGAGTCTCGGCAAAGAGATCCCGCACATTAAAGAGGCAAGAGGCCAGGGCCTGTTTGTCGGCGTAGAGTTCGACGGATCCGTCAACGCTGTCGACGTCAAGCATGAGTGCTTCAAGCGCCACCTGCTGATTACCGCGATCGGAGACAGCGTAATCAGAATGGTTCCGCCGCTGATCGTAAACAAGGAACAGTGTGATCAGGCTGTAGACATCATCCGCGAAGCCGCGGAAGCTGTCTATGCAAAGAACAAAGCAAACTCCAAAGTTGCATAAGCATTTTGCATTTTTTCCAAAAGAAATACCGCTTCTGTCCGGATTTGGGCAGAGGCGGTATTTCTTTTTCACGTTCACATGCAGAATAACTTACTGTCAGAGTATACCGTTTTATTCTTCCTCTTCATCAGCTTTTTTTGACGGCGCAGTCATCTTATGACCGGACCAGATGCAGACAACCGCTGCGGCCAGCATTACTGCAGCACTGCATTTATGCATTTTCATCCACTTCATTTACTGATCCTCCTTTTTCTTCTGTTCTGCCAGCAGATCACGGATTTCCGTAAGCAGCACAACATCTTCCGCAGGTTCAGGCGCAGCCTCTTCCTTCTCCTCCGGCTTGTGGAGTTTTCCGATCATGCGGATCAGGATGAATACGCACAGCGAAATCAGAAGGAAGTTAATGATGCTCTGAATGAAATTACCATACTTCAGTGTCGCTGTACCAATGGTGACACTCAGTCCGGAGATGTCGATTCCTTTCAGAATCATGCCGATAATCGGCATCAGCATGTCGTTTACCAGTGAAGTCACGATTGCGGTAAACGCAGATCCTACGATAATTCCAACAGCCATGTCCATGACATTTCCGCGCTGGATGAACTCTTTAAATTCTGTGATAAAATTCTTGGTTTCCTTTTTCATGTTAATCTCTCTTTCCCGATTACATTTCTCTGTCAATTATCATTAACGGATTATACAGCTGTACGATTATACCATATATTTACAGATTGAGACAATTCATTTCACGAAACGTGCGACCCCTTGCGCATATCCTTTTGTCCCTGTTGCTCATTCAGAAAACGCAGGAAAGCATCTTCCGGAATCGGTCTGGAGAAATAGAAGCCCTGTTCAAAATCACAGCCCATCCGGCTGAGTTCTTCTGCCATCTCCTCCGTTTCAACGCCTTCTGCCAGGACCCTGAACCCCTGTTCCTTAAAGTTGTGGATAATGTTTTTCAAGAAATTATTCTCACCATTGAAATAAGACCAGACGATGGACTTGTCAATCTTGATGATCTCAAATGGCAGCTTCATGATCTTCACCATGTTGGAGAAACCGGTTCCATAATCGTCCAGAGAAAAATGCATACCCTCTCTGCCGAGGATCTCCATATGGCTGAGCATCTGCGCTGTATCAGAAACCGCGGACTCTGTGATCTCCAGGTTCAGACTGTGCAGGGAAATGCCATATTCCCCGGCAAGATGCTTCAGCATATCCGACAGACCGCTGTGGCTGCTGTAAACCGGAGAAAGATTGACTTCCAGATAGTCCAGTCCGAGCTGCTGAAGATCATGCCGCTGCATAAAGGAACAGGTTTTCTCATAGACCATCTGGTCAAGTTTGAATATGCTTCCGCTCCGCTCGGCGTTTTCGATAAAATCCGCCGGCATCAGAAAGCCGAGTTTTTCATCATTTATCCTCGACAAAACTTCCGCGGAAGTAAAACGCTTTTCGCTGCAGGAATAGATCGGCTGATAGTAGAGGAGAATCGATGAATCTCGGATCGTCCGTTCCAGCGCCTCATCCACCGCGAAATTCCGCTCCATCTTCTGGATCATCTCCGCGTCAGCTATCAGGCGGGACTCACGCCCCTGCTTCTGCATCTCCGTAAACAAAAAATTAATCGCCGCAAGAACATCATCGACGCTTTTCTTGGGCATATGCACCGGAATATACGCTGTCGCCGCCTTCATCGTCAGCAGTTCATCCGACGTCTCACTCGGATCGTTGAAATATGCATCCGCCTCTTCACGGAAAACCGCTTCCTTTGTCTCCCCCTGATCAGCGAGGACAAAACATCCATTGCCAAGGTAGAACACGATCATCGGACGAACCATGGATTGGAAAAAATTCGTGACAGTCTCTTCTTTCTCTTCGAGCTGCACGTGCTTCCCGACGGCCGCCTTGATTTCCTCGTAATTGTTGATCTTCAGGCACATAAATGCCAACTTGCGTTTCCGCTCGATATGATCGACAATCAGGTCATACAGACCTTCCTGATTATAGTACGTGTTGTTTCCTCTGAGATAACGGCTCGGATCCTGGATGGTCAGATAAATTGTCATAATCGCAACCGCGTAGAACAGATTCATAAGCAGATTATCATCGTTATAGATGCGGAGAATACTTCCTAAAAACAGAAACGCACAGAACCCGCCAAACCCGATACGCTGAGCTTTCCGGACATGATCGCGGTGCCGGATCACCAGAAACAGACAGAGGAACAAGTAAAACAGAAAAGCCAAGTACAGGAAATTATACGTGCGTGTATGCAAGAAAGTCCCATCCGCTTTTACACGATAGACAAAATGCGTCCACGGCACAGTCAGCATAGCTGCACTGAACAGGAGCATAGGAATGCCGCACAGTCTGTCCGTTCTTCTGCGGATTCTGTATTTTCTCCCCGTCAGACAAAGGGTAAACTCATACAAGAGGTACATCCGTCCGACATAGAAAATATAGTAAAGCATCATTCCAGTCTGAAGCACAATAGTCGGCACCACTCTCATATGCGTCAGCATGACGCAGGTCAGAATATCTAAAGCCGTCGTCACGCAGCCGGCCTCCAGCAGCCTTCTGAAGCAGGTATTCTGATACGTCGGCAGATGTTTACTTACCAGATAGAAAAATAATAAAAGGCACTGCAGAAGCAGCGCCGAATATGCATACTCATAAGTCCAGTTCATGTCGCTCTCCCTCTTAAAAGAAGGATATCCTCATTTCATATGAATAACAAGACTTATTTCATATTTACCGGTCTATGCGCGGAAAAATTCCAGCGCCTGATCGACAACCCTATCCGGATCTTCCGGCTTGAGATTAATGGAATGTCCTTCACCTTCCATAAAAGTGATCGGGATCTGAAACTTCTCCGAGAAAGCCTTCGCCATGCGCGGATCGATCACCGGATCTTTGCTTCCGTGAACCATCCTGCAGGCCGTATGGCTGAACGCGTCCGGATTGAATTTCTGAAACAGATCGTTGTCTCTGAGGTCCTCAAACATGCCTTTCGGGACTTTGACCGGGTTGCCTACGCCAAGGTTCGGCTGCAAGTACCCTTGTTTCTCCAGCAGCTCCAGCGCCTGCGGATCCGGTTCACTTCCCGGAGGGCCGAGCAGCAGGTGCGGCATGTTCACTGCGGCGCTTCTCATAAACAGCTTATCCCCCAGATGCGGGCGCGTGCTGATATACAGCGCAGTCAGATAGGCGCCGTAGCTGGACGCAAAGTAGAGAATTTCCGCGTCCGGATACTGCGTCTGGAGATATTCTTCCACCGTCTGCAGACTGTCCTTGCAGGATTCCACGCGGATCCACTCCTTCCGAGCCTCTTCTTCTCCATGACCCGGCTGATCATAAGAGACTGCGCCGATTCCTTCTTTCGGGAGCCTTTCCTGCAGAAGCCTTGCTGTATCACATTCCTTACGGCTTTCAAATCCGTGCACATAGATGACAATCTGCTTCGCGCCTTCCGGGATTTCCATCAGACACGGGACGATCATTCCATTTTCTTTCTTTAATTTTTTTATATTCACGATTATCCCCCCTTTTCTGTATAAAGCACCGCGTCCGCGATGCTCGCCTGCCTTCTCATACAGCTTATCTAACCTGTCACGGTTCGTCAATCTGCGATGCGTAGACTCGTCTCTGAAAACCGCAAATTTCCCGTCCAATGTGTTTGTATACATGGAATTCCCGTCCATTCACATATTCTCTATCCGATGGACGGGCTGCGCAGCTGCTATTTGCCTGGTTTCCCGTCCATCCATCTTGTATACACAGATTCCCCGTCCACGGTGTCTGTATACCAAATTGGACGGGAATTCCTTCCAACAAACACCTTATTAAACCTGCGTTCCCGTCCAATGTGTTTGTATACATGGAATTCCCGTCCGTTCGCATATTCCCCATCCGATGGACGGGCTGCGCAGCTGACAGCTTACAATTACTTATGCAGTTCCATCGGTCCGCTGATTTCTTCTGTTACAGGAATTTCTGCCTGAACGGAAGCATCGTCAACTGCGATGACATACTGTTTATGCATCATGCAGTTTACCGGATCCTCCGTATCCAGTACGACAGCCAGTTTATGGCCGGCAGAAACCGTATATCTCTGTGTGTTCAGATATACGCTGTAGTTATGGAACTCGCCCGGCTTCAGCGTAATGCTTCCCGCAGAGGTCTCCGGAGCGTATCCGGAATCCGGGTTGCAGAGGTCGATGTACGCGCGGGTAATCACCTTATATGTCTTATGCGCCTCTTCAAACTCGATAACATCAAAGTTATCCAGTGAACCGCCATTGACCAGAGTTCCCCTGCTGACTGTCTTCAGCGGGATCTCGTTTCTCTCCGGATCGACAGTCTGGAAGCTGGTGAACGCCTCGTCGCTGAGGTCGCAGAGGAGAACCGTCATCTTTACATCGTCCATGAATCCGCTGTCGGTTCCGATAGCAAAGCTCAGCTTATCCACATCGTTGACGTTTTCACTGTGGAATGCATCAGCCGGATCGCCGTCTTTCAATGCCGCGCGGAAATCGACTTTCACCGTTCCCTGAATGACGGCATCCTTATCCAGCGCGCCGCTCAGATAACGCTGGTTCATATTGGAAGAAGCAAGGCTCATCTTCTCATCAAAATTATCCTTATTGACGCCTGCCTTCTCCCAGTCGGTATCCAGAACTGTTTCCCCTGCTTCCTGGTTCTTCAGGATCAGCTTATGCGCAGTTTCCCAGGAATCCGCCTTCTCCCAGACATGCTGGTCGCGATTGCTCTGCACCAGGACATCCGGACGGTTCTCCGCGCCGTTGTCCACATCATAGAGGTAATGCGAGAACCACTGATTCAGGATATCATCATAGGCCTGTCCGTCGATCAGGAATCCGTATCCCTTCAGCACCATGGTCGGCGTCATATGGTAGCCCTGGTGAAGCAGCAGCTTGACGTCCTGTCCAGCCTTCTTGAAGGAGCTTCTCATCATCTCGAACTGTTTGGTGGATACGTTCTCATCGTTCAGTCCGTGAATGATCAGCGCGCTGCAGCGGATCTTGTCTGCGTTCAGTGTATAGTTTCCGCCGTCCCAGAATTCCGGAGCATAGTCAAATCCGTGCTTGATTTGATCCCTGCTCATCTGGTACTGGTATCCGGCAAACTTCTTTCTTTCCTCGTCCGTGAGTTCCGGATCGTTGTAACGGCTGGAGCAGTAATAGGACAGGAAGCTCATCAGCATCTCCTTAGGCCAGTATCTCTGCGCGCCCTGCTGATTCAGGAAACTGTACCAGTCTGCAATGCCCGCAACAGGAGCGATGGTCACCAGACCTTCCACACCGGTGGACGCAACCGCGAACGGCATGGTTCCGCCGTAGGATCTGCCGGTCATACCGACTTTTCCGTTTGACCAGTCAGCCTTTGTCTGGATATTTCCTGTACGGTCCGTATAACCGGCGCGATCGCCGTGGAGCCACTCGACCACTGCCTTGAATGCGTCTCTCTCATACGTCGTTCCGACAGCCTCAAAACCTTCTGATCCGAGTGTGCCGAGCCCCGCAGACTGAACGACAGCAAAACCTCTGATCAGATAATAGTCATACAGGTCGATATTATCGTAGCAATACGTCTCTCCGTCATGATATCCCTGATCGATGTAGTGCCAGGAAGCAGGATCGGCCTGCGCCGCCGCTTCCAGAGCGCTGATGCAGCCTTCCGATCTGCGCGCCGGTGCGTCATTCACCCGGCTCATGTCATATTCCGGATAGACGTCATCTTCCACTTCCTTCATGTGATCGTATGCATCATACTGAATTCCGGAGCTGTACGGACGCGCCTCGTAAATCGTCCCCGCCTTATAATTTCCTTCTGCGGCGCTTCTCGGAACCTGCACGAACGCTTTGACCAGGTCGCGCTTTCCATCGCCGTCCAAATCAAAATCAGTTTCTACATAGACGCAGTAGCGGACGATATCTGAAGTCTCCGCATTGTACGCGCTTCCTGTCTTTCCGTCTGTAAACGGGAAAACCGGCTGTGCCAGACCATTCTCAAAATACGGCATGTTCTTCTGTTCACTCATCTTGAACTTCCTCCTCATTTCAACTTACACTGACTTTTCTATTTCATCATCCGGACTGCCCCCTACTTCCGGATGAATTATAAACGAATACACACATTATAGACGCGGACAGAAAAAAACGGCCGGACACCGCAGGCCGCGAATCTTAAAGTCCAACCGTATTGTAACATATTTAGTGTACCGGGTAAGGAAGTTCATGAGAAAAATTCTCTCACAAAATACTGCAAAATTAAACTGAGCTGCCGCGTACTTATCTTACCGCTGCACGGTAAACAAGGATTCTGACGACAAGATTCAGGATGCACAGCAGCAGGAAATAGAGGACAGTCATTTTTACCGTTGTACCGATGAAAAATACTGAAATTCCGAATATCAGGCCGCTGTTAATCAAGCCCCATCCGTTCCAGTTATCCGCATAGCTGTAGAAGTACGACCCTTTCATATCTCTGGATTCAAGCAGCAGAACAACCACTCCGGCAATACACAGAATCACTCCGATACCGATGGATACATGATCTGGAATATTGATGCTGTAGAAATGACGTACAGCCAGTCCTATTACTGTCAGAATGGTGATATAGACGATGTTATATATGCCATGTTTAAATGCCTTATCCACACAAATCACCCCTTTTCAATATCTATTTTTTCCCCGCTACTTATTATAATCATCTGCTAGTAACCTGAAAACATATGCAATGAACACAAACAACAGAAATTCCATCGTGATTCCGACATTGAAGATCTCAAACAATCTGGCTGCCTGATCCATTCCAATTGTTCCATGCAGCAATTCTACAATTGACTCAGCAGCAAACAGACGCGAGAGAATTTTCGTTTTCTGAACGTTGCGGCTGCCGCGTTCAGATGCCAGAATGACGACACCTGCAAGAATCCCTGTGATCTCAATAATCATGATAATATTCTTGAGGGTAACCACACCGGCCGCTCCCTGAGCTATTCTAACCACAGTTGCAACACAGACGATGATCAGTGCAAGGATCACCAGCGCCGACAGCCAGAACTGCGCCCTTCGAGAAGCATTCATACTGGTTTTCTTCATAACAATCAGCCTCCTAATATATTCTCAATATTATAAAATTTTGGCCTAGGGCAAACGTAATCATACACAAAACTAATACTTTATTACGTTTTATTTTAGATTTCTCTCTCATGTAATTCAATTTTATCATGTACGCTAAAAAAAACAATATGATATCTCGTATTCTTGGTATGAGTATTTTTCAACATTAATTTGATATCCATTCATTTTAATCACTAAAAAACAGCGTGACCCATTTTCTTTCCACGAATCACGCTGTTACTATATACATTTATTCACTTACGCCTCTATTTTGCCGCCGCAATGTCGATGTTCCCGCGCACAACGTCGCAGGAATGGTGGAACTGAGCCTTCTCTTCTTCTGTCAGCAGAATCTCCAGAACGCGCTCGATGCCCTCTGCGCCGATCACGC
This sequence comes from [Eubacterium] saphenum, assembly GCA_004555725.1. Lineage (GTDB taxonomy): Bacteria > Bacillota > Clostridia > Peptostreptococcales > Anaerovoracaceae > Aminicella > Aminicella saphenum_A. The sequence continues at coordinate 15,951 of SFHC01000020.1, forward strand.
ACGGCACACCGATCTGCACATCATGCTCGCCGTATTCACCATGCAGGTTGACGGAAGCCGGCAGAATCTTCTTCTCGTCTCTCAGGATCACACCGGCCATATAGGCGGCTGCTCTTCCGATTCCGAATTCTGTGCAGTTTTTTCCTTCGACGATGACCCATCCGCCGCGACGCATCTCGGTCAGAACATCCTCATCCGTGAGGTCAAAATCCGCGTATTTCAGCGCGCCGATATGAATCTGCGAGAACGGAATCATCGACGATTCTCCATGCTCGCCCATAACGAATCCCTGGATTGAATCTCTGGACACGCCCGTCTGACGGCTCAGCACGCGCACCAGTCTTGCCGTATCCAGCAACGTCCCTGTTCCAAACATTCTGCGGTCATCGATGCCGAGCCCCTTCCTGAGATAGTCTGCAATGACATCACATGGGTTGGTGATGGAAATGACAATTCCCGGAATCTTGTACGGCTTCAGCGACGCAATCAATTCCTTACACATTACAATTGAATGATCCAGCATATCCACGCGGTCCTGTCCCGGTTTCCTCGGCTCTCCGATCGCGATAATCACGACGTCAGAATCCTCAACATCCGCGTAATCGCCGGCGCGCACCAGCACACTGTGGCTGGAAAAGCTCATGGCATCGTAAATATCCAGCGCGTGCGCCTTAGCCTTCTTCTCATCCTTATCCACCAGAACAACCTCATCCGCCGTATGATCAAACGCAAGCGCCATCGCGACGTGAGAGCCAACGTGTCCTGTACCGATTACCATCACTTTTCTGTTCTTCATCATTCGTTCCTCCTGTGTATTTTTCACTCCATCATCCAATCTCCAATATGACTATTATACACCATTACCGCCTTGCTAATATATTTTTCTATTATTTTTTGTCATATACGACAAAAGCTGACCGGCAAGGAGATTCCTCTCCTCCCGGGCAGCCTGTAAATCTCTGTGAAAACGAATTGGAAACAGACGCCTAACTTCCGGTCAGTCCGGAGGCTGCGTCATCCGTATTAATTCAGATCCTCAGAATCCAGCAGAATCGTAAACGGTCCGTCATTCACCAGACTCACTTTCATATCCGCGCCGAACGATCCGGTCTGCACATTGCCGACCTGTTTCCGGCACTCAGAAATGATGTACTCATACAGTTCTTCCGCGATTTTCGGATCCGCGGCGTCGGTAAACCCCGGGCGGTTCCCCCTCCGGCAGTCCGCGTATAGCGTGAACTGGGAAACGAGCAGCAGGCTTCCGCCGACCTTATCCAGCGACAGGTTTGTCTTTCCGTTCTCGTCCTCAAAGATGCGCATGCCGATCAGTTTTTTCACCATCTTATCGGCTGTCTGGCGCGTATCTCCGTGTGTAACGCCGATCAGGACCAGAAATCCCTGTCCGATTTCTCCGATTGTACGGCCGTCCACTTCCACCTTGCTTTCCAATACTCTCTGTATGACAAAACGCATGCGTTCCCTCCTGTGATGTTACAATTCTCTGAATAACTTCTGATAAGCCTCCGGCGATTCCTCCATCGCTGCCTGCTTCTGCAGACGAAGGTGCTCCTGCAGCATCTGCGGATCTGCCATCAGCCTCTTCAGAAGGCGGCAGAGTTCTTCTGCGCCGATAAATACATGTTCGCCCGCTGCATATCGCGGACGGTGCAGCGTTTTCCGGAATCCAAGAATCAGCTGATTCTGCTGAAATGCCCGCCAGACAGACGAGACAATCTCTCCGCCGTGATTGATATCCAGATAATAATCGCATTTCTGAAAGAGTTCGTCAAGCATGGCTTCCGATGCTGTCGGATAAAGGCGCACGTTCGGATATTTTCCAAAAGCAAGCAGACGGCTCGACATTTCTGTAACTGCCGCAATATGAAAGACCGCGTCCGGCAAAGCCTCTTCCACTTCCTGCAGCTGCTCGATCTGGTCAGAATTGGTGCAGATCAGGACATTTCTGCTGCAGGCATTTTCACGCCTGAACGGATAAAGGAATCCGAACGGACGCAGCCTGGACGGATCCGCTCCCAGTGCAGTGAGCTTCTCCCAGCTCTCCCGGTTCTGCACGCAGATCATTTCTGTTTTGGAATTTCCTTCCAGAATCATCTGCATATTTCCCGGAATGTCCTCTCTCGGCTTTTCCTGCCAGAAGAGAACATTCCCGTTCTCTGGCTTTTTCAGACGTTCTGTGACAAAAAGCGGGACGGACAAGGAGTTATAGAAAATGCGGCTTCCGTCTGCGCCGATTTCCTTAATCAGTGCAACAGCAAGATCCGTTGTACTCTTGAAAAACTGCACTTTGCCGCTGCGATTGACGGTAATATCTCCGGTGACATAGTTCTCTACGATACGCTCTCTTCCCAGTTCATCGAACCAGGAACGGCAGAACCGCTTGCCCTCCCGGTTAAACACAGTCCGGGAGTACAGGAAGCCGCCGCGCTCATAATGATCGGTGCAGCGGACGATCCCTTTCTCGTTCAGCCAGTCCACTTCACTGACCAGGCGGTGCCCGGAAGGCCCGGAGTAGAAGATGCGGCCGCGCAGATGGTGCAGGTCATGAACCTCTCCGGATCCGCTGTTTCCGCTGATCTCCCAGTAATCCGGAACTTCAATCTGATTGAAATACCGGGCTTTTCCCGGCTCCCATCCCGCATGTGTCAGACGATAGCGTCTGCGGCGGAACGGATCATATCCTCGGCGCGTACGCACAGATCCCGGAAGCGGAACTTCCTCCCTGTCGCGGCAGAACCAGCGAAAAAGAGAAATGACATCTTTCGGCAGGAATCCGTCGTCGTGAATGACAATCACCGGACCGGAAAACCCTGCACCCCGGAAGGAATCCTTCAGCAGGGACGCAAGTTCATCGTAATGATCCAGCAGCAGGACGCCGTGCTCCGCATGAACAGGGAGCGATCCCTGTCCCGGCGTCCATGCGCATGTGCCGGATTCCATCTGTCCTATCGGATAACGTTTTTCCATCTCTGCATGACCTCCTCCGTCAGATATGAAGACGCAATTTCATATGACCGTTCCTGAAATGCAGTGCGGTCCGCCTTGGTGAAAAGACGGACAACCCGGTCAGAAAGTGCTCTGATCCGGTCATTCACGGACATATGCTCGTCTTCCGGAATCAGGTAGCCGTTTTCCCCATCGTCAATAAACGCCGGGTTCCCATACGGGACATCGAAGCCGATCACCGGCAGTCCTCCGCCGACAGCCTCCATCAGACTGAGTCCGAATCCTTCGCTCGTCGATCCGGAAAGATACAGTTCATAAGACTGATAGATGTCCGTCATGTCGTGCTGGCCCATCAGACGGATATAGTCTGATGCTCCTCTTCTTCTGATCTGTTTCTCCAGCGCGTCTGCTTCTGCTCCGACGCCGTAGATATCCAGCGTCAGTTCCTTGACCGTTTCCTTTGCCCTGACGCAGGCGTCGATCACCCAGTCTACATGTTTCTCTGAAGCCAGGCGCGATGCCGTAAGAACGGAGAACGGCCTTCTTCCTGTCTTCGGATCCGGATAACGAAGGCGGTCCAGACTTCCGACCGGGATCGCGTAGATTTCCGGCACCTCCCCGATATATTTCGAGAACTGCTCTTCCATCCGTTCTTTCTGCGCTTCTGTCGCTGTGACAAAGAAACGGATATGCCTGTACATGTCAAAGGAATATTCGTAATAGTTATTCCACAGAATATAGTCGTCATTGGTGCTTCCGGCGCTGTAATGGTCCGCATGAACAATCACGCCGATCCGTCCGTTTCTGCAGTTCTGCAGGACTGCCTGTCCGATTCCGGTTGTCCGGTCAATGATCACGACATCTTCATCTGTGAGACGCAGGCGCCGGACAAAATATCCGACCAGTTCTTCCTTGGAATACAGAATCTGGTCCGGAAAGCGGTACATGACATTGTCATCGTCCAGGATCTCATCATACGCGGAAGATCCGTCCATATTGTAAAACCGGCGCAGATACAGATGCGCCCGTCCGTCAAGGGGCGCATAATACTCCGAATAGATCCGTCCGTACGTGAAATAATCCTTTCTGATCAGACATCCGCCGGACACATACTCTACACGGTGAACGCGGTCGCTTTTCTCATCGGTAAAATACACGGTATAAAAATCATTTTCATTTTGAAACTGAATTCTTCCGTACTTCCCGTTTCTGCTGACACGGTAATCCTGATCTGCGATGGATGCCTGCAGATCCTGGAGCGTGTACGTGACCGGTGAAATCTTGAAATCCGTGAACCAGGTGTAGAGCCAGATGACCTCGTCATCCTGAAATCCGATGTTCCTTGTATAATGCTCGATATTCTCCTGCGGAAACATGTCGGTAAAGATGAACTTGGCCGGAGCGTGAATTCCGCGGAACATTTTTGCACGGTAGAGCTGGGCATACTCAACGCCGCTGGATGCCCAGCCGATACCGAGATTAAAATTATAGATCATCTCTGTACTCCTTCTTCAGAGCTTAAGGGAAAACAATCCGCATTTCTCCGTCGCTGCCGATCTGAGGATCCCCGAGGAAGAAATTTCTGGCCATATTCCTCTTCATGGTGCTCTGCATATTCTCAAACGATGCGAACGCCTCGCGGCTGTACTCAAAGACAGGGTTTCTCTGCGCCGTCCCTCTGGTTGACGATGCGTACTGAAGCTGCTGTAAATAGTCAACTTCTTCTACCCATCCTGCATCCAGAGCATTCAGAATGCAGAGACGGGTATATTCCTGCAGCTGGTGTTCACTGGTAAACTCTGCCTTTTTATTCTGATAAAGCCGATCTGCATATGCCTCCATATACTGCAGGAGCCTGCGCGGATTTTTCCGCACGGACATTTCCGGAAACTGTGACGCGTCCAGTTCATACGTCAGATTATCCAGCACATAGCGGTTCCATTCCTTCTCGGTCGGTTCCGGATGCTCCTGCACAAACTGGCTCAGACTGCCGCGGATAATCTTATGAAGCGTATCTATTCCGATAGCCTCCTTATTCAGCAGGCGGTCGCGCGCCCCGTACAGAATCTCCCTCTGGCGGCGCAGGATCTCATCATAGCGAACCGCCTGTTCACGTGAAGAAACAGCCTGCTCCTCCATAATTTTCTGTGCGCCGTTGATGAATCTGCGCAGCTTTCCTTCTGAAATTTTCCGGCTCCCGTCCAGGTATTTCTCGGCTTTTTCTCCTCGCATGGCGTTAACGATCTCATCTTCCATGGAGAGGAAAAACTGACTGGTTCCCGGATCGCCCTGACGTCCGGCTCTTCCTCTGGCCTGCCGTTCCAGACGCACGTTTTCCATTCTGCCGATTCCAATAACCGCGAGCCCTCCAAGTTCCGGCACACCGGGCTCCAGTTTAATATCAGTGCCTCTTCCGGCCATGCCGGTCGACACAGTCACGGCATTTTTCTTTCCTGCGGCGCCGATGATCTCCGCTTCCCAGTACGCGTTATTCGCATTCAGAACGCTGTGCGGAACGTGTTCATTGACCAGCATGCGTGAAAAAATCCTCGTGTCCTGGATCGCCGCACTCACAATCAGAACCGGCTGCCCTCTGCGGTGGCGCCGGAGCGTCTCCTGAAGCGCTGCCTGGTACTGTTCCTCAGCCGTGACAAAATACCGGTCCCGAAGATCTTTCCTCTGCAGTTTCTTGTTTGGAGGAATGACCGCGACTCGCTTATGATAGACGTCCCAGAGTTCCTTTTTTGCGTCCGCGATTGTGCCACTCATACCGCACATCTTCGGAAACATCAGAAACAGATTCTGATATGTAATTGACGCTACTGACCGCTGTTCCTGCGTAAGCTCGACGTGTTCCTTCTGTTCCAGCGCCTGATGCTCTCCTCCGCGCAGCTTCATGCCCGGCAGGCTTCTGCCGGTGCTGTTGTCCAGCAGAACGATCTCTCCGCTGTCGGAGACCACATAATCCTTCTGCGGTTTGAACAGAACGCGTGCACGCAGCGCCAGTGTGACATGCCGGTTGATTTCAAAATTCTCGTGCGCGTAAAACTCATGAACGCCAAAGAACCGTTCTGCGCGGCGAACGCCCTGATCCGTCAGCCACACCGCCTTATCTTCGGTTTCATAATCTCGCCCCTGTCGAAGCGTAGAGACAAAGAAATCGGTCATGGCATACAGATTCGACTGTACACGCGGGGATCCGGAAATCACCAGCGGCATCTGCGCGCCGTCCAGCAGCACAGAATCCGCCTCATCGATGATGATAAAGTAGAACGGGCGGAGAAAACGGTCCTCAGCGCGCATGACCAGATGATCCAGAAGATAGTCAAACGCCAGAACGCTGTGCGTAGTATACAGAATATCTGCCTGATAATTTACTTTTTTCTGGGCGTTCGTCAGGAATTCTCCCGGTGTCTGTGAAACCCCGGCCCGTTCTGTCAATCCCATGAAGGAGAACACCGGGCGCATTTCCTGCGCGTCACGGAAGGCCAGGTATTCATTGGCCGTCACCAGGATTGTGCTGTTTCCGGTCAGTGCGTTCAGATACAGAGGCATCGTCGCCGTCAGTGTCTTTCCCTCTCCAGTGTTCATCTCCGCCAGGAATCCCTTCTGCATGGCAATCGCGCCCAGTATCTGCACATCGTACGGATACATGCCAAGGACGCGTCGGTCTGCCTCCGCGATTGCCGCAAACGCCTCCGGCATGATCTGCTCAGTGGTTTTTCCTTCTTTCAGCAGTGTTTTCAGGCGTTCCGTCTCTGCCTGAAGTTCCCGGTCTGTCAGATTCCGCGCTCGCCCGGCGCAGCGCCTGACCTCCTGTAATATATTATTCAGCCTTCTGTCCGTCATGATATTTCCGTTCTTTCTGTAATCGTAAAGGAATGAAAATGAAAGGCATGTGCTCCCGCACAGACCAGCTGCACCTCATAACTGTACGTCTTCAGCGGGCACCGGAAATCCGTCTCCGCGCTGTCCACAACCAGACTTCCGGCTTCCTCTCCGTTCTTGCCTCTGAAGACAAGCCGGAGAATTATTCCTTCCGCCACATCGCAGTCCAGATTAACGGACACGTGGTACTGACCCTCGCCGTCAATCATCGGGAGCGACGGTTCTATTCTTCCAGCCTGATAGTTCACCATGGAATACCAGGTTTTGATCACCGTCCCCGGCGGCATCAGCGCATTGCGGAATTCCACATCGTCTTTTGCGTGAAACATTATCTCTGTTCCGTACAGATATGTGTCTGCGGCATATTCATTCCAGTATACCGTCCATTGTTTATCCTGCTTCGCCATTCTGCTCTACTCCCTGCCGTACCGGTTATGCAGCACGCGGTGATACTGCCGGACGAACCAGCTTACAATCCCTGACGTATCATCATTATGCCGCCCGTGAATTCCTTTTCCAATCACCCGGACCCCGCTGCTGCTGATATGTGATAAAAGCTGCTGATACGCGTCCGCATCATAATCATCTTCGATCATATACGCTGCAATCAGTGTGCTTTCTGACCAGTCCGTCCGGTCAAACCTATCCCAGAACCTCCGGTTCAATTCTTCCGCCGCCAGATGCTCCAGGCTCCTGTACTGTTTCCACAGAACATCCAGGGATGTCGGGAACCCTCCCGGCCGCTCCAGCCGCTCCGCCTCTGCCATATTTCCCAGACTGGCCAGTGGTTTTCCGACCAGAATATACGCCGGCCGGATCATCGTTCCATAATACATTGCTCCGAATGTCCCCATGGACAGTCCGGAAAACACTACCTGATCCCGCGTAAACCCAAGCGTCCGCATGGCATCCTCCAGGATCTGTCTCAAACCATTCTCATATTCAGAAGGGCCGAGATAAAACGCTCCGCCTTCCAGCCTTGACTCACTGATCAGAAGGAACGGACTGCCCATTCTCCGCATCATCCGGTATCCTTCAAACCCCTCCATTGTTTTATACCCCGAAAAGTACACACACAGCGGCGGTTTCAGATCTCCCGGATCCAGATAACCAAAAACTTCTTCACGGTTTTCAGTCGTCATGCGGACGCTCCCGGGAAGGAATGCACCCCGCCCCCGCCTGGAATAACGGTCGTGCAGAGCCGTAATTTTAAGCGTTCCTGTACCCCTTGCATTCAGAGATACGAACAGCGGACCTTCCTTATGCCGGTTATCCACAGTTACCGGTTCTCTCAGATCGTCTTCTGAAAATATCCACTCATCCTGAATGCCCGAGACGCTGCCGGCAAAAAACTGCACAATCTTCAGCTCAATTTCCACATCGCCGGTTTTCTCATATTCCAGCCAAAAATCGATCGCCTGCCCCTCTTCAACCGGGATATTTCCGCGCCAGTACGCCGCCTGCCGCATCGCATCACCAAACTGTCCCTCCAGCACCGCTTCCGTAAATCCATGCCAGCAGACCTTTCCCCGAAATCCGGGTGCAACCGCAAGACTGTGCGGATCGAATTTTTCCCCGTACGATCCGCCGTAATAATTCTGCAGATCATGTTCCAGGAAAGCCCTCAGCTCTGCTCTCTTCATGCGTACGCCGCAGCGGCACTTCATCATATACGCCATTTCTCCAGACAAAGGGAGATCGCCAAGGAGAAACAGGCAATGCGCCCTCACAATCCGCGCCAGAATGCCAGCTTCCTGATCCGTAAGCGTCCGGTCAATGATCGCCGCGTCATATTCCTGATCCTCCATACTGAGTTCCGGTTCATAATTCCATTCCACACCGGACGGCAGATGATACTGCCGGGAGAAATCATCACTTCCCAGCTGCAGCACTCTGATGTTCAACACTTCGGATCACCTCCTTCCAGGATTGTACAAGCTGCGCAGTTGTAAACTGTCCGCCCAGATCATAGGACGCAATCTGCGCCTGGTTCCAGTGCTCAATATCACGCAGATAATAGTCCAACGCATCCGGCAGTGCAGAAAGATCTTTAATAATTTTACCATTCTTTCCATCCGCTACATAATCTGTCTCACGCATGCCAATCTGCGGGATTCCCATACTCATCGCTGAGATCTGCAGAAACTGATCCGGCAGAGCGCGAAGATCCGCGATCACTCGCTGCGAGCGCAATGTTCTGCTGACTGTCATTTCATCGACACACTGGACTGCACTGAACACTGCCTGAACGGAATCTCCGTCATCAACACGGCTTTCAGAAACGCCGGAGATTTCTCTGGCAAGCTCTGGATTCATTCCCGCCTTCTTAAGAGCTGCTTCCGCACGCTGCAGCAGCCGGTTTCCCTCATGGTATCCGGCTGAACGCGTGAACAGACAGACCCTCGCACGCGGATTTTTTCTGGTCACATATTCCGCGAGAAGCTGAATCACGTTATCAAAAAATTTCTGTTCCATCTGATCCACAACGAGCAGAATGTTCTGCACATGATAGTGTTGGCTGACGCCAAACTCCACGCGTGAATCGTAAGGCGTGATTACCTTGACCGGTATGCCCTTTGTCTGCACATGATTTCTGATGATTTCTGCTGTCCCTTTCTTATCTGCGACGATATAATCTGCGTCAGAAAGAAGCCGTTCATCGACGTCTGTCATCCTGTGCTCCTCCATCCGCCTTCTGAAAAAAGACAGGACGGTAGGTCTGTTTTTCAGACAGCTGTGAAGCACAGAAGAATGGAGCGAGTGCATCGCCGCCGTAAAGACAGATTCCTCAGCCGTTCCCTTCAGATATTCCATCAGAACTTCTCCGATGACTTCTTCAATTCCGTTATAGCGCTCCTGACGGTACTCTGCCTGACGCGCACTGCCCTCATGCTCGAGCCTGTACCAGCGGCTCTGCGGATTCATCAGCACATGCCCGTCATCCAGATAACGCGCAAATTTCCAGGTGCCCTGCTCATTAAAATACTGCTCGCGATACGGCTTTCCGTTCCGGTAAGTGATCTGACAGGACATAAAGCCGCGGTCATCATACAGGTTCCTGCTGACTAGCTGCTCGTTCTGAAACATATCCACGCAGAACATATTTCCATCCTCCGCAAACTCGACCTGCGCATATTTATTCCCTCTGCGCTGTACGATAACGGCAAACGGTGAATAGATGAACTCTACATCCTCCGGCCAGGAAAGATCATGGAAAGAGAAAATCTCTGCATGCTTTTCGCTGATCCCCTGCATCGCATCAAAACACGACCAGTACGGCGCGTGAAGCACACCCTGACGATGAAGAAAATGACGGAAATTAGGCGAGTATCCGAGAACCAGAATGGTGAACACGTCAACGCGGTTGCGGGAAAAGAGCTGGATTTGCTTGACTGTGTCGTCAAACTCTGTCACTTTTCTGGGCCTGTACCAGACCGGCTCGTTCTCTTTCCAGTCATCATGACTGTACCATGCCGGAATAAAAAACTGCATATAACCTTCCTTTCTTCAGACTGGCTGCGATCGCCGCAGAAAATGCTGCTTCCGCCTTGCCAGGTGATTTTTGTCCGCTCTGCTACAGGAAAAATGAATACCTGTCATAACGCCAGTATGTGCTGATCTCCTGAGCCATACCGCAGAGAATGCTGACCAGGATCATTGCGGAGGATGGAACCATAGCCAAAACAGCCGGGATTGCGCCGCGGACAGACAGCACGAGAGACAGACACATACATGCCGCCTGAAGAGTACCGCTGATCAAGCTGAGTTTCCAAACGGTCCCGACGAGATAGGCAGTCGTTTTCTCTCCCGCGTAAATGCCGATGATGCTGTCGCCGTTTCTCTGAAGCTGTCGCGCAGACTCTTTCGGGTTCAGCATGATAAACGAGAACACAATAGTCAGCAGTATAATGATGATCAGATACACTGCAATGCCGAGCGGCCTGGTCATAACCATACTGCTGCGGATTTCCGCCGCCTCGCGGCTTCCCGGGAACATCCAGGCAATCAGACGTATGATGTAACGCGGAACCAGGAACGCGGCTGTCGCAAACATTACCGGCATTATTCCGATCGGGTTCAGCTTATAGGCAATGTAATTCTTATCGGCATGGATATTATGGATGGATACCCGCTGGAGAGGGATGCGAATAATCTTGTTTTCCATAAAGAATGTAACGGCAATCACCACAGCACATATAAATATCATCATCGGATAATGAAGAAAATGCCCTCTGCTTAAAGTTCCCGACAGGGAGGATAGGATATTCATCAAAATGATCGGCATCGACGCGCCGATCCCGTGTCTTTCATTCAGCATGCAGAGCGCAAAAATCAGCATTGCACCAAGGAACAGCTCTGCCGCTGCCTGTATACGGATAAAAAGCAGGTTCCCTGCATCCGCGCGGAACTGCATATCCAGAGCCTGAACGGCAGCCATAGCGCCGGCAAAAATCATGGTAACCGCCATCATCCATCGGTCCATTCTCTGTTTTGAAACTTTGGCCCTGGAATTGCTGCTTTTCAGCGCTGCCACAATCTGTACCAGAAGCGATGCATTGATATACGGCATAACACCAAGCGCTGCCAGTGTATTCTGTGCATGACTGCCGCTGAGCAGCATGACGGCCATAGCTCGGGCAGCTGTCCCGCCGCCGGCTCCGCTCTCCGCCGCGCCGTAAACCGGAACCAATCTTCCCAGCACGTAAACAGCCAGCACGAATACTGTAAATACTATTCGACTGCGCAAGACATGCGTTTTTACTGTTTTCATACTGTCTATCGTCCTTTCCATTTATATTACCGTTCAGATTAACAAATATCGCTGTATTAAATCCGGAAGGAACAACAGACAAACCGCGCCAAAACGATTTGCTGCGTCCCTTCCAGTATTACATATATTACATATTTTTTTGGATTGATCAGGTCATGACTATTTCTTCAAAACCTGCAGCGGTACGATTCCGTTCAGATCTTCCAGCTCGGAAGACGCCGCTCCTGATAGCGCAGCTCCCTGGCTTCCTGATGCGTTCTGCGCAGTTCCGGAGGCACTCACCCCGGCTGATTCACTGCCGGCGTTTACTCCTCCTGCACTCGCAGAAGCACTGAGCGAAGTTTCCACCGACAGACGTGTGCTGGCAGACGTGCTTTCACTGCTGATTGTTTCTGATTCAGAAGCCGCAGTTGACGCAGACGCAGACTTACTTTCACTTGCCGCTGCGCTCGCACTGTCGCTGCTGCTCGCCCTCTGGCTGACACTGCGGCGGTGTGCTTCCGCGCCCGTGTGTTCACTTCCGCTTTCGCTGCTTTCCATATTCTGTTCCTGATTCTGCGGAACAGCTCGCTCTGTCATCGGCGTGGTTTCTGTTTCTGCATTGGATACTGCAGCCGTTCCGGCGGAAACGTTGAGCGCGTGCTGCGCTGCAGACTGGTTAGTCTGCGTCCTACGGACAATAACCGTGGCTGCATTCGAAAGTGCCTGCGAAGCAGAGGTGCTCACACTCTGGCTCAGCGAAGAAGTCGATTCAGATGTACTCTCGCTTTCTGAAGTCGATATACTTTCACTCGTCGAAACAGATGCGCTTCCAGAGATTGACACACTCTCAGATACAGATGTGCTTCCACTTACTGACTCTGATGCTGATGCACGGTCACTCGTTGATATTGAAACGCTAGCACTGGTCGATGCTGCACTGTTTGACAAACTCTCACTCAGTGAAGTCGATTTTAATGCGCTGTCTTTGGCAGAAGCAGATCTGCTTACAGATTCACTGGCCGCCTTGCTCGTGCTCTGACTGCTCAATGTCGATGCAGACAGGCTTTCTGATTTTGCGCTTTCACTCTTTGCTGTCGATGCAGATTCGCTCATTGCTCTGCTCAGTGAGTCGCTCTTTACAAGTGATGCAGACTCGCTCGCTGATGCTGCACTGTTTGACAAACTCTCGCTCAGTGAAGTCGACTTTGATACGCTGTCTTTTGCCGAAGTTGAAGCAGATCTGCTTTCAGCTGTACTTCTGCTTGTTGATTCACTCACTGCCTTGCTTGCGCTTGTGCTCTGGCTTTCCGCTGTTGATGCAGATGCACTT
>SFHC01000021.1 GCA_004555725.1 [Eubacterium] saphenum
AAAACTCTTTTAACAAGGAGTGGATGTCAGCGAAAGCGATGTATGCAATACCTATATTAGTTATTGTTCCAGGTTGGGGAGTTTTCGGACGGTCTCCCCGCTTTCAAGTGAAGCTTTGATGAAATCCAGCCGCCGCATTGCATTCATTTGACAGATTATGATATGATAAAACAGATACTGCACATGCAGAATAAGGATGAAAACACAGCACAGAAACTGTGTTTTGGAGGCAATATATATATGAAATTGAAATCCATTCTCAATACGGCAGCGGTTCTGTCGCTGTCCTGCGCACTGCTTGTAACGACCTCAGCCTGCCAGCCGCGCACACAGGCTGCAGCCCAGCAGTCTGCGCATACCGGTACCCAGTCTCAGGAGACGCCCGAGCCCGCATCAACCACAACGTTAGCGCAGAAATTATCCGCGTATAAAATTGATCTTCAGGAGTCCACCAAGGCGTTCGGGTCCAATGCCGGCATCCGGAACTATCTGAGGAATTGGGCTTCCTCCCGCGACATTGCCTGCGAAACGGATGCCGCCGGAAACGTCATCATGACCAAGCAGAGTTCAGATGACTATCAGAAGGCTCCCCCAACAGTCATTGTATGCCCGTATGATGCACTGCAGGAGGATGAGGGGCTGGCCCCGATCGCTTCTGCGCTTTATGTTATCAATAATAATGAAAACACCGGAAAACTGACCGTAATATTCACGCAGGAAAAAGGTCATCAATTCACAGGCATCAAGAAGCTTGACAAGTCGCTGTTCACTGGCAAATCCCGCGTATTCTATATGAACGGAACAAGCAAGGGCCAATTCTCTCTGAAAACAGCATCCAGCATGCTGCTGCAGTTTACGCACCCGCTGAAATACAGCAAGCCAGAATATACACTCGCCTACCGGATCACAATCCAGGGGCTGGACAGAGGACAGGTGAACTCCGACATCAGCGATAACAGTAACGCGATCCTGCGCATCAAGGATCTTCTGAACTACATGAAGAACGCAAACATCGGTTATAACATCGCCTCTATTCAGGGCGGAACCGATGATGCCCTCTCGCCGGGAAGCTGCACAGTCACCATCTGCGTTGACCCGAACAGAGAAGAGAAATTCATTTCCCATATGGATAACGTCACTGAGCGTTTCAACGCAGACCGCGCGCATGAACATCCAGGAGCTACATATATATACAGTAAAACTACTGTCCCAGAGAGGGTAATCAGCCAGGACAGCACGCAGACGCTCCTCGCGTTTATGTACACACTGATGAACGGGAAATACACGGACAACAACATCCGCGAAAACAATCTCTCTGATGAACCGTATTCTCTGAATAACATCAGCTACATCAAAACCGACAGAAACGGGGTGAAAATCAACTCCGTCGCCAACAGCCTGCTGGACAGCGACCTGACGGAGATCAAAAAAGCGCAGAAGACGCTTGCCGGGCTGACGGGGATGAGCACACGGGTTATCAGCACCTCCCCGATGTGGTCAGGCGATGAGAACGCCGCTTTTGTCAGCGACGTTTCAACCGCATATAAGAATTACTACGGCTCTGCGCTGAAATACAGTGATGCCTTTACTTCTACCGGAGCAGAGTACATCAGAAAAATGAATCCAAAGACGCAGATTGTCGTTGTAAACGTCAACGACAGCGTTATGGAAGCCTGCACGGGCACAATCATCGATTATCTGGCCGGCACCGTTCCGGGTCACGATGACAAGATAAAAAGCAAATAATCGCGCAAAAGAAAAAGGACTGCCTACAGCAGCCCTTTTTCTTTTGCCTGATCCCGAAGTTCTTCCCTGAACCTCGGATGCGCCAGAGAAATCATGGCGCACACCCGGTCCTTCATCTTCAGGTGTTTGAGATTTACGCATCCGTATTCTGTGACAATGTATTCCACATCGGCGCGCGGAGTCGTCACCGTCGTTCCCGGAAGAAACGCCGCTGTGATATGACTGCGGATCTTTCCATTCTTCTCAAACGTCGACGGGATTGCAATAAACGACTTTCCGCCGGACGCCATCTGTGCGCCCCGGACAAAATCCAGCTGGCCGCCGACGGCGCTGTACTGGCGCCCGGCAATATTGTCCGCCGCAACTTGTCCGGTCAGATCCACCGCAAGAGCCGTATTGACCGAAACCATATGATCATTCTTTGCAATCACTGCAGGGCTGTTCACAACCGCTGAAGGCGCCATGTAAATGTCGTCATTTTCATCCAGAAATTCATACAGGTCTCTTGTTCCCATCGCAAACCCCGCGGCAGACTTCCCTTTCCAGAACGTTTTTCTCTGGTTCGTGACATTGCCGTTTCTGATCAGTGCCATCATGGAATTTCCCAGCATCTCCGAATGGATCCCGAGGTCATTCTTTTCCTTCAGGCCATAACCGACCGCACTCGCAATGCCTCCGATGCCGAGCTGAAAACAGTCTCCGTCATGGATTTGTTCCACCAGGTAATCCGATATTTTCTGCAGAACCGGCGACGGCGGAAGATCCTCCGCCTCCACCAGCGGATCGCTGACTTCGACGATGGCATCTGCCTGCTCTGCGCGGATCTGATTATCCATGCCATTCAGCCTCGGCACACAGCTGTTGACCTGCAGAACAACGCGATCCGCACACTCCATGACATAGGGGTCCGCAACCAGGCCGGACGTCCCGTACCGCATTCTTCCATATCGGTCCGGTGCAGAAACTTCGATAAACGCGACATCCGGTTTCCCGACAAAATTCACCCATTCTCTGGTCTGGCTGAGATGAAAACTGGTATAATCTGCTCGTCCACAGGACGCGGCTCTTCTCTCCTGCGGACCCATGTAGTACGTCTCAACATGAAAGACTTCACTCTCCGGATCCATGACATCCAGCGACCTTGCTGCGTTGGAGCTGAGAATAGTGATATCTTCCAGCTCATCTTTTCTGCGCCCAAGCGCTTCTGCAAGCGCATACGCAACTGAAGTGCAGGTTCCGATGTATACGCGGTCCCCGCTGCGCACAAGTCTGGCCGCTTCGTCCGCTGTCATCAGCCTGCGCTCATATTCCCGTTTCCAGGATCCCGTCCGGAAATTTCTTTCTTTCTGATTCAACATGCCGTCCCTTTCTGTCTTCTAAAGGACATTTCCTTTCTCATCTGTAATGATATACCCTTCTTTTCCAGCATCTTCTTCTGCTGCTTTCAGGATGTCATAGAGCTCTTCCTCATCATCGGCAAAATCCTGCCACAGCGCACCGATGTTGTAATATCCGCAGACGTTATACATACACGGCTGCGTATAGTTTCTGGTGCAGCTTTTCAGCCGCTCCTCCAGCTCCTCAGTCTGCTCTTTTTTCATCGGATAGTAGCTTTGATTCTGCTGATACAGCCATGCTGATCGATTATCCATATAAATAGCCTTCTTTCTACGCAATTGTGCAGCACGCTGAAGCACTTCTTTCTGGCGAAAACGCTCCAGCACGCGCTTCATTTCTCACTTTCACTCCGAACACAGATGTCAGTTACAGCCCCGTATAGCCCGACGCATGATAATAGTTTAACATATCCTGTGCAGTTTGTCAGATTTCCCGGGAGCCTTTCTGCACATTTCCATTTGACCGACAAAAAGAGGGCGTGCCCCTCTTTTGGGAATTGCACGCCCTCGTCTTCAGCATAATCAAAATGGACTCTGATCAGCTGAGTTTTTCCTTGGTATGTACGTTTTCGATGCCGCCTTCTTCCTGTGCCCAGCTCTGCAGATTCTCCGTCGTCAGCTTTGGACGATCAGAGAAGAAGTCTTTCATCAGACGGATTACTTCCGGTGAAAGTGCGAGGATGGCGATCAGGTTCGGGATGGCCATCATAGCATTGAGCGTATCCGCAACGGTCCACGCCAGATCCAGCTCCATTGTCGCTCCGACAACGATGAACAGGATAAAGACGATCTGATACGGTTTGATGACTTTGGTGCTCTTAAACAGGAACTCTGCGCAGCGTGTGCCGTACAGTGCCCAGCTCAGAACAGTCGAGAACGCAAACATGGCAATGCAGGTCGCGATGATGATAGCAGAAAGCTTGGATCCGAAGGTCGTAGAGAATGCCTGAATGGTCAGGTCTGTTCCCGCGGTTTTACCGTAGAATCCAACGGCTTTTCCAGATGCCAGTACAGCCAGCGCGGTCATGGTACAAATAACAATGGTATCTGCAAATACTTCAAATGCACCAAAGAAACCCTGACGGATCGGATGGTCTGTATCTGCCGCCGCATGTGCGATCGGAGCAGAACCGAGTCCGGCCTCATTGGAGAATACGCCGCGTCCGATACCGGCCTTCATAGCCTGCATGATAACGGTTCCTGCAAGTCCGCCGCCGAGTGCTCTCGGATTGAACGCACCGACAAAGATGTCATGGAATACAGAACCGAGTACGGTAACGTGCGTAAAGATAACGACCAGAGCAGTAACGATGTAAACAATCGCCATGACCGGAACCAGTTTTTCTGTTGTTGCTCCGATACGCTGCAGTCCGCCGAACAGAACAAGTGCAGTGAGAATTGCGATGATGATTCCGATAATCAGGTAAATTTTTGGCAGGCTTGCCTGCATGGCCGGATTAAACGCCGTAAAAATCGTTCCAACAGACGTCGCAATCGTATTAACCTGCGTCATGTTTCCGATACCAAACGCTGCGATCATCGCAAACAGCGCGAACAATGTGCCGAGCCATTTCCATTTTTTTCCGAGTCCGTTCTTGATATAATACATTGGTCCGCCGACCCAGTCACCCTTATCATTCTTCTGACGGTAGCGAACAGAGAGCGTAACTTCAGTGAACTTGGTGCACATGCCGAACAGTGCGGAAATCCACATCCAGAAAACCGCTCCCGGGCCTCCGAGCGCAATCGCGCCGGTGACACCGGCTATATTTCCCGTGCCGACCGTTCCGGCAAGCGCCGTCGTCATCGCCTGCACCGGTGAAAGCGATCCTTCTTTTACTTCCGTTTTTGAAAACAGCTTTCCAACCGTTTCCTTCATGATCAGTCCAAATTTCCGGAACTGAATAAACCCTGAGCGGAAGGACAGGAAGATTCCCGTGCCGACCAAGAGCGCCAGCATGACCGGGCCCCACATAAACCCGTTCAATGTGTTGATAAAATCCGTAAACGCTTTCATTACTCTCACTCCTCTCCTGAATAAGAACTTGCATTTTTTCCAGTTCGTTTACATGATTGCTTATGAATTCTAATTCAATATATTGAACCCCGGACGACAAAATTTACCTTCTCTGCAGCATTCCCTTGCCTGCACATCGATAACTCTAACTTATCGCCCCATCATTTTGATAGATCCATTATACCACACTTGCATTTATTTTCACAATACTTACTCAAAATTATATAACATTTTATATATAAAAATATTTTTCATATCTTCTGTATATATTATTTCGCTTGTTTCAGATTCAAATTTCAACGTTTTCAACATTGTTTATTTAATATCAATAACATTTTCTCTCATTTTTGTGTTTTTATTCAAAGCACGCGAAAATTATTTTTAACCATTTTCTTTCCCATTCTTGTACTCTTGATGAAATATTTTTCACCATTATCCACATCACCATGATAAACTGTTAAAGTATTCGTGCATGAACTCCGGCGCGTATCCCTTCCTCACGCTGTTAGAAATCTCTGCTCATGTCCGGCAAAAGAAATCATCCTGCGATTTCTACATCGTCACTGTCAAGACATGAAAAATATGGTAAACTTGAACCATTAGACTGACAGGCACCCTTTTCCGATATTCAAAACCATCGAGCTGCAGAATACCGGAAAGAAACGGATGCCCGCGGTCCACAGAAACCAAAAGGAGTGTACTCACAAAGATGTTAATTGTATTTATCAAAGTCATTACAATTTTTGCAATGACTGGGGTCGGTTATGCCGCAAACAAATTTAAAATTCTTCCGGATTCCAGTGCGACACCGCTGACCAGTCTGCTGATCAATATTTCTACCCCCTGCCTGATCTTAAATTCTATGGGCGGGACACACCTGACCGCCGGCACACTGAGGCAGACTTTAGAAGTTCTGATCGTCTCCAGCTGCGTCATGTTCCTCACTGCTTTGTTCTCGATTCCGATCGTAAAGCTGCTTCGCTGGAAGCCATTGGAAGACCAGGGCTGCATCATGGCCGTAATGACATCCATCAACACGGGATTCCTTGGTTTTCCAGTCGCCAAAGCGGTTTTTGGCAACAAAATTTTTTATCTGTTTGTCATTCAGAACATTGTATTAAACTTCTACATGTACAGCGGTCTGATCATCCAGCTGAATTACGGACAGAAAACGAGAATCAGTGCCAAAACGATGCTCCGCTCCATGTGTACAATGCCGATGTTCGCAACCCTTGCCGGCTGCGTCATTCTGTTCAGCGGCATTCGCCTTCCAGATCCTGTCATGACTTTTCTCAGCACCATGGGCGACATGACAATTCCGCTCTCCATGGTCCTGGTCGGCGTCCTCCTCGGCAGGAGCCATCTCGCTAAGCTGATCACCAATAAACGGCTTGTCGCCGTCTGCCTGATCGCAGACCTGTTCATGCCGGCTGTTTCTTTTCCGCTTGTGAACTGGCTTCCGATTTCCGCAGCGGCAAAACTGACCTGCATCTACGCAGAAGCCTTTCCGTGCGCAGTAATCACCGCCGCCGTTGCTGAACAACAGCATAAAAATGCCCGCCTGCTCTCCGAAGGAATTGCACTGTCGACATTTTTTTCACTGGGCACGCTCCCGGTTGTAACAGCAGTCCTGATACACATCTACGGCGGACTGATCTGATCGAACGAATGCCGGAACACCCGGAAATCTTCGGATTATACTGCTCGATCCCCTTCCACAGTTATAAACAAACCGCCCTGTATAACCAGATGCCCCTTCCAGGACAGGCTATACAGGGCGGTTTCTCTGTTTACATCAATTCTCCGCGGCTGATTCTTTCTGCCAGTTCATTCAGATATTCCCAGCGCTCCATTTTCTCTTCCAGCTGCTGCTCGATGGATTCTTTTTCTTTCGCGAGATCTGCGAGCTTCAGCGCTTCTGACGCATGTTTTTCCATCGCCGCGTCAATTTGCGCCGATTGTTCTTCCAATGCGGCGATGTCATCATCGATCGTCTCATACTCCTTCTGCTCGCGGTAGCTGAATTTCAGCCTGCGGCGCTCATGACGGCGTGACGAAGACGACGGCGTGCTTCCTTGCGCTTTTTCTTTTGTCCCCGACTCTTCTGAAGAGGAGGATGCTGCCTGCGCAGCCTCCCGTGCGTCCTTCTCATTCATATATTTGCTGTAGCCGCCGGTGTACTGACGGATGTTTCCGTTCTCTTCAAACGCAAAGGTCTTCACAACCAGGCGGTCCAGGAAGTAGCGGTCATGGGATACGATCATCACCGCGCCTGGGAAGTCGTCCAGATAATCCTCCAGGACGGTCAGAGTGTCAATATCCAGATCGTTGGTCGGCTCGTCCAGAATCAACACATTCGGCGCCTGCATCAGCACCGACAAAAGATAGAGACGGCGTTTCTCGCCTCCGGAAAGTTTGCCGATCTTGACAGAATGCATGTACGATGGGAACAGGAACCGCTCCAGCATCTGCGACGCCGACAGATAGCCGTCTTTAGTGTGGACATTGCGCGCGATGTTCTCAATATACTTGATGATCCGAAGATCCGGATCCATATCTTCCGACTCCTGCGAGAAATATCCGATTTTCACCGTTTCTCCAACGGCAATCGAACCGCTGTCAGGCGGAATCAGTCCCATGATGATCTTCAGCAGCGTGGTCTTGCCGCAGCCGTTGTTTCCAACGATTCCGATCCGGTCATTGCGAAGAATATTGTAACTGAAATCGCGAATATACGTCACGCCGTCAAACGACTTGCTGATGTGCTGCAGCTCGATGACCTTCTTTCCAAGGCGCGAAGACAGTGTTCCGATTTCCAGCCGCGGATCTTCAAACGTCTCTTTGGCATCCTTAATCTGCTGAAAGCGCTGCACACGGCTCCTGGACTTGGTCGTCCTGGCCGGCGCCGTCCAGCGGATCCACTTCAGCTCCTTGCGGTAGAGGTTCGCACGTTTGCGCTCGTTTGCCTTTGCCAGCTCCAGACGCTCCTGCTTCGCAATCAGATAAGCCTCATAATTTCCTTCATATGAAACCAGCCGACCTTTCTCAATCTCGCAGATATGATCCGTTACGCGCTCCAGAAAATAGCGGTCATGCGTGATCATGAACACCGCCCCTTTATAATCCGCCAGCTGCTCCTCCAGCCATTCAATAATCTGATTGTCCATATGGTTCGTCGGTTCGTCCAGAATCAGCAGATTGGTGTCACTGCACAGCACCGCCGCAAGAGCAACCCGCTTCCGCTGCCCGCCAGAGAGCTCACACATCTTCTTATCAAACTCCCCCATGCCGACCCGCGTCAGAAGCGTCTTTACCCGGTACTCCTCTGCGTTTCCCTTCACATCCGCCAGCGCCTGCTCCAGCACCGTGTTCTCCGGATCATACGGAGGATTCTGCGGCAAATATCCCGTTCTCAGCACATGGTTGCGAATAATCTCCCCATCATCTGCCTCCATCACCCCGGCAATAATCTGCAGCAGCGTCGACTTCCCGCTGCCGTTTACACCAACCAGGCCGATCTTATCCCCTTCATTGATACTCAGTTCAACATCTTCCAGAAGCTGCTTCTCCGAAAAACTCTTTTTAATGTGCTTAGCCGTCAGTAATACCATACAACCCTGTTCCTTCCCATTCGACAAAATGAAACCTAGCAAGATGGTACCATCTGCAACGGGGAAATGCAAATTCCTTCGGGAATTTCTGCTTTCCGGCGCGGGTTCCCGAACTTTTATTTTCTGCTTCGGGAACCCCGCCTTTTTATCATCATTCCCGAAGTGGTCTTCCTTCATTTCTTCGGGATTTTTTGCTTCTTTATTTTCTGCTTCGGGAACCCCGCCTTTTTATCGGTATTCCCGAAGTGGTCTTCCTTCATTTCTTCGGGATTTTTTGCTTCCGACGCGGGTTCCCGAACTTTTATTATCCACTTCGGGAACCCCGCCTTTTTTATCGGTATTCCCGAAGTGGTCTCCCTTCATTTCTTCGGGATTTTCTGCTTCCGGCGCGGGTTCCCGAACTTTTATTTTCTGCTTCGGGAACCCCGCCTTTTTATCGGTATTCCCGAAGTGGTCTCCCTTCATTTCTTCGGGATTTTCTGCTTCCGGCGCGGGCTCCCGAACTTTTATTTTCTGCTTCGGGAACCCCGCCTTTTTTATCGGTATTCCCGAAGGTTGGATCGCTGCAAACTTCGGGAATATTTATCACTTTATCTTCCTTTGGAATCAGGAAATAATCGCTCTTTTAACCCAAATGTAATATTTTGGAAATTCGCTTGATTTTACAGATATTTCCAGATAAGATATTGACAACGCCAGCTCAAATATTGAAGCAATCTCCACAGCAGCGTTGAATAAGAATCATCAAAATTAGAATATAATATTAAGAAGGAGTGTAATCCAAATGCATTTTACCGATATTGTCCGGCGGGAATTGGATGAGAAGACGCGCCTGCTCGACCGTTTTCAGCAAGAAATCAAGAAGTTATCAGCGTACAGAGGATTCAGTCTGGATGTCAAGACTTTCGGAAACTACAGCTACTATTCTGTTTACTGCCCAAACCATTCAAAAAATGGAGGCAGAGACAGACGATATGTTGGCAGAAAAGAAGCGGATCTGGTATGCAAGGTTAAGACCTATTGTTTTCTGGAGCGCTCAATCAAGATTCTAACATCGAACATTCGCCTGCTTCAGAATTTAGCAGCTAATTACAGTGAACTCGACATCAATACCCCTGAAAACAGGCCCAAGGCGTATCGTCATCTGCCCGCAGAATGCTATAAAATAGCGGGAACTATTGATCTGCACACATGGGAGACTCAATACCGTGAACTCCATCATATCGGTGAATACCGGCATCCAGAGAATCTGAAACAGAAAACAGAGGACGGCGGATTAGTCCGTTCAAAATCGGAAGCATTCATCTATAACCGTCTCTGCAATGAAAAGCTTTCCTTTCTCTACGAAATGCCCTGGAAGTTTAATGGATACATGGTGGAGCCCGATTTCACAGTGCTTTCGCGAAAGACGGGCCAATTAATCATCTGGGAACACCTGGGGCTCCTCTCCTCGCCGGATTACGTCCAGCGAACACAATGGAAACTCCGGCTGTATCAGAATGCCGGCTTTATACTTGGAGATAATCTGATCCTCAGCACAGATACAGAGGAAAACGGAATTGACACCAGTGAAATTCGCAGGATCATTACAGAATACTTGCTTTGATCACAATTATATGCGTTTTCATCATCATTTCACGACATTAAAGTGATAGAATAGAACGCGTAATCTAAAGGTGCCGTCTGACAGATAGTGTCTTCAGATTCATTGCATCTGCCTGCTTCAAGCAGTGCAGACAAAGGTTTGACAGCAGCGGAAAAAAGGAGGGCTGCGCCATGCGATCAACCAGATATACAGCAAAGAAAAGACATCCGGTCAGAAAACTGATGATCACTCTCCTGATTATTATCATTGCAGCGGGGTGTGTAAAGGTTTTTCTGTGGGACGGAATCATGGATAAAATCTCAGCGAAAACATATTCCCAGGCCGTACAGAGCGCTTCTGCAAGTTCCGGAAGCTCTTCATCCGGCAATACCGCGAACACGTCGGGGAATTCTTCTGTAAATGCTTCTTCAGCGGCAGCAACTGCTGAGAGCATTTACAATTCCATGTCCAGCGCAGACAAGGCAAAAGTCCGCAGCATTATCCTGAGCCATGCGTCACCATCGAATATCTCCAGGGTGTACGGCTACATCAAGAATAATGATACATCCGGTCTGAAGCAGTTCGCGGAGCAGAATTTAACAGCCAGCGAGAAGCAGGAACTCTATCAGCTGTATCAGAAATACAGCAATTAAGCAGACATCCCGGCTACTCGCCACTGCGGAGAGACAAAAAATACATGGATCAGGAGATGACGCGCACGGATGCCTCTGCAGGTTCGCGAAGGGCACCGGTTCTGCGAAGAAAATACAACTACACAGAAGGCCATTTACAAAGAGCAGGAGCATGAGTGATTTCTGCTCTTCTTTTCATACAGGTTTGCATTCATTTCTGAAATTCTCTGAAAACCCTGCTGCATACTTTCATCTGAATCCAATCACAGGTATAATGAATTAGTAGACAGTGTCTCCAGCGCACACATCAGCAGACACTGCCCCGGTACATGAATAAACTGACAGATTCAGCACATATTTTTAACATATATCAGATGTGTAAGAAAGGATAACATTATGGAACACTCGCCACAGGATACGACACCGATGCCGTCACTGACACTGGATCCAGAACCGGCAGAAACACAAGCTTCCGGCTCCTCAATGTTTTCTGACGCAGCGCCGGCTGCACCTACAGCAGATCCTTTCTCTGCCCCGGCAGACCGAAAGGAACAGAAGCCGGAATTCACTCCGGAAGAACAGAAGCAGATCGACGCGTTTGCCTCTCAGATTGATCTGAGCAATTCATCCCAGATCTTGAATTACGGGATTTCGGCGCAGAAAAAGTCGGTTTCCTTCTCTGAAGCCGCGTTAAAAAGCGTCCGGACAAAAGATTTTGGAGAAATCGGCACCCTCCTCACGACGATGACCGTAGAAATAAAGAATCTGGACCAGGAGGAGAAAGGCGGCATTCGCGGTTTCTTCCAGAAAAGGAAGAATAAAATCGAAGTCATCCGCTCCCGGTACGCAACAACGGAAGAAAACATGAATAAAGTCGTCGATGAACTGGAAAATCACCAGTACAATCTGCTTAAGGACATCGCGATGCTGGACAAGCTTTATGAGCAGAACCATACCTATTACAAAGAACTGTCCATGTATATCGCCGCAGGGAAACAGAAGCTGGACTACACACAGAATACCGAACTTCCGCAGCTCCGGCAGAAGGCAGCAGCTTCCGGTCTTCCAGAGGACGCTCAGGCCGTAAATGATCTGGCATCTATGTGCAGCCGGTTCGAGAAGAAAATCCACGATCTCGAGCTGACCCGCACCATTGCCCTGCAGACTGCGCCGCAGATTCGTCTGGTTCAGAACGACGATTCCATGATGGCAGAAAAAATCCAGTCCGCCATCGTGAACACCATTCCGCTCTGGAAAAACCAGATGGTCCTGGCCCTTGGCGTCCAGCACGCCGCACAGGCCGCGCAGGCAGAGAAAATGGTCGCCGACGCCACCAACGACATGCTGAAAAAGAATGCCGACATGCTGAAACAGACGACCGTCATGACCGCAGAAGCGAACGAACGGAGCATCGTGGACATTGAAACTCTGCGCCATACCAACGAGAGCCTGCTCTCCACCATCGATGAAGTCCTCCGCATTCAGGAGGAAGGCCAGCAGCGCAGAAAGAATGCCGAAGCCGAGCTTGCGGAAATCGAGCAGCAGCTGAAAAGCAAACTGCTTGAAACCGGCAGCCGCATCGGCAGCGGGAGGAACATTTAAATGAACAGAAACAATCGAAAGATTCACTTCGGCGACATCGTACTCATCTGCATCCTCTACGGTATCGGAAGCGAGGCATTCAACAAGAAAATCGGCGTCGTCTTTGCAGCAGCGGCCGCCCTGTTTATCATATTCACCGCATCTGGCCGTCAGCTTCGCGAGGGACAAAAATCACCCGCCAAGGACGCATCCGGTTCACACTACCGTGTCATACACGGCGATAAGGAAGATAATCGAATGGACCAGCTCTACCGCATGTACAGCTCGGTAATCGATCAGTACCACAGCACTCCCCTTCCGCTGTTTTCACAGATCCTCGGGAAAACGAGAAAAGAAGTACTCGTGGATCTGAACGCCTTAATTAACAGCGGGCGTTTTCAGCGCGCGCATATCGAATACGATGAAAACGCCTTCATCGTAGACGACTACACCAATCTCCGAAGCAGTGAAAATGAACAGTCCGCATTCACCGCACAGATGTCGGAGAAAAAGAAAGCTGCGGCTGCCCTGACTGCAGAAACAGCCGCGCTGGCACAGACTGAAGATATGCGCAAGGTCGTAGAATCCATCGGCCATTCCACTTCTGAGATTCTGACCAAAACGGCCGAGACGCCGGAGCTTGCTGAGAGCGATGCACGGAAATTCCTGAAGTTCTATCTTCCTAAAACCATGCAGTGCCTGCAGAACTACCAGCTGCTCCTGAAAATCAGCAATCCGTCAGAAGAGCAGCAGAGCGCAAAATCTGAGACCGAATCCGCACTGCGGACGATTGCGGACTCCTTTGAGCGGCTCCTGCAGTCCCTGACCAATGAAGATGTATTTGAAATGAGCGCACAGGCGCAGGCGCTGAAACAGATGATGGAAAACGAAGGTCTGTAACCGTTCTTAAATCTGTGAGCCTCTAGCATGTAATATTTGTCAGAAACAAACGGAGATTATTATGGGAAAGATATTGAAAATCGAAGACGGCAAAGTCACTATCGGCCTGAACAGCGGAGAAATCATCGTCATCCCGATTGGCGCGCTCGACTATATGAAACCGCAGGTCGGCGACGCAGTCAGAATTTACCGGACAGGCGATACAGTCATGGCATCCCGGGCAAGCGCACAGGATGCAGCTTACGGCGCGGGCGGCCAGACTTACAGCGAGCCATTCCGCACGGAACGCAGTTACAGCGATCCGGCAAATGGCAGTTTTACAGGGGGCAGTTCTCCCTCCTACAGCGAATACGGTGCTAATGTAAGGCGTTACAACAAACATGTTTTTGTCTGGGTATTTAATTTCCTGCTCGGTCTCTGGGGCGTCGACCGGTTCGTCAGAGGCCAGGTCGGCCTGGGACTTCTGAAGCTCTTCACCGGCGGCGGATTTGGCATCTGGACAATCGTTGACTTCGTCATCGCCCTCGTGAAAGCCTATGGCAACGCTTTCGGAAATGAATCAGACCTTGTGTTTATACACGGGATGTATGCAAAGTAGCAGCAATAATAGATGGATCAGTAATAATGTAATTATGCAGAAAAGCCGCATGCCTGCATGAATAATGCAGCAACGCGGCTTTTATCTTCCTTTTATTTTGATATGCTTTTTAGTAGTGGTAAATCACGCGAACCAGCGTACCGCCGGATGGGAGGACAGTGGCATTGGAAATAATATCTGCTGTGCCATATCCATATGCTGCGTTAGAAACAATTCCAATCCAACAAGAAAAGGTGCAAGTTACACAACCCGTATCCCACTCTTTTGACAGGGAAGTTTTGATATTTCCACCAAATCGCATGTCTGTTTTATAAGGTGTGCCATCCTGTGTCTTTACACACTCTGACATCGGGACTTCTTTAACTTTTCCATTCTCATCCCATGCGACGGTAATATCAACTTTGTCCCCTTCGATGATTGATCCCTTTGCTGGCTTAATTCCGAGATTATCTCCCGGTTTCAGGCTCTGTTTAACCAGTGCTTCATAAAGCGCAGCTGGCCTGAGTTCCGACTGCAGTACAGCTTTGGGACCATTGGATCCGTCTTTATTCACGACAAAATGATGCGTTGTCTTGTTCAGCATGTCGCCGTTAACTCTTGCATAAATAGTAATTGTCCGTTCTGCCGTGTTGGTATAGGCCTTCGTCAGATCAAGAACCGTAATAGTTTTACTGGTTTTGATTTTCGGATTCGTTTTTGAAACCGCCGTTACTTTTACCGTTCCCGCGCGAAGTCCGGTGATTACTCCTTTGCTGCTGACTTTTGCAACATCCCGGTTACTGACAGAATACACTACCTTCTGGGAAGCTTTGGACGGGGTTACTTTTGCCGATACAGAGGTCGTCTCGTCGATTCCGATCTGTGTATCTGTAACGGACATGGTGACCTTTTTCGGCTTCGGTGTCTTTGCTTTTTTGCTTGCCGCAAACGTTGCGTCTGTTCCAAGCATGCAGAAACAGAGCGTTGCAGCGATGGTGCCAACCAGGCAGCGTTTCAATACTGTTGTTTTCATAAATTCTCCTTTCACTGAAATACAGTTATCACGGACAATAATCCAACTCTTGTCCAGTTACATTTTATATTATTCAGAATCTATTACAAATTGAAAATAATAATTATGTGGTGAATTATGGAAAATATTTTCTATACTTCACTTAAAAGAACGCCCCGGAAATCTCATCCTGTTAATAGAGGGCGCTTTTGCAACGCTGAAAGAAGATCACGGCTTCCGAAGGTTTCTGACTCGTGGTAAAGAAAATGTCTATGCCGAAAGTGTGCTGCTTGCATTATCACAGAATATCGATCATCTGCATCGGCGTATCCAGAACAGATGACTGGGAACCCATCTCTATTCAGTGAAAACAGCATAAAATTTAAATTTTCGAAAAAGCAGATGGGGATAGTACACCCTGAATGGAGAATGACTGAGCTTCGGTGAAATTACAGACTGAAATTTGATATTCTGACAGCGAAAACGGGGCCGTCGCACTATGCTCAATGAGCTTAGTGCAGCAGCCCCGTTTTTCCGTTCTGTCTTATTTCACTACGTGAACACGTGATGCGTCATACCGGCTCACCCTTGCACGATCTTCAGCCGGATATCCGACCGGGAACAATGCGAACGGCTCCAGATTCTCAGGCAGATTCAAAACCTTGCGGACGCCCTCCATTCTGTCAGGAACTGGCGCAATTGCAAGGAACACGCCGCCAAGGCCCAGATAATCCGCTTCAAGCCACATGTTCTCCAGCGCAATGGCAGAATCAATCTGCGCCATTCCCGGAAACATAATGCCCTCTTTACGGTAAACAGCGACAATGACAACTGGCGCATTGGCTGCGCAGCCTGCAAACTGACTGGTTTTTGCCAGCTGCTGAATCACTTCCTTATTCTTAACGACATAATACTCCCATGGCTGCTGGTTTCCTGCACTCGGCGCCTGCATAGCCGCCTTCAGGAGTTTTTCAACCTTCTCCTCTTCAACCGGTTTATCTTCAAACTTTCTGATGCTGATACGATGAAAAATGCTTTCCATATCCTTCTTTCCCTCCGACAGTCATTTTTATAAGAAACCAAATTCTCAGATATACCACTTATTATGCGGATTGTCCTTGAATGGAATCTCTTTGTCTAATCCTGAATCGAACGTTACATATATGCCTCTCAGCAGCAAAAACAAACATGAAAAATACGTTTTCCTATTTTTTCTCACACATCGCAAAGCACCTCGCCGGAAAACCAGCGCCGCCAACCAGTTTCGGGAATGTGCAGAATATCAAGGCTCCTGTCTCCGGGACCAGATCCAGATTCTTCAGGAGTTCAATCTGGAACCGATTCTGCGACAGAATATATGTCTCCGCATCATAACCGACAGTCGCTGCATAAACCGCAGAATCCGTATCGCTTGTTTCATGACCGATCGCGCCGATATTCCGGTTTTCCACCAGCCATTTTACGGTATCCACATGCCAGCCCGGATAATGTTTATTCCCCTCTGCATCACGGTTATCCATCGCTTCTGATGTCCCCTTCCTGGACCAATCCGTCCTGAGCACAGCAAATGCGCCTTCTGGAATTCTCCCGTGTTCAGCTTCCCATTTTTTTACATCGTCAACTGTCAGTGCATAATCCGGATTTTCCGCTGCCTGCTGTGTCATGTCGATCACAACCAGAGGCATAATCATATCATCCGGCGTAAAATAATCCAGTGTCTGCCGTCCTTCGTTAAAATGACAAGGCGCATCAACATGTGTGCCGAACTGTCCGGCGATCAGATGATTATACGCCAGGAAGCCATCCTTTTCATGCGTGTAAATCGGTTCCATCTCCATCGCCGGAAAACCGTCCCAGCGCGGTGTGTCCGGGCTCAGCGGATGCGTGAGATCCACCAGCCTGCATGATTGTTTACAAGTTCTCCATAATTCCCAAAGATCCATAATACTGCCCCTCGATTCCTTTCCACAGTCGAATCAACTTCCTGGGGGATATCAGGCTGACAGCCCCGATCCAGTCTGCACAGCCCCTGACTGCTAATACATCATGTCCGCCTGGCTGCACCCCTATCCCGGCCAACCACCTACCTCATGCGCCCTTATTAATTCTGACTGCATTAATAATTCAGATAATTTTCTTATCATTATACCACTCCCATCGAGAAATACCAATCAAATAAAGGAAGTTGATATGTATTTAGTTCAGAATCCCATATGGACAGGCGCTTCCCTGGCCTCCCATCTCCATGGACGTCACCATTTAAAACGCCGCCGTCCATCTTGATCAAACTGGTGATCGCAATGGACAGCGGCGCTGTAACGATTCATGTTCACTTGTGACTTGTGACCAGTGACTTCATCACCAGGAACAACTTGCTTTTGGCAGTGTTACTTGATGGTGAATTCCAGTTCGCCTCGTGTCAGCGGAACCTGGTAGTCTTTTCCGTCGAACTGGATGGTCTGATACTCCTTGCCGGTATCAGGCACGAGTTCAGCTTTTGCCATATAAGTGCCCGGAGCACTTGGCGCGGAGGCAAGTGCTTTTTCGACCTTGCCGTTGTCAACCGTGTAATATGTGATCTTGTAGTTGAGGCCAGTGACTTCCTGACCTTCAATATAGGTATGGAAGGCTTTGGAGACGTCAACGGCTTTTCCGTCGGCCTTCTGTGTGGAAGCTGCCGGGTCTGCGGTGATGATCGGGTAACCCTCGTAGTAGAGCGCTTTCAGGAGATCTTCACGCTGAGCCGCCTTTTCACTGTCGGTCTTTGCCTCGTATCCGGCGGATTTACCGGTCAGGTAATTCAGGAGTTCGCGATAAGCGTATTCCTTTCCATCCTCTCCGAGTCCGGTGTAGATGGTGTTGCTGGAAACCGTGCCTTCCTTGACGTTTTTGCTGTTGACGATCACGATGGACGCCTTGTAGTATGCAGTTACACCGTGATAGGACAGATATTTTGCGGCATCCGATGCAGTTGCGTTGGCGACAATCTTTCCGTTCGCATCTGTATTCAGCTTATAATAGGTGTCACCAGGTTTCTCGCTGATTCCGGATGTGTTGGACTCTTCTTCAATGGATGTGAAGTTAAGGAATACCTTGGTTTCACGGAACGGGTCCTGGCTTGTGATGTAAGACGCGTATTCCTTGGCCAGCTTTTCAAACTCGCCCTGCTCGGAACGGGTAAAGCCTTCTCCCTGGATGACAATCGTCTTGTTGTTGTAGTACGGAGCCGCTCCCCAGTATACGTCAGAGTCGTCATTGTTTACGATATCTGTGGTCTTGAACTTGATATTATAGGAAACGGATTTCTCTGCGATCTTCTTTCCGGTTTTCTTATCATACGCGGATACCGTAGCCGTGTAGCTCCCCGGAACGACAGGAGCCTTAGTGGTCTTTACCGTTTCCGGGCTGCCAGAGAATGTGCGCTGGATCGTTCCCGTGTAACGTGTCTTGGTCGTGTATGCTTTTCCGTACTTCACCTTGATGCCGATCTTAGCTGCTTTTCCGTCGTATGTCTTATCTTTAGCGGAGAGCTTGATCAGATTTGGAAGCTGAATCGTGTATTTTGCCTTCAGCGTGCAAGGTTTATACGTCTTATTGCCCTTGAATACAGCCTTTGCCGTATAGGTGCCGTGTTTAGCCGGGATGCCAGAAACTTTCTTGCCCTTTGCGTTGTAGTACGTTACCTTCAGCTTGCTTCCGAGCTTGTCGCCGGTTGTCTCATGCTTACCCCTGCGAAGGATGAAATATTTGCGCATGTCCGGTCCCTTGGACTTCTCGTGGAACTCGACCGCATATGTCTGGAAGAACATCTTGGTGACGTTGGAATTGCGGCTGAACTCCTTGCGCAGCTGTTCTTTGCAGACATCACAGAACGGATACTGCGCGCCAAGATACTGCATCTTACAGTTCTTGGACGGGTGGTACCAGCCGTCTCCGCCGTTGTCATACTCGTAAACGTCGATGCCGTCCTTGCCGATATACTTCTTCCATTTTACCTTCTTTGGGTCAGAGACCTTGGTCATGTTCGGATATTCATACGCATACTGCGGTCCAGCCCAGTACTCATCCGCGAGTTTTCCGATCGTATGGCCGAGCTCATGCAGCATCATTTCCAGTGAAGAATCGTTCAGCGATGCCACACAGTAATCGCCGTCTCCGCCGCTTCCGCCATAGACATTGGAGTTAACCATCACCAGCTCAAAATCGGTCTGGCCCTTGAGGTAACTCTTTCTGAGCGCCTCAACCTTGGCCTTTCCGCTGTCCGGAAGTGTAACCAGACGCTGCATTCCCGTGCTCCAGTAAGTCGCACCAAAATACGTCGAACGCGTATCCTTCTTTGCCTCGTCCAGAGTCTTGGCATCTGCGCCCTGCGCGCCGGAATCTTTAGAAATCGTAAACAATGCATAGAACTTAATCGAGTCCTTATACTCGCTGTACGGTGCAGTCTTCATCATATACTTTGCCGTCGCCTTTGCATTGTCGTAGAATTTCTGCTCATCCGACTTGGTGAATCCGTCTCCCAGGATCAAGAACACCAGTGCATCCTTGTCCGCGAGCTTCTTTGCCGACTTGTCGCAGTACACCAGCTTCGGATCGTGCGGAACCAGGCTCTTGTCAATCTTGGAACTTGCCGCGGTCGCTGTCTTTACCGCCGTCGCCGATGCATCCGTCTTGGCACTGTCTGCATAGGACAGGTCCGCCGAGGACAAAAAGCACATCGATGACGCGGTCAGCAAGGAAATACCCAGAACGGCAGCCTTGCCCTTCCATGTGTTTACAATCATCTCACTTCCCTTTCCTGTACCGGCGCATCCAGAAAAGGAATCCATCCCCCCGAATCATAAAACAGAAGGCCGGACTTCTCCGCCGGCTAGCCGAACGCTGTCGTTACGATCCAGAATATAGTGTGCCGATACATATATCATTGAATGAAACTATTGGATGAGCATATATTATCACAACCGGCAATGACATTTCAATAACAATCTGATCTATTTTCTGAAATTTATTGTTATTTCCCATTTATGTGTAATTGGCAACATCATGCAGAAAACATATGGGGACTGTAAAATAGCAGCCCGGCTATCACCCCAGGCTGCTTCACTGCAAGAACAATACTATTTATTAATCGATGAACCCCTGATAAATCAACGCTTTCCGGCGACATCTTCCATCTCGTTTCCGTCCCTGTCCTTTGCACTCCGCACGCGTTCGTGCATGCATTTTTTCATCACATACATCGCCTTGTCTGCACGCAGCTCGGTCGATGACAGCGGTTCTCCCTCTTCATGTACAGCAACTCCATAGGCAAAAGAGAGCGGAAAATCTCCGTACTCCGGATCGCATGCGCTCTGACTCGAAAGCCGTGACAGCTCCGCCAGAACATCATCGGGATCAGCCTCAGAAAGCAGAATAAACTCGTCTCCTCCCGTCCGGAATACTTGACCGTATGGGTTCAGATGGGTGTTCAGCGTCTGCGCAAACGCTCTTAAATAAACGTCGCCGATCTGGTGCCCGCGTGTATCATTAAAGAGCTTCAGATAATTCATGTCAAACAAAACAATTAAACAGCGTTTATTTTTCATCCAGCTGAGCTGATCTCTGTAAACCATGCGGTTCGCAAGGCCAGTAACAGAATCTGTTTTATCATATAGTTCTTTAATAGAGAGATACATGAGCAGATAGGCAATCGTCATGCTGTTCCAGGTCGCGCTCAGATCCATCTCCAACAGTTCCGCCGCCTGCCCGAGGCAGATCGTGAGGATGACAAACGTCACCAGAATATGGTCTTTCCGGTCAAAAGGAAAATTATTCCTGCAAAAATCAAGGAACAAAAAAGTAAAATATGCCGTTTCCGAAATGGAAAGTAAAGTATTCAGCGCCGTGTAATGCAGATAAAGGTCGCGATCGTGATAGAACAGCACCGGATGAACGATATTGTACACCGGAACTGCGATAAACAGAATCATCAGCAGCACAGAAATCCGTCGTTTCCAAGCGTGCCACCGGTTTATTCCCAAACGCAGCAGATTGAAGTAACACAACGGGATAATCATGTATATTACGGAAGTGATAAAGTCTAAAATATGACGCTGCACAAGATTGGGGATTCCCGTCGCCATATAGATAATCTGCCAGGCCTGGTCAGCTGCAAGGATCGTCATAAGCGCCGCCCCGGCCGTAAAATACACCGTCCGCGACTTCTCATCAATTCCGCTTCGCATATAAAGGCAGCACCAGACGTATACAATAATCACAAAATCTATGATGTCAGAAAACACTAACATTATTCTGTTTCCTCTTCTATTGGTTCTTTCTATCTTTAAAAGTAATCTATCAGCAATTCTTTTATCATACCATGATTTTACAAGGCTTTAACATGCAACACGAAAGTTCTACATTTCTGATAATTACATATGCAGAATATTTCGCCGGCAGCCACGTCTGTCGTGTGTGTATACACGGATTTTTCGTCAGCAGAAACAGTATACAATATACTTGTGTTCCATTTCATGCTCAGCTTCTCTGCCTTCTGTAACACACCAGACATGGCCATGCATGTTTTTCTGCAGCATCTCAGCCGTCGACCCGGTTAACCGCACGAAGAATACTGTCCCGCATTTCTGCGCTGTCCGAAAACCCCTGATGGTTCAATTCCTCCGCCGCTTTCTGCAGCGCAGATGGAAAGTTCTTCCACATCCTGTCATATTCCCGGCGGATCATGTTCTTTCCAAGTCCCATTTCATCTGCAGAATCCAGGAACGACTGCCTTCTGATCTTGCTCCATTCTTTTTGTCCTCCGACAGCAATCGCCATCTCGGACGTGCTTTCCCTGTAAATCAGTGTGCAGATCAGGTCGTAAGCCGGTGCAAGCCGGATTGCGCGAAGATCCGGGCTGTAGAGCAGCGAAATATTCTTGATATGATTATCGGTATTTCCGATCAGAACGTCATAAATGAGAAGATCCAAAAGCCGTTTCTGGTCCACAAGCGGATCAGACGACACATCCCGCACCAGACGGAATACCTTCTGCAGATACTGCCCATCCTCCGGTTCATATTTCCTGGATGACGGAATTCCAAGAGCCTGTGCCATATCCTCCTGGTGCAGCCGAAGCGGGCACGGAAGATCCCCAAGCGCACGGACAGAAGCCTCCGTATCCCGGTCATACCGCCTGGAGGCAAGCAAAACCCCGGAATCCTGAAATGCCGAATCTGTGTTGATGATGAAACTGTCCACGACAGGAAGGCCAAGATAGTGCGCTGTCCTGAGTGAAAGCTGCTCGTTTTCCACGATGTTCTGAAGGCGTACATGACTCTGTTTAACGATATGCGTGCTCGCCGCCGTGCCGATCGGCTGGTACCAGGTCTTGGATACCGCATCATAATACAGACCCACCTTTCCGGATGCCCCCGTCAGCGAAAGATGCGACGCCACTACGATTTCCGCAGAGCGTGTAGAGCCCTCCTCCGCGAGCTTTCCGACCTGCTCCATCGACAAAGGACGGTACTTAGCAAGGAGGGAATCCGGTTCTTCCACATCCAGAATCTGCAGCGCACCCAGACATTCCTTTCCCAGCCCCGCCAGAATCGAAAGATAATCCTCTTCATCCACATGCATCCACTGCGCGACGCTGCGCCTCGTAAACCCTTCCGGCAGAAGCCCCTCAAAGAAAGTCCGCGTGCGCTCCGCGGAAAACGGCTCTTTCTGAAGAGGAAGACTGACGGAAATCGGCATCCCCCATTGCAGATAATACGCATCATAAGAAAAGGAGGCATCGTCCTGATCCTCCCCGCAGATGACCCCGACAAACCTCCTGCTGCCTTCAATTTCAATGTATACGTTCAGCTTCATTGCTCATACTCACCCCTCGGCTCAACCGTCAGATTCATGCCGAGGATCATCGCCACCGAAATCGCCTTCTCAAGCTCAATCGTTTTCTTGCCATTTTCCAGATCCGAGAGAAAACTGACACTCAGACCCGTAAAATCAGAGATATAGGACTGTGTGTATCCCAGCTGTTTGCGTCTTCTCCTGATCGCCTGTCCAAACGTCTCCGCGTCCGTAATATTATTCTTCATGAATGTCTTCACCCCTGGAGTTCGGGAACCCGCCGCGCTGCGGTCCGCCCGGATACCGCCTTCAACGCCTTCATGCCTTCATGCCTTCATGCCTTCATGCCTTCATGCCTTCAACGCGATTTTACATGCCTTGCATGGATTTTACAAAATCAGGGCGGCGATCCCCTTTGATTTGCTTCGCCGTACGGCTAAATTTCATCTTTTATTATTATAATTTCGCCGTACGGCTAAGTCAAGGGAAGCATGCATTTCCACAACACTATTACACCATCGGATCATCCCCGTCCGTCATTCCTGTATACAACATTCTCCCGTCCACTCGCACCTTTTTTCACAAATGGACGGGAATCATTACCGCTTCACACCCAGATTCCCGTCCACCGCTCCTGTATACAACATTCTCCCGTCCACTCGCACCTTTTTTCACAAATGGACGGGAATCATTACCGCTTCACACTCAGATTCCCGTCCATGATTTCTCAAATAATTCCTCTACTCCGCAAACACTACTCTCTTCGTAATATCTTCCTTCTTCTTCGAATCCGGCTCCGCCGCGATTCCGCCGAACGGCATCTGGGCAATCAGTTTCCAGCTGTCCGGAATGTTGAACATCTTTTTCACTGTCTCATCAATCACCGGGTTGTAGTGCTGAATATTCGCGCCGATGCCCTGCTCTCTCAGCGCCGTCCAGAGATTAATCTGCAGCATGCCGTTTGCCTGGCTGGCCCAGATCGGGAAATTCTGCGCGTAAGGCGCAAACTGTTCCTGCATCGCCTTCACCACATCCTCATCGTAGAAATACAGGATTGTTCCCGCGGCAGCCCTGAAGCCGTCGATCTTTTCGCGGGTCACTTTCCCTTCAAAGGCATCGTAAATCGCGTCCCACAGCTCATCCTGCTTTTTTCCGAGAGCGACCACCACTCTCGCGCTGTGCATGTTAAACGCGTCCGGTACAAGCTCGGTAACGCGTGTGATCAGCGCTTTCACTTCATCCTCGCTGACTGGAAGCTCCTTATTCAGCTGATAATACGATCTTCTCTTTTCCAGTGCCTGTTCAATTGCCATATGTTTCCTCCGTTTTATTCTTTTTCACACTTAACAAATAGGTAATTATTATATACCCGTCGCCGCCTTGCCTTACACATCACCCTTTTTCTTTTTGCCGAATTGAATTCTATGATACAATGAAACCATGCATATAAATGAAAGGAGATTCTGAAATGAAACCAAGTGAACGCTTTTACCAGAAGGCGATGCCGGTCTGGGAAACGTATTTTGAGCATCCGTTTGTCCGCGGAATCGGCGACGGCACTCTGCCGAAGGAAAAGTTTCAGTACTACATGGTGCAGGACCACAAGTATCTGATGCAGTACGCCCGCGTGTTCGCCATGGGCCTGATTCAGTGCACGGATGAGCGCGACATGCGCATGTACAGCAACCTGATCCACGCCACGCTGGACACGGAAAACGCGGTCCACCAGGCTTACCTCGCTGAACTGGGCGTCACGCGCGAGATGATCGACAGCACGCCGATGGCACTGAATAACAAGTCTTACACCGACTACATGATCGCCGAAGCGCACAAGGGCGGCCTTCCGGAAATCTCGGTCGCCGTACTCGCCTGCTCCTGGAGTTACAAGGTCATCGGCGATTTTCTGGAGACAATCCCGGGCTATCTGGATCATCCGTTCTACTCCCGCTGGATCAGCATGTATACAAGCAACGGCTACCGCAGTGCCAACGATGACATGATCACCCTGGTCGACCGCTACTGCACCGGCCTTCCGGAGGAACATCTGCAGCGTCTTGATCAGATTCTGCTCGACTGCAGCTATTACGAGTACCAGTTCTGGGATATGGCCTGGTCCATGGGACAGACTTACACCCCGGTGATCCGCTGATCCCAAGACAAAACCAGACGGGCAAGGAGGCGCCCCTGCGTGACTCCCTTTGCCACGTTCTCTTTTTGTCCCGCCCGACAAAGTCTACAGCAGCAAGGAGAAAAATTAGTTACTATGAAAACATTACAAGACACCTGCAAACTCGCTGTTATACAGGCCTCCCCGGTCTTATTCAATAAAGAAGAGAGTCTTCAGAAAGCGCTGCGCCTACTGCATGAGGCGGCAGAGAACGGCGCGCAGCTCATCGTATTCCCGGAGCTGTTTATTCCCGGCTATCCGTTCGGAATGACGTTCGGGTTCCGGGTCGGATGCAGACAGGAAGACGGCCGCAAAGACTGGAAACGCTATTACGACCAGTCCCTCACCCTAGACGGCCCGGAAGTCCGCCAGCTTGCTGACGCGGCAAAATCACTCGGCATCTTCTTAAGCATCGGCTATTCCGAACGCGATGCCGTCACCGGCACCCTGTATAACTCCAATCTAATGATTAACCCGGATGGAAACGTTATGAACCATCGGAAACTGAAGCCTACCGGCAGTGAACGCGTGGTCTGGGGCGACGCGGACCGAGACTATTTTCCAGTTATGGACACGCCGTGGGGACCGATGGGCAATCTGATCTGCTGGGAAAGCTACATGCCGCTGGCCAGAACGGCGCTCTACCAGAGAGGGATTTCCCTGTACATTTCTCCGAACACCAACGACAATCCGGAGTGGCAGGACACCATACGGCATATCGCGATTGAAGGAAAATGCTACTTTATCAATGCGGATATGCTGATCCGAAAAACGGATTACCCTTATGACCTGCATGCAGCGGAAGAAATCGCCGCTCTTCCTGAGATTGCCTGCCGCGGCGGAAGCTGCGTCATTGATCCGTTCGGACACGCGGTGACCGAGGTCGTATGGGACCGTGAAGAAATCCTCTACGCTGACCTGGATATGCAGAAAGTCCCGGCCAGCCGCATGGAGCACGATCCCTGCGGACATTACAGCCGCCCGGACGTGCTGGAACTGACGGTGCATGAGAAGTAACATATTGATAAACTATATCTATTTCTAGCAAACTCATCGCCAGCGCTACCCGAACCTTTCTCCAATCTGTGAAACGGGAAGATTATCTGAATCTCGGCACGCGCACGCGGAAAAGCCCGTGATGGTTGCAGTAATAGTAGAGAAAGCGTGCGCGGCTGCGCTTGAAACGGGCTTCGCAGTTTCCTTCCGGATAAAGTTTCACCATCTGGTACCCGCTGTCATACACACAGGTGATAAAGGAAAGATAGTGTGTCTTGTTCATCGGATGGCCGCAGGCGATGTAGATCTCATCTTCCACTGGTTCAATCTGCAGAGTAT
Organism: [Eubacterium] saphenum; assembly: GCA_004555725.1. Taxonomy (GTDB): domain Bacteria; phylum Bacillota; class Clostridia; order Peptostreptococcales; family Anaerovoracaceae; genus Aminicella; species Aminicella saphenum_A. Next base: position 26,394 of record SFHC01000021.1, read on the forward strand.
GCTCCGGATCCGGCTCCTCTGCTTCAAGAGGCGGGAGTGTGATCCCGCAGCAGCTGATCACCGCCTCTCCGGACGCATGTATGACGTTGCCGCAGACCGGGCAGACATAAAATGGCGCTTTCAGCATGTTTCCTGCCCGGTTTTGATTGGTAATGTCATTTCCGGACAGTAGTTCAATCACTGAAACGCCAAGGGATTCTGCAATCGGTTCCAGCAATGTGATATCCGGGAACCCCTTCCCGTTCTCCCACTTGGACACCGCCTTGTCGCCGACCCCGATCTTGTCTGCCAGCTCTGCCTGTGTCAGTCGCTTCGCTTCCCTCAGTCGGCGAATTGCCGACCCTGTGATATACTGATCCATAACTTCTCTCCTTGATATGAAGGCTGCTCCCGCAGCTTGCAATAATATACTTATATACGTTCCAAATCTGCGTCTCCCGAACTTGCAGGTCATAACCTCAGCCGGAGAACTTCCACTCCGCAGGTTTTTCCACGCTCCGCTTCCACAGCCAGACGCTGTCGCCGTGCCCCTGCCTGCAGAATAAGTATATCCGCGCCAACTGCCCTTCCGCAACCTACGCTTCGTAGAGAATGAATGTCGTATAGAGTACGGCCATTTTATCCTGCTATCTTTTCCTGTCTTTCGGGTTATTTCCGGGAATATCTGCCATAAAACAGTCAGGTTCATGAGAAAAAATCACGCCCACTGCCTGAAGGTATGCGTAAATAATTGTAGAACCGACGAATTTCATGCCGCGCTTTTTCAGGTCTTTAGAGATGGCATCGGAAAGCGCGGAAGTAGTTTCCCCGGTCTCCCGGATCACCTGCCCTCCGGTCCAGCCCCACAGATATTCTCTTCCTTTCTGTTCTACTCCTGCTGCACCGTTTATTCCACATTATTGTTGTTTCAAATTGGTGTTATGTCCACTTCTGACGTTATATCCTGCCATGTTCCACGCTTATATTTTTCTGACGTGAGCCATGGCCCCGGCGCAGGAGTACTTAATCCCCATTGAACCTACTCCGGACAATGGAATGCGTCCATCCCTGCGAAAGAGGACTTTACTGTTTTGTGTTTCCGATTTGCGGAAATATCCGGTTTTCTGAACACAAAAAGGACTTTTAACCGGTTGCACACAACTCTGTTCTCTGGAAAGGACATCCAATCTACAATTTCTCCGTGAAAGATTTTCCCGGATACCAGAATAATCAGCCTCCTTTGATATCCTCCTGCTGTCAACGTACACATATCTGTACATTATAGCTGATTCCGGGGCAGCACATTCAAAGAACGCCGTTTTTTCTCCCATATCAATTCGTGATCTCATTCCGCATTACCCTGCAGCCAGATCAAAACCATCACCAACAGCCCTCCTCATGATTTCCACAAGAAAAAGTGTTCCGGTATCACGATTATTTTACAATTCGATAACCAAAAAACGCAAACTCCTTTTTGTGTTCCGAAAGCGCATAAAATCGGCGATTTAGAAACACGCAAGTAGGTAATTAATTGCGCACTTCTGTCCGTTATCTTCTGTCACATGTACCAGCATCTGTCAGAATCCATATGCAGGGATAAACCAGAGCAGCATCTGTGTACAGTATACCCCAATTGCCTTTCCATCACCACTTCTGCTATTCACATTCACGCTCAAAAAAATACGTTCAGGCACTCCGTCAACTCACTGTACGCACCCGGGCCACTCTCTGCTGTCGCATCCCGATTATATACATAATTATATTATTGTAATGCAGTAATACAGCGTAGAAACGCAGATGTTTCCGGCAAACAATCCCGAAAGAATTTAGGCCCGGAATCCACTTGTGACAGTCATCTCTTCCGGACGTCTGAAAGTATATCCCACTCCCCCTGGCAGTCGCAGCATTACTGTTTCCCATTCCTATCGATCTCAATTCTTTTACAGAGTATACGACAAGCTGGATCAATACAGACTGACGCTGACAGGAAGGCTTCCGCGATCGAACTCGATCCCTGTTCGATCGCGGAAGCCTGATCCGTCATTATATCAACCATAAATTATTTACGGAAACTTAACATTTCCCTTTTCGCTTTGCTGCGTCATGCCATTAAACTGTACTATACATCCCGTCTCTACCCCACGGCTGCATCGCACTATTTCCAAACCGCCGAGTTGACATTTAATTTCAACGCCGCGATGGCCTTCCCCGCAGTTGCGTGGTCATGGTCCGCTTTCCTGACGTACACCGTGCCGGACAGTTTACGGAAGTTGTCAACGCCTCGCTCCTTCAGATCCTCTTCATCTACAGTCAGAACCCAGGTTCCCGTCGCACCGGCAGCAATCTCATCTGCGCCTTCATCATCAACATCTATACGTGTTTTATCCGCGTAGAACCGCCCTTCATCCAGCTCAATCCGCTCCGAACGGCTGTTTTTAACCTGCAGAGCAACGCGATATTCCTTACCGTCCTCATCTCTGCCGGTCTTCGCACTGATAAACTGAATCTTCACCTTGTGATTATTATACAGCACCGCATTTGCCTTTGTGTCCGCGGTAATCGCTGACGTTTGTTCTGTCTTCTGATCAGAAGACGTCTGCGCATCATCTGCATCGGTTTCATCACTATCCTCAGAATGCAGAGTGTAAGAGGCCGCGGACTTGCGTTCCATTCTTTCCTCATGCAGCTCAATCGCGCCCCAGACCAGAGCAATTGCAAGCGCCAGAATCACCGCACCGACGATCCATTTCGCTATTCCCCGTTTTTCCCCCGGATCCGTGTGCAGTTCCTCTTTCGCGGCGATCACCTGATCTCCGTTCCTGTATATCTTAAGCCGGTCTCCGATTTTCGGATCCGCATAGTTAACCGCGTCTTCAGAAATCTCCTGAAAACTTCCGTCCTCCATGCCTACAGTGATTATTCCATTTTCAATTTTAATAATTCTACCCATCTTTTCCTCCTTAGCTTATCATGTCATCTCCTTTATGCGATCGTAATCATCGCAATATTCATAATTTTCTATGTGTACATAACAGCGATGGACACTGTCTCAGTAATATTTCTATACCCTGAAGCAGGCCCATCACACACGATTTCCTGTAACTATTTCTGTTCCGTCAATTATTTTCTACACTCTGTTAAATTTAATCCTTGCCGCACCACATTCAGGCGTTAACTTTTTGTCTGAAAACACAACTACCCGGCCTTATTCCGCAAGTCTCTGTTTCAGCTGAAGCACCCGCTTCTCGATTTCCCGGATGACAGAGATAAACGCCTCATCGCTCTTCCCTGTAGGATCGTCTAAGTTCCAATTCTCATCGAACGCGCGGCCGATGTACGGGCATCCGACATCACAGCCCATAGAAATGGCGATATCCGGCTCTGGGATCTGGTTGAACGTCTTGCTGTACTGATCCTTTTCCATATCGATGCCGTAGAGCGCTTTCATCAGGCGGACGGCGTCCGGATTAATCCTTGGTTTCGTTTCTGATCCTGCAGAGCAGCTGACAAAAACATCACTAGCAAGGTGTTTCCCCAGCGCCTCTGCAATCTGGCTCCGGCATGAATTGTGCACACAGATAAACGCGACAGTTTTCTTACGCATCAAAAGCTCCTTTCGTGCGGTTGGCAATTTTGACGAGGGTCAGCATGACCGGAACCTCGGTCAGCACGCCGACAGTCGCCGCAAGAGCAGCCGGGCTGGATGTACCGAACAGCGCAATGGCAACCGCCACGGACAGCTCAAAAAAGTTGGACGCGCCAATCATCCCCGCCGGCGCCGCAATATCAAACGGCAGATGGATCAGTCTGCAGACTCCGAACGCCAGGAAGAAAATCAGGAATGTCTGTATGATCAGCGGAACCGCAATCAGCACGATGTGCAGCGGATTGGAGAGAATGCCCTTTGTCTGCGAGGAAAAGATCAGCACCAGCGTAAGCAGAAGTCCGGCCGTTGTCGCATGATCAAACTTATGGATAAATATGTCCTGAAAATATGTGCTTCCTCTTCTGCGGAGCACTGCAACACGCGTCAGCACGCCTCCCGCAAGCGGAATCACTACGAACAGGAACACACTGAGGAACAGCGTGCTGTACGGAACCTGCACATGCGATACGCCGAGCAGGAACTTTACGATCGGAACGAACGCCGCCAAAATAATCAAATCATTCGTCGCCACCTGTACAACCGTATAAGCCGGATTCCCATGTGTCAGCGTGCTCCAGACAAAAACCATCGCCGTGCACGGCGCAGCCCCAAGCAGCACGGCTCCGGCAAGGTACTGAGAAGCCAGCTGAGGCGCGATAACAGGCCGGAATACCACAAACAGAAAGAAATATGCGATGGCATACATAGTAAACGGTTTAATCAGCCAGTTAACTATCCAAGTCACCACAAGCCCTTTCGGATTCTTCCCGACTTCCCGGATGCTCTGAAAATCAACCTTCATCATCATCGGATATATCATGACTCAGATCAGAACCGCGATCGGAATAGAGATTCCGGCAACCTGAACATGTGCCAGCGCAGCCGGCACGACCGGCAAAAAATGTCCGATCAATATCCCCGCGCCCATGCAGATCAGCACCCAAACCGATAAGTATCGCTGAAAAAAAATGATCCCCGCATTATTATTTTCCATTCGATTCCGTTTTTCCATATTATACCTCATTTTTCGCACGTTTGCTGCATCAGGCTCTAAGCACCAGCATTTTACCCAAAGCAGTTTCTATATTTAATTATTTAAATTATTCTATATGTAAGGCGAACCAGTATGGACAACTTTCCGCATCACCTCTGATTCTCTCGTGCAAAACGGCTGCCCTCATTTAGACATGTTAACTGCATTTACAATCATCGATATCGTTTTTGCAGGCCGTAACTTCACTCTCCCCCGTGCTTACAGAATCCCCGCAGCAATTTTCTCCACAGCCGCCTGCGGCCGTTCTGCGGCAGATACAGTCCAGTTTTTCCGTAAACACCTGATGCAGGGTGTCCAGCAGATTCTCTGCCGTTCCCTGATTCAGCGAATAATACGTGTTCTTCCCCTCACGCCGGTCAATGACCAGCCCTGCGTCAACCAGGACTTTCATATCGTGTGACAGCGTCGGCTGCGTAATGTGGAATGCTTCCAGAATCTCACAGGCGCACAGCTCCCCGCATGAGAGCATATCAATGATTCTGAGCCGTTTGGGCTCCGCGATTGCCTTCAGCATTTTTGCCGTATCTTGATAAATCTTCTCCATGCCATTCTCCTCATATAGACCATTTTCTATATTTCACACTATAACAGACATATTAAATAACGTCAATATGTCTACCGGGACTACTTCATTAAGCGCGTGTTTCTGCTTAATGCAATAGCCCCTGCTTCAAAATGTTTTCGTTGTTCGTGTTATTCTTGCGCAGTTTCTTTTTGCCGCATATGCCAAAGATAAACCGTACAAAGAATCAGCTGAAGCACAGTTGAGGCCGGCGTTGCCAGTCCGATCCGAAACAGGGTTGCTCCCGGCAGACGGCTGATCAGATAGGAAACCGGAATCCGGACACCGAATGCGCCCGCAATGCCCTGGATCATGACAAACCTGGTACGGCCGCAGCCGTTGAAATAGCCGATGAAGCAGAATAGGAACGAGGTCATCAGAGTGTCGATGGCATAGGCCTTGAGATACGACGCAGCCTGAACGATCACGGCATGATCCGGACTGAAGATTCCGGCGAGCATATTGCCCTGGAAGAATGCCAGATATGCGAGGACGACGCCAGCTGTAATAGACAGGCGCATGCCGATTTTCATGGAATGCAGCGCACGGGCTGACTCTCCTGCACCTATATTTTGCGCGACAAAAGCAGAGAGCGACTGAGAAAACGCTGAAGGGACAAGCATGATGAACGCACAGACTTTTTCTGCGATCCCTACTCCGGCAGACGGGTAAACGCCCATCGTATTGACAATCGCGTTGATGACAAGAAAAGAGATGTTGACAAGGCCGTCCTGCAGCGCGATCGGAAACCCGAGCCTTAGAATCTGCTGTGTGATCTGGCTATCCGGGCGGAAATCTGACCGGTGAACCGGAAACGGAAAGCCCTTCTTCCGCAGCACCAGAAGACAAAAGACGACACTCACAGCCTGGGCAAGAACCGTGGCCAATGCCGCTCCGGATGCACCCATGCGCAGAACCCCGACCAACAGCAGATCGCCGGCAGTATTCAGCGCAGCCGCGCAGGCCACCACCATCAACGGAGTTTTAGAATCTCCTATTCCGCGCAAGATACTGCCCAGCACATTATAAAAGACGATAAACACCGCCCCCGCCCCGCAGATCCGCACATAGGAACACGCCTGGCGGAATGCAGGCCCAGGGGTTTTCATCAGTTGAAGCAGCTGTGCAGCCAGAACAAGCAGAAGAAACGTCAGAATGACCGAGTATATGAGAAACAGCACAGTACCGCTTCCCACCGCTTTTCCGGCTCTGTCAGCCCGATTGCTGCCGACGGCATGTCCGATGGATATGGTGATGCCCATCGCAAGCCCGGTTGTTATCAAAGTTACCAGCTGCAACAGCTGACTGGAAGTCGCTACAGCTGAAACATCGGCTGCCGTTCCGAACTGGCCGACCACCAGCAAATCCACCGCTCCATACAGCGCCTGCAGGAACAGCGCCGCAAGCACCGGCAGTGCAAATTTCAGCAAAACCCGTAAAATCGGCCCCTTTGTAAAACTTCTGTTCATTTCCATAATCTTATTCCTCCGTTGAACAAAAAGACCGGATAAGACAATACATACCTTCTGGCATGCACATCTTATCCGGTCTGCTGATATCATCAATCAGAAAACTCTCCGATGACCCTGTTTAATTTTTCATTTTGTTATTTCTCATCAAAAATTTCAATGCTCTCACCTGCCGCACCCTCAATAAACGCAATACGCGCACGAAGCGGCGGCTGACAGGCGATATCGATGTCTTTCGGTTCTATAGTAACCGGGAATCCTGCTTCGCGGACTTTCTGCACGACTGCGTCTACATCATCCGTTGAAAGCGCGATATGATCGACGATGCCGGCTTTTCTCCCCGGCTCGGCGTCGGCAAACATTTCAATCGGTCGGTCTCCTGTATCGATCATACAGCCGCTTCCGCTTCCTTCTCCCCAGCGGCGGAGAACGGAAAGCCCCAGCACATCGCGGTAGAACGCGATCGCCCGTTCCATTTCTTCCAGTCCGCAGCAGCGAAGTGCCGCGTGGTGCATTCCGGTAATCAGTTTTTTCTGCTCCATAACCGTTCCTCCCATTTCATACAGCTGCGCTTATACTGTCTTTTATCAGCGAATAAAGTTGGTAAAGACTTCCTGATGGATTTCCGGTTTCCCGTACTTTTCCACTCCGTCCTGAATAGCGCGGATCATGAACGCCATGTTATTTACCAGGTTCCGGATCATCCCAGCGTCTCCTGTACGTCTGTCCTTTGTCCTCGTACATGTGGCGGTCCGCCTCGGTGAGAAGCTGGTCGATGTTTTCTACAGGGCCGACATTGATGGTATATCCGAGCGCGAGACTCAGACCGTCGCTTCTTCCTTCGTTTTTAATTTTCGCGATCAGGTCTTGTGTTTCCACTTCGGAAATATTCTCGGCGATCAGCAGAAATTCATCGCCTCCTGTTCTGAACACATGGTCGCGGTTCGCATGGCGCATCATGACATTGGCCGCAGAACAGATCAAAATGTCGCCTTCATGATGACCCATTGTATCATTCACTGTCTTAAGGCCGTTGATGTCTCCGGATATCAGAGACAAGGTGCCGTCGCCCTTCCAGTTCTCCAGATACTGTTTCAGTCCGCGCCTGTTAAGCGCGCCGGTCAGCGGATCGCGCACACTCTGCTCTTCAATTCGCTTCAGCGTATCGCGGTTCCGCATCATGATCGCGAAAAAACTTGTCAGGGTAGACAGCAGAAGCCGGGCAGTTGTGAATGTATCCTGAGAACAGTTAATGACAAAGGTAAAACCGATTGGGCGGCCAGAGATCTTCAGCTGACCGGACACAAAGTTGTGAATGTTCGCTACCGGCATGTGGAACCCCGGTTTTGCCGCACAGAATTCCTCATAGTCTTTCACCAGAACAACAGGATACTCTGAATACATCTGGTACAGCGGACGCAGATTATCCATCGGTATGCTCTGAAGTTCTCCCATCAGCGGTATACCTTCTCCACGTCCCCATTCATATGTGCAGCTGAACATGTTTCCATCTCGCTGCTCAAAAATAAGGATCCGGTCCGCCTGCAGGTTGTCTCCGATCTTGGCGAGCATCTTCTGCAGCCCGATCTCCGGGTCGCTTTCCTGCATTCCTATCGCGATTGCGTCATTTACCTTGGCTTCATGGTAAACCAGCTCGTTGCGTTCGATATTCATCTCTGCGTACCTGCTCAGATCGCTGGAAATCGTCATGCGCAGATACTTGTCTCTCCACGGAACCAGAATTGAGCAGGACAGCAGATCGGCTCCGGTTTTTCGGTTTCGATGCGTTTCGCTGCAGAACTCGCTGGTCTTAAGACGTTTATTCTGACAAAAAGTACACGGACTGCTCTGTCCCTCCAGAACCTCATAGCATTTTTCTCCGGTGCAGCTGAAGTTCTCCGGGAGGCGAAGCGCCTGCCGCGCGCTCTGATTAATGTACTCCAATTGATACGTATCTGGATCCACAATATAGATCTGATCCGGGCAGGTATCCAAAGCACTCTTCCAGATCATTATGCGGTCTCCAGTAAAGATGCTTTTTCCATAATGCTGCATTGCTGCGTTCTGCAGACGCTCAATGAGGAGTTTAAGAAACATGTCAAAACTGCGCACTTCTGACCCGAATGCGACAGAATACTGCATATACATGGAGACCTGGCAGCCATTGACTTCCTGAATTTTTCTGACCGACGCCGCGATTTTCAAAGCTGTCCGGTGTACACTCTCACGGTCATTACTGCTGATGAGTAAAATAAAGCATCCCTGACCGATATGGCTGATCGTCGCATTTTCCGGCAGATTCTCAGAAACAGCATGAATAATACTCTGGGAGAGGTCCCTGCCGAACGATTCCCCGTACAGCCTGCAGAGAGAAGTATACTCCTCTGCAAAAAACAGCACACCGGCATAATCTTCCTTTCCCATGCGGCAGTCATCCGCATACTGCAGCCCTGCCATCAATAGTCCATAGAAATTGAGAAAACCACTATCCGGGTCAATCAGTGCTCTTTCTTCATCTTCGGTATATTCTCTTAAATCGCGAAAAATGCCGACAAGCCCGGCAATCTCCTTATTCTGGTAAAACGGAAATGTGCTCATGCTGAGCGTACGCGGTTTTCCGTTAATGACACAAGTCTTAACCGCATCCTGTATGACTGATCCCTTTTCCAGAACTCCCATTTCTGCAGCGCAGAGCGCTTCTCCGTCGATATTCAGATTCAGATCCTCAGCCTTCTCTCCGATAAGCTCAGAAGCTCTCTGCGCATCGGAAATTCCATGATAACGCAGAAACGCGTCACTTACTCCCAGGAATCGACGTTCCTTATCTTTCCAGAACATCTTCAGATTGGAGTCGCGAACGATAGCGCGCAGAACACTCTTCTCAACAGAATACGATGACTCATCCGGCGACGGTATCCGGAAGGAACGCACAAATATCGCGGTTCTCACTCTTATACAGCACAATCGCGTCAAAAATCGTCCAACGGTATGTTCCGTCTTCCCGTCTGACCCGGAACAGCGATGTCGACTGATACCTTCCGGAACGCACTGCGTCTGCATAGATGTGTTCAAGATCAATGTAATCCAGAAAACGCCGACGGTCATCCAGATAAACAAGCTCATTCGCATACGCCTGAAAGGATTCCTGGATGTGATGAAACACCGTCCCGACACTGACCTTAGGATGTACGCTTTCCAATACCTCCAGCTGGTCCTTCTCAATGTTCAGGTAATATAAACCGTCATAAATCTGCAGGGTGTTTCTCATGATGCGGTCGTTTAAATTATTCTCTGAAAAGTCCTCATCCTTACTCAGATTCGTGAATTCTGCCTCTCCGAGCCAATAGTCGCGGATTCCGGCGATCTTTTTTGCGCGCACACGGACCACCTGCCCGTCATCCACATAAACTATCTGTTCCTGTTTTCCGCTGTGGAAGACCTTTTCCATAAACGCGCCCAGTTTGTTTTTCATCGGGTAGCTGGCCGCCGTTAAATTTCGGTTTGCCGCCTCCATATCCGGCGTATGAATGGAATTCAGCGTCGCCTTATATTCATTGTTAATCTGAAGAAGCGTCAGCTCGCCGTCCTTCATCTGAAAGATCGCTCTTGATTCACGGCTTCGGATATCCACCTTCTCCACCGCATCAAACAGCTTCATCTCAAAAGCGGTCTCCAGTTTCAGACCGTCCCTGGCCCAGGCGGCAATGCAGTCCTCATAGCACATTGGCTCTCCGTAATAATAGCCCTGAATCCTGCCGCATCCGACTTCACGCAGAAAATCAAGCTGCTCTTGATTTTCTACACCCTCTGCCAGCGTATGCATGCCCAGAAGCTCCGCCATCTTCATCACCGAAGCGATAATTTTCCGGCCCGTCTCGTTGAAGTCCCGGAAGAACCCCATGTCGATCTTCAGAACATCAAAATGATAATGATGCAGAGTATTTAAAGAAGAATACTCACTTCCAAAATCATCAAGCCAGACCTGGTATCCGGCATCGTGAAAGTCCTTCAGCACCCGGATCAGGTTCTGCCGGTTCCACGCCATGACCCGCTCCGTCAGTTCAATATGAATCATTGACTTGGGAATCTTGTATTTTTGAACAATCCGCTCAATCACATCAAGCGGTTTCATCAAATCAAAATCCAGGCGGGATAAATTCACTGAAACAGGAATCGGCGGAAGCCCTGTATCCATACGGTCATGAATCAGCCTCGCTGTCCACTCGATGACATAAGTGTCCAAACGCGCAATCAGGCGCGCATCCTCGAGAATCGGAATAAACACGCTCGGAGGAATCATTCCTTTTTCCGGGTCCTCCCATCTCGCCAGAGCTTCGCAGCCGCACAGATTTCCGGATATTGTCCGGACAACCGGCTGAAAGTACACCTTAATATAGCCCTTCTCCAGCGCTTCATCAAAATTGGCAATGACGTAGGACCGCTTATGGTACTTTTCACCCATTTCCCGCGTATATACAGAAACCGACTGTGTAGAATCCGCTTTGATCGACTCACAGGCAACCTTGGCCATATCAAAGGCATGCCCTAACAGTTCCTGATCATCGTCATCCCTGTCATAGAGAACCAGTCCCGCTTTCAGTGTGATGCTGTTATTATGGATAAAGGTGTCTACCTGTTCGCATACACGCTCCGCCTTCTCTATGACATTTTCCCGCTTGACCAGCCCGGCAAACGTGTCCGCCGTAAAATGACCGATCAGATCTCCAGGAAACGTTTCCTTTAAAACTTCAGCAATCTTCCTGATGCAGATGTCTCCCGCATGCATGCCGTACATACGGTTATACTCCCTGAAATTGGCCACATTAAATGAAACCGGACACAGATCCATAAACGTATTGTCCGCCAGTCTTTTCTTCTGTTCCGCCAGCACTGCGCTGAAAAAATCATACATCCCCGGAAGTCCTGTCCGCTCGTCCGTCTTGCGGTTCGCCCGAATCTCCGACGCAGGAAAAAACTGCAGAAGAATCACCGCCTGCCCGTTCTCCATCTGAATGCGGCTTACCGGCCCCTCTACATACCTGAAATGCTGATCCCGGTTCTGATAGTGAAAGCTGATCATCTTAAATTCGCCCTGACGAATCTCCAGATCCATCAGCGTCAGATAGTCACTCCGCTCAATCATCCCGCGGAACGTCCCTCCGCACAGCTCCATAAACTGAGCCTCATCCGCGCAGGCATACATTCCCGGCACCTTATCATTGATAAACAGAATCTTCTCAGAACGGTCAGCGCTGATCAGACAAACCCCTCCCGCGAGCCCGTCATAGTATTTATGAAGTTTCTCTCTGTCCAAATCAACAGGCATATGGTCCCCCTTTTTCACCATAACACTGGTTCCCGTACCATTATTATCTGATATTACTTTAACATCTTTTTACCCAACTTTCTATCCTTTTCCTTCACGCAGTCCCGGATATTTCCTTGTCCCCGTTGATTTTTGTCCGCATATTCTGTTATGCTATTCTCTGGCAAAATAAAGCTGCCAAGAACACACCGTGCGGCGCCGCCCGGACCGGCCCCTTGCACGTATTCCTTTTGTCCGACGACAAAAACCACGCAGCCGCAGAATCGCCGCTGCATCACCAAGGAGAAAACACGACTATGTTCGGATTTAAAAAGAAAAATAATACCGCTCTGACGGAAACAGCAGAACCTGAAACTCCGAGATATCCCGCGCCTGCCGGCGATCCCCTGACCTTCCCGGTCATTCCGCCGGAACAGGTCACCACAGAAAATATTCTCAGCCATTTAAAGGAAGGCGAGCCGATCTGGATCTGGAATCCTCAGCAGGAAGCGAAAAAAGGACTGTTCTCCGCATTTACCAGAAAATTCGTCGGCAGTTTCCAGGGATACTACGTTTACGAACTGAAACGGAAATACCTGTATAAATACAAAGTCCTGTTCGAAGTCATGCAGGGTTACGAGAAAATCTCCCCATTTCTGAAAGAACTGTCCGTATGGAAAATGTCAGACGACGTTATCGAAGACTGGGTTCAGAACGATTTCCGCGACGCAAAAGCCGTCCACTACGACAACCAGCGCGCCATCGACAAGGCCCAGCGCCTCCAGCTGAAACTCACGGAAGACGACATCAAACGCTACCTCCACACCCACGACCGCCTCGACATCACCGACGACGACTTCCGGAAACGCGGAGATAAATAAAGACGTGAGATAATAAATGCGAAGGATAACATGAAAACGCAAAGGATTATTAAATCCGAGGGATTAATTAAAACGTGAAGGACAGGTAAATCCAATGGATTATTTTAACGTGAAGGATTATGAAATGCGTGGAATAAATCGGGCTGAATGCGTCTGATTGGCAAGTATACTGTATTATCCTCATTTTCGCCTTCACTTCCGCAATCGGACGCAGATTCTTGCTGCCGGATACCTAGTTGACATAGGAATCTGCGTCCAACTTTCGCGTATATTGTATACCCTCGTATTTTTCTCTCTTCCTCGCATTTGGACGCAATTCTCGGTAGCCTGACGGGCAAAGGATACGAAGATATGCGTCCAATCGACAGGTATACTGTATGCCGTCGCTCTCTGCCCTAATTCCCCTTTGCGGACGCAGATAGGCTGCCCTGCAATACTAGTCATGGTATCTTTCTGCGTCCGATCGGCAGGTATACTGTATTACCCTCATTTTCGTCTTCACTTCCGCAATCGGACGCAGATTCTTGCAGCCAGATACCTAGTTGACACAGGAATCTGCGTCCAGTTCTGGAGTATGCAGTATACATTCCACTTCCAGTTTTTTCCTTCCACCTAGACGCAGATCGGCTGCCCTGCAATACCTGTTATGGCATCTTTCTGCGTCCGATCGGCAAGTATACTGTATTATCCTCATTTTCGCCTTCACTTCCGCAATCGGACGCAGATTCTCGCAGCCGGATATCCAGTTAACACAGGAATCTGCGTCCATCTTTCGGGTATACTGTATACCATCGTCCGCTGCGCTAATTCCTCTTCGTGGACGCAGATTCTTGCAACAGTTGTGCACATGATAATTCCGCATTACCGAAGCACAGTCTCCACCTGTCCCACACATTCCCCCATTTTCTGAACACTGGAGCGACAACTATTCTCCGAAAAATCACCCAATTATGAACGAATCCCCTGAACACCTGGTCGATATAATAATTCCATAAACACAGGCTGAAGCAGATACCGCTCCAATCAGTCAACGCAAGTATTACGGGTGCGCGCAGCTTCTCACCTGAATGTTATATCTCTTTGTATACTGTATGTTAACGCGCGCCAGTCGTAAGCCGTAACGGTATGCATTACCCAGAAGGAGGTCTTTATGTTTATTCTAAGAAATGCGATGCGCAATATCGGGCGCTCTAAAGTCCGGAGTATTCTAATCGCCATTATTATAACCATCATAGCGTTTTCCGTCTGTATCGGGCTGTACATTCGCCAGGCGTCTGCGGACTCTCGCGATGCAGCCCTTGCAAACATGAAAATCACGGCACAGATCACGCAGAACCGCAGCAAGGCCATGAAGCAGGCATACGGATCCGGCACGTTCAGTAAATCCAAACTGAAGAAGGCTCTGGGATCCGAGCTCACCCTCACCCAGCTGAAAAAGTATGCAAAAGCCAGCTCTGTTTCTTCCTTTTATTATACGCTGACCACCTCTGTCGACGGGGCGGGAAACCTGGAAGCTTATTCTTCCTCATCCGATTCCCAATCTTCAGACTCTTCCAGCGGCACTCCGTCAGGGATGAAATCCATGGACAACGGAGAGTTTACCATTACCGGCTACTCTTCTGACGAGGCAATGACAGATTTTACCAGCGGGACAAAAAAGATATGCAAGGGAAAAATGTTCACAGAAGGCACCAGCGACATGGTCTGTGTTATCAGCAGTGAACTGGCAAAATACAACGGCCTTTCTGTCGGCGACACGATCAAGGTCAGCAATCCGAATAAGTCCAGCGAAACCTACAAACTGAAAATTGTCGGAATCTATAAGGATTCTCAGAGCTCCGCGCAGGCCGGCCAGGGCGGCCCGAATGCCTCTGACCCGGCCAACAGCATCTATACCAGTTACAGCACACTGAACAGAATCGTCACCGCATCCAAGGCAAAATACAGCAAGAACAGCACCAAGGCCCTGTCTTCCAGACTGAACGGAACTTATGTGGTTGGAACTCTGAGTAAATACAAGAGTTTCAAGAAAGAAATGAAGCAAATCGGCCTGTCAAGCAAATACCAGGTCACCTCCGCCGACCTCACCAGCTACGAACAGAGCGCGCAGCCACTGAAAAACCTGGCTAAATTTGCCGGATACTTCCTGATTGTCATCCTGCTGGTCGGCGCGGCGATTCTCGTCGTCATGAACATCTTCAGCACCAGAGAACGTAAATACGAAATCGGCGTCCTGACCGCAATCGGGATGAAAAAGAAACAAGTCGCCGCGCTCTTTCTCTCGGAAATTCTGATTCTTACTCTCGCAGGTGTAATAGTCGGAGGCGCCGCCGGAGCTGCTGTCTCCAAGCCGGTCACCAAGAAGCTTCTGAGCGCACAGGTCGCGTCCAGCATGAAACAGAGTTCCGACATGCAGCAGTCATTTGGCCGCGATAATAACGGCGGCGGTCCGGGCAGCCAGGATTCCGGCAGCGGACAAAACGCAGACGGCAAGGGCGCACCGAGCGAAGCTCCATCCGCACCGTCCGGTTCCGGAGCTGCAGCTTCACCTGGCTCAGTCTCCTCCAATGCACTGAACACCAGCAGCTCCGTCAGCGTCACCGTTCTCCTGGAACTCCTCGGCGCCTGCGTTGCCCTGGCCCTGATTGCCGGCACCGTCTCCGTCACTGCTATCATGCGCTACGAGCCCCTGGATATTCTGTCAGAACGAGATTAAACACCATTTTACAAAATACCAAAACCAATTGCACCGAAAGCAGCACCCCCGCGGGTCCCATCCGACTTCCCCAAATAATGAATCAAGCGAGGTAACCTTATGGAAAACATTTTAACTCTTGAACAGGTAGGTTTTGCCTACGGAAAAAAACAGGTTCTTCATGATATCAACTACACATTCAAGCGCGGAAAGATATACGCCATCGTCGGTAAATCCGGCTCTGGAAAAACAACTCTCCTCTCGCTTATGTCCGGATTGGCTGAACCGACAGAAGGAAGAATTCTATGCCGCGGGGAGGACTTGACCGCCCGTGATAAATACATCTACCGGAGCCGGGACATCGGCGTCATATTCCAGAGTTTCAACCTGCTGACAAAACTGACCGCGGCAGAAAACGTCGAACTTTCACTGGAAATCGCGATGAGCAGCGCACACCGGAAGCAGGACCGCCATGCGCTGCAGGACCGATCATATGAATGCCTCCGCCAGGTCGGCCTCGGGCAGGAAGAAGCCGACCGCAGAATTCTGAAACTCTCCGGCGGCCAGCAGCAGCGTGTGGCCATTGCGCGCGCACTCTCCTATAACCCGGAATGTATCCTTGCCGATGAACCGACCGGAAATCTGGATGAGCAGACGCAGGCAGAGATTATGTCTATTTTCCGCCGCCTGGCCGACACTGGAAAGTGTGTGATCATCGTCACCCACTCCTCCTACGTCGCCGGCTGCGCCGATCAGCGCATAGCACTGCAGGAAATCAATCACCTGCAATAACATATCGGCGTATAATAAAAAGCTGCAGCTCAAACGCGATAACCGGAGAATATTCCATTGGAAATTCTCGGCCGCGATGTGCTGCGGCTTCTTTTCGTTTCTGTGTATGCAGTACACTGTACTACAATTAATACTTAGTTTACTTTTCTTGCGCTTCCCTCCCGGCCTTATCCTTTGTCCTTGCTTCCGCTTATTCTTCAAGGTCATCCGGGTTCGCTGCAACCGCAAGCATACCCTCCATCACGGCGTTTCTGAATCCACATTCTTCCAGTTTTTTGACCATCTCAAGTGTCAGACCTCCCGGAGTGCAGACCTGATTCTGCAGCTGCGCCGGGTGGTTTCCGGACTGAAGCACCATTTCCGCACAGCCCTTGACCGTCTCCGCGGTTAAACGGACAGAATCCTCCCAGCTGAACCCCTGCATGGCCGCTGCATTGCTCATCGCGTCAATCATCATGAAAATCATCGCCGGTGAACTTCCCGCTACCGGCACCATTGCGTCAATCATACGTTCTTTAATTTCTACAACCATTCCAAATCCGGAAATCAGCTGCTTAAGCCTCGCTCTATGTTCTTCTGTCACCCAGTCATTAAACGCTGCCGCCGTGACAGAGGATCCCACAGTCGCGCAGATATTCGGCATTGTCCTTGCTATTTCAGTCTTTGCCCCAAGACAGCCTGCCGTCTGCGCAAGCGTCACACCCGCCGCGATTGTCCAGACAACCGTTCCATTTTTTGCCACTGTATCTCTGATCTGAGCGCAGACAGAGTCATGCATCCATGGCTGAACCGCAATCAGCAGCACATCACACTCTGCCGCCTGCTTATTATCCTCCGCGACCGCAAACCCGTCCTCTTCAATGCGGGTGCGCGTTTTCTCTGAATGTGCAGAAACCAGAATATCATTAACATTCAGTGTTCCGCTGTTCACCAGCCCTTTCAGAATCGAGCTTCCCATCAGCCCGTAGCCAATCGCTCCTAATTTCATTCTTTCGTCCCCTTTCCAATCAAGAAACTTAACAGTAGTTTTCCAGAAACTCCGCCGCCAGTACCGGGCGAGAATAGTAATACCCTTGAAAATAGTCACATCCAAGCATGCGCAGTGTCTCTGCCATATGCGAATTCTCGATGCCTTCCGCAACAACGGTCAAGTTCATTTCATGGCAGGCGGCGATGATGTGCGGCAGGATGCTGTCCGGGCTTTTGAAGTAATTCCAGACCATTTTCCGGTCCAGTTTGATGCTCATGAACGGATTCTCCTTGAGACGGTCAAGATTTGACGAGAAACTTCCAAAATCATCCAGCACAAAGGAAACGTCTTCCTCCCGGAGCCGCGCCATGTGTTTATGGAGAAGTGAAACATCGGTCAGCGCTTTCTCGGTGACTTCCAGAAACACAGTTCTTGCGTCCAGATCGTGCGCGTGAATAATCTTCAGAAAACGATCGGCCAGCGAATCATCCATGCACTGAATCGGAGACAAATTGACATTGATCCATTCCAGACGGCTGAGCTTCACTCGTTCCGATGCGATGAACGCACATGCCTTCCGGAACATCTGCTCGCCAAGAGGAATGATCATCCCATTCTGCTCCGCCGCCGGGATAAACTCATCTGGATAAACGATCTCTCCATTGAAACCAACCAGCCGCGCAAGGGCTTCACACCCCACAACTTCTTCATCCGCTGCGCGCACAATCGGCTGAAGATACATCTGCAGGCGATGTTCATCTACTGCACTGTTCAGGACCTGCTGAACCACAGTTTTTCGCCTGTATTCCCGCAGCGTCTGTTCATTAATCACCGCAATCCCCGGTGAAACCATCCTCCTGACCTGTTCGAATGCGTAGCGGATGCACCCCATCACCGTTTCCTCATCCGGCAGAATGCAGTTCCGCTCCAGCCTGATCATTCCTACAGACAAACTTAAATCTGCATGCTGATCCATCCAGCGGCGCGTGAATCTTGACGCAATTCTCCCAAGAACAACCTCTTCATCGAACCTTTTGAAGGACTGCACGACAAAATGTCCCGTACCAAGGTAAAACACATTCAGCCCCCGGCAACTCCGGTTAAGGTACCTGCCGATCATCTTCAATCCGGCTTCAAACTGTCTGTCTCCGTAAATGTACCGCATCTCACTGTAATTACGAATCACAAATCCGACCAGTGACCCGTGATGGACCTTCTTCCTAAAATATTCTTTCTGCACCAGTTTCCAGCCCGCATAATTAAACACATTCAGTCTGGAATCCGTAAACGACTCCGGATTCAGATAACCAAGATAAATCAGCGCCGTCGAGAATGCACAGAACAGACTCATTGCCGGAACCTCGGGAAAGGCCATCCGCGTGAACACTCCCAGAGCAAGAGCCGCTGTATACACGTATCCGGTCGTACGGTCATGACCGTACCCGAGTTCTGCCCGGCATTCCAGCATCACCAGCATCAGCAGAAGATCATACAGAAACTGCCAGCTCAACACATCATACAGCGGGCCATGTGCAACCCCATCTTCCGTTAAGGAGAAGATCCATCCTGAATACGGACTTGTCACGACCAGCAGCACCATTATAATCATCGGAGCATAGACCACGATCCTGTACGACAGAGAATTTCTCTCCCACACTTCACACAATGCCGCTGTAAATTCCAGGAACATAAATCCTCTCAGGATAAACATCAGATAATACAGTACATTGCATACTACAATGACCCAAACCGCTTGACGATCCCAGTGATCATTCACACCGCGCGCCAGAGAATCTACTGCAATTGCAGCCAGATTCACGACAACCAGCAGCAGGAACTCCCTGCTCACCCTGACCGGAAGCCTTTTCCGCGACAAAAATAACAGTAAGATAAACGCTTGGATAATCATGGCTAGAGCCAAATAATCAAACTTTAATATCACCCTCTCAATCCCTTTCTCCATTCAAATAAATGACAAACTTTAATACCGGGCAGACGCTGCCTGTTCCATATTTACATTTGGAATGTGTCCGAATAATCAAATAATCAAAACCAGCTATTCCCATCCGTTCTTCGTTTCATCCTGTTTTACATGTCATCAAAACTGGAACATGAATTATATTCTACTATTCCCCTGATTAAGATTCAAGTCTGTTCCCGCTTTCCCGTCCGTGGCGCTTGTATACACCAATCTTCCTTGTTCATGGTTTTTGTCCCCCTTTGAAGGATAAAATATATCAGACCGGAAATAATAATATCAGATATACTTCTGATTGGTTACGTCGAAAACGCCCCTGGTGGTTATCCGCAGCTCCGGTATCACTGGCAGACTGAGAAAACTCAGAGTCATAAAGGGATCGATGGCCGGATTTACCCCGAGAGACTTCGCTGCCGCCTTGGCAGACTCCAACTCTCGTTCCACCGCCTCAAGCGGCTCATCAGACATGAGTCCCGCGATTCCCAGCTTAACTTCTCCCAGGATCTCTCCGTCATTTTCAACAACGATCCCTCCGCGGTTTTCCGTGAGCCTGTTTACAGCCATTGCCATATCCCGATCGCTGGTTCCTATCACAATGATGTTGTGGGAATCATGGGAAAAACTCGTGGCAACCGCCCCGGATCTCAGTCCGTATCCCCTGAGATAGCCAATGCCGAAGTGGCCGCTGCCGCGGTGCCTTTCGATCACTGCTACTTTCAGGATATCATTTTCGACCTGTATCCTGTCAGAGAAGCCCTGACGGGTCGTGCGTATTTCTCCGTCCACCGTGCCTATAACCGCTCTCGTCTTGCTGTCCCGGAAGTCGTCTTCCTGGAAAAACTGATTCCGAAAGGTGTCATGGGCAGCATCATTCAGGCTTTTGCGGATGACCGGAGGGGTGATTTCCACGAGCTGGGTCCTTCCTTCGTTCGCCCGGCTGCCCATGCCGGATTCATCAAATACGAGCTGCCCATTTTTAAAGACCTGAACAACATGGAAGTCGTCAAGATCATCGACCACCGTAAGATCTGCCCGATATCCAGGGGCAACAGCTCCTCTGTCACAGAGCCGGAAATGACGGGCCGTGTTGAAGCTCCCTGCTTTAATGGCCTGTATTGGATCCACTCCTGCTGCTACCGAACGCCTGATAAGCTCATCAATGTGACCTTTTCTGAGAAGATCTGACGGATGCTTATCGTCTGAACAGAACATGCAGCGGTCTGCGCAGCCAGTGGTGAGCAGAGGAATCAGCGCGTCCAGATTATGCGCGGCAGTACCCTCGCGGATCATCACCATCTGACCGCGCTCTATTTTTTCCATCGCCTCTTCAACGTCTGAACACTCGTGGTCGGTAGAAATCCCGGCAGCGATATATGCGTTCAGATCCTTTCCCTTAAGCCCCGGGGCATGGCCGTCGATCATCCTTCCGCCAGCCTCCGCATCAAGCAGCTTGAGAAGGCATTCTTCATTTCCGTTTACCACTCCGAAAAAGTCCATCATCTCCGCCAGTCCCAGGACTCTCGGATCACTGTAGTATCTGGCGATATCGCGGCTGCTGAGACATGCCCCGGATTCATCTATCGGAGTGGCAGGAACGCAGGACGGAAGCATGAAAAAAACATCCAGCGGCAGGCCGCTTGTGGCTTCCATCATGTAGTCGATACCGGCAGTCCCCATGACATTAGCAATTTCGTGTGGATCCGTGATCACTGCCGTTGTTCCGCGGGGAATCACCGCTTTTGCAAATTCAACCGGTGCTGCCAGCGAGCTTTCAAGGTGGATATGCGCGTCGATCAGTCCGGGACATATCACTTTCCCGGACATATCAATCTCCGTCCTGCCATGATAACCGGTATCTCCCCCGGATGCGCCTGATCTTCCGGATCCGCCGATCCCGGCAATCACACCCTGAGTAATTGCAATATCACCTTTCTGCAGCTTCCCTGTAAATACATTTACAAAAACCGCATTCTTCAGCACCATGTCTGCAGGCTCCCTGCCCGCTGCCACTTCGATAATCTTATTCTTGATTTGAAAACTCTGATCCATAACCAATCCCCTGTAATCTTTCCTGTTAGAAACTCTGATGTTATTGGTGCTAACTAAAAACTATATAATCTTTCCTTCCAGGTGATCACACTCGTGCTGGATGATTTCTGCCGTCCAGCCAGTGAACTCCTGTGTGTGCTCCTTCATCTCTGTATCCTGAAAACGGACGCGGATCGTCTGAAAACGTCTGGTTTTACGCGTCCCGGTCAGCGACAGACAGCCTTCTTCTGCCTCATACTCGCCGCGCCGCTCCAGAATGACCGGGTTCAACATCACCAGAGCCATCATTCCCATGGAAACGATGATCATCCGTTTCAGCTCCCCGATCATATTCGCCGCCATACCGACACACTCCTCCCGGTGTGCGGCCAGCGTATCCCGAAGATCCTGCGCAGTCTGCAGGTCACTTGCCGTCGCCGGCTCCGATTTCTGACTGAGGAATAAGATATCTTTTACGATTGGTTTGATCATGGGTGTGGTTCCTTTCCGTAAATGTAATTATTGCGTTCCCTGTCGGGACAGACTGCTGTCCAATTCGGCCTCCTCTATGCACCGCCGCACGAAAATAATCTACATTAATCATACTGCAAATTCCAGTGCAGCGCATGAAATATCGACTACTATTTTCGCGAAATAAGAAGGAAACTTTGAAATGCAGCTTCCTGCACCCAAAATATCTAATAACAGAAAACGCGCAGTTATGCGGTGTTCCAGCCACGGGAGAAGATAGGAACTGGATATGTAGACTTTATTCTCGGTTCGAGTTAGGTAGTGATGAAGGATCAAGTAGGTATACTGTATCCACTACCCTTCATCATGTCTATATTCCTGCCTCTTCAACTACATACAACTGCGTACAACTCTGTTCACCGTTTATGTGTTCTATTTTTAATTATTTATTCATTTTATACACAATAATTCAAGAACTTTTGCCGATATGTTATAATTAGAAAATTCATATCGGAAAGTGAGGTTGATCATCTTGAAAACAGTTATCGTAAACGGAAGTCCAAGAAAAGGAAACACATTAACGGCAATCAACGCGTACGTTGAAGGTGCCGGGAAAAACCAGGAGATCGAAATTATCCACGCAGACAGGCTGAATATCAGCGGCTGCAAGGGATGCGGCGTCTGTCAATGTACCAATGGCTGCGTTGCGAAGGATGATACTAACGCCACGATCGATAAAATTGTCGCGGCGGACATGGTCATTTTTGCCACACCGGTATACTGGTGGGGTATGACAGCACAGCTCAAGCTGGTGATCGATAAATGCTACTGCCGGGGCACACTCCTCAAGGGCAAAAAAATCGGTGTGCTAGTCGTAGGAGGCGCTGCTACAGATAATGTGGAATACTCATTAATCAAAAAACAGTTTGAGTGCATTGCAGAATATCTGAACTGGGATATTCTATTCTTCAAAAATTATTATGCAACCGGAAAGGATGAGCTGGGCGGAAATTCTGCGGCCATCAAAGAATTAAAAGAACTCGGAGCATCAATAAAATAAATTTCCGTAAAACGGGATTGTCAAGTTAAGTGTGTAAGTATTTTTAATTTATCTCGGATGGAATATTTTTCCACCCGAGATTTTTGGCTTTAATACTCCTCATATTTCA
>SFHC01000040.1 GCA_004555725.1 [Eubacterium] saphenum
GAACTTCCAGGGCGTTTCGTATTGGGTTATTTGTCTACCAATCGGTAGCCGCCGTTGATTTCCGTTAAAATACTTTTTTCCGTTTCAATTTGCCCGCCCAAAAGTCCCTGTGAAGACCGGTTTTGATGGATTCGCTTCATCATAGTTCATTTCCTCCTTAAAAGGAACTCACACCAGCAGTATGAATGCTTACAATCCGCTGTGATAAAACAAAAAGCCGCAGGGAATGGCATGTGTCCATAAAACAGTTAATCCTCCGTATGGTTGAGATCATCCGGAGGATTCTTTATAGTCTATATTCTAACTTGCTTGCGGCAATTCCACAGGGGATAGCCGCTTTAGCGGCGCAAAGTAATGCACCCGATAGGAGCGCCTTGCAGTTTGGTTTTTAATAGTCCGACAAATTGGGATTTGTCTTTTTCTCAAAGTCCAAGTCCTTCAACCCACGCCGCAAGCTCCTGATGTCCGACGTTACTCTTGAAGACCTTGCCGTCCATCAGCTTTGCGCCTTTGCAGCTCGGCGCAAGGCGTTCGTTCGTCTTGCCAATGTCGCTTCCTCCGGAGGTTGCAAACGGGATGATCGTCTTGCCGGTCAGATCATAGCTCTCAAGGAACGTATTGATAATCGTCGGCGCGACATACCACCAGATCGGAAAACCCACAAAGATTGTGTCGTAGTCCTTCATGTTGTCCCGCTTCGCTGCAATTTCAGGACGGGAAGCAGGATCGTTCATCTCAATCGTGCTACGTGCTTTCTTGTCCATCCAGTCCAGATCAGCCTTTGTATAAGGTACCTTGGGCTCAATCTCAAAGATGTCCGCCCCGATTGCCTCTGCCAGCGTCTCGGCTGCCTTTGCGGTCACGCCGGACGCAGAAAAATATGCTACAAGTTTCTTGCTCATTGTGTTTTATCCTTTCAGTATCTTCGTGATCTGCTGTGTGGACGCATCTGGCAGGATGGAGGAAAGATGCCGCATCATGCGCTCTCTGGATTCCTGCGGGTCTCGCTGATAGGCGGACGTGATAAAGTCATACCCGAAAAGCTCTTCCGGCATCGCATACTCCGCGACACCCCAGCCATAAGGTCTTCCGTACTTGTCCTGCATATAGACGAAATCTGCAATACAGACATAGCTCTGCATTTGCAGTCTTGTGATGCACGTTTCAAAGCCGGTGTTGCCGCCCTTGCGGTAGTTCAGAGCTTCTTTCAGCCGCTTGGAGAGCATCCTGCCTTCACTGGCTATGGCTTCATAAAGCTCTTTGTCCTTGTAGGACGCCAAACCGTCATCCCAACGGGCGTCAAAGTCATAGCCGTCGCGCCGGAAGTTTGCAAAGTCCGGAATCCACTCCCGGCTCACAAAGCCAGCCTTCTTATTGAAAATCTTGCCGTAAAGACACTTGCCGCTCCGCGCAGCAGGACCTTTCCATTCCCACGGACCGTCCGCGTCATCCGCAAACCACAATTCAGGCAGACAAAGCTCTTCAATAGAGAAGCCGGAAATCTCGTTCCGAAAGAAGGGCAGAAAGCCGTATTGCTCGACGGCAGTAATCAGATCATCGCTGCTCCGCAGCAATACCTTTTGTTCGTTCTCTTTCATTCTGTGTACTCTACGCCCTCATCTTTACACCAGCGGATCGCAAGCTCCCGATATGTCTCCGCCAGATAGTCATACCAACGCTGTTCCAGCCCGTGAAAGCGCACAGACTGCTTGAACCGGCGGAACGCACCTTTTCCCCGGATGGCGTAGACAAGTTCCTCCTGCGCCTTTCCAGGAGAGAGCTGGTCAATGAAATCCTCCATGATGCGGTACTGGTGAATCTCGTACTTGGTCGGAAAGCGAAGAAACCGCTCTGGCGTATTTTCCATTTCAGCGGCAAGGGCTTCGTCCGCCTCCGCCATATCGGTCATCAGGGGTCGGCAAGATAGACGGTCTCGCCGGTCTTTGTGTCCAAGAAGCTCGTAAAGACTTCATCCGCCTCTTCGATTGCCTGAATGACCTGTTTTAATGGGATCGTCATTTTCCGCAGCACCTCTTGTATTTCTTCCCGCTGCCGCACGGACAGGGATCATTGCGCCCGACCTTCTTCTGTTTCTCCGGCTGAGGAGCAGAGGGCTTGATGTCGGAAAGCTGTTTCAGAAGATCAAAGCGCATTGCTTCACTCGGCAGCTCCATCGTGAGAATCTGCTTGCGGAAGTCCTCAATGTCCATTTCACCGGTTTGGAGGGATTTGCGGATATTCGGTCCGAGAGAAATGGACTTGAAGCGTTCCTCCGGCGGTGTCATCTGCATCATCTCATCCGGCGTATAGCCGCGGTTGCAGGGCATTCGTGTCGTATTGCTGAATTTGCTGTAAAGCGCAACAAACCGGTTCATGTCCCTATCAGACCGAAAGCGGACATTCACTTTATTGAAGTAGGTCAGAACGCCTTCCACGCTGCCGGAAACAGACCGGACGCCATAGAGCAGATCATCAAAGGCGTCTTCCAGCTTGTCACCGTTCAGACCAAGCCGATCTTCCATGAAGCGGCGGAGCGCAGTCTTTTCCGGCGTGTCCTCGCAGTAGAAGGGATTGTCATATTCCAGCAGATGCTTCTTGTCAGGCACATAGTAAGGCTTTTCCTGCTGGCTGCGCTTCGTCTCTATGAAAAGGTCAATGGACTCCCCAATTAGGGTGACATCAATGATCTCGCGGTCAAGGGGCTTTGTATGCTTGACATCTGTGTAAAGCTCATCCCCACCCAGAATATAGTAGTCCTCGCACTCATGACGTGCAATTTCCGCAAAGGCAAGAAATTCATCCTCCGTCACCAGCTTCGGGCTGAGGGAGAAGATAATCTCCTTCGCCCTATGCAGCGGGATGATGCCGTAGAGGTTTGCCATTGCGTTAAAATATTTGCGCAGAAGGCGTGAGGTCGTGTCCTTCAACGGGATTTCCCGATAGCGGGCATTCAGCTCCCGGCGTGTGTATTCCTCCGGAAATTCTATGTATTGTTCTTTGCTCATGACTTTCTCCCTCGATATGATCAGTTTTGGCTTGCGAGTTCTATCAGAACCACTTCCGGTCGGTTATTAAACCGGATCGGAATGATGCTGTTTCCAAGACCCCGGCTTACAATCATGTTCGTGTTTCCCTCGGAATACAGACCGGCGTCATACTTTGGGAAAAGTCCCTGATTCGGTGCAATCAACCCGCCAATCAGGGGCAGCCGAAATTGACCGCCATGCGCGTGTCCGCTGAGGATCAGATTCATATCATGATTGACATAGGTATCAAACAGCTCCGGTCTGTGAGAAAGAAGAACCGTAAAACTGGCATCTTCCGCAGCAAGCTCTGAGAGCTTCCTGTCGATCACCGCAGCGTCACCCGTCAAGTAGTCTGCACTGAAACTGGGATCGTTGACGCCTATGATGGTAATGCTTTCTCCGGAAATGTCGATCTTTACCTGCGTATCATCCAGAACAGTTACTCCGGCAGCCTCCAAACCGGTCTTCAATTTCTGATATTCCGAAACTCTCGCTTCATGATTGCCAGAAACATAGTAGCAAGGTGCGATTTGCACTGCTTCTTCGGCAAAGCCCAAAGCAACCGCGATATTGATCTTTCGCGAGTCGATCAGATCTCCGGT
>SFHC01000022.1 GCA_004555725.1 [Eubacterium] saphenum
GCACTCTTTACAAGCGATGCGGATTCACTCGCTGATGCTGCACTGTTTGACAAACTCTCGCTCAGTGAAGTCGACTTTGAAGCGCTGTCTTTAGCGGAAACAGATCTGCTTATAGATTCACTGGTCGCCTTGCTTGTGCTTGTACTCTGACTGCTCGCAGCTGATGCAGATTCCGATTCACTTATGCTAACCGACTCGGATTCACTCTCGGAATTCTTCAGGGACTCGCTCGTACTCACGGACAGAGAGAGTCGTTCACTCTGGCTGGCAGAAAGCGAAGTACTTCTGCTGAGGCTGGCAGATTCAGAATCAGCCGTGCTTGCACTTGCGCTTGCAGATTCACTGTCTCTCTTGCTCTGGCTCGTTTTGCCGCTGTCACTGGCACTGACACTCAGAGAATCCTGCTCTGCCGCACTGGCCGAACCAGAACTGGACGCGCTTTCGCTCTGGGACTGCAGGCTGTCCTGACGTCCGGACGCGCTGACGCTCACGCTGGTGGAATTATTTGCCCGTTCAGAAACCTGCTGTGACACACTGGTGCTCTGCGACGCAGAAGTTGTTTCGCTTGCAGCCCGGCTTGCGCTGGCGCTGGCTGACGTACTGGCAATGCTCTGACTCTGTGACGCAGATCCTGATGCTGCGCTGGCACTCTGTGAATGCACTCCGGACAGACTTGCTGACGCAGAAGTGCTGGCGCTTCCGGACTGAGACGCGTCTGCAGAAGCACTTTTTGAAGCGCTGGCATTGCTGGCAATGCTCTGGGAAGTGCTGGCACTCACTTTCTGAGACTGGGACTGAAGTTCTGATAATCTCACGGACTGAGACTGGCTGACAGATCCCGAACGGGACATCTGCTGCGACAGACTCTGGGAAACCGAACGGCTCGTACTCTGAGACGCAGCCGATACACTCCGGCTGCCGGACGCAGAAGTACTTGCGCTTCGGCTTACAGACTGACTCGCCGCAGTGGAGGCGGCCTGACTCTGGCGAGATGACGCAGACTGACTCGCCTTCTCCGACAGGGAATCCTGTGTAGACTGAGACATGGAAGTCAGTTCACTGACTCCACGCGCTTCATCTGTATAGGATCCGGTGTAGGTAACCGTGATGACACCGCGGTTGTTGCCCTCTGCAGTGGTAGATTCCCCGACAGTGGGATGAACACCCCTCTCTTCATCGCAAGACACCGTTGATGTCGCCTGGATGCTGACCGCTACGTTCGCAATGGATTTCCCCCAGTTTTGATAGTCTCCCATCTTGGTGTCAAAGGAAACCGTCACCGCAGAAGATACATTGATCCTTTGCGTTGTCGTATAGCTTTCACCCCAGTAGCGCCCTGTATAATCTATCGTCTGGATGTTGGAACCAAGAGAAGTTTTCTTCGTACTTCCATCAGGAGCATTTTGTTCTCTATAAAAACTATCGGAATTATTTCTCAGGCCATGGCTAAGCGTATACACATTTCCTGTCGCATCGGTAACCGTAATGTTCTCAGGGTTCTCGGCTCCGGCGATCACGTTCAGATACAGACCGAAATACTGCTCGGAATTTTCAACCCGGACTTGCTCCCAACCCCACCATTCAGATTTCTGCCATTCATAATGGTACATGTTTCTGTCTGCCGCTGTATAGTGTGCTGTCCATTTGATAACGCCAGTTTCCAGATTCAAGGTTCCGGTTAAATCGGTCAGTGTCCCTCCTTTGATTTGATTTTCTTTTGCCTCGAACACCTTGACTTCGGTAACTTTTTCCGTACCCGCTGCGGTGCTGGCCGATGCCGATGTGCTGGCACTGACCGACGTCGATTCGGAGGATGCCCGGGACAGACTTCCGCTCTGCGACTGGGAAAGGCTGGTTTTGCTGCTGAGACTTTCACTCGCCGAATCAGAACTTACGGCTGACGCACTCATGCTTTCGCTTGTCGATCCGGACGCAGAAACACTTTCCGACGCGTTGCGGCTGAGCTGCATGGATCCCTGCATGGATTCCGACACAATCGCGCTTGTTTCTGCCGACGCTTCCAGCGACTCCGATGCCGCCGCGCTGGCTTCTTCCGAAACCGAGCCGTTCAGCATGACGTTGCTGGTGGATGCCGATGCAGAATCACTGGCGCTGGCATGCGCAGATTGAGATTCTTCCGCAGACGCTTCTGTGCTTGTCTCCGCAGACAGAGACCGCGATCCGCTCTCCTGCTGACTTGCCGCCGCAGACAGTGAGTCACTCTCCGACGCCGCCTGACTGCCCCTGCTGACCGACATACTGACTGATGAGAGCTGGCTTCCCGCAGCGCTCAGGCTTTCCTTATCCTTCTCATCCTGATTGGAATTAACCGCGGACAAAGACTGACTGGACAAGGAGGAACCCTTGCCGGACTCAGCGGCCGACGTACTCACCGCTGCGCTTTCTGCACCCGAAAAAGCCTCCGACTGACGCGCACTCTCGGAGGACTTCTGTGAACTCTCCTCTGAAGCACGTGTACTGTCTGAAGCTTTCTGTGAAGACGTTGCGTCCGCCTCGCTGTTGGACAGACTGACAGAATCTGCCGTCCGGTCAGACTGTACAGCTGAAGCCTGTGCGGAACCCTCCTGTCCTGCTGCTGAACTCACCTTCTGTCTGTATACCATTCTCCCGCTTCCGGTATCCGCGGAAGAACCATTCTGAACAGATTCTGACGCGGAATCCGGCTGAATAGAGAGCGATTCCGATGTACTGGTGCTTTCTTCCTGAGAAGCCGCAGTCTGCGACTCTGTGTCAGAGAGCGACTCCACTCTGGACTCCGACGCATTCGTCTGTTCCAGAACACTTTCCATCATCTGTCCGCTGGCAGATTCTGACTGTGCAGTTGCTCCGTAAACGGCATTACCCTGCGCATACATCGCCGTCCCGCCGAGGACAGCTCCCGCAGCAGCCGCGCTTTTCAGCAGCGCGTCTTTTCTTCTGTTGTGATTCTTATTCTTCGTGTTCTTTCTTCCCATATTACTTTACACCCCGGATGTGCCGAACCCTACCGCAAAAAGTGCCTGCACCCGGCAGCTTGCAGGGAGTCTGTTTAAAACCCTCTGATATCGCTGACTGCAAGCACCGCCTTTAGATCTAATTATACTACATTATATGCACTTTACACATAGATTTCCCGCGTTACACAGTAATCAACGGAATTTTTTTCGATACACATATCCAGGTATGCCATAAGCATTTTCTGATTGCCTATTCCTCCCAGAACAGTTCATCCAGTGTCTTGTCCAGTGCCTTGCAGATCGCAATGCACAGATTGATTGTCGGGTTGTAGTCGCCTTTCTCAATCGCGTTGATGGTCTGTCTGGAGACGTCGCATAAACCTGCAAGTTCTGCCTGGGACAGATCTTTGGCTGCGCGAGCAGCTTTCATTCTCAGGTTTTTCATTATTCCTCTGCCTCCGCTCTCATCATGACGCGGCGGATCACAATGGCCGCAGTCAGGATCAGAAATACAATGCCGCAAACCAGATTGGCTCCGGAGAACAGCGTAATCACACCGCTTTCAAAAAGTTTTCCCTGTATATAGCGCTGAATGCCAGGAAACAGATTGAGTGCCGCAATCAAAGCGTAGAGTGCCAGATAATTATTTCCACGTTTATCGAACTCAATATAAGCATCATGAAAGATATTATACACTCCGCTGACTGTCACACTGACCATCATTGCAACAAACACCCACATCCCCGCAGAAAAGAGGATGTCTGCCCCCAGCTCCAGAATAACGATAATGAAAAACAACATGAAATACATACTCAGATATCCCAGTTTCAGCCCCTTTGCCTGGATCTGCTTCTGACGTTCATCATAATGTGACATCCGGTTTCTGTTTTTCACCTTTCTTGAAATAACAAGCAGTACAACTACAGCAGCAAAGCCGAATATCAATCCTATTTCATAAGATGTATTCATAACGGCCTCCTTCGCATACGGATCCCATCCGTTTTTAACTCACTTTCTACCTCTAGAGTATATTATATGCGTAATATTGTCAATTATATTTTACATCTTGCGTGTTATTTTTGTCTAAATGCCATCCTCACGGAAAATCCATGCCTGTGAAATCCGTTGAAAATACAGTTTTCCTTGATTTTCACTCCGGGTCCTTCTCAGTTAATAAATTGAATAGAACTTCCTGCAGTTCCTGTGCTACAGTAAAAGAATATGAGAGGAAGGATTTATGAAAAAGACAGAGATGACCGATAAAAATTCACATAGAAACAATCCCCCGGCAGGCCGGAAATCCTGGTCCGCCGCGCTGGTCTTTATTGTATTATTCGGCGTTGTCAGTCTGTTTTCTGACATGACGCATGAAGGCGCGGACAGCATCCGGGGAGCTTACCTGGCCGCGCTGGGCGCTTCTGCCGGCACCATCGGATTCATTTCCGGCCTCGGTGAAATGGTCGGATACTCGCTGCGCTATATCTTCGGCAAGCTCTCCGACCGCACCGGAAAATACTGGCTGATGACAATCTTCGGCTACGTGATCGACGTCATCTGCGTGCCCGCCCTGGCGCTGGTCGGCAGACACGGCTGGATTGCTGCCTGCGTGCTTCTGGTTATCCAGCGGATGGGAAAATCCATTAAGAAGCCGTCCAAGGACACCATCATGTCCTTTGCGGCGACGCAGGAGGGCGTAGGGAAAAGCTTCGGGATTCAGGAGGTGCTGGATCAGATCGGCGCATTCCTCGGTCCTGTTTTCCTGTACCTCATTCTTCTTTTTCAGACAAAAGGCAGCCTGTTCCAGAGGTACCGCCTGTGTTTTGCCATGCTCGCCGTTCCGGGCGCGCTGACGCTGATCTTCCTGCTTTTCACCCGGCTGAAATTCCCGAACCCGGAAAAGTTCGAGCCGGAACCGGCGCATGAAGAGCCGTTTCACATGAAGCGCAGCTTCCGTATTTACATCATCGGAATCAGCTGCTTTGCCTTCGGCTTCATCGACTATTCTTTGATTGCCATGCACGTTTCCAAAGTGTACATTGCTGTCAGCCACGCTGCCATGTCGCAGTCAGAACTTCCGCTGCTCTATGCGCTTGCGATGCTGGTGGACGCGATTGCCGCACTGATTTTCGGACTGTGGTACGACCGGAAAGGCGTGCAGGTTCTGATCTGGTCCACCATTCTCTCCGCGCCGTTTCCCATTTTTGTCTTCGGCGCGCATTCCATGCCGGCTCTGATCTTCGGTGTCATGCTCTGGGGAATCGGAATGGGCGCACAGGAATCCATCATGAAATCCGTCATCGCAGTCATCGTTCCGAAATCGTCCAGAGCATCCGGATACGGCATCTTTGAATGTTCGTTCGGCATTTTCTGGTTTCTCGGAAGCTGGCTCATGGGAACGCTCTACGATTTCAGCATGCCGCTGATGATCACCATTTCTGTCGCCGCCCAACTCGCTTCCACCCCGTTCTACCTGTATCTCGGCAGAACCCAGAAGGAAAAACGGCTGTAACCACACAGAAAAAGGAGATATACGGATTACGATCCATCCGCATATCTCCCTGCCCATATTCTTTTTGTCTGAATTTCCTACGCCTGACCGCCGAACAGGAATCCTGTCATTGCCATGGATCCGAGATTGCAGACGTTATTAAACACTTCTGCCTGGTCTCCATCGGACGCGCCCAGACAGTACAGAAGCGGCAGATAATGATCCGGCGTCGGCACTGCATACCGCGCGTCCGGATGTCCCTCATAATGAATGACTTTCTCCGTCTCGTTGTGAAGGACTGCCTCGCGGATATAGTCGTTAAAACGTTCAGCTGCCGGTGAACCTCCCTCATTGTTCCATTCGACACGGGACAGGTTATGCACGACATTTCCGCTTCCGAATATCAGGATTCCCTCTTCACGCAGCGCGGTCAGTTTCCGGCCGAGTTCATAGCTTTCCTGTGCAGACAGGAGCCGGCTTACGGACAGCTGCACAACCGGAATATCCGCTTTCGGGAACATATGCACCAGAACCGTCCACGTTCCATGATCGACTCCCCACTCATCGTTGACGGAAACAGCATCGCCGAGCAGCTTCTGTACCTCTGCGGTCAGTTCCGCGTTTCCTTTCACCGGATATTTTAAATCATACAGTTCCTGCGGAAAACCATACATATCATATATCTGCTTCGGCTCTTCCGCGCTCTGAATATACGTTCCCGGAGCATACCAGTGCCCGGACACCGCCAGAATCGCCTTCGGCTTTCCATATTTACGGAGAATTTTCTCCCCGACCGCATGCATCCCTTCTGTAATCGCGTTATGCTCCAAAGAAACCATCGGACTGCCATGCCCAGAAAAAACAACCGGCATCTTCATATTTTCCATCTTCTATTCTCCCTTCAAAGCCATATCATACCTATAAACTAGGTTATAATATATTTACCCCGGATTTTTCAAATTCATCTTCATTGTGCCTCCGTACCAATGATCTTGTACATTTTCTTAAGCAGCACTTCAACAAAAACAAGCCGCTGCGCGAAGTATAATATTATGCTTCGTGCAGCAGCTGCAGTCACTACTTGATATCCAGTTTCGGAGGGACGTCAATCTCCTGACCGACGTACTTTCCGTCTTTTTTCCGCTGCCTGACACATTCGGTCAGCAGATATTCAATCTGTCCGTTTACCGATCGGAAGTCGTCCTCTGCCCAGGCAGCAATCTCGTTATACAGTTTTTCTGATAATCTCAGTGGTACTTGTTTCTTCTTCATGCCTATATATTAATACAAGCTTCCCGCGTTGACAATCGGCTGCGCTTCATGATTCCCGCAGAGAACGACCATAAGATTGGAAACCATCGCGGCCTTGCGCTCTTCATCAAGATCGACAATATTTTCTTCACTCAGGCGTTCAAGCGCCATTTCCACCATGCCAACGGCGCCTTCCACGATCATTGTCCGCGCGTCTACAATCGCTGCGGCCTGCTGACGCTGCAGCATAGCTGCGGCAATCTCAGTCGCATAAGCAAGATACGTGATTCTCGCGTCAATAACCTCCAGTCCTGCCTCATTAACTTTACTCTGTATCTCGTCTCTGATTTTTGCAGCTACAACTTCACTGGAGCCGCGCAGACTGCCCTCATCTGCGACGCCGTCACCCGTAGTATCCACTCCCGGCGCGACATCATACGGATAATTCCGGACGATGTTTCGCAGAGCGCTGTCGCACTGCAGGGAGAGGAACTCCTTGTAATTGTCCACGTTAAATACAGCCTTTGCCGTGTCATTAACTTTCCAGATCACTGCGATGCCAATTTCCACCGGGTTTCCCAGACAGTCATTGATCTTCTGCACATTATTATTCAGCGTCATGACCTTCAGTGAAATTTTCTTGTTTACTGTATTTCTGGCAGAGGTTTTCTCCCGTCCTCCCTTGCCGAACGACTTTTTGACGCCCTCATCCGCGTCACCGCTCTGGCTGAGATGTGTGCCCGCAGCAGGATTGACCCCTGCGCAGAACGGATTGACAAAGTAGAAGCCGGCGCCGCGAATCGTTCCGACATAATTTCCGAACAGGGTCAGGACCAGCGCTTCCTGCGGTTTCAGCACCTTCAGGCCAAGCAGAAGGATCCATCCGGCGCAGATCCAGATCATGCAGACGACCGGAAGAATGCGATTTCCCGGATGCATTGCAGATACGGCCATCCCCGCCGCAGCAGCGATATACAGAGCAATAACCAGCAGCAGTACGGCCATGCCGTTCTTTTTGGTTGTTAAAATCTTCTCTTCCATAGCAAACCCTCCTGTTGTATGGACGCTATCTTGTATCTAAATGATATCATTATGATATCATTTGTCAAGAGTTATCCTTCTCGGTGTCTGGATTCAAAAATATTAAAACACCGCGCTCGCATACTGTCACGGCAGGATCCGTGCCATGCGGTATGGAAACTTTTCTGTCGCTTTACACCTTTGCTTTCCCTGACGTTTTCATGTAGTATAAAGTCATCACACGAAGTAATCTATATCTCCGGATATGAAAACGGAGAAGGATTACCTGATTTTCATTTCTGTTTCTGACTGAAGTAAATCGAATAAATATCGTTTTTATTGGTATAACAACACACGGGGGCTGCTATGGACACAACTGTGTTTTCTAATATCGAACTATTTGAGAGCATCCGGCCGGAAGAACTGCGTCTGCTGTTCCCCTGCCTTCAGGCCGCAGAAAAACATTATACAAAGGGCGAGCTGATCTTCCGGGCTGGAGAAACGGTCAAGGTCCTTGGCATCGTGATTTCCGGCAGTGTCAATGTGCTGGCGAACTACTACTGGGGCGGCAGCAGCATTTTCGGTCATGTTGAAGCCGGACAGATCTTTGGTGAAACTTATGCCGCCCTGCCGCAGCAGGAACTTCTGGTGGATGTAGCTGCCGCAGAAGACTGCAGCATCCTGTTTCTCAATTTTGACAGGCTGCTGACCACCTGTCAGAAGAACTGCGTCTGGCATCATCAGATTATCCGCAATCTGATCCGTCTCTCTGCGGAGAAAAACCGCTCTCTGTCTGCGCGCATGATGCAGACTGCTCCCAAGACCATCCGCGAGCGGCTTTGTCTGTACCTTTCCGAACAGGCACAGCACCATGGAGACAGCCATTTCACAATTCCTTACTCCCGTCAGCAGCTCGCGGATTATCTGAACGTGGATCGCAGCGCCCTGTCCAATGAGCTGAGCAAAATGCAGCGGGACGGACTGATCCGTTTCCACAGAAATGAATTTACGCTGCTCAGAGAACTGGAGCTGGACGTATAACAGTGTAAAAAAAAGCAGACGGCCCAAAGGCCGCCCGCATACGTATCCATGCTTTACTGTGCAAAATGTTCCTTTGCAAATTCCATATCCTGCACGATTTCCACTGTACCGAGGTAGTTCTTTTCCTTATCCCGTACAGCCATATAGGTAACGAGCATTGTCCGTCCGTTCTTCTCCATCCAGACCGGAACGCTGTCCCTTCTTCCGGTTCTGAAATCATCGATAATGGCGCGGACCATCGGCTCAATCTTTGGCGGATGGCAGGAGAACACTTCTCTGTCAATAGCCATGCCCGGCCGCTTGAACACCTTATGTCCTTCATTGAAGAACCGGTTGATATTATCCGCGTCCACAAAGGTGATCTCCAGCGGAATCGTATTTAAAAGAGCCGTAAGCTGTTCAACCGTCATATGGCCTCCGGGCATGACAATCTCGCCTTCATGCTTCTGCGAAGCCGCCGGCTCTTCTGCCGTTTTCGCCTCTGGCCAGTTTTCTTTTGTCACTCCGAGGCAGTCGGCATAGTCCTGAGAATCCCGGTAAATTCCATGCCATTCCTCCTCAGAAAAGTTTACCGCACAGATCGGGAAAAGAATATTATTTTCCTTATAGATCATTTCATCAGCACGCTGCAGCACGGCTCTCAGACGTTTCTCCCACTCTGCATCGCGGTTCTCAATCTTACTGAGTTCTGCCAGTTCGTCCCGGATTTCATCATCCACGGTCCACATCACATCCGACGGTCCGGAAATTTCATATCTTACTTTCAGAAGCGGGTACAGCAGGTCGCCTTTCTTTGCGTAATGAACAGAAAGTTCACGAATGCGTGTGAACAGATCTCCCAGCTCACGGTGTGCATCCAGACGTTCCTGTGCTTCACTGATCCATCCGTCAAGGACTTCATTTTCCTGCGTCAGTGTGTGCAGCGGATGACCCGGCATAGCTGCCAGTTCTGCCGCCTTCTTATCCTTATTCTTGTAGTCTTTCTGAGCCGCAAGTTCCCGTGCCCTCTTCACGGAAGCCATGACTTCATTTTCCGCATTCGCGATCTGCTCTTCTCTTGTAGCGCCATGGAACAATGCCGAGTGAATATCACAGAGCTTCTGCACTTCTTCAAGAGGTGTACCTTCTTTCATCATCTCCTGCTCAGCTTTCATGATCTCGGAAGCTTCTACATCCTGGAATTCCTCCGCAAAATCTGCCCGGACGCTTTCCAGTGATTCTCCTGCTGAAAGCCGGCGCAGATACGTCTTGAGCTGCTCCGTGCGGGACTCCGGTGTTTCCGCCCCCGCGTCCTCAGCTGCAGATCCGGACTGTGCAGACTGCTCAGACTGCGCCTGAGCAGGAACTTCTCCCGAAAGGGTAAATCCGTGCGCCATCAGTGTCATCACTACTTTTTCCATAGGAATACTTTTCATTTTCGCTCCGCGCGGAATGGTCATCAGCTTTCCGACTGAATGCAGCACTGCAGGCTTCTTAATTTCCGTAAAGCCCAGTTCCGCCATAATATCCTGAAGTTCCGGATATTCCTTAACCAGCTCATAAACAGTACGGTTCATATCTATAGTTTTACTCATTGTCATGTCCTCCTTGTTCGTTTCTGTCTTTACTATAGACATATCTCGCCCAATTATCCGTTGTTACAACAACATTCAAACAAAAAAAGCGCTGCCGCTGCATGAAACATGATTCTTGTGCTTCATACAACAACTGCGCATTGCCACAGAACTCTGAACCACGTTCTTCTCCGGTTCAGACATTCAATATCGAATTATAGATTGCTTTATCCGAATCCTTAAACACATTAAATATGACTTTCCATACGCTTCTGTCCTTATGCTCATCCAGCCATTCTTTTACGGTCTTCACTGCAATTTCTGCCGCCTTATCCTGAGGAAAACTGAACACCCCTGTGGAAATGCAGCAGAACACGACATTATTCAGGCTGCGGGAAGCAGCCAGATCCAGACAAGATGTATAGCAGGAGGAGAGAAGCTCCCGGTCGTGCCGAGTGACCGTCCCGCGGACAATCGGACCGACAGTGTGCAGTACATATCTTGCCGGGAGATTAAATCCTGGTGTGCTCTTGGCTCTTCCGGCCGGCTCCTCACGTCCCTGCCTGCGCATAATTTCAAAGCAGGCTTCCCTCAGCTCCACACCGGCCATCGTGTGAATCATGTTGTCGATACAGGAATGGAGCGGACGGAAACATCCCAGAAGCTGACTGTTGCAGGCGTTGACGATCGCATCCGCGCGGAGTGTCGTAATATCGCCCTGCCAGACTGCCAGACGGGAATCCGCGTCTGAAGAAGGAATGTCCTCAACGTCCGTCACACCCTTTTCTTCCGTTACCGACTGAAGCAGATCCGCCTCTGCCGCAAGAAAACGTTCTGAAGGCTGATGCTCTCCCGGCGTCCGTACATTACAGAGTGCGCGGAACAGAGAAAATGCCTGCTCTTCATCCTCCGGAACCGCGTAAGAAGCGTATTCCGGCATTTCTTTCTGCAGTTCCCTGATCAAAAAGGCCAGTTCTTCTTTTCTGTTCATTATTATGTCTCCTTCAGCTGTCGCAGAACCGCTGCAATATCTGCGTCTAGACAGATCGAACGATCCGCGATTTCCTCTGCGCACACGGCCTCACCCAGATTTACAGACGCGTACACCGACTTCGGGTTCTGCTCCGTGTATTTCCAGAACGGGAACTTGATAATGACCGGCGTATTCATGCCGACGCCCAGCTCCAGCCAGAGAATCCTCAGATTCCTGTGTCTTCTCAGGAAGTCCTCATACCGCTGCGCGGCGATATGCCATCCCTTATCCTCCACAAACGTATTATCGCACCGCAGGTTCATCATCATTTTCCCGCCGTCATCCGGGCATACCGGGATCAGGTCCTCCGGAATCTCCATGCGCAGATCACCCTTTGCCGGCGGCTGAAACACTCCTGCGTCATCGCGCCGAAATCCCTGCGCTTCCATCATCTGCACGACAATCTCTTCATTATCGTAGGTTTTCCGGATGTCCGGGTTAACGCTCTGGAACAGGCCATAATCCCCCTGCGTATAGAACAGGCGGCGGCGGTCAATCCCCGCGCGCTGAAACTGGTGATCCACATTGGTCGTCAGCACAAAATAGTCTTTATCCTGAAGAAGTTCCAGCAAGTTCGGGTAAACATCCGATGGTGCATCGAGATATCGATTGATATATATACACCGGCTCCACCACGCCCACTGCTGCGTTTCTGACGGAAACGGGAAGAAGCCCCCGGAATACATATCGCGGATCTCATACCGCTCCGCAAAATCATAGAAATACTTCCGGAACCGCTCTCCGGAATAGTTCATGCCCGCAGCTGTGGACAGCCCCGCCCCGGCGCCGACAACAACCGCGTCCGCCGTCTTCAGAACATCGCGCAAAGCATGAATTCTCTGCTCATTTGACTTAAACCGATCTTTAGAAAGATGAAATCCCAATCCATTATATAACATTGCTGCACCTCCTCGCTGCATTACACTTTCTCCCCTTCTTTAATGTAATATATACCATTTCATTTAATGTTGTCAACATTTATATTACATTAGCTTCGACAAAAAGTACCTGCGCAAGGAGCCGATTGCTAAACCGCCTGTTCCCGGATAGCTTCAAGCGTTGAATCATACACGTCTTCAACAGTATACTTGCTTAGTTCCTGTTCAAAAGCCTGCTGGATCGATTCCAGTTTATCATCCAGCGCACGGTGGATATTTCTTCCGACCGGGCATGCCGGATTCGGGTTCTCATGGAACCGAAACAGGTTTTCTCCGCTGCTCGTCTCAACGGCATTGTAAATATCCAGAAACGTAATCTTATCCAGCGGCCGCGAAACAGCAGTGCCCCCTGTTCCGCGCTTTACTTCCAGCAGACCGGCCTTTTTCAGCTGGCTCATAATATTCCGGATGATGACCGGATTATTCCCTATGCTGGAGGCCAGAAAATCACTGGTCACCTTATAGTCCTCAGAAAAATACTGCACCGCTGTGAGAATATGAACGGCAATCGTAAATTTGGTTGATATTTGCATATAGTATCCTTTCTATTTCTGCGCCGACGGCTGAAAC
This sequence comes from [Eubacterium] saphenum, assembly GCA_004555725.1. Classification (GTDB taxonomy): domain Bacteria; phylum Bacillota; class Clostridia; order Peptostreptococcales; family Anaerovoracaceae; genus Aminicella; species Aminicella saphenum_A. Next base: position 12,852 of record SFHC01000022.1, read on the forward strand.
ATGCATCACTGCGGTCGGCGCACCGTTTTCCTTAATGTAATATATCACATTTCATCTTATAGACGCAAGATCGATCATCGGAAGCTGCAGACAGCGATTTCTCTAATTCCCGGACTGCGGAAGGAACGGCTGCAGGGCGTCTGCCAATGCATGGAGATTTCGGGTCTGAATGAGGACTTTTCCGCTGCCTTCAAACCGGTTGACCAGGCCTTCTCCGGTCGTAAAACCGAATGTTCCTGACGCAATGGCAATTTCATAATTCAGTGAAGCATCCCAGGCCACGACATGTTCATTGTCAATGGTAACGGGCGCATCCGGCGTGACTGTAAGCTCTGCGAGATCGCCGAACGCATTGACCAGAAGGTCTCCCTGTCCCTGTGTTTCCATGACAAACAGGCCGCCCGTACCGCCGAAAAAAGCCTTCCCGACATTCTGAGACTTCATCACATAGCTGACAGAAGAATCGCTGGCAAGAAAAGCGCCGGTATTCAGGCGATACTGATTTACGCCGACACTGAGCTTGCGGATCGTTCCCGGAATTGCCGGAGCAATGCCGATCACACCGTTATCCGCAGTTCCGACCGCTTCTGTGATAAACATACTTTCACCGCTGGTCAGGCTCCTTCCGATTGCGCCGAGCAGGCCTCCCAGACCTTTATTCTGGGAATTCATTTTTCCCTGCAAGGCAACATTCTGCATATATGCCATAGCTCCGCGTTCAATTTTTACAGACTCGCCGCTGCTGAGTGAAATCTTTACCAGCGGGCAGTCGCTTACTCCGATTCGTTCACTTCTCATATGGTGCCTCCATTTCCGGCATTTCTGCCTTGTTCATTTCTTTTTGTCCTGTGGATAATCATCTGATTCTATTCTAAATGGTTTTCTGACTGATGTATACATTTAAAACAGATTCATGAACGCCACCCCCTTTCGCTTATCCGGATGATTCTCCTAAAACTTCATGTGATTGTCAACTCTAAATCATAGCAAAATTCCGGAAAACATTATATAATAGAAGCAATCGCAAGAACATTAACGCATAATAATACAAAAAGGAGTGTTCAACATATGGAAAACCTCAGATATTACGATCTCATCCTGGAACGTGAATCCTGCAGAGCCTTCACGGAAGAAGATGTCGAACAAGCGGATATTCAGCACATCAAGGACAGCATCTCGCTCTGCGATGCTCTGGATGACAGCATTGAAACCGAACTTCACATCATCGACAGCGCAGCTGCGGAAAAACTCGGGACTGCTGTCGGATATAACGGATTTATGATCCGCGCGCCAAAATACGCACTTCTGTTCACGGAAGAAAAGGATCACGCACTGGAAAACGCTGCCTTCATTATGCAGGCGCTGACACTGAAGATGACGTCTCTGGGACTTGCCGCATGCTGGCTGACCATCAATGACGCAGAAAAGGCTGAAGCGCAGCTCGATATCGATACCGACAAGACGCTCGCTGTAGTCGTCGGATTCGGCTACCGAAACAAGGAGAAAAAGAGCACACGCCTCGACATCAAGAGTCCTTCCGACGTCAAGGTTAACAAGAATTCCAAGCGCACCGCGCCTAAGATTGCTCTGGGTGAATTTGTCTTTGAAAACCGTTTTGGAGAAGAAGCACCTCTGGATCTGCTCTCACGCCAGTATCCGCAGCTGAACGACGCGCTGATCTGCATGAGTGTCGCGCAGTCCTTCTTCAACCGCCAGCCGTACCGTGTTATTCTCACCAAAAACTCCGTCTGCCTGATCGGACTGGATGATGAGATGACTGGAGAAGCTGACCGCCATCTGAACTACGGCATTGAAATGTTCAACTTCTACGCCGTGAACGAACGCACCCGCGGCGACGGCGACAGCCTGAAGAAATGGACGTTTGACGCGCCGGAAGAAGATCTTGGCCTTCCGCAGAACGCGCATTTCGTCGCGCAGTGCAGGTTATAACAGAATGATGAAATGCGGCTGAAGACAATACGCCGCATCTCTGCACCGACATCCTTTCATGCGGCAATATCTGCTGTATGACAATCTACCTATAAAGAGACCGCTGCACCGAGCATAATCTGCTCAGAGCATCCGGTCTCTTTGATTCTCTGCACCGTCTTCTCTATTCTGTGCTCTTCAGCGACTCAATCATATCAATTTTTCTCATGGAAACAGATGAAACTGCGTTGACGATCACAGTGAACAGAACGGTCAAAGCTGCCGCCAGGATGAAACTGGACGGAGCAATCGTTCTTCCGAACATCAGATCATTGGTTTCTGCAGTCAGCATAATATATTTTTCCAGCCACACCCCCATAAACAGACCCAGCACAATACTCAGAAGTGTCAGCATGATGTTCTCCCGGAAAATGTACATTTCCACCTCCCGGTCATAGAATCCCAGCACTTTCAGTGTGGCGAGCTCACGCCTGCGTTCGGTGATGCTGATTGTATTCAGACTGAAGATGACCACAAACGCCAGCATAGCCGCAGCCGCGCTCAGGACTCCGACCACTGTTCCCATAAGCTGAATCGTTTTACGCATAGAATTTCTGGCATCTGAAGTCAGAACGATCTGCGATACCGCATTTTGCTTCAAAATCCGCTTTGCAGTTTCATTCTCGCGAGTGCCTCTTCCCCACTTCAGCAAAACACTGTTTTCCGATGCCCGCTTCCCGGTCAGACTCCGGTAATATTCCGGTGAAATATAGATATAGTGCATGATGTAATTCTCGGTTACCGCACCCACGCGAACCTTCAGCGTTTTTCCGCCGCTCTGTTTCAATATCACCATGCTTCCCGCTTTTACATGGAGCTGCGCCGCGGCCTTCTCTGAAAGAACAGCGGAATGATCCTTCAGGCGGTGCTTTTTCCCGGTAACACGGTCGTGCAGGTGAATGTACGCGTCCAGACGGTCCGGATTTTCCGGTACAACCAGCGCCGCATCATAAAAATGACCCTCTTTTCCAACCTGTACACCTTTTTCATATACCTGCTGCGCACCGGAAATCTCCTTCATTTCGGACAGTTTTCTGTTCAGACTCTTTTTCTCCCGTACAGAAGCCTGCGGATTCAGATACACCTGTGCATCATAAGTCCAGATTTTCTGATACTGATTTCCTGTAATCTCCAGAACAGAATCCCGGATCCCAAACCCAGTCAAAAGCAGCGCTGTGCACGCGCCTACGCCGATGATCGTCATAAACAGCCTTTTTTTATACCGAAAAATATTCCGCATCGCCGCCTTGACGCTGAAACTCATCCGACTCCACAGCGGCGTAATATACTCCATCCATATTTTATTTCCGCCTTTAGGCGCCTCCGGACGCATCAGCTCCGCCGGGACCTCACGAAGCAAGTGCCCGCACGCCCCCAGTGCTGCCGCAAGGATGCACGCAGACGCCGATGCACCGGCAAGCACAGAATACTTCCATTCATACGGAATGACCACTTGATCCAGATTCACGAACTGATGCCGATACGCATTGACGATAATATACGGCAGGAACTTCTCCCCAGTCAGCACACCTGCAATACTTCCAGACACCGCCGCAAGCAGCCCGTACCCCGCGTACTTCCAAACGATCACACCTCTTCCGTACCCAAGCGCACCCAGCAATCCGATCTGTCCGCGGTCCTCTTCCACCATACGCGTCATCGTCGTCAGACTGACCAGCACCGCAACCAGAAAGAAAATCACCGGAAATACCCTGCCGATCGCCCCTATACGGCTGGCGTTCTCCCGGTATTCCGTATATTCCTGGTCCTCTGAGCGGTCAAAAATATACCATTTTCCGTTCTCCCTGATCTTCGAAAGTTGCTTCTTCTGCGTGAGCATCCCCGGACTGCTCCCGGAGCCCGCGGCCAGGGAAAACTGCTGCATCAGCTGATGCTTCCGGATCTCTGCGCGTGTCTGCCCCAGGCTGCTCAGCTGCTTCTTTACCTGTTTTATATGATTCGTATACGCGTCAGAATAGGTGGCATACTTGCCTGTACTTTTTGTCCGACAAAATATAACTGAGTAAGAGCTCATGGAAAATGCTGACGGGTTCACTGCGATAAATCCGTCCACAGTCCCGCTGCCAATGGAAGAATGACCCCGGTCACCAGTCAGATACCCCGGATAACTGCCGGTTCCGACAATCTTGAAAGTGCTGCGGCGGAGACTCCCTGCAAGTTTTTCTTTTGTCCCGGAATACACATGAATGGAATCTCCGACCTTCATCTTACTCTCTGCTGACAGTTCAGTATCGATCAGGCATTCATTTTCTTTTACCGGAAGCCGGCCCTGCTTCACCGTCATCCGATTCATCCCCCGGACGGTGCTCATCACGGTCAGTACGGAAGTTGTATTGTTAAAATCACTCAGTACATCCACACAGTACGCGCCCACTGCCTGAGAAACCCCGGGAACCTTCCGGACGGCCCGTACATCCGCGTCCGTCAGCCCCAGGCCGGACTGAATGCGGAGGTCCATATACCGGTGCTGTTTCAGATACTGATTCATGCTCTGCCGCATATCCGGCTCACATGCCCGCACGCCGGACAGAAACGCAGTGCCGAGCACAACAATAAAGAATATCGACAGAAATCTTCCCGGATTCTGTCTGATTTCACGAACCAGAATTTTCCATACGCCTCTGCCCATGCCGCTCCAGCCTCCTTTCTGCCTTTTACCACTCGATCAGGTCAATGGACTTCGGCTGTTCATTCGTGTAGATTTTCTCTGTTTTTCCATTCCGGATTTCAATTACACGATCCGCCATTTCTGTCAGTGCCTGGTTATGGGTAATGATGATTACCGTCATTTTATACTCTCTGCAGCTGTTCCAGAGAAGACGCAGGATCTGCTTGCCGGTCTGATAATCCAGGGCGCCGGTCGGTTCATCGCACAGCAGCAGCTTCGGATTTTTCGCCAGCGCGCGTGCAATGGCGACCCGCTGCTGTTCACCGCCGGACAGCTGAGACGGAAAATTATTCATACGTTCCTTCAAACCGACAGCATCCAGAACCTCTTCAGGATTCCGATAATTCTTACAAATCTGGACAGCAAGTTCTACATTCTCAAGCGCCGTCAGATTCTGCACCAGATTATAGAACTGAAAGACAAAACCGATTTCTTCCCGTCGGAATCCGATCCTCTCTCTGCGGTTATATGCAGCGACATTCTGTCCATCGACCCAGACCTCCCCGGACGAAGCCGTATCCATTCCTCCCAGGATATTCAGCACTGTGGTCTTTCCGGCGCCGCTGGGACCTACAATGACCGCGAACTCACCCTTTTCCACCGAAAAACTGACACTGTCCGCAGCCCGGATATCGATTTCACCCATACGATAGACTTTACTGACGTTCTTCAGATCAATAAACGCATGCATGTTGTTCTTTCCTCACATTTCCATGATTTTTCATATAAAACAGACTTCTTAACCTCATCATATCATGAAACAGGGCAGAAGGCTATATTATCCATGTGGTAATTTTCTATCGTAAGGTCTTTTATAGGAGCATATTATTCGTGCAATACATTGCATTTTTCGTGCATATATAGCATAATATACTTGTATAGATGAAAGGAGATGATCTTATGGCTGCCTCTACTACAAACATCAGCATCCGTATGGATTCAGATCTGAAAACTCAGGCTGATGCCCTTTTCAGCGAACTCGGAATGAATCTGTCCACAGCATTTAATATTTTTGTGCGCCAGTCACTCAGAGAAGGCCGAATTCCTTTTGAAATTTCCCTGAATCAGCCTAACAAAGAAACAATCGCTGCCATGCTGGAAGCAGAAAGAATTGCGAAAGATCCGGCTGTAAAAGGATACACTGATCTGGACGAACTTTTCGCGGACCTGAAGAAATGAGAAAAACGAAGTACAGAGTAAAATCAACCACACAGTTTAAAAAAGACTATAAGCTGGCGGTAAAACATGGATTAAAAATTGAATTGTTGGAGGATGTAATCGCTGCTCTTGCAATGGGTGAACCACTTCCAGAAATTAATAAAGATCACCCATTATCCGGGAATTGGGTAAAGCATCGTGAATGTCATATTCTTCCGGATTGGCTGCTTATTTACCGAATTGAAGATGATGTATTGGTACTTACTCTGACTAGAACAGGAACACACAGCGATTTATTCGGTAAATAATCAACGAGGGGGCCGCACTTGTGCAATAGCCCCCTTTTGCGATATTATACGCTGTACGCTAACAGTACTGTACCATCATTATACGGTTTTACATTCTTCAGTTTAAGCGGAAGAGGCTTTGGATTGTCTCGTCCTTCAAATATCGACGGCATTTCTGCGCGTCCATCGATTCCCGGTCCGATTAAGATATCAATTTCATCCAGAAGGCCGACATTTAAAAATCCGGTGTTGATTCCCGGTCCGCCGACAACTCCCATGCGTTTTACCCCGAATTCTTGATTCAGGATTTCCGCTGCCCGGGCAAGATCGATATGGTTGTCTCCGCAGGCGATCCAGGAAATATTCTGCCCGTCAAGATATTCCAGATACGCTTTTGAAACCTGTGCACTGGTAATAATCAGATGCGGCTTTTCTGGATTATTTTCTTTTTCCCAGAGTAAACTTCCATGGGTATCAACAATAATACTATATCCATCTGCGGATAACTTCTTAGAGAAGCCTTCTTTACTATAAGACGCAGAATTTTCCGCTCTGAACTTTCCCGGAAGCGCCATCTCAAGTTCTGCTGTTCTCCGTCCGCTGAGAGTCGAAGGAAGATCCAGCTCCCGGAGGATCTGATAATACTCATTTACTCCCTGAAGCTGTGCAGTCATACCACAGTCAATTCTTCCGTCAACTGACATCATCATGTAACAAACAATATAGGGTTTCATGGATGCACTCACCACCTCTGCTATCTTAACATCTTGCCATCCTCAATATCCAGTTCCGGATACTGCGCGCTCAGATCCTTCACAGCTCTGTCGATCCCGCTTCCGCCGGAAGTTGCGAACAGATGGATCTTTTTACCTGTAAAATCAGCGCTCTCCAGGAAGGTATTGATGATGTGCGGCGCAGTGTACCACCAGATCGGGAATCCAATGTGAATCTCCTCATATCCGGAAATATCATGATCCAATGCCTGGATTTCCGGACGGCTTTCCGGGTCATTCATTTCCACAGTGGATCTTGAATGTTTATTCAGCCAGTCCAGATCCGCGTTGCTGTATTCTTTTACCGGACGGATCTCACAGAGATCCGCGCCCAGTTTATCTGCAAGTTTTTTGGCTTTGCCGGCTGTCACGCCGCTTGCGCTGAAATATGCCACTAATGTTTTACTCATGCTGTTTTTCTCCTTGTTCTTGTCATTTTTGTCCAATGGACTCATTACATCGCCTCGCGGAAAATCTCCGCAATCTCTTCCTTATCCAGCTTCTTGTATCCGCCGTCAAGGATCAGAGTTCCGTTAACAAGATCCGGGATCATGTTCTCATCTGCGCCGAGGTCTCTGAGCTTCATGACGACACCGATTTCCTTCATCCAGGCTTCCATTGCCTGCAGGCCAGCATCAGCCAGCGCTTCACGAGATTTTCCTTCTGCGGAGATTCCCCAGACATTCTCTGCAAATCGAGCGAATTTATCCAATCCGCTGTCCTTGATATGACGGTAATATGGCAGTGACACGGCTGCCAGGGTCATTCCATGTGTGGCGTTGGTGCACGCGCCGACAGACTGTCCAAGCATATGCACCATCCAGTCTGTGGATTTCCCTTTGGAAATCAGGGTGTTCAGCGCCCAGGTCGCCGTCCACATCAGATTGCTTCTGGCTTCATAATCCTGTGGATTCTTTACAGCGGCTCTGCCGGAATGGATCACGCTGCGCATCAGTCCTTCTGCGATATAATCGCTGGTATTATCATCCTCTCCTGAAAAATACTGCTCACAGATATGATTGAAAATATCATAGATTCCTGATACCATCTGGTATTCCGGCAGTGTCAGCGTGTATTTCGGATTCAGAATGGAAAAACACGGCATAATTTTCTCGTCCGCAAAAACATGTCCGATTTTCAGCTTCTGCTCTGGATTCGTGATCACTGATCCGGCATTCATTTCAGAGCCAGTTCCAACCATGGTCAGCACTGTGCCAACCGGAAGCGTTTCGCAATCCGGCTCTTCGAATCGAATATAGTATTTCTCCCACGGATCTTCATCACAATTAACCGACACCGATACAGCCTTCGCATAGTCAATTACAGATCCGCCGCCTACAGCCAGGATAAACTCACTGTTATTTTCTCTGGCGGTCTGAATTCCCTCACGCAGTTTGTCAATCGTCGGATTGGACATGACCCCGGGAATCTCCGCAACAGTTTTTCCTGCGTCGATTAAAATTCCTATCACCTCATCATAGATGCCGTTTTTCTTAATCGAACCGCCGCCGTAAATCAGAAGCACGTTCTGTCCGTATTTCGCAAGTTCTTCCTTCAGATTTGAAATTGCATTATCCCCGAAATAGAGTTTTGTCGGATTGCAGTATGAAAAATTTCCTAACATATTCGTCTCCTTTATTCTCATATTTAAAGCGCGTTGTATTCCTGATCCGTAACTGGTTCACACCATTCATTGGAGGTGTCCTCTCCCGGGACTTCAATCGCCAGGTGTGAGAACCAGCGGTCTTTCACCGCGCCATGCCAGTGTTTCACATTCGCCGGAATTTCTACGACATCGCCCGGCTGTAGCGGTCTTGCCGCCTTGCCTTCTTCCTGGTACCAGCCTTCTCCGTCCACGCAGATCAGAATCTGTCCGCCGCCTTTGGAAGCGTGATGAATATGCCAGTTGTTCCGGCAGCCCGGTTCAAAGGTGACGTTAAAAATCGGCAGATAATCTTCCGGTGCTGTTACCGGATTCAGGTAAGACTGCCCGGTAAAATACTGCGTGAATGCGTCATTCGATTTGCCCAGGCCAAAGAATCCGCCATGCGTGTGCTCGGATTTTTCCGCACTTTCCGGGTCGTTATTACCATAGACATCTTTTGCCAGATTGAAGACTGCCCAGGCTTTCGGCCATCCGGCATAAAAAGCTGTGTGAGTCACCGCTGCGGCCATTTCTCTCTGTGTTACGCCATTGTTCTTCGCGTTCATAATATGATATTTCAGAGAGCTGTCTGTAATTCCCTGTGCCATAAGCGCGATCACTGTGATGAGGCTCCGTGTTTTCAGATCCAGGTCCTGATTATTCCAGTTTTCCCCAAACAATACATCATCATTAAAATGAGCAAATTCCGGTGCAAACGTGCCCAGCATATCTCTTCCCGCTGTCTGTTTGATCATTTTATTTTTCTCCTTTCCCTTCTGTATGTCCCCCTACAGGGCCGAAGTCAGGAATCTGATCCAGTTCCAGTCCGCTTACCTGATCCGGATGATAAACTGCGCTTTCCGTGCCGGCTTCTATTGCAGTCCGGTAGTACCAGTCCTTGTAATCCAGTTCTTTCAGGTAATACTGAAGCTGTTCGATCTGATCCAGCACGAACTGCCGCTGTTCTTTGATCAGCGTATACCGTTCCTGCAGGGATTCATCTCCCAGTTTGCAGAGTTCTGCGTATTCCTTGATCTTCCGGATTGGCATTCCGGTGCTCTTCAGGCAGTTCAGAATGCGGAGCCACGGAAAGTCCTTATCTTCAAAAATCCGTCTTCCGTTGACCCGCTTTACATCCGGAAGCAGTCCTTCCTTATCGTAATAGCGAAGTGTTGAAGGCGCTACATTCATCATTTCCGCGACTTCGGAAATCGTGTACGTCTTTTTCTCTTCTGATTTATTTTCAGGCATTCAGATATCTCCTCATAAATTCCTCGATTTTATCAAACGGAATAATGTCTTTCCGGTCGTACAGATCCGTGTGTACTGCGCCCGGGATCAGAAGCAGCTCTTTGTTATCCCCTTTCAGCCTCTTGAACGCATCCTTTGTCATATAACAGGAATGCGCCTTATCGCCGTGGATCATCAGAACCGCATTCTCGATCTCATCCGCATAGGTAAACAGCCGTGTGTTCACCAGAGATGTTGCCGTGGAAACGGTCCATCCGTCGTTGGAATTCAGGCTTCTCTTATGATATCCGCGATCTGTTTTATAATAATCATAGTAATCCTTCACAAAGAACGGAGCATCCTCCGGCAGCGGATCCACAACCCCGCCTGCCATCTTATAACTGCCGTTCCGGAAATCTTCTGTTCTCTGCGCATTAAGTGCCTTGCGCATCTCATTTCTGGCTTCTGCGCTGTCGGCCTCGTCAAAATACCCGTTTCCGGCAACCCGGGACATGTCATACATAGTTGAGGTCACAGTCGCCTTGATCCGCGTATCGATGCACGCAGTCTGCAGGGCCATTCCTCCCCAGCCGCAGATTCCGATAATACCGATTTTCTCCGGATCTGCCTCTTCCTGTACAGACAGAAAATCCACTGCCGCCTGAAAATCCTCCACATCGATATCCGGAGAATGCATAGCTCTCGGCCATCCTCCGGATTCTCCCGTAAAGGACGGATCAAACGCAATCGTCAGGAAGCCCCTTTCCGCCATCTCCTGCGCATACAGTCCGGAGGCCTGTTCCTTCACAGCGCCAAAGGGACCGCATACAGCAACTGCCGGAAGCTTTTCTCCTGCTTTTCTGTTCTTCGGTTCATACAGATCTGCGGCCAGTGTTATGCCAAAATGATTATCAAACGTTACTTTTCTGTGATTCACCTGATCGTTTTCCGGGAATGTCTTATCCCATTCCTGTGTCAGTTCCAGTTTTTCTCTACTCATTGCTCTTTCACCTTTCTGTCTGAAGTCTGATTGTGCCGTAATCATCAGCTGATGGTAACAGACTAACACTTAAAGTGCACTTTAAGTCAATAGGAGAATGAACAAAAAAACAGGCCGGAAATTCATTTTCCGACCTGAATCTGGAAGGCTCATTCCGCCTTTCCTGCAATGGTACTGTCTATATGCAGTCCGTGTCTGGTATTAAATTGCTGATTTTCTGAACAGCGTACGGAACACCCATCTGCCGGCAGGTCCGCCAAAAAAGATCTGCCAGGAAAGAGCCATTGGAAAATTGATCGCTGCAGTCTGAAGCCAGACTCCGATCAGTTCCGCTCCCTGAGGCGCCTTAAACAGCATTGCCGCAAGCAGACTCATGGCCGGGCACATCATACATACTGTCAGTGAAGAGCGAATCAGCAGAATCGAAAAGAACGACGTATTCTTTGACGCAACACGCCGTGTCAGACAGACCACCGGCTTCTCAAAAACGAACATCTCCAAAACAATCGCAGCCGGCCACATGATTTTCAGCTCTCCGAAAGCCTTGATAAATATTATATTCTCCATGCCCCCTGCACCGATTGCAATATTGTAGCAAATCATTGCATACACCATGATGAACGTCATGATCACCGAAAATATAAAGCTTTCAAATTTTGTTTCTGGCATAAATATACTCCTTCTGTAACAGACGTGTTGTTCGTTATCACTGAAGGAGTGTGCGTTTCCAATTCTACCGTTTATAATATTTGCCCAACCACTATAACATAAATGATAATCTGATGTAAGCAAAATTTCAGTGCAGATGCCGGATATTTTCTCGATGCATCCATATTAAGGCCATTACAGACCTCTGATGATGCTTAAGTATTCCTGCCGCTGATCGACTACTGCATAAATGGTAACCAGATTTCTGTCCTCATCAATCTTATAAAAAACGAGATCCTTTTCTAATAAAAGTACTTGATATCCCTGTCTTCTTAATACATTGTACCTCGGTTCTGTTCCGATATACGGATTATCCCCAAGAGACATGAGCGAACTTTCCAGATAATCCAGTTTTTCAAGAGCCACATCATTACCAAAATTTTCAGCAACAAAGAAGATAATTCTCCTGATCATGGAATCCGCCGTGTCCGTTCTTTCAACTTTGTACTTCACTCCTTATCCTCCTGAAGCAGGCGTCTCAAGTTATAAAATGTATCTTCAACCGGCGCTGTTCTTCCGTATTTTACATCTTCATCGGATTCAGCAAGCATTTCTAACAGTTCTATCCTTGCCTTCATTCTTTTATATTCCTCATAACTGATAGAAACCGTGTCCCCTCTGCCGTTAACCGTAATAATTACCGCTTCATTTTCTTCCCGGCACTGTCTGGATATTTCATTGTAATGGTTCCTCAGATCAGCCGATGGTCTTATTGTTTCCTGCAATGAATACATAGAAATCACCTCCTGGATATATACATATTATATCTTAATTTGTCTATATTCTCAAGCAGTTAGAAGTGCCGGTCAGAGCAGAATCGGAATCATTCATCCACTGCCTCTGACCGGCGCATATGTATCATATTCGAATATTCACCTGTATATTAATGGTTGATTGTAAAATGAAGTTGAACAATTGAATAGAAGATCCATAGCAACCCTGCTGATGGTAGAATGTAAGTACCAACAACACAATCTACACAGGAGGATCACTATGGATCACTATCATTCTACCACAGGACAGCATGTTAAGGGCAAACATCTCACATTTGAAGAACGGGTAATTATTCAGACCCGTCGCAAAGACGGATGGTCCGCCAACCGGATCGCGAAGGAACTTGGCTGTGCTCCTAATACAATACGTAATGAGCTCAGGCGAGGTACTGTCAATCTATATCGCGGGAAGGTCCAGAGATACAAGGCTTCACAGGGTCAAAAGACCTATGAACAGAACCGTACCAACTGCTGCAGACATTATGAGCGGCTTGAAAAAGCCGCATTCCTGCAATATGTTGATCGTCATGTCCGTGAAGATGGCTGGTCTCTGGATGCCTGTCGGGGCCGCGCACTCCGGGATAAGATCTTCCGTGAAGATGAGGTCACCTGCATAAAGACCCTGTATAATTACGTGGATCTCGGCCTGATGGAGACCAATTTCATCATATTCCTTGTTGCTTTCAAAGCGCTTAGTATCAAATTAGTATCACAGGGCATCCTGACCTGCTCGTACAATGGATCTTCGTCCTTGCATTATTAAAGGCGCTACCGACTGTGTGAATCGGTAACTCCTATAGCCAACGATATTTACTTTTTCCTATTCCCATGTTTTGGTGATCTCATATATCGTCCGGAGCTCAGTAAGGACGTTCTCATCATCGGAATGACCTTTTGCTATCTCATTCAGCTTCGGCTCCAAGACTTCAAGTCATTCGATGATCCTTCTGCGGAGTCGTTCATTACCAACGACTACGATCTGCTGACTCAACCCGCTTTACAGCATGTAGTCCTGAATGCTCCTTCCAGTAAGATGGATTCTCTTATAGAGCTCATCCCTCTGTTCCGGTGAGACTCGGAAGCCGACCGTGATGTACCTTTTTCTGTTCTTGTAATTACGAAGCGGCTTTTCTCCTTTCTGTTGATATCCTCCCATATCTATATCGCCTCCTGCCAGTCATTTTCTATTTCTAGTTTGCCCACGATTTCCTGCTGCTTATGATGGAACATGTATGCGCAGTTTGTAATGATATCGTATTGACATTAAACGAATAATTGCATATACTGACTGCAGAAGAGAGGTGATTTTATGGCGACTACAAATTTGAATATAAGAACCGATAAGGAGATCAAAGAGCAAG
>SFHC01000002.1 GCA_004555725.1 [Eubacterium] saphenum
AATTGCATATACTGACTGCAGAAGAGAGGTGATTTTATGGCGACTACAAATTTGAATATAAGAACCGATAAGGAGATCAAAGAGCAAGCCGAACAGATTTTTTCAGATCTTGGATTGAATATGACAACTGCAGTGAATATGTTCCTGAGATCTACTATTCGTGAGAATGGAATTCCTTTTGATTTGAAACTGGAGGTTCCTAACGAAGTAACCACGGCAGCGATTGAAGAAGGCAGACGAATTGCTTCTGATCCTGATGTAAAAGGCTATACCGATATTAGCGAGCTTAAAGCGGCACTTGAATTATGATGTATGAAGTGAAATTTACCAGCCAGTTTAAAAAGGATCTGAAACTGGCAAAGAAGCAACAAAAAAGCCTTGATAAATTATTCGAGGTCATAGACATTCTTTCTAACGGTAATCCCTTGGACGCAAAATATCACGACCATGAACTGACCGGAAACTATAAAGGAACGAGAGAATGTCATATTGAGCCGGATTGGCTTCTGATTTATGAACTCAGAGACGACGTGCTCGTATTGATGCTTTATCGACTCGGATCACATTCAGAGTTATTCAAAAAATAGAATACTGAAAAATGGGGGTATGTAAGTTTTTCTGTAAATAAAGGTCTTCCGTGAGAAGTGTATAGTGAGCTGGTCAGTTCCTTCTGACCAGCTCTTGAATATTGTTTAACAGAATGATCTTTCCATGTCAAGACATGCCCTTGTCAAGGAGGGCATGTCTTGAACATATGATCTTGTGATCTCTGCTATTCAGGCAAGCGCTCCGGGTACATAACTGACAATTCGCCTCGCACTTTTCCCCAGTTGCGAATTGGCATTGTCCACTTACGTGTGGCTTCGAATGTTGCGAGATACAGCGACTTCAGCAGCGCCTGAGACCTTGGAAATACGCTCCTCTGACGGTTCAGCCGCCGCAGCGTTGAAATTCAGTGATTCTATGACGTTGGTCGTATAGAAGGCTGTTCTGACATCCCTGGAAAACTTGAAAATCGGGGATATGGCGTCCCAGTTGTCGCTCCAGCGTTTCATAGCATATGGATACTGCGGGCTCCATTTATCTGTAACGTGATCAAGTTGTGCCAGTGCGGACTTTTCATCAGGAGCTGTATATATAATCCTTTGCAAAGGCCTTCATGTCTTTATTTGCCACATATTTCAGCGTATTTCTGACCATATGTACGATGCAACGCTGATGCTCTGTTTTCGGAAATGCGGCCGAAATAGCATCCTTTATTCCGGTCAACCCATCTGAACAAAGGATCAATATGTCCTGAACACCTCTGTTCTTCAACGAATTTAAAACAGACAGCCAATATTTGCTGCTTTCGTTTTCTCCGACATCTATCGACAGGACATCTTTTTTCCATCTGCGTCGATACCGAGGACAACATACGCTGCACGCTTCTGTACAACACCGTCTTCTCTTACAGAAAAATGAATTGCATCAATGAATACGATCGGGTATACCGCTTCCAGCGGACGGTTCTTCCAGTCTTCGATCTGCGGCAGTATCTTATCTGTTACGTCTGAAATGAAACTTTCTGAAGTCTCAAAGCCGTATATATCCTCGATCGTTTCAGATATCTGCTTTGTGGTCATTCCCTTTGCGTACATCGATATGATCTTCCGGTCTATATCCGAAATATCCTTCTGACGCTTTTTTACGACCTTAGGTTCAAAGGAGGAGTTACGGTCCTGTGGAACGTCGATGGACATACTGCCGTAGCTTGAATTGACTCGTTTATTCTTATATCCGTTTCGATAATTCCGTTCAAAGTCATCCGAATTCGCCCGCTCAGATTTTTCATAGCCGATATGTTCATCCATTTCGGCTTCCATCATTTCCTTGATCGTGCCGCCGAGCAGATCCTTGAGAGCATCCTGTATATCTTGAGCGCTCTCTATATCGTACTCTTCAAGCAGCCCGCGGATGATCTCACGTTTTCCTTCAGTCATTTCGACATGACGCACTGGTTTCTTTGGTTTTCTGGCCATAGTAAAAGGCCCTCCATGAATTAATGATTGCTGTCACGAAAGGCCTTGTCAAACATTTTTACAGACTTTTTTCTATTGTCCCGCACACAAACTGAATCACTAATATACATGCCCTGAGCAACATGCTGATATGCTCAGGGCTATTTTCGTATTCAGAAAGAGTTGATGGTGATCATGCCAAGGGATGGCATGCAGTCGATAAGGACATATTCGTAGTTTTTCTTTACCGATTGGAGAAGGTTATCCAGCACCTTTTCTCTGCTCATGGCGTTCACCAAACTGATTTCCATAGAAGAAAGATCCAGATTGGACGGGATCAGGTCCACGCCTTCCTTGTGATGGAGAATCGTTTCTTCCACGATGGGTTTGCAGTCCCGGGTGACCAGATACATGAGCCTGCCCAGGGATTTCTCCAGATCGTCCCCGTTCCATCCCAGAGACTGGGTGAGGTCTCCCTGCGGGTCCGCATCCACCAGGAGCACCCGCTTTCCCTGACGGGCAAGGCCAACACCCAGATTCAGCGCTGTCGTGGTTTTTCCGACGCCTCCTTTCTGGTTGCAGATCGCAATGGTTTCGCATTTTGCCATTTCCTACCTCCTAACTCAGCAGTTTCTGATCCTTACTGGGGAACATGTCGCGAAGCCAGCCTTCCACGCAGTACCAGTCGATATATTCATCATCGAAGAATGCGTCCGCAAACACCTCCAGGGCATTGAGAATCTCATCGGCACAATGTTTCAATGCTTCCAGTTCCGCCGCAGCAGACTTCATTCCGTTCTGAAGAAATATTCTTCCAAGCAGCGTGATTAGTGCTTCCGGCTCTCCGGAAAAGGCCTCGTTTTCCAGTCTTTTCACGATCTCAATGACATCATCCTCATCCATATCTTCGGTCATCTCTGCGAAATGCTCTGCAGCACGTCTTGCCAGTGTGTCCACCAGCGGACAGTCTCCGCAGGGTGCCGGTTCATGAGACTCGTTTCCTCCCGATCCCATAGCAATAACTCTCATTGTTTCCTTTGTCACAGTCATGGTTCATCCTTTCTCCGGCTCTGCCGGATAAAAAATAACCCCGCACCGGATTGTGCAGGGTTATGTATTCAGCACCGGCTGAAAGGATGAACTTATTCCATGAATTTCACCAGAAGATCGTCGATGGCATCCGTATACCGGTTTTCCCGGATCAGTTTGTTTTTCATTTCAATCAGACAGAGGATAATGATCCGCCTCTCGTCATAGCTCAGCTTATATCTGGATCCGAACATTTCTCTGACCTCCTTTTTTCTTTATCATAAATGAAACCCGGTTTAACGGCAATTATGCGAATGATGATCTCTGTAAGTAATACTCCGCTGGAACGACTATCGCAGCAGCTGAAAACTGTCGGGATCTTTCAGCAGACATGTTTGCCTCAGCAGATGGCCGATGGTATAAAAAAAGCGGTGAACACGTTGATTTTTCAATGTATCCACCACTATGGCAATTCTATGAAATTCTAGTATCAAATTAGTATCAGGCGTCTTTTACCAATCACTGCAACGGTTGGAATTTCAAGGGAAGCAGAGATGTGGCAAGCCACTTGGTTCTATTCGAACTCTATTGTCCCTGGTGGTTTGCTGGTGCAGTCGTAGAATACGCGGTTGACGTGGTCGACTTCGTTGACGATGCGGCTGGTGACTTTCTGCAGGACGTCCCACGGAAGGTTGGTAGCTTCTGCGGTCATGAAGTCGGAGGTCTCGACGGCGCGGAGGGCAATTGCATAATCATAGGTTCTGAAATCTCCCATGACGCCGACGGAACGCATATTGGTCAGGGCTGCAAAATACTGGTTAATCTTACGGTCGAGTCCGGCATTCGCGATCTCTTCTCTGTAAATCGCGTCTGCGTCCTGTACGATCTTGACTTTTTCCGGGGTGACTTCTCCGATGATGCGGATGCCGAGTCCCGGGCCAGGGAACGGCTGACGGTAAACCAGGTTCTCCGGAATGCCGAGCTCCAGTCCCGCCTGGCGCACTTCATCTTTGAACAGCATTCTCATCGGCTCGATGATCTCCTTGAAATCTACGTAATCCGGCAGTCCCCCGACATTATGGTGGGACTTGATGGTTGCGGATTTTCCCAAACCGCTTTCAATGACGTCCGGATAAATCGTTCCCTGCACCAGATAGTCGACTGCGCCGATTTTCTTTGCTTCCTCTTCAAATACGCGGATAAATTCCTCGCCGATGATTTTGCGTTTCTTCTCCGGTTCGGTTACGCCCTTCAGTTTTTCGAAGAACCGCTCATGCGCGTCCACATGGACAAAGTTTAAGTCGTAAGGACCTTCCGGGCCGAAGACACGGTCGACGCTCTCCGCCTCGTCCTTTCGCAGAAGTCCGTGATCGACAAATACGCAGGTCAGCTGTTTTCCGATCGCTTTGGACATCAGTACCGCTGCTACGGATGAGTCAACACCGCCGGACAGTGCGCACAGTGCCTTGCCGTCCCCAACTTTTTCCCTCAGTTCCAGGATCGTTTTGTCGACAAAATCGTCCATTCTCCAGCTGCCGCTGCAGCCGCACGGTCCGAGGACAAAGGATGAAAGGATCTTCTGACCTTCCACAGTGTGTGTAACTTCCGGGTGGAACTGAACAGCATACAGCTTCTTCTCATCATTTTCCATAGCCGCGGTCGGGCAGGCATCTGTATGCGCCGTTGTCCGGAACCCGGCAGGAGGTTCTGCAATGTAGTCGGTATGGCTCATCCATGTAATGGTCTTCTCGGAAACATTGCCGAACAGACGGCCGCTGCGGTCAATAAAGGTCTCGGTCTTTCCGTACTCGCTGACCGGAGCTGTCTCTACTTTTCCGCCGAGGGACCATGCCATCAGCTGCGCGCCGTAGCAGATGCCCAGAATCGGAATGCCCAGGCTGAACAGGGCCGGATCATAGTGCGGAGATTTCTCATCGTACACGCTGTTCGGTCCGCCGGTAAGAATGATGCCCTTTGGATTCATTTCTTTAATCTTCTCAATCGGCATGGTATACGGATGCACTTCACAGTAAACGTTGCATTCGCGTACACGGCGCGCGATCAGCTGATTGTACTGCCCGCCAAAATCGAGCACAATAACCAGTTCTTTTTCCATAGTTTACTCCTATGTATCTCTGTTTCATAAAAACGATAACGTCTGCTGAATAATGATCCAGCAGACGCGTATAACAATTGTGTTGTCCTGCAATGGCTGCAGCAGCCGCCCGCTGAATTCAAACAGACTGCGGTTCCGCTGCTGCGCATTTACGCGGCATTGTCAGCCGGCGAATCACTACCGGATTGCGTTCTGGCTGGAATCACGCAGAATAACGTCATGCGCTCCGCCCTCGACAATGGATGTTGCGGATACCAGCGTCATCTTGGAATTCTGCTGCAGATCATGAATGGATGTAACTCCGCAGTTGCACATGGTTGACTTGACCTTGTTCAGGGACAGGTTGACATTCTCATGAAGAGCTCCGGCATATGGAACGTAGGAGTCTACGCCTTCCTCGAACTTCATCTTTCCGCCGTCTCCGCCGAGGTCATATCTCTGCCAGTTGCGGGCTCTGTTGGAACCCTCGCCCCAGTACTCTTTTACATAATTTCCGTTGATGTTCAGGCGGTTGGACGGAGATTCGTCAAATCTTGCAAAGTATCTTCCGAGCATGATGAAGTCAGCGCCCATAGCCAGCGCCAGAGTCATATGATAGTCATATACGATTCCGCCGTCAGAGCAGATCGGAATATAAACTCCGGTCTCCTTGAAATACTCGTCTCTGGCTCTTGCAACATCGATAACCGCTGTAGCCTGACCTCTGCCCATGCCCTTCTGCTCACGCGTGATACAGATGGAGCCGCCGCCGATTCCGATCTTGACAAAATCTGCTCCTGCTTCAGCAAGGAAGCGGAATCCTTCTGCATCTACAACGTTTCCAGCACCGAGCTTAACCTTGTCTCCATAATGTTCTCTGGTCCATTTCAGAGCATCAGCCTGCCATACAGAATATCCCTCGGAAGAATCCAGGCAGAGAACATCTGCTCCTGCTTCAACCAGTGCAGGAATGCGCTGTTCATAATCTCTGGTATTTACAGCTGCTCCGACGATATATCTCTTATTCTCGTCCAGCAGCTCATTCGGATGAGACTTATGGCTGTCATAGTCCTTGCGGAATACAAAGTATGCCAGTCTCTGCTGGTCGTCAATGACAGGAAGTGCATTCAGTTTATTATCCCAGAGGATGTCATTGGCCTCGCTGAGTGTGCAGCCATTTTTAGCTGTAATCAGCTTTTCAAACGGAGTCATAAACTCAGAGATCTTGGTGTCCGGATCCATGCGGCTTACACGGTAATCTCTGCTCGTAACCATGCCGACAATCTTTCCTTCCGGAGTTCCGTCTTCTGTAATCGCAATTGTGGAATGACCGCTTCTCTGCTTCAGATTCAGAACATCCTGCAGAGTCTGATCCGGGCGGAGGTTGCTGTCGCTTCTGACAAATCCGGCCTTATACTCTTTTGCGCGCTTTACCATAGCGGCTTCGTCTTCAATGGTCTGAGAGCAGTAAATAAACGAAATTCCGCCTTCTTTTGCAAGCGCAACAGCCATCTTATCATCGGAAACGGCCTGCATTGCTGCAGAAACCAGCGGAATATTAGCGGAAAGTTCCGGTTCTTCACCCTTCTTGAACTTTACAATTGGTGTTTTTAATGAGACGTTTTCCGGTATGCAGTCTCTGGATGTATAACCCGGGATCAGCAGATACTCACTAAACGTTCTGCTTGGTTCATCAAAATACTGTGCCATATGCTCTCCTCCTGCCTTCCATCAAAATGCAACACAATGTTCTTTCTATTCTGAAGCGCGCAGCACGCGTCCTGTCCATCGAACTCAGCCGATCTTGTACACGAATGTACGCACAAACACCGGACTGCTGTCTGCATCCGGGTTTCAGATTAGAAGTATTTTATACCATTTCAGACGATAAAGCAAGAAGAACGCACGCACAATATTCAGGACGAAACAGAGCTCTGCGGGCAGGCATGAACATGCACATCCGCCTGCTGCACACACTCCAGGCTGAACTGCAGTTCAGTCACCCGCATTCCATAAAAAAAGGCGAGTGCATCTGCACTCGCCCGCGGTCTCAGCGACTGATTACATCATGCCGCCCATTCCGCCCATTCCGCCTGCCGGAGCTGCCGGTACAGCCGGAGTATCTTCTTTAATGTCTGTGATTCCTGCTTCTGTGGTCAGGAGCATTGCAGATGCGGATGCCGCATTCTGCAGAGCAGATCTCGTTACCTTGGCCGGGTCAACAATTCCGCTTGCGATCATGTCTACATACTCATCTGTTGCTGCGTTGAATCCGACGCCCTCATCTGCGTCCTTAACCTTGGCCACAACAACACTTCCTTCATAGCCTGCGTTCTCAGCAATCTGACGAACCGGCTCTTCCAGAGCTCTCTCGATGATCTTAGCGCCTGTCTTCTCATCGCCTTCCAGGCTGTCTGCGTATTCCTTAACTGCCGGAATTGCGGAGCACAGTGCTGTGCCGCCTCCTGCTACGATACCCTCTTCAACTGCGGCTTTTGTCGCGTTCAGGGCATCCTCGATTCTCAGCTTCTTCTCTTTCAGCTCAGTCTCTGTAGCAGCGCCGACTCTGATTACTGCTACACCGCCGGACAGCTTAGCAAGTCTCTCCTGCAGCTTCTCCTTATCATACTCGGAATCTGTCTCTTCTTCCTGCTTCTTGATGGACTCAACACGGGATGCGATCGCGTCCTTGTCTCCCTTGCCGTTGACGATTGTTGTGTTGTCCTTTGTAACCTTGACACTGCCTGCTCTGCCGCACATGTCAATTGTTGCGTCCTTCAGCTCCATGCCGAGGTCGCTGCTGATAACGCGTCCGCCTGTCAGAACCGCGATATCCTCCATCATGGCCTTTCTTCTGTCGCCATATCCCGGAGCCTTAATCGCAACAACGTCCAGAGTTCCTCTCAGCTTATTGACAACCAGTGTCGCCAGAGCCTCGCCCTCAACATCGTCTGCGATAATCAGCAGCTTGCTTCCGGATTTAGCGACCTGCTCCAGCAGAGGCAGGATATCCTGAATGTTTGCGATCTTCTTGTCCGTCAGCAGGATGAACGGATCCTCCATGTTTGCTTCCATCTTATCGGTATCGTTAACCATGTATGGGGACAGGTATCCTCTGTCGAACTGCATTCCTTCTACAACCTCCAGAGTTGTTCCCATAGTCTTGGAATCTTCAACTGTGATGACGCCGTCGTTTCCAACCTTCTCCATAGCGTCAGCGATCAGCTGTCCGATCTCCTGGTCTGCAGCTGAAATAGAAGCAACCTGAGCAATGTTGTCCTTTCCCTCAACCTTGTGGGAAATTCTCTTAATCTCGCCGACTGCCTTGTCTACAGCGCCCTGGATGCCCTTCTTAATGACCATCGGGTTTGCACCTGCAGCAACGTTCTTGAATCCCTCGCGGATAATGGACTGTGCCAGCAGAGTTGCTGTTGTTGTTCCGTCTCCGGCAACATCGTTCGTCTTGGTTGCAACTTCCTCAACCAGCTTAGCGCCCATGTTCTCTACGCCGTCTTCCAGCTCGATTTCCTTTGCGATGGTAACACCGTCGTTGGTAATCAGCGGTGCGCCGTAGCTCTTGTTAATCAGAACATTTCTGCCCTTAGGTCCAAGTGTGATCTTAACTGTGTTTGCCAGCTTGTCAACACCAGCCTGCAGTTTTCTTCTCGCGTCTTCTCCGTATACTAATTCCTTAGCCATTGTACTTTACCTCCTGATTCCGACCTCTGATCCGCCGGTTCATGTATTGAAACCCTGTGTTTTACAGGTATATATTACTTCTCGATTACTGCGAGGCAGTCAGACTGCTTCATGATGGAATACTCTTCGCCTTCGAACTTGATGTCCGTTCCCGCATACTTGGAGAATACAACTGTGTCTCCAACCTTGACTTCCATCGGCTCATCCTTGGTGCCAGGGCCTACAGCAACAACCTCTGCATACTGCGGTTTCTCCTGTGCAGAACTCGTCAGGATAATTCCTCCCTCTGATTTCTCCTCTGCTTCTGCTTTCTTGATAACAACTCTGTCTCCCAATGGTTTGATGCCAAAACTCATCTTCCTTACCTCCTGATCTATATGATAATTTGCTTTCGCAATAGATTCCGGATTTCTGCACCTCATTTCTGTCTTGGTGTTCCCTGTCCGGTTTGTTAGCACTCAATCATATGAGTGCTAATCACTGTCTCTATTGTAGAGCCGTGTCCTTTTTTTGTCAACCGTTATTTCATATTCTGCGACAAAAAATTACCGGCCAAGGCCGCTCCTCATATAGTAAAACAGGTATTGCTGCGCAAGTCCGGCAAGCTCGTGAAAATGCTCGTCTGCATACCTTGCCATGTTCTTTTTGTCCTTCGGATCAAGGCCGTACAGCTCATGCATCAGACGCGCCACCCAGACATCAATCGGAAACGCAGAAAAATCATGAAGCCCGAACAACTGGATGCAGCTCGCCACCTTGGGACCGATTCCGCTGAATTCCAGTAGCTCATCACAGGACTCCGGAAGTCCCTGATCCTCTGCCCTGCGCGCGCTTTCCACCAGATAACGCGCCCGGTACCCCAGACGCACCGGAGCCAGGTCTTCCGCAGACATTTCTGCAAGACGCCCCGGGCCGGGAATTCTGTATTTCATTTCACTGTCCGACAAAGAGGAAGGCGCAAGAGGTTCTCCGCAGAGCCTGCACAGCCGCTCAATGCATCCCTGGATCCTTGGAATATTGTTATTCTGGGAGATGATGAACATCACCATGGTTTCCCACAAATCCTGCTGAAGGATCCGGATGCCGCCGCCAAATTGCACGGCCTTCTGCATGACGGGGTCATTACGCATCAGTTTCTTCTGTAAAGAGGCATAATCACGGTTCAAGTCAAAATACGGCAGCCAGAAATTCAAAAAGATATCCTCGCTGCAGCCGCTGAAATGTATGGCGTTCCCCTGCTGCCAGCCGCGGATCAGCTGACCTGCGGCCGCAATATCATAGCTTCCGTCTTCTCGCTCTTTCCAGCGGAAACACTGCCCGCAGCAAAGTGTGTCGGCCAGCTGAAACTGCTCTTCCTGTTCGATAATCATTTGATTTTCTGTGCTGTCGTAAACAAACTTCATATGTTCTTCCTCTGAATGGACAGGATCTCTACATCCACCTTTTCTACGACATAGGCCGTCATTGCCTCGACTTCTGCGGCGAGCTTCTTCTGAAACTGCGCCGCCTGATCCAGAATGCTGCCGCCGGCCTTGTATATGATGCTGACAGAAATACAGAGCGCGTCGGCCGCAGCGTTTTCATAGACTTTCCGGACACCCGCCACAAATGGAAATTCCTCCGCAACACAATCTGCGATATCAGAAATCACAGAATCGGAGATGAAGAACTCCCCAAGATAACTGAACGTCGGACGGACAACCGTTTTTTCCGATGAACTGCTGCCTCCCGTAAAGAACCGGCTCTCCCGCAGGATCTTCATCGGATTGAAGAAATATCCCGCAAAGTCTCGTTTCAGCTGCGGCGCAGCAGCCGGGATGACGTGCTTTCCCTGAACATCACGCTGCTTTCTTGCCGTCTCTCGTTCCGCCTCTGTCGTGATGTCCTCAATGTGTATTCGCCTGGAAACCGGAGGAAGGTCGAGCATCTCACATATTTTATCTGTCATTTCGTCCGAGGTCCCCAAAACCAGAATGCTCTTAGGCTGAACTTCCCGGATTCGGCTGCGGACTTCTTCACGGTGTTCCGGGCGCACAAAGACGGCCGCCTTGATCGCGCCGACCTTTGTCTTCTCCCTCTTGGCGGAGTGACCCGCCTCAACTCTGTTTTTATAGATGAACAGTCCGTCATCAATAATGGCATCGATCTTCAATGCCTTGCAAATACTGATTGCCTGGTAACTCTTGCCTGTTCCGCTGCGGCCTGTTAAAGAATATACTTTCACTTTACTAATCCGGTCCTTTCTGCTATAATCCATAGTATACACAGATAACAGGTTTTTACAAGGAGGTAATACCAATGGCTTATAAGATTAATGACGGAGTTTGCATCAGCTGCGGAGCTTGCGAGGCTGAGTGCCCGGTAGAGGCTATTTCCCAGGGAGATTCCGCTTACGTTATCGATGAGGATAAGTGCATCAGCTGCGGATCCTGCGCTGGCGTATGTCCTGTAGGCGCTCCTGCTGAGGAGTAATTGACTCCGGTCATTTAAAATGAGAGATTAAAGCCGCGCTTCCGGAATGGTATTCATTCCAGAGGCGCGGCTTTTTCTGTGCGTTCATTGATTCATCAGCGATGCACCGCCCTATACTCTTCTGTCGACCGGTATACAGCTGATAAATACACAGCAATGAGAACAAAACGGCCGCCTCTCCGAAGTCCCCGTTGAAAGACCAGGAAAGGCGGCCGCCGTGTTATTTTATTTTAAGAGATGAGATTGTTTCCTCGAATTCATATAACCCAATCGCTTCACGATGGTTTGCTCCCCATTTCATGTGTCCTGCCGCGGACAGTTAGTCTTCGTCCAGGCTCACACCCTTGACGCCGGTCTGGCGGATATCATTCATATGATATGCCAGTGAATGCAGTGTATCAGAAAGATGCACCGATTCAAGCGCAACCGTCTCCGGCACGCTCAGATCCACCAGAGCAAAATTCCAGATGCCCTTTGCGCCTGCTGCAGACAGTCTGTCAGCAACTTCCTGCGCATTTCCGCGGTTCACGCAGATGATTCCGATATCGATATGGTTGTCTTCTACGTACTTCTCCATATCTTCATAGTCATAAATCGGAATCCCCTCGATTGTCTTTCCGATCAGATTCGGATCGACTTCAAATGCCGCGTTCAGCTGGAAACCTTCTTCAATCAGGCTGACCGCATACTTGGAAATTGCCTGTCCCAGATTTCCGGCTCCGACCAGAACCATGGTGTAATCTCTGTCGAGGCCGAGGATCTTGCTGATCTCCTTATACAGTTCCGCGACACTGTATCCGTATCCCTGCTGTCCAAAATCGCCGAAATTGTTCAGATCCTGACGAATCTGGGACGCAGTATAGCCGATCATTGCACTGAAATCCTTAGAAGAGATTTTTTCAACACCCTTCTTTTTCAGCTCAATCAGATAACGTCTGTAACGGGGAAGCCTTCTGATTACAGCGTTGGAGATTTTAGAATTCTTGTTTCTCACATTACCCTCCCTCTGGCAGCAGAACCGTCCCATGTCGATACAGTTCTGTCATTCTGCTCGCCGTATTTATATTATCTGCCGTTTTAAGCATTATAATTAAAACGGCAAAAATTTAACAAATCCATAGATAAAAAAGCCGCCTGCTTGAGGCGGTCCAATCGTTTATTCCGCAGTATGCGCTTCTACATATTTTACTAAGTCGCCTACAACCTGGAATTTCTCAGCTTCCTCATCCGGAATCTCAATATCGAATTCTTCTTCAATTGCCATGATGATTTCTACTGCGTCCAAAGAATCCGCCTCCAGATCCTTGGTCATATTGGTGTCCATAGTCACCATAGACTTGTCAACGCTGAGCTGATCCACGATTATGTCTCTGATTTTATCAAAAACCATAGTCTCGCCCTCCTCTAAGTATCTTCCAATACTAAAATATTATACCCTAATTTATTTCGATAATCAACCATGGCGAATAAATCGCCCCAGCAGAAAATCAATTATCAGACTATTCTTCCAAAGTCGCCCATTCATCATAGGCCTGATCCAGCTCCGTCTGCGCCTCATTCTGCTTCCTGTCTAACTCTGTTAATTTCTTAGAGTTTGACAGTATTGCAGGGTCGCACATTTTCTTCTGGATCTCTTCAATCTCCTCTTCAAGCTCTGCAATTCTGGACTCAAGCTGCTCGATTTTTCTCTGTTTTCTACGTTCTTCAGCCTGACGCTTCTTTTTCAGCGCACGCTCTTCTTCTGAGGACAAAGGCTGATCCGGCAAGGAAGAATCACCGCCGTCCGCATCCGCAGCCGCCTGGTCGCCGAACGCCTGACGACGTTCTGTCTCCGCCTCGCCCACCAGATCGCGCATCTGATTTAGATACTGTTTTCCGGATGACGTCTCAGCCTTCTTCTCTTCGTAATAGTCGAAGCCGCCTTCATACTTTGTAATTCCTTCCGGTCCCAGTTCATAAATCTTGGTTGCGATCTGATTCAGAAAATACCGGTCATGGGAGACGGCCACGATGGTTCCCGGGAATTCTCTCAGCGCCTCTTCAAAGATCTCCTTGGATTCAATATCCAGATGGTTGGTCGGCTCGTCCAGCATGAGAACGTTGGCGCCGCTCATCATCAGTTTCAGAAGAGCCAGACGCGCCTTTTCTCCTCCGGAAAGCGACCCGACTTTCGTAAACACCTGATCTCCGCGGAACAGAAAACGGCCGAGGAAATTGCGGATTTCGCCTTCCTTATACAGGCGGTAAGAATCATGAACCTCATCCAGGACCGTCTTATCGCCATGGAGCTGTTCCTGTCTCTGGTCATAGTATCCGAATTTGACATTTCTTCCGATCCGGATTTTACCCTCAGACGGACGGATTTCTCCGATCATCAGCCTGAGCAGCGTCGTTTTTCCGATGCCGTTCGGACCCACAATACAGATGCGTTCACCCTTCTTAATATCAAAGTCTGCGTGACGGAAGAGTCTGCGCTCTCCATCTTCTGTGCGGAATGCTTCACCGACGTCCTCGCCCTGCAGAACATCATTTCCGGTTTCATAATCCTGACGGAACCGGACGTTCAGCGACGCGCCTTCTGACTCCGGACGGTCGATCAGCTCCATATGCGCCAGTTTCTTTTCTCTGGAAGCCGCCCGTTTAGCCAGATGTTCCGTTCCGCGCTCTTTGAACTTCCGGATGATATCTTCCTGCCGGCGGATCTCTTCCTGCTGTTTCTTATACGCGCGGAGATCAGATTCTCTCTGCTGTTTCTTTTTCTGCGCGTACTCCGTATAGTTTCCATCGTAGCAGTTCAGGCGGTGATGAGAAACTTCAAAGATTCTGGTACAGAGCTGGTCCAGGAAGTAGCGGTCATGGGAGACCATAATCACCGTTCCCTTATAGCTGCGCAGGAACTGCTCCAGCCAGTTCAGCATGCCGATGTCCAGATGGTTGGTCGGCTCGTCCAGCATCAGAACATCCGGCCGGCGCATCAAAAGGCAGGCCAGCGCAAGCCTGGTGCGCTCGCCTCCGGAGAGTGAAGAAATCGGCTTATCGTAATACTCTTCTCCAAAAGCCATGCTGTTTAATATGCCTCGCATCTCACTTTTATAACTGAATCCGCCGTCGCGCTCGAACCGGTCCTGCAGATTTCCGTACCGCTGCATAATCTTATGATACTCATCCGTATCTGTCTTCCCCTGCGCGGCCATCTCTGCGATCTGCTGCGTGAGCTTATTGATTTCTTTTTCTGCTTCTTCAAAATCATGGTAAATGCGGTGCACCTCTTCACGCAGCGTGCAGTCATCCTGGAACGTGTCATTCTGGTGCAGGTACCCGACGGTTACATCCGAGGAGATGAAATATCTGCCCTCATCCGGTTCGCTCACTCCGCCGATAATATCCAGAAGCGTCGTCTTTCCGGCGCCGTTCGCGCCTACGATGCCTACGCGGTCACCTTCATTAACATGAAAAGAGATGTGATCCAGGATCACATCCGTTCCATATGCTCTTGTGATGTCTGTCGCAGACAAAACAATCATATTACAGTCTCCTTTGGTTCTCTATCGTTATTTTTACAGCGGCAGATTGGCATACGCGTCCAGATCCAGTTCGTCTGCGCCGTGTTTCCGGTATTTATAATAGGCGGCAGACGCAATCATCGCGCCGTTATCCGTACACAGCACCGGATCCGGCCGGTACAGGCGGATGCTGTGCGCGTCGCAGGCACTCTGCATCTCCTCACGCAGTCTGGAATTTGCGGCAACTCCTCCGGCCATAACCAGTTTCTGTTCCCCCCGTTCTTCCGCAGCCGCGACAGCCTTGTCGACGATGACATCGACAACAGCCTGCTGAAAACTTGCGGAAATATCCGGGACAGAAAGCTCATGTCCGCGCATCTTCTCTGTATGCACGTAGTTGATCACCTGCGTTTTCAGTCCGCTGAAGCTGAAATCATAGCTTCCCTTATCCAGATAAACGCGCTTGAACGCCACTGCGTCCGGATTTCCTTCCTTTGCCGCCCGGTCCACTTTAGGTCCTCCCGGATAACCGAGTCCGATGACGCGCGCAACCTTGTCATAGGCTTCTCCGGCCGCGTCATCTCTGGTCGATCCGAGCACGCGGCATTCGTTATAATCCACCACATCCACGATATTCGTATGGCCGCCGGATACGATCAGCGCCAGGAACGGCGGCTCCAGATCCTCATACTGCAAATAGTTCGCGCTGACATGACCGTGCATATGATTGACGCCGACCAGCGGAATTCCGGACGCCAGAGACAGAGCTTTTGCTGTCGCGACACCGATGACAACCGCACCGATCAGTCCCGGTCCGTTCGTCACACCGATCAGATCCACATCCTGAAGCGATATTCCCGCCTCATCCAGCGCCTGCTGAAGCACCGCATTGATGTTCTGCAGATGATGGCGAGACGCAATTTCCGGAACCACACCGCCGAATTTTGTATGAATGGCAATCTGTGAAGAAATAACATTCGACAGGATCCTGCGTCCGTCTGCAACGACCGCAATCGAAGTCTCATCACAGCTTGATTCAATTCCCAATGTAATAAATTGCTGATTCCACATGATATCCGTCCCTCTTGCTCTGTCTGTTCTGTACTCTCACTGTATCTGCCGCGGTAATTCCGCTGATCTTTTTAAACTTCACTGCCGCGCAGGCCTCTTGCGCATCTTATTTGTCCCTAAGGTCAGGATACCATTTCCGGATCGAACTGGTCCGGGTCGCCGATTCTGAGCATCAGCAGGGCATCCTCATCTCCGTAATAATTCTTGCGCAATCCGTTTTGTCTGAACCCAAAATGTTCATACAGCTGTATCGCCGCCTCGTTTCCGGCACGGACTTCCAGGATATGACTCTGAATGCCAAGGGAGTCGGTCAGATGAAGCATGGAATTCATCATGACGGATGCCACATAACGGCGCCTGTATTCCGGAACCACAGCCACACGCTGGATTTCACACTCGTCCAGAACAATCATGATCTCAATATAGCCGACGATTTTCTTATCTACCACGGCGGTCAGAATGGTCAGATTATCCCCGTACTGAATATCATGACGGAACATCGACTCTGAATACGGCTGAGAGAAACAGGTACGATCAATCTCTGCAAGGCGCTTGACATCCCTGGTTTCCGCATTTCTGAGCACCATTTCCGCGGCCTCAATATCCGGGTCGTCTTTCAATTCTTCTATTAGCTGTTTGATATCTTCTATATTCATTCTGTCTCCTGACTTTTATCGGCTTCTGAACTTGCGCAGCTTGGCTTCACGCGCGCGCGCCAGAGAACCGTCGCGGAGTTTCTGCTCCGCTTCTGTCTTTCGCATGTAATCTGGCAAAAGCTCTTCTACGCGGCAGACCTTTCCTGCACAGTAAAGTTCCAGGGCTTCCCGAGCCGCCATCTCTGCCGTCTGGTAACGGACATCTTCCGGCGCAGTCTCTGCGCCTTCCAGGTATCTGCCGAATTTCTCACTGCCCTGATACGCGTCAATGCCGTCTCCGTACCAGACCGGCTGCATATGATTCTGCACAACCGCGTCATATACATCCTTCAGCATGCATGGCTGCGGCTCCATGACCGCCGTTCCGTCTGCCCTGTAAACTGCTCCGTAGACCTGACCACGTCTCGCATTGAAAATCACGGCCGCATCCCGCGCTCCCGTTTTCTGACGGAACATATCCAGCGTGCCTACGCGAATGCACGGAATATCCAATGCCTGCGCAAACGCGCGCACAGAGGATACGCCAATGCGGATTCCGGTGTAAGATCCCGGGCCGACCGAAGCAGCTGCCGCGGCAATCTGCTTTGGTTCGATGCCCTCTTCATCCATCAGCGCCTTTACCAGCGGCATCAGGTTCTTCAGGTGCCCCTTCTCCTCATCGCTGACTTTCATTCGGATCTGTTCCGTCTCCAGATTGAGCAGAGCCGCTGATCCCAGCGGTCCCGTCGTGTCGATCGCTAAAATGTACATTGATACAGCCGCTCTCCTTCCTTACTTCCATACTCCAGAAAAATTACCTTTGTGTCATCCGGCAGAATTTCCGCAACGCGGTCCGCCCATTCGATGATGCATACGCCTCCGGCGTCAAAATATTCTTCCGCGCCGATATCGATCAGATCCGCGCCGGAATCCAGACGGTACACATCAAAATGATACAGCGGCAGACGTCCGGAATGATATTCATTGACGATATTGAACGTCGGACTTGTAATATCTTCTTTTACACCGAGTCCTTCCGCAATCGACTTGGTCAGGGTTGTTTTTCCCGTCCCGAGATCCCCGATCAGCGCCAGAATCTCACCCGGCTGCGCCTCCTCGCCAAGCTTTCTGCCAAATTCCACGGTCTCTTCTACTCCATTAATAACGATTTCTCTCACCCGACTGTCCCCACATTCCGTCAAAAGGCACAGCGCAAGGATCTTCCTGCGTGCGCCGCCTTGTCTATATCACCTTATCCAAATGAAACTCCGCGTCCGCCAGCGTCATAATAGCATGCGCATAAATCTCGATGGACTGACGAAAACGCTCCAGAGGAATTTTCTCATCTGCCTGATGCATAAGATCCGGATCGCTGAGGAACTGCGCGCCAAACGCAAGCATATTCGCAAACGGTTTTGCGTATGTCCCGCCTCCGAGCACAATCGCGCGGCCGTCCTGATCGCCTGTGCAGGTCCGGTACGCATCCAGCATCGCCGTCGCAAGAGGACTGTCTTCCGGCTCATACATCGGTTCCTCGCCGTCTCGCTTTACCAGTCCGACGTGATACGCGTCCAGCTTCTGCGCAATCGCCTCAAACAGTTCTTCCTCGCTGCAGTCTACCGGATATCGGATATCTGCAAGCACCGAGACGGCTTCCCTGTCGAATTTTACCAAACCGATATTAAAAGTCAAGTCATCGCCGTATTTTCCGGTTCTCGCGCAGCCCAGCCCGCCGCCTCTGCAGTCGAATCCGATGCACGCGTTATAGAAACGGATGAATTCATTCACGTCATCGCTGGCAAAATCAAGCTGGCCAAGGAAATCCATCAGAATGGACACCGCATTCAGGCCGTCCTCCGGACTTGAGGCGTGTGCCGCCTTTCCTTCAGCGGTAATTTCAAGAGACTTGCCTGTCTTCCTGGTGCGAAGCTGAAAATGTGTGCAGCCGGCATACTCATCCGCCTTGCTGCGGATTACATCCCACTCTTCTCCAGACATTCCCGAGAGCAGCGCCCGGGCATGATCCGGAACGATATTCCGCGCCGTTCCCCCTTCCAGGCGCGTAAGCCGAAGGCCGTCCAAAACCGTCTTATGAATCTTATGTGCAAGGTCAAAATTCATGATGCCCTTCTCCCCATTCACAAGAGGAAAGCATCCGTCCGGGGAAAATCCGAAGTCCGGGTCCGGAAATGCCCTTCGGTAATGGGAAAGACCGATCCAGTCTGTCTCTTCATCCAGGCCGGCAATCAGACGGATTTTCCGGTCCGGTACAAATCCGGCGTTCAGAATCGCCTTGACCGCATACAGGGCAGCGACCATCGGACCCTTATCATCTGTTGTCCCGCGTCCAAGCATATATCCGTCCTCAATATCTCCGCTGAACGGGTCAAAGCTCCAGCTTCCGCTCGCCGGAACTACATCCAGATGGCCGATAATGCCGAGCATCTCTGACCCTTCACCGATTTCTGCGTGTCCGCCGTAATGATCTGCGTCTTCCGTGCGAAACCCCATGGACTTCGCTGTATTCATAAACAACTGATACGCTTCTTCCACACCCTGTCCAAACGGACAGTACGTTCCGTCTTCCAGAACAGCCGGATCCGTTTTTTCACTGTCGATGCGGACCAGTTTCTGAAGCGTATTCTCCGCCTCCGGAACAATCTTCATGACTGCTTCCTTCAGTTTTTCTACTGTTGGTTTCTGTGCCATTGCGCTCCCTCCGTTATCTTAAATATTGCTGATGACTATTCTACCATATATTATGTAAGAATACGAAGACAGGTACAGAAAAAGGAGCCGTTGCGGCTCCTTCCTAAAATCATCCATGCGGACAATTACAGATTTCCATTAATCAACAGCTTCGACGCCCTTGACCTCCGGCACTGCCTGCTGAAGAATCTGCTGAACGACCATTCTCAGCGTCATCTGCGCGCCCGGGCATCCGATGCAGTGACCCTGCAGTCTTACCTTAACGACATTATCATCCGTAACATCTACCAGTTCCAGATTTCCGCCGTCTCTCTTCAGCACTTCTCTTACCTCATCCAGAGCGGCATCGACACGATCTCTAATCTCCATAATTCTATCCTCCGTATAAGCACATATATACTTGATTCTCTCTAATTTACTTCATCCTTATACCCCGCCGTCCCTGAATAGAAACATATTCTTTATCGTAAATTCACAGAAAAGATAAATATTATGGTACAATGATTAGGACGGCGGGATTCAGATCGTTAACGGCGGTCATCCATCCGTCATCAGCATACACAGGCGGCATTCTGCCGCTACTCAGATTTCAGAAAGAGGTGTTTACTATGAAATGGGTATGTTCAATTTGCGGTTATGTCTATGAAGGACCGGAGCCACCGGAAAAATGTCCTCAGTGCGGAGCTCCAGCTTCCAAATTCAATAAAATGGATGAAGACGCTGGCTGGGCAGATCAGCACGTTGTCGGTATCGCTCAGGGCGTAGATCCTGAAATCATCAAGGATCTGCAGGCAAACTTTGCCGGTGAGTGCTCCGAGGTCGGCATGTATCTGGCTATGTCCAGAGTTGCTTTCCGCGAGGGATATCCGGAAGTCGGCCTGTATTATGAAAAGGCTGCTCATGAAGAGGCAGAGCACGCTGCCAAGTTCGCAGAGCTTCTCGGAGAAGTTGTTACCGACTCCACCAAGAAGAATCTGGAGATGCGCGTTGAAGCAGAGCGCGGCGCATGCGCAGGAAAGAAAGACCTCGCCGTTCGCGCTAAACAGCAGAACCTCGACGCCATTCACGACACCGTTCACGAAATGGCAAAAGACGAAGCAAGACACGGCGCTGCATTCCAGGGCCTCCTGAACAGATACTTCAAATAAATAGGTTGTCCTCGTGAAGACAAGCGTCAGCGAAGTCTAAACGATGGAACCTTATTATTTACAAAAACCTCCTGCATTAAGCAATCAATAAGACTTAATGCAGGAGGTTCTTTTTTCAGTCAACGTTCTCAGGACAATCGTAATGAATCTCCTGTTCCAGATATAAGATTCCGGATACGATCCGATGTTTCTCCAGGATTGTATTGGTCCTGTGATGAGGCGCATTCTTTTTCGATATCATTCAGTTTTTGATAAACAGTTCCGAACACCGAACAATTATGCATACATCCAACTCATATTGCCCTATTTCCAGTAGTCCAGCTCGTCCGGATGCATTCCGATCCTCCCGGCATGAAAAACCGGATCTTTTCCTTCTTTCAGCTGACGGTCATAGTCTTCGGCTGCGTCGATTGCTCTTCGGCCGAGAATGATGCAGCACGGAATATTGATCATGGCCATCAGTCCCATTGCAATGTCTGCAAGATCCCAGGCCAGATTCATCGGGATTACAGCTCCGATAAATACGATTGCCGCGCATACGAGGTGAAAAACATTCATGAATGTACGGCCAGGTTTCTTTTTGCCGTTCAGATACGCAACAGCGTTATCACAATAATACAGGTTTCCGATCAGGGTGGTAAAGGCAAACATAATCATCGCAATAGTAATAAACGATGGCCCGAATTTACCGAAAACGGAGCGGAGACACTCCTGTACATACGGGGCGCCGGCCTGGCTCGCAATCCTCTCTGTCCCTGTAAACAGGCACATAAACGCCGTTGCTGTGCAGATCAGCATGGTATCGATGAACACGGAAAGCACCTGTACAAAACCCTGTTTAACCGGATGCGAGACTTCCGCGGAAGCTGCGGCGTTAGGTGCAGAGCCGACGCCTGCCTCGTTGGAATACAGCCCTCTCTTGATGCCGTACACCATGCAGGAGCCTCCGATACCTCCGGCAAAAGACCGCGCACTGAACGCATCGGAGAAGATCATCGCGAACACATGCGGCAGCGAAGTGATATTCATCACAATGACAATTATAGAAACGGCAATATACAGAACACCCATGAACGGAACCATGACTTCTGTGATATGCACGATTCGCTTTCCGCCTCCCATGATGCAGAACGCTACAAGCACAGCCAGCACGGCGCCGATGATGATCGGTGTCGTTGCTTTATTGTAAAAATGATAAACGGCAAATGTTGACTGCAGATTGTACGAGCAGAGCAGATTGAACCCAAACCCGTACGTCAGAAGAAGAAATACCGTAAACAGCGCAGCGAGGCCTTTGCTGTGCAGAGCCGATTCAATATAGTACGCCGGGCCTCCGTAGCAGCCGCCGGTATGCTCGTCCCTTCTTTTGTAAATCTGCGCCAGAGTGCTTTCAACAAAGGCCGTTGCCGAACCGAGCACAGCCAGAAGCCACATCCAGAACACTGCTCCCGGACCGCCCAGGACGATTGCTGTCGATACGCCGATGATATTTCCGGTGCCGACACGAGATGCCGTAGATACCATCAATGCCTGAAAAGAAGATACCCCTGAACCGTCCTTCGGTTTCTCCATCACAGCGCGGCATGCCGCCGGAAATCTCCGGATCTGTATTCCTCTGGTTTTGACCGTGAAATAGATTCCTGCTGCCGCCAGGACAATGATCAGGATCGGGAAATACATGATGTTGTCCACTTGATCAAAAAATTTTAAAACCATTTTACTCCCTCATGTTCAATCTCTTTATCCAATAGCTGAAATCGCTGCTTCCAGTTCTTCCGGTTCGACGATCTGGTTGATTCTGCCGCGAAGAGCCGCACTTCCGGGCACGCCTTTCAGATACCATCCTGTGATCCCCCTCATCTGACGGACAGCCCGGTATTCCCCTTTCAATTCAGCCAGATCCCTGAACTGCCGAAGCATCATCTGTTTTTTCTCTTCCAGTCCCGGGGCAGGCTGCAGCGGTCTTCCTTCCCACGCATCCAGAAGATCTCTGAAAATCCACGGATTACCGCGTACCGAGCGGCCGACCATAATGTAATCACATCCGGTTTCTTCCATGATGTTCTTTGCGCTTTCCGCGTCCCGCACATCTCCGTTTGCGATAACCGGAATATGCAGTGCGTCCCGAACCTCCGCGATTGCTTTCCAGTCTGCTGATCCGGAATAATACTGTTCCCTGGTCCTGCCATGAACCGCGACTGCCGCCGCGCCTCCTTTCTCTGCTGCCAGAGCACATTCCACCGCGTTTCGGCTGCTGTCAGAAACACCGAGCCGGATCTTCACGCTTACCGGCTTTCTCGTATGTGCGGCTGCCGCGCGAACGACTGCTTCAATCTGCTCCGGCTTCTTCATCATCGCGCTGCCGTCTCCGTTTTTATACACTTTAGGAACGGGACACCCCATATTAATATCCAGGATGTCGTTCGGCCTTCCATCCAGTTTTTCAGCTGCAAAAGCCATGATATCCGGCTCATGCCCAAAAATCTGCAGAGCCGCGTGACGTTCTTCCGGATAACAGAACAGCAGATCATCGGTTTTTTTATCCCCGTAATACAGCCCCTTCGCGCTGACCATCTCTGAATACGTCATCCCTGCGCCCATTTCAGTGCAGATTCTCCGAAACACCGCATCTGTGATTCCGGCCATCGGCGCCAGGAAGAACGGATTCTCCGGCTGGACATTTCCAATTGGCGGAAGTTTCTTGTTATTCCACATAAAATTCATTCCTTGCTGATTATTTTTTGTCCTGAGTTCCAAAAGAGGGACTGCCGCAACGACAGTCCCTCCCCTGTTTACAGCTTCTGCTGCGCTTCATCGTATGACTTGCTCGTATCCTTATGACGGATGTGGTGGCGGTTCTTATGATAGATCATCTGAAGACCCTCAAGCGTCAGCCTGCGGTCGATTGTATCGATGCAGTCAACGCCGCTCGCAACCAGAGAGGAGAGTCCGCCCGTCGCAACGACACGCACCGGCTTTCCCGGACATACCTCTTCCAGTTCTTTTTTCA
Source organism: [Eubacterium] saphenum (assembly GCA_004555725.1). GTDB lineage: Bacteria > Bacillota > Clostridia > Peptostreptococcales > Anaerovoracaceae > Aminicella > Aminicella saphenum_A. The sequence continues at coordinate 23,372 of SFHC01000002.1, forward strand.
TCTTTCGGACGATAAATTCCACGCTGCCCATCTGTCCGTACACCAGTCCGGACTGCATGCCCTGAATCGTGTTCCGGCAGATCGTGTGTCCCGGATCCTCCAGTTCGACTTTCGGGAGCTGTGAAGTTCTTTCAAACAGCACCTCTGATGAAATTTTGAGACCCGGAGCAATCGTTCCGCCAAGGTACTCAGCCTTATCCGACACCGCGCAAAAGGTCGTGGCCGTTCCGAGATCGATGATGATCAGCGGTCCGCCGTACTTATTATACGCCGCTACTGCGTTGACGATGCGATCCGCGCCTACCTGTTTCGGGTTGTCGTATTTAATCAGAAGTCCGGTCTTGATCCCCGACTCCACAACGATGGCTTTCTTATGGAAATATTTCTCGGCCATGTGGCGGATCGTGAACAGAACAGAAGGAACAACCGTTGCAATAATCACATCATCGACTGCTTTCGGATCCAGTCCCTCATGTTTAAACAGTTCTACGACAAGCATGCCATATTCATCCGCGCTCTTATGCGGATCTGTCTCAATTCTCCAGTTTGTAATCAACTTACCGTCTTCATTGAACACGCCGAGTACGGTATTTGTATTTCCGATATCAAATGCTAATAACATGATTTCACTCACTTTCAGACGCTCGGCATCCGCGCGCTGCACAGTTCACCTGCGTCATTCTCTCAAGCATCCAGTGTCCTTATTACCTTGTAATTCTATTTTACCACTCTGCTCAGTCGCTTCAGAGCCAGAGCAATTGTCAGTCCCGGAATGACCCGGTTCCCTGTGATTTCCGCGCCAAGAACTTCATTGATTCTCTTCAGACGGTACTGAACCGTGTTGGTGTGGATTCCCATGAACACACTCGTCTTGCTGCTGTTCATGCCCGCATCGAGGACAAAGGTTTCCAGCGTGTCAAGGAGCTGACGGGCCTTATTCTCGCCGACCTCGCGCTTAAACGGCTCGAGCAGATCAGAGTAGATTTTCTTGGCATGGCCGCCCTGAACCTGCAGATGAATGCAAGTGGAGACGAGAGCCAGATCATACTTGGTAAATACACGCTTGTACGGGAAAACGCTTTCTACAAACGTCCACGTCTCACTGATCAGGCGGAATGCATCTCCTGCACCCTCGATTCCGTTAATTCCGGTCGCCTGGAAGATCCGGACAGACTTGCTGCCTTCTTTCAGCTTATCGAAGAGGGACAGGCATGCCATTTTCCGGGATACCTTCTCCTTCTCGTCGCTCTCATCCTTATTCAAAATGATGGCATACGTCTCTTCTGTGTCAGCAATCTGCATGACTTCTACGTTCTCGTTCTTTTCAAAGTCAGCAATGATGCCGTTTCCCTGTGAGTTCTCAATGCCCTTGGCATAGAATACGCAGAGGATGCGTTCCGGATCCAGCCCGATCTCATCTTTCAGAGAGTAAGCAAGGGATTTATTATCCCGGATCAGCGCCTTGATGAACTCTGCTTTGACATCACGCTCTGGAGTGTATTTCCACATACCCATAGCCAGCTCGATGATCTCTGCAAGTTTGGAGATTTCTGCCGCAGAGTAATTGTCATCATTATCTACGATGAACAGGAAATATTCTTCTCCGTTTACGGAAATCGGTCCCCAGTAAGTCAGAACACCATTTACATCGATGAACGTATAGATTCCGGACTTTTCAACATCTCGCTCTTTTCCTGTGCGGATCGCGTCTGAAATCGCGACTTTCTGGCGCGTCTCAACCGTCAGAATCGGATTAAAATCCTTGGAGAGCAGCACGACCTGGAAATCGTTGCTCAGTGCCGCTTCTTTCAGCGCGGAGTAGAAATTTGTGTGTTTCTCAAAGTTGAGCAGATGATATACCGTGTTATTGATCAGTCCGTTGCGGAAATTATCACCGTAGCGGATCTTATCCATAACCTGTTCGATAATATCACTGTACTGCGAAGGGTTATTCTCCGGAATGACAATCAGCGGAACGCCGATGCTCTCCGCAGCCTGAACCACAGAATCGCCAATGGAGGTCAGCCCGTTCTTCTGGTGGAAGACGACGATTCCCGCTACGCCGGCATCTCCGAGCGCAGTGACAATATCGCGTCTGACACTCTCATTGTCTTCAATACCGCTGAAGGATGTCAATACAAGCTGTTCCTTCACCCCGTTTTCTTTCAGCGCAGTTTCCGGATCCTGTGCGTCCATAACCGACACGGACCGGACTCTGTTTTCTACATTCCGTCTGCCGGCAGCTAAAATGCTCGGTGTCATGCACTCCAGGCTGAGGCAGTCATTTACAGCTACTTTCATATTACTCCTCGTCTATCCCGCCGTTATCGTCCTGACCTTCAGTCTTCTCCTTTTCTGAAGCCGCGGCGTTCGATTGCTTAGAAATAGTGTCCTGATTCTGCTCAGAATCCTTTATATCAGCTGTTCCATCGGATTTCTGCTCAGAATCTGCTTCTGTATGATCCTTCTCAACGTAAGGATTAATCACATGTTCATGTTCATCCGCAACAATATGACGGACCTGATCTTCAGAGAGTTTATCTCCGTTCAGCAGAGCTTCGCGCATCTCCTCAGCGCGCTCATCCTCTGCCTTGCGGATGCGTCTGGATTCCTCCGCCTCTGCCTTGTTAACTCTCTGAATTTCCGCTTCGTGTTCGCGCACCTTGCGCTCTGTGCTCTCCGCATCCTCTTTGCCTGTATACAGATCTTCAAACTGCTCTGCATCCAGTGTTTCTACGCGGATCAGCGCCTGAGCGACACGCTCCATTTCAGCGGAATGTTCTTTCAGCAGCGCCTCAGTCTTGGCATATGCCTCTCCGACCAGACGGCGGACTTCCTCATCGATTTCATTCGCGACCTCTTCTGAGTATGCCTTAGTCTTGCTGAAATCTCTTCCGAGGAACGGCTCATCCGAATCTGAGTAATTGATCGGACCGAGCTTGTCGCTGAATCCGTATTTGGTCACCATGGACCGCGCGATCTGCGTAGCGCGCTCAATGTCATTGCTTGCTCCGGTTGAAATATCGTCCAGATAGATTGCCTCTGCGACACGTCCTCCCAGGAGATGCATGATCTCATGCATCATATCCTTCTTGGTCATGAAATACTTATCCTCAGTCGGCAGGGACATGGTGAATCCGCCTGCCTGTCCTCTCGGAATAATCGTGATCTGATGAACCGGATCCGATCCCGGAATGCTTCTCATAACCACAGCGTGGCCGGCTTCGTGGTAAGCCGTCAGGCGTTTTTCCTTTTCACTGATGACACGGCTCTTTTTAGCCGGTCCTGCCATAACTTTGGTCGTCGCTTCTTCAATCTCTGTCATTCTGATCCAGCGTCCGTTTCTTCTGGCTGTGATCAGCGCCGCCTCATTCAGCAGGTTTTCCAGATCCGCCGGTGTAAATCCCGGTGTTCGTCTCGCGATGATCTCCGGAGAAACCTCATCTGAAAGCGGCTTGTTCTTCGCGTGAATGCGGATGATCTCTTCTCTGCCCTTGACATCCGGAACACCAATCGTAATTTGACGATCAAAACGTCCCGGCCTCAGAAGCGCCGGATCCAGGATATCCGGACGGTTCGTCGCTGCCAGAATGATAATTCCGGAATTCCCGGCAAACCCATCCATTTCGACCAGCAGCTGGTTCAGAGTCTGCTCGCGCTCATCATTTCCGCCGCCGAGACCTGCGCCTCTCTTGCGTCCGACCGCATCAATCTCATCGATGAAAATAATACAAGGTGCGTTCTTTTTTGCCTGTTCAAACAAATCGCGCACACGGGAAGCTCCGACTCCGACGAACATTTCTACAAAGTCAGAACCGGAAATCGTGAAGAACGGCACCCCTGCTTCTCCTGCTGTCGCACGGGAAACGTAGGTCTTTCCTGTTCCCGGAGGTCCGACGAGCAGGATTCCCTTTGGTATGCGCGCGCCCACTGAATTATACTTCCGCGGATCCTTCAGAAAGTCTACAACCTCCTGGAGCTCCTCTTTTTCTTCTTTCAGTCCGGCTACATCCGCAAAGGTAATCTTCTTACCTTCTCCTTTATACATATGCGCCCTGTTCTTTCCGAACTGAAACGCCTTTCCATTGCCGCCCTGATTCATCATAATATAGAACAGGAATCCGAGCGCAACGACCATAATGATCGTCGGGAGCGCGTTCATCAGCGCTGACGCGTGATCCGGTCCGCTTGCCCTGAGCACGATATCTCCGGAATCCACCTTGTTATAGATGTACTTTTCTTCCAGCCATTCCAGCTCCAGAGCACTGTTTGCATACGCATATACGGACTTGTTCTTTCCGATCTGCGCGGTGACTTTGCTGTCTTTAATTGTAACTTCAGTGACCTTGCCGTTTTTCAGGTATTTTGCCATTGTCGAAAGCGCAACCTCTTGCTGAGATCCGCCGCCATTGCGGACAAAATATGCCACGCCCATGACAATACCAAAAATAACCAGGTAGATCACTAGATTTCTGGCGAATTTCTTCAATTCAACGTCCTCCTGATTGGTATGTATATCCTTTCATTTGCAGCATTTGTAACTCTTTTTCCGGTATTTATGCCAAAAAACAAAGTATTCATTGTCCTCTCAGCATAAAATTGCGTTGTCATTCTATCATATTAGACAATTTATTTCAACCAGAACCGCCTTTTTTGTGTCCGGCCCCACAACGTACAAGGATGAATATCTTGCCCTTCCGCGCTTCTCATCCCAGGCCGGAAGGAACAGGACTTCGCTTCCGACCGCGGCCATGCAGATCCGGTCCCGCTCATCTTTGGGAACCTTGTCGTCAACCATGACATCCTGCAGTTTTTTACGTCCTCCCGGAATCGCAATATAGTCGCCCGGGCGCCGCGTCCTCCAGCAGACCTGCTGATCTGCTCCGCTTCCGTAAACGGCTTCCAGTTTTTCTGCGTCAAAGTACGCGCAGGTTCCTTTGGGAGGGTCTTTCGGAAGTTCCTCACGCATCACGGTGCGGATAGACGCACCCGGCCTGTCCGCATGCACATCGCCTTTTGCCGATGTACGATATGTGTCTGTCCTTCCGATCAGAACATTCCCGTAGTCACGCCATACAGAAAATCCATGTGGAAGCTCTGTTCTTGCGGACGGGTTCTTCCCGCACAGCACATGGTCCGCCGCCTGCAGATGCGAAGCGGTGAAATCCTCCGTCAGCCCCGCGTCAACTACCGCATGCTTCAGCACACGCATCCGCAAAGCACCCGGAAGTGCCTCTGCCTCATCTCTGCGCAGGATAACCGCTTTCTCCTGTCCGCTCTGATCGTTCACGGATGCCAGATTCTGATACTGCTGTTCCGCCTGCGCGTCCAGATACGCCCGATCCTCACGGACGCTTTCTGTCAGCCGGATCAGCGCATCTTTAATCTTCGGATTATATCTCTGCAGATACGGAATCAGTTCCAGGCGGATGCGGTTCCGCCCATATGACGGATCACTGTTCGTCTGGTCCTCTCTTGGCTCCAGCCCTTCTTCAGCATCGTACTCGCGAATTTCCTGTTTCCAGCAGTCCAACAGCGGCCGGATGATCGTAAATCCGCAGGCATCTGTACGGCAGTACGCCATGCCAGAAAGACCGTCTGTACCGCTCCCTCTCAGCAGATGCAGCAGAACCGTCTCCACCTGATCATCCGCGTGGTGCGCCGTCGCGATCTTTATCCTGCTCCGGCTGATCCCCTCACGCTCCAGCTCACGCGCCGCATCGTCAAACACTTGGTACCGCTTGTTTCTGCCGGCTTCCTCCTCTGTCAAATGCAGTCGCCGGGCCTCTTTCACACAGTCGAACATCACGCTTCTGCATCGCAGACCCTCTTTACAGCAGAGTTCTTCCACAAACCGCTGATCCTCATCTGCCTCGCCCTTCCTGATCTTGTGATTGACGTGAACCGGATGCACTGTTACCGGCATTCTCTCCGGACAAAATCGAGTCAGCAAGGAAAAAAGCGCCAGTGAATCTGCGCCGCCCGATAATCCCAGAATGATGTGGTCTCCCGGCTGAAACAGCGCGTGCTTTTTTACCGTACGCAGGAACTTTTGTTCAAATGCATCCATCCCTATTCTCCATTACTTCTGAAGGCTCAGCGCATCGATGTCATAAAAGCGGAGCGCGTTCCTGCAGGTGATTTCCGCGGCTTCCTCGTATGGAATGTCTTTCAGTTCCGCAACCTTCCGGCATGTGTATTCCACATATGGCGCCTTATTTCTCCGGCCTCTTTTCGGTTCCGGCGCCATATACGGCGCATCGGTCTCCACGGTCAGAAATTCAATCGGAACGGCCCTTACGACTTCACGCGTTTTCCGGTTATTCTTGAATGTCACCGGTCCGCAGATCGAGAGGGTTGCTCCCAATTTCAGGTACTGACGCGCCATCTCCACGCTCTGAGAAAAGCAGTGCATCAGGACGCGGCTGTCCGGATACAGCTTTCCGTCCGGCCCCGGGCGTCTCGGGAACCAGGACTGACGTTCGCTGGAAAACGCGCCCTCTTCTTTCAGAATATCCATCGTTTCCTGGTCAGCATCCCTCGTGTGAATCATGATCGGAAGGCGCAGCTCATTAGCGAGACGGATCTGTCTTCTGAACCAGTACCGCATCGTATCGTGATCGACATCCTCATCGTAGTGATAGTCCAGACCGATTTCCCCGATGCAGACAACTTTACGGCTGTTTTCTGCGAGCGCACGGATCCTGTCCAGATTTTCTTCATTCAGACCGTCTGTCTCACTCGGATGATATCCGACAGCCGCATAGCACCAGGAAAACTCCGCAGCATCGCGCACGGCCTGTTCAGAGCTTGCCAGATCACTTCCCGGATCGACCGCACCAAGCACCTCTGATGCTTCGATTTCCTCCGCGAGCTCCCTCCGGTCCTCATCGGTCATATGTTCATCGTTTATATGCGTATGTGCATCAAATAATCGCTTACTCATTCTTTACTTCTGCCTTGATATGAAAAAGCGGGGCTTTGCGCAAGCCCCTAGCTTATCATCTTATCTTACCTTGCTTCCATCATCCGCAGTGCTGGTTACGAGTTCCAGTTTCTTGCCCGTGTCCGCAAAAATAATCATGCCCTGTGACTCTTCACCTCTGATTTTCTTTGGCTTCAGGTTTGCCGCAACGATAACTTTCTTGCCGACCATATCTTCCGGCCTGAAGTATTCTGCGACGCCGGAAAGGATCTGACGCTCTTCATTTCCAATGCGCACGCGGAATTTCAAGAGCTTGTCAGCATCCTGAACCTTCTCTGCTTTCATAATCGTTCCAACGCGGAGATCGATTTTATCAAAGTCTTCAAATTCAATTTCAGGCTTCAGCTTGACGTCTGCTGCTTCCTTGTCCGCTTTTTTCTTTGCCGCAGCCATCTGCTTCTGCTGGATTTCATTCAGTTCATTCAGTTCCTTCTCGATGTCCAGACGCGGGAAAAGCGGATCGCCCTTGGTGACTTTTTCTCCGTCAACCTTGTCAAAGACAAACGCATCTTCCCAGCTGATCTTCTCACCGGAAAGGCCGAGCTGTTCCTGCATTCTCTCTGATGTCGTGTGCATAAACGGAATCAGAAGGATGGAAATAATTCTCAGTGCTTCTGCCAGATTATGCAGGCAGGTATCCAGCTCTTCTTTCTTTTCCGGATCCTTGGAAAGCGCCCACGGGAGTTTCTCGTCAATGTATTTATTAGCGCGGCGAACCAGAACCCAGATGTCTTCCAGTGCCAGGTTGAACTGGAATTCATTCATATGTGCTTCCAGCGCAGGAGCGACACCGAGAGCCGTCTTTTTCAGATCCTCATCAATGTCGTCGAATTTCCCTGCCGGAGGAATGATGCCGCCGCAGTATTTCTCGATCATCGCAACCGTTCTGGACAGCAGGTTTCCGAGGTCATTCGCAAGATCGTAGTTCATTCTCTTCAGCATAACCTCATTGGTATACACACCGTCCTGGCCAAAGGTGTACTCTCTGAGCAGGAAGTACTTCAGGGCGTCTACTCCGTAGCGGTGGATCAGGAATACCGGATCAACCACATTACCCTTAGACTTGCTCATCTTGCCGCCGTCAATCAGCAGCCACCCGTGTCCCATGACATGCTTAGGCATCGGCAGATCCAGAGACATCAGCATTGCGGGCCAGATTACAGAGTGGAAGCGGACGATTTCCTTTCCGACCAGATGGACATCTGCCGGCCAGTACTTTTCAAATTCTGCAGGATCATCCGGATATCCGAGCGTAGTGATGTAGTTGGTCAGCGCGTCCAGCCAGACGTAGATAACACTGTTCGGATCGATCGGAACCTGAATTCCCCAGTCAAAGGAAGAACGGGAAATGCAGAGATCATCCAGTCCCTGCTTGACGAACTCGATCATCTCATTGCGTCGCTCCTTAGGATTAAGAAAATCCGGATCCTCGAGCAGTTTCAGAACACGGTCCTGGTACTTGGACAGACGGAAGAAGTAGGCATCTTCAGAAGCCCATTCAACCGGTCTTCCGCAGTCCGGGCAGCATCCGTTCACCAGCTGGCTCTCGGTCCAGTATGATTCGCACGGCGTGCAGTACCAGCCTTCATACTTGCCCTTATAAATATCACCTTTTTCATTCATCTTGTTAAAAATGGCCTGCACACGTTTCACATGACGCGGCTGTGTCGTCCGTACAAAATCATCGTACGAAATTTCCATGGTCTTCCAGAGATCCTGAATTCCCGCAACGACTTCATCCACGTATTCCTGCGGTGTCACACCCTTTTCTCTGGCTTTCTGCATGATTTTCAGTCCGTGCTCATCCGTTCCGGTCTGGAAACGGACGTCATAACCGCTCAATCTCTTAAACCGCGCCATCGCGTCTGCCATAACCGTGCAGTAAGTATGCCCGATGTGCAGATTGGAACTCGGATAATAAATCGGGGTGGTAATATAGTACGTGCCTTTGGATGCCTTCTGTTCTGTCATTTCTAACTACGCTTTCCTTTCTTCCTCTAATGAATGAGGGTTTATTATTTTCTGACGCTGCAGAGGATACGGCTAGTCCAGATCCTCTCCTGCCCAGTCGTCGCTGGACCACTCTTCATCCGGCCAGTCGTCATTGACAAAGATTTCTTTCATAATCTTATTCATTCCCATGACCAGTGTGATCCCCGCAACCAGGCCGATGCCGACGATCGCTCCTGCCGCTTTCAGCGCGTCCTGGATACCAGGCTGCTGTTCTTCCTGTTTCTTTTCTCTCTTGTCTGTATCCTTACTCATGATGTCCTCCTCTCCATTTAATGTTTATTATTCCTGTTCTTTACATAATCCACAATCAGCTGCGCCGCTGTCTCCTCATCGACATGACTGGTGTTGATGGACAGGTCGTAGTTGATGTAATCTCCCCATTTCTGGGAAGTATGATAGTTATAATAATTCTTTCTTGCCTTATCATATGTGCGGATGATATTTTTTACCTTATCCGGCTCATCACCGTATACATCTACCGCGCGTTCAATCCGGTCCTCCAGTCTGGCGTGGACGAATACATTGGTTACGCCTGGAAGATCACGCAGGACATAATCTGCGCAGCGTCCGATAATCACGCCCTCTCCAGTCTGACCGATCTGTGTGATGATGTCAAACTGCGTCAGAAATAGTTTTTCATTAACAGAAATCGTTTCTCCGGAAAGGCCTTCGCTGAAATTTACCGCTGAAGCCAGAGAATATGAAAAATTATTCTTTGCTCTCAGTTCAGCCGTTTCAATAATCTCCCTGGAAAGGCCGCTCTTCTCCACAGCCATATCAAGTATTTCACGGTCATACAGCGCGACGCCCAGCTTTTTTGCCACCAGGCCTCCGATAATTCTGCCGCCGCTTCCATATTCACGGCTGATCGTAATTAATTTTTTCATTCTTTTCCCGGGCACGTCGCTCAGCCGATTTTTGCAGCTATCTCCATGCCCTCCCTCCTTTCCTATTTTCTTTTCCATGCGCAGACGCACAGTGAAAATAAGACTTTATTGTTTATTATATACTATTTTTCCGATAATGAAAATGCAGGACGTGTGAAGGATGAATAATATCCCTCATCTGACCGCTTGAACGCGTATCGAATCGTCAGGATATGTTCTGCATAAAAAGAACATGCCGCTTGCGCGAAACAGCGAAATATCGCATCGCGCAGCGGCACTGCCGGTTTTTTCTTCAGTTATATGCTCTCGTTATTCTCAGCTTGGTGTTATTCTTCCTCTTCTGCAAACTGTGAATTATACAGATCCGCATAAGCGCCGTTCTTGGCAAGCAGTTCCTCATGCGTTCCCTGCTCGACGATGTCGCCGTGATTCATCACAAGGATCATATCGGCATCTTTGATCGTAGAAAGACGGTGCGCAATCACAAAGCTCGTACGACCCTGCATCAGGCGGTTCATCGCGTTCTGAATCTGTTTCTCGGTTCTGGTATCGACGGAGGAAGTTGCCTCATCCAGAATCAAGATCTCACGGTCAGCCAGCATTGCTCTCGCAATGGTGAGCAGCTGCTTCTGTCCCTGTGAAATATTGGACGCCTCTTCATTCAGCACCATGTCATAACCACCAGGAAGCGTACGGATAAAGTGATCCGCGTGCGCGGCCTTTGCGGCAGCCTCCACCTCTTCATCCGTCGCGTCCAGTCTTCCGTACCGGATATTTTCGCGGATGGTTCCCGAGAACAGCCAGGTATCCTGAAGCACCATGGAGAAATATTTTCTCAGGTCAAGACGGCTGAACGTCCGAATATCCTGTCCGTCCAGGCAGATCTCGCCGGAATTCACATCATAGAAACGCATCAGCAGCTTTACGATTGTCGTCTTTCCCGCACCAGTCGGGCCGACAATGGCTACTGTCTTGCCCGGTTCAACCTTTGCCGAGAAATCATGGATAATCATCTGATCCGGATCGTAGCCAAACGCGACGTGATCAAATTCAACCTCGCCCTTCACCTCTTTCAGCGGAAGCGGGCTGTCCTTCTGCAGATCCGTCTCCTCCTCATTCAGCAGCTGGAACACACGCTCAGACGCCGCGGTCATGGACTGTACCTGGTTCATAACCTGAGAAATCTGCGCCATCGGCTGTGTCAGATTGCGGACGTACTGAATAAATGCCTGAATATCTCCGATTCCGATGACATTCCGAATGGCAAGCATACCGCCCGCGATTGCAACGCCTGCGTATGCCAGATATCCGACAAAATTCATCAGCGGCATCATAGCGCCGGACAGGAACTGCGACTTCCAGGCTGAAGTAAACAGTTCATCATTGGTCTTGGAAAATTCAGCAATCGTCTGCTTTTCACGGTTAAATGCCTTGACCACCTGCTGACCGGAAAAATTCTCCTCAACCTGACCGTTGATCACGCCCAGAGACGCCTGCTGCTGTTTAAAGTATTTCTGCGACATCTTGATAACGATGCCCATCAGCAATGCGGACAAAGGGATCATGACCAGGGCGATCAGTGTCATCAGCGGGGAAATCGTCAGCATCATGACGATGACGCCCACGATTGTCGCGACCGCGGAAATGATCATCGTGATGCTCTGGTTCAGTCCGGTCCCCAGGGTATCCACGTCGTTGGTGATTCTGGACAGCACCTCGCCGATCGGGCGGCTTTCAAAGTATTTCATCGGCATGCGGTTGATCTTCTCTGCAATCTCCTTTCGCATGCGGTAAACGACTTTCTGAGTAATTCCCGTCATAATCCAGCCCTGAACAAAATTCAGACCCGCGCTGATAAGGTACAGCGCAAGTGTCAGGATCAGAATGTGTGCAATCTTATCAAAATTGATGCCGCCCGTGCCCGCGACTTTTCGCATCAGACCGCTGGCCAGCTCTGTCGTCGCATGACCCATGATCTTCGGTCCGACAACGTTGAATACTGTAGAACCAGCCGCCAGAATCATGACGGCAAAGACGCCGATTTTATACCGGCCGATATAGGCCATCAGTTCCTTAAACGACTTTTTAAAATTCTTCGGTTTTTCAACCGCGCCCATCGCGCCGGGACCGTGCGGCCCGCGCATTCCGGAGTTTCTGCGCGGCATAGATTTATTCTGTTCTGCCATTATGCCATCTCCTCCAGTTCTTTCTCAGACAGCTGCGATTCTGCAATCTGCCGGTAAACCTCACAGGATTTCATCAGTTCCTGATGCGTGCCTTTTCCGACGATCCTGCCTTCGTCCATGACCAGGATCTGGTCTGCGTGCAGAATGGTGCTGATTCTCTGCGCCACGATAATCCTCGTGGTGTCTTTCTCTTCTGTTTCCAGAATCTCTCTCAGCTTTGCGTCGGTCTTCATGTCCAGAGCGGAGAAGCTGTCATCAAAAATCAAGATCTTCGGATTCTTGGCAATGGCTCTGGCGATAGACAGTCTCTGTTTCTGTCCGCCGGACACGTTATTTCCGCCCTGCGAGATATAGCTGTCATATTGTTCATCCTTCTCCGAAATAAAGTCCTCTGCCTGGGCAATCGACGCCGCACGCTTCATCTCCTCATCGCTCGCATCCGCGTTTCCGAACCGAATGTTGCTTGCGATAGTTCCGGAGAACAGAATACCTTTCTGCTGAACAAAACCGATTTCATCGCGCAGAGAATGCATGGTGACATCGCGGATGTCTTTTCCGTCAACAGTGATTGATCCTCCTGTGACATCGTAGAATCTCGGAATCAGATTAATCAGCGTGCTCTTTCCCGAACCGGTTCCGCCGATAATCGCCGTGACTTTTCCCGGCTCCGCAGTGAAATCGATATCAGACAGGACGTTCGCTTCCGCGCCCGGATATTTAAAGTCCACGTGAGAGAACACTACCTCTCCGCGTCCTCCCTGAAGCTTCTCTGCATCCTTTTTATCCTGAATGGAAGATACCGTAGTCGCGACTTCATCAATTCGCTGCGCTGCAACTCCGGCTCTCGGCAGAATAATCGACATCGCAGTAATAATCATGAACGCAGAAACAATGATCATAGCGTATGTAATGAACGCCGTCATCGCGCCGACCTGCAGCGTTCCGGAATTTACACGGGAAGCTGCGACCCAGGTAATCAGAATCGACAGCGCATTCATAATCAGCATCATCGTCGGCATCATGAAAGTCATGACGCGGTTGGTGAAGAGCTGTGTGCGCTTTAAGTCGATATTTGCAGCGTCAAACCGCTCTTCTTCCGTCTTCTGGCGGCCGAACGCGCGAATGACCATCAGTCCGGTCAGAATCTCACGGGAGACGCCGTTCAGCTTGTCGACCAGTTTCTGCATAATCTTGAACTTCGGCATGGCAATCGCCATCAGCGTCAGAACAAATCCGATGATGACAGCAACACCGAGCAGGATCACCCAGCTCATCTTTGCATGTGTCTGGTAAACCTTGATAATACCCCAGATTCCGAGTACAGGCGCGTACAGGACCATTCTGAGCATCATCGTTGTAATCTGCTGCACCTGCTGCACATCATTGGTTGCGCGCGTGATCAGCGAAGAAGTCTGGAATTTATCCATCTCTGCGTTGGAATAGCCGATGACGTTCCGGAACACCTTATCCCTCAGGTCACGTCCGACGCCCGCGCCGATTCTGGATGCGAGGAAAGATACCGCAATCGCTGCCGCCAGCATAATCAGAGCCATCAGGAACATTCTCTTTCCCGCACCCCACAGATAGGAAATCTGATGCGCGTTGACTGAAACTCCCGCGTCTTTTTCTGCATCGTACGCGTATTTGTATCCCATGGAGGTCAGTGTCTTAGGGCCGACCGTTTTGATCGTCTTATTGATCTGTTTCTTCATCTGATGAATCTGTGCGCTGCTCATCTGGCCGCTGCTGATCATCTTCTGCATCGCTTCACGGATGTCCACATACGTCTTGTTCTTTCCATTCTGATCCTTGGCATGGAACACGCGAACCTTCATCCCTGCGGCGTCCGCGATTTCCTGAACAGACATGGAATCAATCTTCTTCAGCATTGCAGAAGGATCCATCTGAGAAGCGCCCCTGCTCTGCGCCTGTGCGCCGGCCTGTGCAGATTTCTGCATCGCAGCCATCTGCGCGCCGTTCATTCCTGAAGATGCAGCTGCTTTCTGCATCGCTTTTTTCTGTACTTCTGCGGCGGCCTTCAGCTGACGCTTCACCATCGCCTTATACTGCGCAGGTGAAATATGACCGAGCTGATACGTCAGCACAATCGGCTCCAGGAGCTGGTCATCCATCTTATCCAGCCTGCTCTCAGATGCATTCAGGACGTACACATTTCCGTCCTGTTTGTAGCTGTTTTTCCATGCCTTCTTTTCCGAGGCGGACATGAACATCTGCGCTTCGTTATACTCTTGCTGTTTTACCTTTGTCGGAAGGATGTGCTCCACACCCCGGTTCTGGATTCCTGTATCGATGATGTCCTGCGTGTACTGCGGCATAGACATCTCACCGAATCCCTGCACCGCCAGGAGCGCCGTCAGAATAATCACGACGAACCAGTACGGTTTTAAATTCTTAATTAAATACTTCAATCTCTATTCCTCCTCAGCATCAGACTTCGTCTCATCCGGTTCCTCCGGCATATCCCCGCCTGCCGTCTGCAGAAATTCCTTCTGAAAAACCTGTTTGTCGCTTTTCAAGATGTCTACGGCGGTCTTATACAGCTCATTCTGCAGACTGATCAGTTCTTCGATGCGGTTTTCACCAAATCTCGCGAGCAGTTCCCCGTAAAACATTTCCATAACATGAGAAGCTGCCTTCCAGAGATTCTCCCCTTTCGGCGTGAACACAACCAGCGTGTTTCTGCGGTCTTCCGGATCCTGCGTGCGTTTCAGATACCCCTTCTTTTCCATACTGCGAAGAGTCCTGGACAATCCCGGAGCCGGCATCCGCGTCAGACGGATCAGCTCGGAAACCCGTATCTGCTTCTTCGGATCATTACAGCGTATCCGCGCCGCCGTTCCCATAACCATAAATTCACTCTGTTTCAGGCCCGGAACGATATTCATATGGCTCCGAAGTTTATGGAACTGCCTGAACGACCGGATAAACGCTCTTCCCGTCTCATTTTCCACGACAAAACTCTCCTTTCCAAGAGGGGCGCCCGGCTGCGCTCACGCGATCATCCTGGACTTTTGCACACCCTGATAAATTACTTGACTGTGAACACAATTAACCGTGTTATTTAACATCGTTTATATTTAACACTGTTAATCATTAGCGTAGTTAAGTATACATCCTGTGATATTTAGTGTCAACAGAAAAACTGCTCTTTCTATTGTACATTCCGCATGGAATATACAACTCAGGAAAGAGCAGCTGTAATTTCTGATATTTACGTGTGTTGCAGCGGCCTCCCGGCGCAGAGTCCCCGCCTTATCGAGCCGGTTTCTCAGGCACCTGAAACAGGTCGGTATCCGTATCCGGCGTGCGTCTACGCGTTTATCTTCGCAAGGGTGTTGGCGAGCACATCATCTTTCTCGGAATTGAACGCGTTATATATGGCTTTAATCGCGGTGTCAAAGTCCTCATTAGATACGCCGACGATGATATTGATCTCAGAAGACCCCTGGTCGATCATCCGCACGTTGACGCCGGCCTCTGCAAGCGCAGTGAACAGGCGGGCAGATGTTCCCAGGCGGCGGCTCATGCCGATTCCTACAGCCGCAATCAGCGCGATATCATCATGCACCGTGATGCTGTCCGGAGCAACCTGGCGCTCCAGCGCGTCCAGAACGTCGTCCAGCTTGCCCTCCGGCAGCTGATCATTGGAAATGACAACAGAAACGGTGTCGATTCCAGTCGGAATATGTTCAAAACTGACGTCCAGATCCTCCAGAATCGTCAGAACGCGGCGGATAAATCCGACCTCCTTGTTCAGCATATTCTTGTAGATTGCGATTACTGTAAAATCCTTGTTTCCGGCAACTCCGCTCAAAATCCGGCTCGTATTCTCCGGACGGGTGGTTGTGATCATTGTACCCGGGTCATCCGGCTTATTGGTATTTCTGATGTTGATCGGAATGTTCGCGCCTCTGACCGGGAAGACCGCATCCTCATGCAGCACGCTCGCGCCCATGTAAGAAAGCTCTCGAAGCTCTACATATGTAATCTGGTCGATCGGCTTCGGATTCTCGACAATACGCGGGTCTGCCATCAGAAGTCCCGACACGTCTGTCCAGTTCTCGTATACATCCGCTTCAACGGCGCGGGCAACCAAAGAGCCTGTAACATCCGATCCGCCTCTGGAGAAGACGCGGACCTTGTCCGTCCCTTTCTGCGTTCCGTAGAATCCCGGAAGAACCGCTCTTTCATGCTTAGCCAGCTCCGCCTTCAGCGCCTCATTGGTTTCTTCCGGCAGAAGTCTTCCTCGGGAGTCAAACTGAATCAGTCCGGCCGTATCCACAAAATCATATCCCAGATACGCGGCAACAAGTACGGCTGAGAGGAACTCTCCGCGACTGGCGAGATAGTCGACTGAGCATCCGGCTTCGATATTCTTCCTGATTTCCTCATACCTGCTCTTCAGATCCACCTGAATGCCAAGATTCAGCTTCACCGCGCTGTAGCGGTCAATAATGACCTGAAAAACCTGGTCATACGGGATGTGATTGTCAATCTCCGTTTTACACAGATACAGCAGATCAGTCACCTTATTATCGCCGTCAAATCGTTTTCCCGGCGCGGAAACCACAACATATCTTCTATCCGGATCAGCCTCGACGATCTCCTTCAGCTTCTTTAGCTGGATTCCGTCAGCAACTGAAGAACCTCCAAACTTCAGTACTTTAACTCCCATCAATTTTCCTCCATCCATTACATAAACATCCAAACCGGGCAGATCTACATCACAGCGCCGTCTTACAATCTCTTCCGCACACTGTCATTGTTGCCAGGCTACAAATAATCATTGAATTTATGATTTATAATAACAGAGTTGTGTTCTTGATACAAGTTTTTTATTCTTTATTCCTGAAATTAGACGGCAAATCATCGCATCCGGGTATGGCCATAAAAAATGATCTGCATTCCATACCAATCAAAATCGCACTTTCCGTTTTTCTGTTATCCGTCTTCCAAAAATACCGGATTTCAGAACACAAATAGGAGTTTCTTTTGATTGTGCACAACTCTGTTTCCCTGCAATACCAGAAAATCAGGCTGAAATGAGTAGAAACGCACGGAACTTGTACTATCACAAGTACATCTCCCGTGCGTTTCTCTATGTTTTCGCCCTGCCGGCTCCCCTTGCACACATTTACATACATTTTCACACTACAGCTCCGGCACCACTCTAAAACAACTCGTAAATGCGTTCCGGAACCGCAATTATTATATTTTTTCGTAACAGAAAAAGCCAAAGTCCTTTTTGTGTTCCGAAATCACGAAAAACGAGGAAATAGATAACTAAAGATGGGCAGTTAATTGCATACTTGTGATCGGAACTTTCCTGTAATTTTAGACTGGTCTGCTTTCCAATCAGTTCTCTATATTCCTGGTATCTCAAGTTTGGAAGTAAAATGGGCAGAACCTAGTTATTGCAACGAATCCGTCCGTTCTTGCATATGGCGTATCGCCATTCTCTAACATTACTTCTGCTTCACTCTTTCAAACATTCCCTGCATGGAAGCTCCTTCTCCGCAGTCCCCAGCTCCCTGCTCGTCAGCCACACACCTGCCAGCGTGAGTCCCAGGCCGGCTATCGTATACAGCCCCCAGGAATCACCGGCCAGAACAATCCCCACAACGACTCCGACGATGGTCGTGGTGCTTCCGGACAGGTTGTTGACCGCTGACGGCTCCAGATATGCCAGGAGTTTATTATATGCGAGGTAGCAGACCGCGGAACAGCAGATTCCCAGGAACAGCACAGCGCCGGCATTACGCGGTGTGCGGAACGCGATTTTCCACGCCTGCAGGCCATCACCTTTCAGAAAACCGATCAAGTGGAACCAAACCATGCCTTCAAACGCCATCATCGCTGTAATCGACGCCGGTTCATAGTCCCGGCTTGCCGCGCTGCTGGCGTGGGAATATAGTCCTCCGGTAAACACTGCGCCGATCATGAGAAGATATCCGGATGCCCGTCCTCCGAGCTGAAATCCAGGCGCCAGGACTGTTGAAGCCGCAACTCCCAGAAAGGCCAGCACGATAGCGGCAATTCTCTTCAGCTCTGCCTTTCCATGAAAGAACAGCACGCCCTGAATCATCGACATACACGGAATCGTCGCAATAAATATCGAACTGACGGACGGCGAAGTCAGTGAAAGTCCATATGTCTCAAAAATAGAATACAGACACGGCTCAAGAAAAGCAGCAAGCAGAAAATATTTTACGCTTTTCTTTTGAAAGCTGATCTGCAGTTTTCCGGCGGCAATCATCCCGGCAAAAATAACAGACGCAATCGTCCAGCGAACCTCCAGAATCATAATCGGATCCATCGTTTTCAACAGCAGATTGGACGCAGTAAAAGACAGACCCCAGAACGCGGAAGTCAGTGCGACAAGAAACATTGCAGTTTTCTTTGACATTCCCTTCTCTCCTTTTTCTATATGGATATTCATACTAACCCCTTCAGAAACACAGCCATTGTATCATATTCTCCGGATAAAAAGATTCCGTTCTTTTGAATATCACACCAAAAACGGCCAGATTCCTGGATTTCCGTCCTTCCTTTTCTTTTCTTTGCGAACCGGTGCCCGGTTCCCTTCAAATACCCGTTCCCCGAACACACAAAAAGGCCGCGGCCCCGGAAAACGTGCACATCTGCACATCCCCGGAAAGCCGCGGCCGCCCAGCTGCCTCCGCAGCAGCACGTGCTGCAGCAGAAACAGCTCATCCTTCAATTTTCAAAGACTTACAGCTCCTCCTTCAGCTCCTCAACCTTGTCCAGGTGCTCCCATGGAACATCGATGTCGGTTCTTCCGAAGTGTCCGTAAGCGGCTGTCTGACGGTAAATCGGTCTCTTCAGATCCAGATCTCTGATGATTGCGCCCGGTCTCAGGTCAAAGTGTCTCTTGACGATCTCCGCAAGCTCCTCATCGTCCTTCTTGCCAGTTCCGAAAGAGTTTACAGAAATGGAAACCGGCTCAGCAACACCGATCGCATAAGCGACCTGCAGCTCACAGCGGTCAGCCAGTCCTGCGGCAACCAGGTTCTTTGCCACCCATCTTGCAGCATAGCATGCGGAACGGTCTACCTTTGTAGGATCCTTTCCGGAGAATGCTCCGCCGCCGTGACGAGCATAGCCGCCGTAGGTATCTACAATAATCTTACGTCCTGTCAGTCCGGAATCTCCCTGCGGTCCTCCGATGACAAAGCGTCCTGTCGGATTGACAATGTAACGCGTCTTGTCATCCAGATATTCTGCCGGAATGATCGGCTTAATGACATGCTCAATGATGTCCTTCTTAATCTGCGCCTGTGAAACTTCCGGACTGTGCTGTGTAGAAACCAGAACGGTGTCTACGCGCTTAACCTTATCATCATCATATTCAACCGTAACCTGAGTTTTTCCATCCGGTCTGAGATAATCCAGCGTTCCGTCCTTTCTGACCTCAGCCAGGCGGCGCGCTAGCTTATGCGCCATTTCGATCGGCATCGGCATGTATTCCGGTGTCTCATTGCAGGCATAGCCGAACATCATTCCCTGGTCTCCGGCGCCGATCTTGTCCAGATCATCCTTCTCCGAAGACTCCTTATATTCCTCAGCCTCGTTTACGCCCATAGCGATGTCGGAGGACTGCTCATCAATCGCGGACAGCACTGCGCATGTCTCACAGTCAAAACCGTACTTTGCGCGGTCGTATCCGATATCCTTCAGTACTCCTCTTACTGTAGCCGGAATATCCACGTATCCCTTGGTGCTGATCTCACCCATAACCATGACATATCCTGTCGTTGTCGTTGTCTCGCAGGCAACACGGCTGTCCGGATCCTGCTCAATTAATTTATCCAGAATCGCATCCGAAACCTGGTCACAGATTTTATCAGGATGTCCTTCCGTTACAGATTCTGAGGTAAATAATCTCTTCATTTCTGTTAACTCCCTTCAGTTTACATAAACGGTCATAAAAAAATCCTTTTCTACGCGAGAAAAGGATTGATCTTCAAACCTTTCCTCATCTTTCAGGATGGTTTATTCCTGTAGGATTTGGCACCTTGTACACCTTCGCATAACAGGTTGCCGGGCTTCACTGGGCCTATTCCCTCAGCCGCTCTCGATAAGGATTATTTTATTCTATTATAGTGAATACAGCATCCGGCGCAATATACAACCGGCACGTTTTGTCTAATTCAGAGAATCCAGCGCTTCTTTCAAAAATGTTTCCATCGTGTCCGCATCCTGGAACATCACACGCGCACTCTCCGGCTTTCCGCCGCCCTTACCGCCAAGCGGCCGCGCAATTTCCTTTACTATCGCCGCACAGTCACTTTTTGTCCCTCCGTCCGACAAAAGGAAAACAGCCCGTTCCCTGGTCTGCACCAAGAAGATCACGCCTTCTGCCGCGCCTTTCAGCTTCTTCTCCACCCGCAGAATTTCATCAGATGAGAGATCGGAAAACCGGCGGACCAGTCCGGGACGCATCGCTTCCCGCAGCTCCTCCGCAGCCGCATTCACACGCGCCTGTTTCAGATGATACACCTCATTATGGAGCGCATTTTCTTTTTCTATCAGACGGTCCAGTTTCTCAGAGAGATCCTGCTCGCCCGCGGACAGCCGCTCACCCAGACTCAGCAGCAGATCATACTGGCGCTCATAGTGCTCCAGCGCGCGCTTTCCGGCTTCAAAATAAATCCGCGTACACCCGCGGTTCGCCTCAACTTTATACACTTTAACCAGACCGACCTGCCCGGAAGAATCCGGATGAGTTCCGCAGCACGGACAACAGTCCAGCGGATGCTCTGCGTCACCGACGGTTACGACAGAAATATCCTCTTCAAAATTCAGCCTCTTGCGCAGCGGCATCTGCTCCGCTTCTTCCTTTGTCTGAAAGTAGCGGACGGTAATCGGCGCGTCTTCCCAGATCACGCGGTTTGCCTCGCGCTCCGCCTGAAGCGCCATCTCCCAGGTTACCTTCTGATAATCCGGATACGCGGCAAGGTCAATCATGCTCGTCTCCTCGCCTTCCGGATGAAACGCCGCGTCAATAGTCATACACGCATCGCCCATGTGAAAACCGCGGTTAAACGCCCCAAACAGCCGGTGCAGTGCGCCGGACAGAATGTGCTCTCCCGCATGGCGCTGCATATGGTCAAACCGGACGTCCCAGTCCAGGTGAAGCGTCAGAACATCGCCTGCCTGAACCGCCGCGGAAGTCACGCCCTCCTTCTCACAGAAGTAATGGAGCAGCTCTCCGTCCGATTCCTGCACATCTGTAATTTCCAGAATCCGTCCGTTTTCAAGCTTCGCTGTTCCGCGGTCACTGCCCTGTCCCCCGCCTTCCGGACAAAAAACAGTCCGGTCAAGGAGCAGAGCTCTGCCTTTTCTGTCTTCACGGATTTCCACAACCTCTGCCGTACAGGTTTTCTGATAGACGTCATCCTGATAACAGCGTTCCGTTTCCCTCTGCATGCCAATCATCCTTTCCTGTTATGCATTCCTGCTATTCACGGATTAAATCGAGAAAATCCTCAAAATCCGCCATCCCGCTCATCAAAAAGTTATTCATGACCGGCTCGCTGAAGAGGAGGTTCTGCTTCAGTTTCAGATACTTTGCGGCCGGAGAGGTCAGAAGGTCAAATTCCAGCGTCCTGGCGTCTATCGGTGTATTGCTGGAAATCACCAGCTGGCCGATCTTTCCCATGTAATAGATGCCGATGAGATCATCGTACAGATGAAAATCACTCCTCAGCGCATGATCATTATTGGTGCGGTAGATCATATACGTCGTTCCCTCCTCTTCCTCCATCACCATCGCACGGTGAAGCAGGCGGGTGGACTGACGTCCGAATGAATCCAGGGGCCCTGTATAGTCGAACACCATTACATATTCCTTATGCAGGAGATTGAGATACGCTTCCTGATCGGTAATCGCCATCTGATCATCGACCGTGAAAGCTGTGATTTTCTTTTTCCCTTCCGGAAACTGAAACGTCGACATCAGCAGATAGAAGCGCTCTGAATCATCGGATTCCGATACGATCGTTCGGCATTTCAGCGCGTCTGGATCCTCAGGATCATCCTCTGTGTGATTGCTGAACACGCCCATATGTCCATGTCCCTTCAGGCGGTCGCGCGGAATCTCCCCGTCCGTCAATATGGAAACCGCCTCCCAGTCACAGTCGGTGTAGCGCATCAAAAAGTAATTCACGGCCTCCACCCGGCTGCGCGGTGTGATGCAGGACTTCTCCAGAAGCAGCTGACTCTCCATTTTTGTCAGCGTGTCCTGCATCAGCAGAAGGAACTGATACATCGGCTGCCCCTCCGGAAGATACATCTGCCGCTCCAGGTTAAAACGCGCATACTTATGCACCAGATGCACAGCCTCCCGCTCCGTAACGGAAACCTTGGATCCGCCGAGCCCTCCGATATAGGAAGCTTCCATATCCTGCTCCTCATCGGGATCCGGGTCCATCAGATAATCAAAGCGGTCAAATCCGTATTCCACAGCATCAAAATAGAAGAACTGCAGAAACTCAGAGTTCCTGCCGCCGATAATCTGCCAGCGGATCCCAAGACAGACGACTCCCATCAGACGCGTATCGGTGATCCACGCATCTGTGAATTTCAGCGCGCTGCGCTCCATATAAAGGGTTCCGGATGGATGATCCGGATATTCACCGGAAGCCTCCTCTTTCGATGACAGGCCGCCTTCCAGCACTTTAAATTTGCTTTTCTTCATGCGCTCCTCCATTATGACTGCAACTGATATTACGGAACTTTCAGCATCCGGTCCTGGTCTCAGGCCTTCCGCATCAGATAGTCAACTTCCGACGGATTCAGCTTGCGGAAATGCCCCGGCTTTAAATGCCCGAGAACGATATTCCCGTAAGCGATGCGCTCCAGTTCAATGACCCGGCTTCCGACAGCTTCCAGCATGCGTCGGATCTGGCGGTTTTTTCCTTCATGAATGGTCATTTCCAGAACGGTAGAATGTTTATTGCATTTCAGCACACGCACTTCTGCCGGTGACGTGCGGAACCCTCCGATATCCACGCCGCTGCGCAGACGCTGAAGCTGCCGGTGACTCAGGCTGCCCTCAGCACGTAGAACATACGTCTTTCCGACCTCATGTTTCGGATGGGTGAGCCGATAGGCAAAATCACCGTCGTTGGTCAGGAACAGCAGGCCGGAAGTCTGATAATCCAGGCGTCCGACAGGATAGATGCGCTCCTCGATCTCCGCCATGCAGTCCATGACGGTCGGGCGTCCTTTCTCATCATGCACGGAAGTGATGCAGCCGACCGGCTTATTCAGCATATAGTAGACTTTCGGCTGTTCCCGGTGAAAAAGCTTCTGACCGGATACGCTAACTTCATCACCGTCCTGCACGTCATATCCCGGCTGCGTCAGAACTGCCCCGTTTACCTTAACCTGTCCGCTGCGAATCAGCTCATCGGCTTTTCTGCGGCTTGCGATGCCGGCGTCCGCAATATATTTATTGATTCTCATCGTTTATTCCCTCTTAGCTGAAAGGAGGCTGCGGCATAGTGTTCCGCTGCCTCCTGCAGGATTGTTCTTGCTCGTTTTTATTTTGTCTGCGGATCGAGATCACCCAGAGCCTTCGCTACCTGAATCATAACAGCACACTCCATGCGCTTTCTGAAAATCTCACAGCCATATTCATAGACGCCCTTGATATCGCCTGTGCCATGGTATGCATTAGCTGCGCAGCCGCCGGAGCAGTAGAGACGCGCCCAGCAGTTCCTGCACTCTTCTCTTGCATAGACATTGCACATCTTGAAGTCGTCCTTAATGTCTTCCCGCGTGATGCCGTGCCAGATATCGCCCATCTTGAACTTCTCGTCGCCGACAAACTGATGACACGGGAACAGGTCTCCCCAAGGAGTAACCGCGTAATATTCAGTTCCCGAACCGCATCCGGAAATCCGCTTATAGATGCACGGTCCGCCCTCAAGATCCAGCATGTAGTGGTAGAACACAACCGGCTTCCCGGCCTTTTCACGCTCCATCAGCCATTTTGCCAGGATTTCATACTGGCGGAAGATTTCCGGAAGATCGTCCTCAGTCAGTGCGTACGGCTCGTCTGGAGCGCATACAACCGGTTCGATGGACAGACGGTCAAATCCGAGATCTGCCATATGGAACAGATCTTCTGTAAAATCTACGTTATTATGCGTGAACGTTCCGCGGATATAGTATTCCTTGTCTCCTCTCGCCTTGACCAGTTTCTGGAACTTCGGAACAATCTCATCGTAGCTTCCGCGTCCGTCAATGAACTTTCTCAGATGATCGTGCACTTCTTTCCGTCCGTCCAGGCTCAGAACGACATTATTCATCTCTTTATTGGTGAAGTCGATCACCTCATCATTGATGCCGACGCCGTTCGTGGTCAGGGTGAAACGGAAATGTTTATGGTGCTTTTCTTCCAGGGTGCGCGCATATGCGACCGTTTTCTTGACGACTTCCCAGTTCAGAAGCGGTTCTCCGCCAAAGAAATCGACCTCGAGATTGTAGTGGTCGCCGGAATTGGCAACCAGCCAGTCGATAGCCTGTTTGGCTGTTTCCCAGCTCATGATCGCACGTTCTCCATGGAAGCGTCCCTGACTTGCAAAACAGTATTCGCAATTCAGGTTGCAGGTGTGCGCGACGTGCAGGCACAGCGCCTTGACTTCTGTGTGGCGCTCCTTCAGGATGCCCGCGCTCGGCTCCCAGATATCGTCTGCAAACAGTTTTTTCTGCTGTTCAAGTTCATCGATATCATGCATCGTTTCTTCAATGTCCTCAGGCGTAACGTCTTCTCTGTCATGATACTTGGCCAGAATCTGTTCCCTGACAGAATCGCGGTCCGGCTCTTGTCCGTTGTCTTTTGCCTCACAAAAAAGCTGGATGATGTCGTAAGCGACATCATCCACGCAATGTACAGAACCGCTGTTTACGTCCAGAACAATGTTATATCCGTTCAGCTTGTACTGATGAATCATTACAGGCTCTTCTCGCACTTCTGGTTCGCAACGCCGCAGGACGTCTTGCATGCACTCTGGCATGAAGTCTGGCACTCGCCGCAGCCGCCATTTACAATGCTCTTGTTCAGATCTCTTGTCTGGATCGTTTTAATTCTCTTCATGATAATCACGCCTTTCTGTTGATAGTTATATTTATCCATATTTTACCGATACTGCGCGCAGTTGTCAAATGGATCAGTTCGAGAGCGCCTGAACCTGTCTGCAGATTTCCGCTACGACGTCCTCTACCGGCCTTCCGTCGCCGTCTACGGTGATATCGGCATGCTTCTCATAATACGGTGTGCGGAGCGCGTACAGATCGGCGAGCGTCTGCCCCTCCTCCATTGTGACGCCTCTGCTGTCCAGGTTATCCAGGCGCTGCTCCACAGTATCCTCACGAATGCGGATATAGACAACAGTTCCAGTCTTGCGCAGACGCTCTATAGCATCCTCGGCAAAGATTGCGCTGCCGCCGGTGGCAATAACGGTGTTCTGTGTATGAATCGACAGAAGCGCTCTTCGCTCTGCCTCTGCAAAATATTCATTTCCATCCGCATCGATAATATCCTGCAGCGTACGCCCCTCCTGTTTCTCAATTACAGAATCCGCGTCCAGGAACTGTTTCCCCGCAGCCTCTGCAAGTGCGGCTCCGATCGTGCTTTTTCCGCATGACGGCATGCCAACCATGATAATATTCCCCTGTTCTATCATTTTCTCATTCTCCAATCCCTTACTTTCCCTGTCTGCGTTCTCTTCCTGATCATCTCTCAGAATCCCCTCTTCTGAGATCTCCGGAAGATCATCCAGACTTTCAAGTCCCAGGTACTCCAGAAACGATTCTGTTGTCCCGTACAGAATCGGACGGCCGACACCGGATGACCGTCCCCGGGTTTCGACCAGGCCTTTCTCCATCAGCCCCTCGACAACCCGGTCGCATTTGATGCCCCGGATCTGATCGATCCTGCCCTTTGTGACCGGCTGAAGATAGGCAATAATCGCCAGAACCTCAAGCGATGCCTGTGTCAGACGCTTTTCTTTTACCGGTGTACAAAAACGGCGGATAAACTCCGCATTCTCCGGCGCAGTAATAAATTGAAACGCGTTCTCTATTCTGCGGATGCGGATTCCGCTGTCGCGCGCCTCATATTCTTTCTGCAGTTCCAGAAACAGTGAAATCGCCTCTTCCTCAGTCAGCCCAAAAACCTTTGCCGCATCACCCGCCCGAAGCGGACGGCCCCAGATGTACAGCATCGATTCAAGCGCAGATTTTATGATTGCTCTGCTGCCCGACATGACACTCCCCTTTCTTTACGCTTCCGCGGATTCCCTGTCCTGCCTTTCCTCCTGCTCATTTTCTGCCTCTTCCTCCGGTGAAAACGCATCCAGTGGCCGTTCGCCCGCTGAAACCTCGATCGTCCCGTACAGACTCCATTGCCGGACATTCAGATACTGACTGCGCACCATCTGCAGGACGGCAAGAAAACTCACGATGACATCCATCTTATTTTTCCCCGGGACCAGCTGCTGAAAGTCCAGCACTTCGCCGCGGCGAGTCTTCAGGAACACATCGCGGATCATAGCCATGCGGTTCTGCATCGTCTCTTTCTCTCTGCGCATGGTCGTATATCGCTTTCTGGTGTCCTCCAGCCGTTTTTTTCTGTGCAGGAACATTTTGAAGGCGCGCAGAAACTCTTCCGTCCCCAGGCGCAGATATTCATCCGGATTTTCCGTGTACGCCGAAAGATCTTCCTGCGGCTTGGTGAAAACATCCTCCATCTGCCGCGCACGCTCTTGAAGCGACTGTCCTGCAGCTCTGCACCGCTTATATTCCAGCAGCTGATGAACCAGATCCTCGCGGGGATCTTCCTTTACCACTCCGCCGAACTCCGTTTTTTTCTCTGCTCCCGGAAGCAGCATCTTCGATTTAATACGCAGGAGTTCAGCAGCCAGAACCATGAATTCAGACGACACCTCAGCGTTCCAGTCTCGCATCTTATCCAGATACGCCAGATACTGCTCAGTGATCTCCGAGATCCGGATGTCGTAAATGCTCATTTCCGAGCTTTCAATCAGATATACCAGCAGATCAAACGGGCCCTCAAAGGACGGCAATTTGACCTTATAACTCATGAACCAGTCTCCGCAGGCTCTCCGTATACGGCGGACGCGCAATTCCCTTCTCGGTCACGACAGCGGTAATGTACCGATGATCCGTGACATCAAAAGCCGGGTTATAGGTTTTGATCCCCTCCGGCGCCATCGGCTTCTTATACCACATCTTGTATATTTCTTCGCCGTCCCGCTCTTCAATGACAATATCGTCTCCGCAGGCAGTGCCGAGGTCAATCGTAGAAGTCGGAACAAACATGTAGAACGGAATTCCGTATTCTTTAGCCATGATCGCAGCCTGAGAGGTGCCGATCTTATTGGCTCCGTCTCCATTGGCCGCCATACGATCGCATCCGACAACCACAGCCTGAATCCAGCCCTTCCGCATAGCGGACGCCGCCATGTTATCACAGATCAGTGTTACATCGACCCCGGCCTTGTGAAGCTCCCAGGAGGTCAGTCTGGCGCCCTGAAGAAGCGGCCTTGTCTCATCCGCAAACACATGGAAATTGTATCCCTGCTCTTCGCCCAGATAAATCGGCGCGAGACAGGTTCCGTAGCGGGCCGTTGCCAGCGCGCCGGCGTTGCAGTGGGTCAGGATGCCCATCTCCGGTTTCAGAAGCGTAAGTCCGTATTCTCCCATTTTTCTGCAGGCATCGACATCTTCCTGACAGATCGCATCCGCTTCATCCAGAAGGAGCTGTTTAGCGCCTTCCACGTCTCCGTCATATGCGTCCAGACGGTCTAGCTGACGTTTCAGCGCGTAGCTTAAATTCACTGCTGTCGGACGGGAAGAATTTAAGTATGCAGCCGCGCTGCGCACTTCCTCTTTGAAGGCGTAAAGCGTGTCCTCGTGACTGCCGCGGACACTGACGTACAGACCATATCCCGCGGCGTCACCGATCGCCGGCGCGCCACGGACCATCAGCTTCTTTATGGCCTGATACACGTCTTCCACAGTTCTCAGCTCTACATATTTTTCTTCATTTGGAAGAAGCGTCTGATCCAGAATCATCAGCTTTCCATCCTTAAAAGAGATTGTCTCAAACTTCATTACTGTCACTTCCCTGTTTATGCTTTCAATATATCTCAATACGGAAACACGCCTCGCGGTTTCCTTCCGTTATTCTTTATTTTCCGCCTTGGATACAGGCGCGGATATTATTTTATCATCATCGATTGACAATCGCAAACCAATAAAAAAGGAGCTGTCTTATAACAGCCCCAGGAGATGCAGCATCTGCCGTCTTAAAAGCATTTCACCGAAAGGAAGGGAAAAATCATACAAAAGGAAACGTTCTGCGGCAGATGTCTGTCCGGTTTTACATATTCAGTTTCTTAAAATCTCTGC
Source organism: [Eubacterium] saphenum (assembly GCA_004555725.1). Taxonomy (GTDB): domain Bacteria; phylum Bacillota; class Clostridia; order Peptostreptococcales; family Anaerovoracaceae; genus Aminicella; species Aminicella saphenum_A. The sequence continues at coordinate 51,928 of SFHC01000002.1, forward strand.
GCTTACCGCATCTTTCTGCTAATTGTCATATCCATGGCTGGACATGTATCTGTCGATGTTGCTCTTGACTGCCAGACGGACCTTTGCCGGACGTGTGGATGCTCCGCGCGCCGCTGCGCCTGTACCAGCGCAGTATCCGGTAATTGCCTTCGTATAATTTCCGTTGAAGTAACGGAGATTGTATGCCAGATAAGCGGAACCGGTCTTGATGCTGTACTTGGCATTAAACAGCTTGTTAGCGGAGACTCCGCCAAACGTTCTGCCAAGCTGAGCGGTGGTCTGCATGATGCCGTAATATCCTGCCGGATTATACGCACGTTCTGTGAATCTGCTCTCACACTGGGACATAGCCATCAGCACTCTGGCACTGACATTATTCTGATTGGCATATTTTACATAAGTCTGTGCAAGCTGTCTGGACTTGGAGACGCTCAGCGAAGAATTCTGCGTTCTCATATACGCAGCAAGTCCATTAATCGTATTGGACGACGCGGCGTGTGCCTGCATACCGAATCCTGCTGCAAAGACAATCGCAATCGCCATAAGCAAACCAGCGGTCATTTTTTTCATACAAGATGTCATCTGTGAAACACTCCTTATCGTTTTTCTGAATTCCAGTATTATGAATCAGCATGTCTGCTGACGGGGAACCTTCCGGCGGACAATTTCTGATCCGCTGCGTTCCCGCGATCTGTTTAACATGCCCCTATTATAACGGAGTGTCTTCAGAAATCAGGGTTCTATTAAGGATACTTCACACTTTCTTCACACAAACAGACGGAGTTTTGTTGTAGAAAACAACAAAACTCCGTCATGCTTTGTGCTTCGATCACCAATGTATTCATTTTTCCTTAACTTATCTTAAGGATCTTTTAAGAATCCCTTTTGCTTTCGTTAAGATTTTTATCACACTCATCGTTCTGGTGACCATCATGAATATTATGTTCATGGTCATCCATCGGGCATTCGTACTTATCCTGCTCTTTCGGATCCCATTTTGCCATCCGCTCCCGCTGTCTTTCCTCACGATTCGTGTCCACAGCTTTGATGTGCGGCAGTTTCTGATTCGGATCCGTCAGGAAGACATAAAGATAGATGCCGGCGATGATCATCAGCACCAGCGCATCTTTAATCAGTTCACGGCTGACCAGGACAGCCGCCATACCCATAATCCCGCTAATTCCGTAAAGCATCAGCACTGCGCGCCGCTGTCCGAATCCGGATGCCATGAGGTGATGGTGCAGGTGGCCTTTGTCGGCTTCCATAATCGGCCGGTGGTTTACCCAGCGCCTGAGTATAGCAAAAAAGGTATCAAAAATAGGGATACCCAGCACAATAACCGGAATGACCACAGCGATTACAGTGGAACGCTTCAGCGGTCCGACTACAGACATCGTTGCCGTCATGAATCCGAGAAACAGTGATCCGCTGTCTCCCATAAAGATGCTTGCCGGATAAAAATTATACGGCAGGAATCCCGCGCAGCTTCCCGCAAGAGAAATCATCGCGCAGCATACCGGCACCATGCCATACGTATCGCCGTGAATATACGCGACATACGCAATCGTCAGCGCGGCGATCATCGCAACCCCTGCGGCAAGGCCGTCAAGGCCGTCCACAAGATTAATTGTATTGGTAATGCCGACAATCCAGAGCACCGTCACGATAAAGCACACTGCCGTCCCGAAATGAAGGTCACCTCCCCCTCCGAAATAGTTTGAAATCAGCTCAATTCTAAGCCCCATCGCGTACATCAGAGTCGCAATCAGCAGTTCAATTCCAAACTTGACTTTTGCCGAAAGATTCTTCAGGTCATCGACAACACCGAGCGCGTAAATCATACATCCGCCCACCGCCGCAGCCATCATCCGCGGATTGTTATGAAGAAAAATCAGAATCGGAATCATCGTCCCCAGGAACATCGCCATCCCGCCGAATCTGGGAATCGGGTGCGTGTGCATTCTGCGCGCGTCCTTTGGAATATCCATGGCGCCGATCCGCGGAGCCATCCACCGGGCAGCCGGAGTCACCGCAAAGGAAATTACAAAAGACAGACCAAACAGAAGCAAAACAGTTAATTTAGTGATCTGCATTATGATCCACCTCTTCTGACTTCTGATCCGGATGCGGAAGATACTCAATCTCCATTTCTGCCTCATCCAGGATTTCTTTCGCAAGCTCATCCGGATATCCGTCACGGACGACGATCCTCTTCAGTCCCGCATTGATGATCATCTTTGCGCAGATTCCACAGGGACTGTTGGTGATGTAAATCGTTCCGTCCTCAATGCTCTGTCCCAGTGTCGCGGCCTGAATAATTGCGTTCTGCTCTGCGTGCAGCGCGCGGCACAGTTCATGCCGCTGTCCGGACGGGACATGCAGTTTCTCGCGCAGGCAGCCGCCCAGCTCGGCGCAGTGCTTCAGCCCTTTCGGTGCCCCGTTGTATCCTGTTGCAATTACATGCTTGTCTTTTACGATGACTGCGCCGACCCGGCGGCGGAGACAGGTCGATCTCTGAGAGGTCAGTTCTGCCATCTCCATAAAATATTCATCCCAAGACATTCTGTTATCGATATATCCTCGATCTGCCATAGTATATCCCCATTTCCTGCCGATTACTGTTCGCTGTCACACACTCTTTTTTCGTCCGCAGCTGCTTTCATCCGGTCCGTATCATAATAAATTTCTTTCAGATACAACCCCTGCGCAGGCGCGGTCGGTCCTGCATTCTGCCGGTCTTTCGATTCAATGATCTCTCTGACTGCCTCCGGTTCCATCCGGTGCAGCCCTGCTTCAATCAAAGTGCCGGAGATAATGCGAACCATATTATATAAGAATCCGTCCCCGATCACCTCAATTTCCACGACAGAACCACCAGCGGAAGTCTCTTGCCTTTCGCAGACGTTCACGGCGTAAATTGTCCGGACCGTGGTCAGTCTCGGATTGGATCCCGATGCCTGAAAACACTGAAAATCGTGTGTTCCGACCATACATGCTCCTGCGGCGCGCATAGCGTCCAGATCTAGTGCCTGATCAACATGGCAGAAATAATTTCTGAAAAACACCGGCATCACATCACAGTTCCAGATCCGGTAGACATACGTTTTTCCGATGCACTGGTACCGCGCGTGGAACTCCTCCGGGACCTCCTCCGCCCGGAGGATCCTGAGATCGCTGTTTTCGCCGGGCGACGGCGTTCTTCCATTAAGGATCCGATTCACGACGAGCGGAATCTTCTCCACCGGCATACCAAATTCTCCATGAAAGGTTGCCCTCTGTCCCAGAGCATGCACCCCGGCATCCGTCCGGCTCGTCCCATCTACAGAAACAGGGATGCGAAGCACGCGGGAAAGCGTTTCTTCCAGCACGCCCTGAACGGTGCGGACGTTCGGCTGCCTCTGCCACCCGCAGAAATGCGTTCCGTCATATTCCATTGTAAGCAGAACATTTCTGACCGTCATAATCGCTGTCCGGCCCTCCTCCGGCACTGACCTGAACAGATCGCCTCCGCAAATCTGCGGACTGCCCTATGCACGAGGCAGAACGATCTTTCTTTTCTCCTTCTTTTCTGCGCGTCTGTACAGAACAAACCGGCGTCCGATCGCCTGAACAAACTCCGCATCCAGCTGTTCTGCAAGCTGCGTGCACGTCTCCTTAGGCTGCAGCGTACAGCCCTCCTGAATCTTCACCTTAACCAGTTCGGACGCATTGAGCTTATCCTCAATCGACTTGATCACGCTCTCTGTCAGCCCTGCTTTTCCAATATATACAGTCGGGTCCAGCTTCTGCGCCAGGCCCTTTAAATAACTTCTCTGTTTTCCTGTAATCATCCTGTTTCCTCTTCCGTTCTTTTTCCGGATACTGTCCCGGAAATACTCGACACTTATGTTTTATCTTATCATAATTCCGGCCTTACGGCTATCCCGAGCCATATTTCTTCTGTCTGCCGTGACAAAAATCACCTTATTGACACAAAACAGCAAGGAGTTATCTTCCCGGCTTCCGAACCGACAGTCAGCGCCCTCCCTTCAGTCCTTCCCGGAGCGCATTATCCGATCCAGGAACTGAGCCAGATCCCTATGTGATCGTGGAGAAACAGATAGTAAACCAGTGCGGATAAAAAGATATACGGCGCCATCGGCACCGCCTGATCCCTTGCCGCTGTTCCCTTTGCCAGCCGGACAACCAGGTGCCCGGCCGAAAACAGCGCCGTCATGATGAACACCGACAGGACACCGTACAGGCCGCCGGCAAGACCGACCGCCGAAAACAGTTTGATGTCCCCGCCGCCGACCGCAGGCTTACGGTACGCCATACGGCCGATCAGCGCACCTGCGCTCATGATCAGGAATCCGGTCCCCGCTCCGGCGAGCATGTCCTTCCACCCATTCACATACCGGATCATTCCGATGCTGCTCACTGCTAGAAGAATCACCAGTTCATCAGAAATAATATGATATTTTTTGTCTCCGATCGCAATCTCCAGAAGCAGCCAGAGTATGCAGAGAACAGCCGCGGCATATTTCCAGTCCCGGCTGAATCCGTAGATTGCGATGGCTGTAAACAACATGGAAAAGATAAACTTCCACGGATAGCTTTTTACTCGCTGTCCGTCTGTATTTTTCAGCTCTTCACACGGTTCCTCGCCATAATCCGTAAACCATTTCTCCGGCATATGATTAAACAGATACACTGCCGCATTTCCCAGCAGGATGCCGGCCAGCGCGCCCGCAAGCGCTTTCATCACTATCGCAAGCGCCGATAATCCCGTATCCATAACATGTTCCTTCCGTTTTCCGTCTTTTACCTTATTTCCCCTATGTTCAAAAGAGCCCAGTTTGCGCACAAACTGGGCTGTCTGCAGCAGAAGTCCTGTCCTTCGGCGTCACGGAAGAAAGCAGGGCATTCTGTCTGCTGAACGTTCATTAAATTCTCTGCGGCCGTTATTTCTTTTCCGGCTTCCAGGAGCTCTTCAGGCTCGCAATCCGGTTAAATACCTTTTCGCTGTCTGTAGTCAGCTTGCTGTCCGCAACATAATAGCCGTGGCGGAAGAACTGGAAGCGTTCGCCCGGCTGCGCATCCGTAATGGACGGCTCTGCGTATCCCCAGGTATCTCCCATGGATTCTTCATTGAAGACAAATTCTCCGTTCTCATCAACGTTCATGAGCTGCTCCAGGTTGCGGATGCGGATTTTTACAGCTGTTCCGGCTTCCACAAAGTGAATGGTTCCTTTCACCTTGCGTCCGTCATTGCTGTTTCCGCCCTTTGTCTCCGGATCGTATGTGCAGTGCAGCTCCTTGATGGAACCGTCCTCATTATGGATCACTTCATTGCACTTTACAAAATATGCGCCCTTGAAACGAACCTCGTTGCCCGGGAAGAGTCTGAAGTACTTTTTGACCGGCACCTCCATGAAGTCGTCGCCGTCAATCCACAGTTCTCTGGAGAACGGAATCTCTCTTTCTCCGAGATCCGGATTATTGCGGTTGTTTTCAACCTTCAGCATCTCGGTCTGTCCTTCCGGATAGTTGGTAATAATAACCTTAATCGGATTCTCGACGACGTTTTTACTGACGACCTGATTCTGGAGATCATTCCGGACAAAATGCTCAAGCATGCCCACATCGACCATGCTGTTCGACTTGGAGACGCCGATTTCCTCGCAGAACGCGCGGATTGCCGCCGGTGTGAACCCTCTTCTTCTGATTCCGGCAATCGTCGGCATTCTCGGATCATCCCATCCGTCGACCAAGCCCTCGTCAACCAGTTTCTTCAGCTTGCGCTTGCTCGTCATCGTGTTAGTCAGATTCAGACGTGCAAACTCAATCTGTTTCGGCGGATGAGGCCAGAAACCGACTTTCTCCAGCACCCAGTTATACAGTGGACGGTGATCCTCAAACTCCAGAGTGCAGATCGAGTGTGTAATTCCTTCAATTGCGTCTTCAATCGGATGCGCAAAATCATACATCGGATAAATGCACCATTTATCTCCTGTATTGTGATGAGAAACATGAGAAATACGGTAGATAATCGGATCTCTCATATTCAGATTCGGAGAAGTCATGTCAATCCTGGCGCGGAGGACTTTTTCTCCGTCTTTATATGCGCCGTCTTTCATTTCACTGAACAGCTTCAGATTCTCTTCTACGCCGCGGTTCCTGAACGGGCTTTCTTTTCCCGGTTCAGTCAGTGTTCCGCGGTCCTCTCGGATCTGATCCGGTGTAGAATCATCGACATACGCAAGCCCCTTTCGAATCAGTTCGCAGGCTGCGTCATACATCGTATCAAAATAGTCGGATGCCCAGCACAGCTCATTCCACTTAAAACCGAGCCACTGTACATCTTCCTTGATCTGACGGACATAGACTTCATTCTCTTTTGTCGGATTGGTGTCGTCAAAACGCAGGTTGCACTTTCCGCCATACTCCTCTGCCAGTCCGAAATTCAGGCAGATTGACTTGGCATGGCCGATATGGAGAAATCCGTTCGGCTCCGGCGGAAAACGCGTATAGACTTCACCGCCATAAGTGCCTTTCACATTATCCTCATCAATAATATTTTCAATAAAATTCTTTGGTCTGGTTGTTTCCGACATAGTCTTACCATCCTTTATGCTGTTCTTATATAAAAATTTCTACGATCTTGGTTCTTAGTCTTTAATTCTATCATAAATTTCCACTGCAGAAAAGGCTGTGCGCCGTTTCTGTCAGTTTCTCCTCTTTATTTTCCAGTTTTCCCTCGATCACCAGAACCAAAAGATGATGCAGCGCAGATCCGATCAGTTTTCCCTGTGGAATCCCCGCTTGCAGCAAGTCCTTACCGCTCACCTGAAGCTGCTTCAGGTTCCAGACCTCCTTGCGATCCAGCACAGCCTGCAGCATATCCAGGGCGCGTTCCGCCTCCTGCAGCGCTCTGTCTCCGCGCGCACAGACCCTGCGAATTTCCAGCATCGCGCGCTCTGCATCTTCGCCGAACTGCATCATCTGCAGCTTCAGCTGCACGCGGTCTTTCGGAACATCCTCACACAGCGCTTCCTGAATACGCAGGCAGGAAGCGATCGTATGACGGTCCAGACGCAGATCCTTCAGCGCCTGCCCCGCTGCATCCTGAAAAATAACAGCAAGCCGCACTGGAAGAGAACGCGGCAGAGCATCCACCGACCGCAGCGATTCATCCTCCGCCATTAGCGCAATGCCGGACGCGTTCAGCGCTTCCCGGAAACCGACCATCACCCCGGACGCTCCTTTCCCGAGCACCAGCTTGACAAACTCCGCGCCCACCCGTTCCCGGGCAACCAGCTTCACCGTCTCCGCCATCTCCCGAACCGCGCGCCCCGTCTCGGGTTCAATCCGGAACCCGAGCTTAGATGAAAACCGGAGCGCGCGCAGAATCCGCAGCGCATCCTCAGAAAAACGCGTATTCGGATCCCCGACGCACCGGATCAGGCCGCGCTTCAGATCCTCCGACCCGCCAAAAGGATCAATCAGACCTTTCCCAGGGTCATACGCCATCGCGTTTATCGTAAAATCCCTGCGCGCCAGATCCTCCCGCAGGCTCCGCGTAAACGTCACTGCGTCCGGGTGACGGCCGTCACTGTACGCCCCGTCGATCCGATACGTGGTCACCTCGACCGGGCGCCCTTCTGACACAGCCGTCACCGTCCCGTGCTGAATCCCTGTATCAACAGAACGGAGCCCGATGAAACAATCCTTCATTTCATCCGGCTCCGCCTCTGTACAGACATCCCAGTCGTCCGGCATAAGGCCGAGGATGCTGTCGCGGACGCATCCTCCGACAACATATGCCTCATACCCTCCGTCATGAAGCCTCTTCAGCACTTCTTTGACATATTCTGGTATGTTGATATTCACGTTCTTATTCTCCTGTGCGCCATAACATGCGCTCTTGCAACTTTACCCTTTGTCTATGCAGTATGCACCAGACTGCAGGTCCACTCCGCGGCGCAGTGGCTGCAGGCACCCGCTGAATCAGGCACAATCATTCCGCATTCATGGTCCCGGAACCGCTCCGTCTCCCGCTGCTCCTGAAACTGCGCGTCATTCCGGACCGTATCATGAGAAGTTCTCAGTGGATCGATCTCTATCGTTTCTGCTGCAGCACCGGTCTTTCCGGATTCTTCTGCCTTGTGTTCATTCTCCAGACGCTCCTCCATCTGTCCTCCGATCAGGCCCATGTCAAGAAGCACTTCCCGATCCTCCGGGAACCAGGCATTATACATCTCCGACATATGATGCGGTTTCAGTGCTTCCTTTGCGTGGCGCAGGCCAGGAAGGCCCATATCCTCCTCACGGTTGACAAAACGGATCTCCTCCGGAAGCTGTTTGCAGAATTCGCTGCAGACCACCTGATACAGGCCGCGGAACTGAAGATTTGCCTTCTCAAAATGTTCTGCCGCGGTATCCTCGCTCATCCGCTCGCCGATCGCGTACGCCTGCAGACGTCCGTCAATAAAGATTCCCACGGAATATACATCTTCGCGGTCGATAAAGTTCATCACCTCATGAATCGCGTGCCGCTCTTCAGAAAGACTTCTCATCTCATCGTCAGAACGTTCCTTTCCGTCGCGGATCATCTCTGTCAGCGCGATGATTTCCGCCTTCATATCTTTTGTCAGCGGCCTGGCCTCATACGAAAAGTTCTTCTTGAAATAATTCATGTGGTTTTTCTTCTTATGGAGCGCGCGGCCGCTGAGCGTCGTCAGCTTATCCCGATCATAGACGTACTCATCATCATCGCGGTCATGCTCGAACTCAAGCTCCGGAACGGCTTCCTGCAGTGTCTCTTTCAATGTTCCCGGAACCAGCCGTACAGAAAACGGAATTCCTCTCTCTGTAAAACGCTTCCGGCCTTCCAGAATCGCCTTTCTGAGGCTTTCCTTCTCATACGTTCCGGTCTTTGTCAGCGGCATGACAAAAACGCCGGCCTCTTCACCGTTTTCCATACGGAATATGTTTTCAAACATCAGGTAGGAGTCCAGCTCCTCCCAGTTCAAATCATAATCCTGTCTCCAAATATAATTTGCGAGAAAAGTGAATCCCGCCCCCTGATAATTATATCCGTTACAGTAACTTCTGAGCGTCTCCACATCCTGCTCCGTCATACGGCTCAGTGAATGTGTCCATTTCTCATTGCTCATAAAATTATAACCCCTTTTCTCATTCTGCCCATATCTTCGGTTCTGATGTTTCAGTGTATCTGTTTCAACCCAATGTAGTTCTTCACGCCGGACCGTATGCGTCCGCCGTTCTCGCAGCACCTTTACCTGCGCTGTCCTGCCATTATATACCCTTCGCGGCAGTGTGATTAAACAAGGAACAGGGATTTCAGAATTTTTCTATTCTCAGGGTTTGGCCCTTTACTTTCCCGAATACACAAACTGCTCCGCACGCAGCCTGGACAGCCACTGCGTGCTCGTCTGATCAAACGAAATCGGCGTAACAGACGCATACCCCTGTGCAAACGCCGCCAGATCATAGGCACGGTCCGCCGCAGTGAAATCCTGCGGACTTCCCATAAGCCGATAACCTCCGTCATCCTGAAGCCGGAACCCGTCCCTGAAATTCCGGTGCCCGAGCCGTGTGACCAGAACCCCGTTCAAGTCCTCCTCCGGAAGATCCGGAACGTTGATATTCAGGAGAGAATCCGCCGGTATATCCTCTTTCATCGACAAAACGCACCGCGCAAGGGCTCTCGCAGCCTCAAAATGCTCCGGATGACGTCCTCCCGCAGAAACGGCTGCTGCCGGATATCCGCTGACCGCGGCCTCCATAGCAGCGCCGACAGTTCCGGAGTACAGAGTGTCTACGCCGAGATTGCTTCCCAGGTTAATGCCGGAATAAACCATATCAATGGACACCCCCTGCTCAGAAAAGAATTGAAGCCCTATTTTGACGCAGTCTGATGGCGTCCCCGTAGTCTGCATGGCAGCTTCTGCGTGAGGAAAAGAAATCTCCTGTACAAAAACATGACTGCCGATTGTTATCGAATGGCTCTTGCCGCTCTGCTGGCGATCCGGAGCGCAGACATAGACATGAGCAACCGAGGAAAGTTCCTCTGCCAGTTCCCTTATGCCGCGCGCGCCGGCGCCGTCATCATTTACAATCAAAACGTTCATAGACTTCTGTTACTCCTCATCCAGTTTCAGGACCTTTCCAATTGAATCGTGGATCACCAGATCCGCCCGGTCATCAAAAGAGGTTTCTGATTTATTAATCAGAACCAGATGGCTTCCGCGGAAATAATTAATGAACCCCGCCGCCGGATAAACAACCAGAGATGTCCCTCCGATAATCAGAACATCTGCGTTCTGAATCGCATCAACAGCGCCGGTAATCTGGCGTTCATCGAGCGACTCCTCATACAGGACGACGTCTGGCTTGATTCTGCCGCCGCAGGTACAGTACGGAACGCCGTCTCTGCAGTTTGACTCGTCCATGATATAGTCCAGATCATAGAATTTATGACACTTCTCACAGTAATTGCGGTTGACGCTTCCGTGAACCTCATAGACCGTTTTGCTTCCTGCTTTCTGGTGCAATCCGTCAATATTCTGGGTGATGACTGCTTTCAGCTTTCCTTCCTGCTCCAGGCGAGCCAGCGCCTTGTGCGCGTCATTCGGCTCCGCCTCCGGATGGATCAGGTTTTCTTTATAGTACTGGTAGAATTCCCTTGTGTGCTGCATATAGAAGGTGTGCGAAAGCATGACTTCCGGCGCAAACCCGTATTTCTGCTTTGCGTGGTACAGTCCGGATTCAGAACGGAAATCCGGTACTCCGCTCTCCGTAGAGACGCCCGCTCCTCCAAAAAACACAATATTATCTGACGCGTCAATTATTTTCTTTAATCTCGGATCCATAATCATGCCTCCCGTCATCCACAGCTGTTTATTTCCTTGTGGTTTACTTTTTGTCCTGTCTATAGTTTACCACATAACGGAAGTTTATACAGCCTGGCTGGACTGCGGTTCGTCGCTGATATGAAACAGAATCAAACCGCCTTTCTCTGCGAATCCGGTATTCCACAACTGTGTGAAATCCACCCACTCCGCTTCACTGTATGTCACCGTCTTAACAGCCATTGAGTCTGCATCATACCCGGCGAGGATAAACCAATGCCAGACGTAATCCTCAAATTCAGGATTACTGTGTTTCAGCATCAGCATCGGAACCGGAAGGTCAGCATCTATCTGCTCCCGGACACGCTGAAACGCTGCTTCTGTCGGCGCACTGCCTGGATATTCTTCCATCTGGATGCCGTTCTCTCCGTGCTGGCGCAGATACGCGCCAAATCCGTCACGGTAGATGCTCAGACGGTCAATTCCCCGAAAACGCGGACGAAGGTACGGCTTCATCGCCGCGCCAAATGCCCGGTAATCTTTTTTCTTCAGGTCATGCACATCATAGGGATATAACGATTTGCCAAAATGCAGACTGAACCAGATCGCGCTGTCACATGCGGTCTCTGCCGCACATCCGCCCAGACGCATCATCGGATCGAGAAACCATTCCTGATTTCCGCCGATCGATGATCCGATCGTAAAATAATCCAGTTCATGAATGCCATTACCCGTATACTCCATCTCCACTTTTCCCCTTTCTCACCTCCTGCAGAACCAGGGTCCGCTGCTGTCCTGCGTATTTCCCGCCGGACGCCGGTAATCCGCTCTTAGAGGACTCCTTCCGGAAAAGGCGAAACCATAAAGCTTCGCTCATATCACAAAAGAGGCCCCCTGTCCGAAAGCCTCTTTTGATTCCCATACATATTTCTATTCTATCCGAAAAGGAGCGGAATGAAACGCCCTAATTTGCGCTTTTTGCGCACATACTTGTGCTGGTGAAGAACTGGCGCACCGGAGTGTGCTGAAGCGCTGTCGCGATGACGACTGAAATAACGATGCCCACACTGAACTGACCGATGTTTTCCGGTACACTTGCCAATGCAATCGCCCAGGTTCCATACATCACCTTAGCGGCAAGCGCATATCCGGCAACCATGACCAGACCGCCCACGATCATGCCAAAAATCTCAAAGGCTGAAAGCACATGGCGGCGCTTGTCTTTTTCCGCAGATTTCTTTGCGGCATAATCCAAGAACAGACCGGCAACCAGCGCCATCAGGAACTTGGTTCCCAGTGTCCACGGAGCATAGTATGCATATCCGCCAATCAGGTCAGACAGGCAGGAACCGACTCCTGCCGCAATTGCTCCGTTCTTCTTTCCGAGCAGCATGACGGAAAGGAAAATCGCCGCGTCTCCCAGATGCACATAGCCCTTGGTCGCGATTGTCGGTATCTTAAAGAAATAGGTCGAAACAAGAACCAGGCACATCATCATTGCAGTCAGCACCAGAGTGTTCAGTTTACTGTTTCTTCTTCCATTCTGCATAATTGAATAACTCCCTTCTCTATATCATCGATTTGTATTATAATAACACTGCAGTGTAATCTAAAAAATACCCAGAATAAAATATTTTTACATACACAGTTTGGAGGATATTGTAATATGAACCTCTTATCTTTGGTTCTGGATCACAATTCAAAGGACCCGATGTATACACAGTTATTTCGCTGGTTCCAGGTGAACATTGAAGAAGGAAACATCCGCCCGGGGGAAAAGCTGCCCTCTCTCCGCGCGCTCTCTGCGCAGCTCGCGGTCAGTATTACCACGGTACAGGCCGCCTATAACCAGCTTGTCGTAGAAGGATACGCGTCAAACCGCCCGCAGTCCGGCTATTATGCAGAAGACCTGCGCAGCGCTTCATCACCGGCCCGCCCGTCTGCAGAAGCACACCGGCAGACATTCCAGAAATTTATTACCAAAGAACCAAAATTCCGTTATGATCTGTCCAGCTTCAATTACGTAAAATGGAAGAAATGCATGTCAAAGGTTCTGAATGAATATCCCGCTCTGCTGCTCTCCGAGGGCGACCCGCAGGGTGAGCCGATGCTGCGCGAAGAAATATCACGCTATGTCTATAACGCCAGAGGCGTGAACTGTACGCCTCAGCAAATTGTCATCAGCGCGGGCACACAGCAGCTGACCAGCCATCTTGCCCGCATCCTCCATGAAATGGATATGCACCTGATCGCGACTGAAGATCCTGGTTATCAGCCGGTACAGAAGATATTCCGGGACAGCGGCTATTCCGTCATGCCCATCCCGGTCAGAAAAGACGGCATTGTCATTGAGCAGCTGCCGGAAAACGTATCCACTGCCGTCTACGTCAACCCGTCCAATCAGTTTCCTACCGGAAGCGTCATGCCGATCGGACGGCGCTATCAGCTCCTCGACTGGGCTGAAAGAAACCGCAGCCTGATTATTGAAGACGACTACGACAGTGAGCTGCGGTACTTTGGAAAACCGATTCCCTCTCTCCAGGGCCTCCGCACAGACGCACCGGTCGTGTACCTCGGTTCGTTCTCCTCCACCCTGTTCGCAGCCATCCGCATGAGCTACATGGTTCTTCCCGAACATCTCGCCGAGATCTTTCAAAAGATCAAGTCGCAGTACGACCAGACAAGTTCCAAAACGGAGCAGCTGACGCTCGCCCTGTACATGGAGCGGGGATACTACGGCATTCATCTGAAAAAACTGCGTTCACTATACGCGCAGAAGCTGAAAACCGCGCTGCGCGCGCTGGAGCAGTGCGGCGGACAGTTTCTCACTCCGCTGAACCGTACGTCCGGAATTCATATTCCGCTGACGGTGCGCCTGCCTGAATCCATCCTTGCAATGGAGGGCTCCGATGAGGACGCCTCTCAGGATTCTCTGTGCGGCGGCGCATCTGTACAGACGATCAGCAGAAAACTCTGCGCCGCTGCAGAAGAGCTGCGTCTGAAGGTGCTTCCTCTGCCCGCAGAAAGCAGCACCCGCCAGTGCGGACTTTTGTTTTACTATAACCAGATTCCTCTGGATGAGATCGACTCTGCCGTAGAAGAACTGACCGACCGGTGGAGAAAGATGCTTCATCTTTAATCTGCGTACAAAAGAGGGCGCCCTTTTCCGGCGCCCTCTTGATTCTTATATTCTTGCTTACGATTCTTTCTTGAAGCGGAATCCGCTTGTTTTATATATTTTTCCGTTCCTCGTAATGACCAGGCATTCATAACCCTTCTTTTTCTCAATGAATTTCAGAGCTTTCTTTCTGCCCAGCAGCAGACAGGTCGTCGCCATCGCGTCGCAGTCTACCGAATGTCCGTCTTCCGCCATTATCGTGACGCCGCTGATATCGGTATCTGCAGGCCTTCCGGTCGCCGGTTCCAGGATATGATGGTACAGTTTACCGTTCTTACGGAAATACCGTTCGTAAATACCGGACGTTACTATGGTCTGGTTCGACGCTTCTGTACTTCCCACAATTTCGCTCATTTCACTGAACGGCTTTTCAATTCCGATCTGGAACGGCTTTCCCTTCTTATTCCCGACGCAGACAATATTTCCGCCGAGACTGATGATTGCGCTTTTGGCGCCGAGTTTTTCGATATAATCTCCAATACGATCGGCAATCCAGCCTTTTCCAAGTCCGCCCAGGTCGATTTCACCTTTGTCCGTTCCCATAGTGATCGTATTGCCCTGTACATGAATCTGCTTATACCCGACATATTTCACCGCATTCCTCAACTGCGCGTCAGTCGGCAGCTTATGCTTTTCCGCATGCCAGTCATACAGATCCTCTGCCTTTCCGATTGTAATATCGAACAGCCCGTTTGTTTCCTCCCCGTACCGGATGCCATCGCGGACAAGCTGCGCGGTAATCGCATGCACCTGAACCGGCTTTCCTCCGGCATGGTTGATCTTCCAGATATCCGATCCCTTTTTGGTCTTGCTCAGTATGCTCTCATACTGACTGCAGCGTTTGAACGCCTTGGCAATGATATCATCCGCCTTCTTCTCTGACATATCGTAAATCGTAATTTTACAGATCGTGTCAAAGTAATAGCTCTCCTTGGTGTGCGAGGAAACCGAGTTCGATTTCTGCGATGCGCAGCCAGTTTGTGGTATAATGATGCTTGCAGTCATGACAATCGTCAGAAGAACTGTAATCAGCTTTTTCATAGAATGCATCCCTTTCCGGAGTTATATATATGTTCAAAGTCATAAAAAAAGCAGATATTCTGCTTCTGATTGCCCTGCTGGCGGTCGGATTCCTGTTTTCCTGGCTTTCCATCCGGGGAAATGTAACCGGAAAATACGTTCAGGCCACTGTAGACGGAAAAATCTACGGAAAATACAGCCTGGCAGTCAACCGCACAGTAACCATCCGTCAGAACGGACATTTCAATCAGTTTATCATAAAGGACGGAACGGCGCAAATGAAGGAATCCAGCTGTAAAAACCAGATCTGTGTGCATCACAAGCCGATATCCCGCGTGAACGAAAGCATTGTATGTCTTCCTAACCGCGTCAGTCTGGAAATTGTCGGCAAAGATAAACAGGATCAAGGAGGAAAATATGATGCCGTCGCCCACTAACCAACATACGCTGCGTACGCGGCGCCTTACCGCCTCAGCCATGTTTGCGGCGCTTGCGCTGATCTTTTCCTATATTGAGGCAATCCTTCCGGTCAACGTCGGCATCCCCGGAGTCAAACTCGGGCTTGCCAACCTGATTATCATCATCGCACTGTATGAGCTGGATCTGCGGTACGCCTTTTTTATCAATCTGATCCGGATCTGCCTCGCCGGATTCATGTTCACTGGGTTCTTCGCCATGCTGTATTCCCTTGCAGGAGGAATGGTCAGTCTCGCCGTCATGGCGCTTCTGAAGAAATCCGGCCGGTTTTCCATGATCGGCGTAAGTATGGCAGGCGGTGTAGCACATAACTTCGGCCAGCTTCTTATCGCCAGTTTTGTGGTTTCCAATATTAAGATGTTCCTGTATTTCCCGATTCTCGTTTTTACCGGTATCGGCGCAGGCATAGGCATAGGCATTGTCGCCTGGGTAGTGGATCAGCGTCTGCCAAAAGCACTGTTCCGCTGACCCGTCTTCAGAAACACCATGGAACATCAATGAACAAGATCTAATACAGAATGGAGAATGATTATAATGAGAGAAGAAATTCAAACGCTGCAGCAGGAAATGAAACAGCAGCATATCGATTTGTATTTTATCCCGCCCTCAGACCCGCATAACTCAGAATTCACGCATGCCTTCTTTCACTCCATCGCGTTTCTGTCCGGATTCACAGGAGAATCCGCGTGGATGCTGATCTCTCAGGAAGACGCATGGCTGTGGACAGACGGCAGGTTCTTCCTGCAGGCCGAACAGCAGCTTGCAGATTCAGGCATCACGCTGATGAAAATCGGTGAAAAAGGGGTTCCAACTGTACTCGGACTGCTCCGCTCCCTGGTCAGAAAAAGACGCCGCATGACACTTGCGTATGACGGACGGACAGTCAGTGCAAAAATCGCAGGCGTCTGGGATCAGCAGCTGTCCCCGATGGGCGTAACGATCAAAAAGAATGTCGATCTGATCAGCGCTGTCTGGACGGATCGTCCTGAGCTGAACAGTTCTGCGCTGTTCAGAATCCCGTCAGCCTCATCCGGAATGCCATCTGCAAGAAAACGCAGACGGATCATGAGCGAAATAGTAGAGACCGGAGCAGACTGGCTGCTGCTCTCCGATTTGACCGAAATCGCCTGGTACACCAACCTGCGCGGTGCAGACATTCCCTGTACACCAGTTTTCTATGCATACCTGCTGATCAGCACCGATCCGGATCAGCTTGACCAGCTGTTTTTACTCCCGGGTGCGGAACTCAGCGATGATCATAACAACGCAAAAGAACCGGCCGACAATCTCGGATTTATTCGGAGACGAAACTACAGTGAAATAGAACAGACCCTCCGCAGCATCCCTCCGGATCAGATCATCTGGATGGATACAGACAAAGTCAACGAATCTGTCTTCAGCGCAGCATCGGAACGCCATATGATCATCGACCAGCCGACACCGGTCTATACCATGAAAGCAATCAAAAACGATATTGAAATTGCTTCTGAAAAAGAGACGATGATTTACGACGGCTGCGCCATGGTTGAATTTATTCACTGGCTGAAGACAACCGTTTCCGGCCACCGCATCACAGAAATGGATGCAGCAGATTATCTGAAACGCCGTCGTCTGGAAAAGCCGGGCTGTTTTGACCTCAGTTTTCCGACCGTTTCTGCCTATGGCAGCAATGCAGCAATCGTTCATTATATGCCGTCTCCAGATACCGACACGGTCCTTCGCCCTGAAGGGTTTCTCCTCGTAGACAGCGGCGGCCAGTATATCACCGGCACCACGGATATTACTCGTACCATCGCTCTGGGAGAACTGACGCAGGAAATGAAAGATGTCTATACGCGCGTTCTGAAATCGCATATCGCGCTCGCGACTGCTCACCTTGGACCTTCCGATTCAACCTGCAGCCTGGATCAGACATCACGCGCCCCTCTCCGGGAAGCCGGGCTTGATTTCAACCACAGCATCAGCCACGGAATCGGCCATGTGCTTTCCGTACATGAAGGCCCGAATATCATCGATCCAAAGACAGAATGTCCGCTGATCAGCGGAATGATTCAATCCGATGAACCAGGCGTTTATCTTGAAGGCAAGTTCGGCGTCCGCATCGAGAACGAGCTGCTCTGCCGCGCAGAAACCGTTTCCGACCGCTATTTTGAAACACTTACGCTTTGCCCGTATGAGCGCAGCGCGATCAATACGGACCTGCTCACACAGGAAGAGCTGGACTGGATCAACGCGTATCACCGACGCGTTGAAGACGCGCTGCTCCCGCACCTGCACAAGGAAGACCGTAAATTTCTCCAGGTCATGACGGCTCCGCTGTAATGCAGATATGGTGACCGCACATATTCAGAGACCTGCCGAATCGGCACATTGGTTCTGCGGAATGTATAAAGAAGCAGCCGCATCCACGACGAATAGCCATGGATGCGGCTGCTTATCTAATATCCGTCTTCACCATTCCTGATGAAAAAAAGATTCTTATTTATCCAGTACACGCAGGATGTTCGGGATCAGCTGTTTCTTTCTGCTGACTACGCCCGGAAGCAGAATGCCTGGCTCCTGATCATCTGCTGCACTTGCATCAAATCCAGACTCCAGAGTCTTCTCTGCGGCATCTCCGGCATAAATCATGCGGCTGCTCTGATCCTTTACACTGGTCAGCATAAAGAAGACCATAGAAGTGCCGTCCTTAGCCAGTGTGTCCGGCAGGTAGTCCAGCAGCATGTCCTCTGCCTTTTTCATATTGGCGCTGCTCATAAAGCTTGCCTGACCTACCCCAAAACGTACACCGCCGTGTTCGAAAATCTTGAAATCCTGATAGCAGATATCTTCTGCAGATTTTCCTTCCAGATTCTCACCAGCCTCAAACATGTGCTCAGCCAGCTCTTCCGGATCGATTCCCGCGATCTCTGCCAGTTTCTTTCCTGTCGCGACATCACGGTCTGTGCATGTCGGCGAACGGAACAGCAGTGTATCAGACAGAAGTGCGCTCAGCAGCAGACCTGCGATTGTCGGTTCAATCTCAACACCGTTTTCCTCATACAGAGATGTGACGATTGTCGCAGAGCATCCGACCGGCTCACAGCGGAAGAAAATCGGATCGTTCGTCTGGATGTCACCGATCTTATGATGATCTACAACCTCGGTAATCTTAGCGTCTGCAAGGCCGTCCACACACTGTGTCGTCTCCTGATGATCAACCAGAATCAGCTGCTCGCGTTCCTGAACATCCAGATTTCTGCGGCTGATCAGACCGATATATGTTCCGTCCTCATCTAGAACAGGGAAGTGAATGTGGCGTGTTCCTTCCATTGCGGCCTTGACATCCGCAGCCGGAGTCTCCGGTGTGAAAGAACGCACATTTTCAGCCGGCGTCATCATATTCTTGACCGGAACAGCCTGCATAATCAGGCGAGCTGCGGCAAATGTATCAAACTTCGTCTTGATGATGATGCAGCCCTTGGCTTCTCCCAGTTCCGCGACAGACTTGGAAACCTCTGCACCCAGGCATACAATCAGAACCTGCACGCCCATATTCAGCGCCGCAACCTGTGCGTCCACGCGGTTGGCAACCATGACAATATCGCCCTCGAACAGTGTGTTTTCAAAGGCCTCCGGAGTGCCGGCGCCGACCAGGACTTTTCCCTTGGTCAGGATTTTCTCTTTGTCTCCGGTTACAACCTCGCCCTCCAGGACATCAACAATGTTCTGAACCGGTGTTTTCTCTCTCGACAAAACGTACGCGTCAAGGGCGTCCATGTTATTCTTTGCCAGGTCATTCAGTGTAACTACACCGGCAAGTTTACCCTCTGTATCAGTAACCGGCTGCGTGGTAAATCCGGAATCGCGCATCGCGTTCCATGCTTCGCGCATGCTCGCCTCCGGCGCAATTCCCGGAACATCCGCTACATCCAGGTCTTCTACCTTGCTGCTGACATCAAAGCAGGCCTTTGGCGCTTCTACACCAAAACGATCCAGAACGTACTGAGTCTCTGCACTGATTTCGCCTGCGCGGCATGCTTCATACTTCCCCTCGTCCAGCTTGTTCTTCAGATTGGCATACGCAAGCACGGAGCAGATCGAATCTGTATCCGGATTTTTGTGGCCGATAACTTTAATCTTCTTATCCTTTTTAATATCCACGGTATTCCTCACCTATACATATCTATTTGCAATAGCGAAAAAGGGAACAGAAGAAGCTTCTGATTCTCCTGTTCCCTGAATGAACTAAGCGTTCGGCTGTGCACCTTCAGCTTCTGGTTTCTTTGGCGCCGGTACAGCTGCGGCAGCTTTTTTCTTTGCCGCATTCTTGACCAGTCTCATATTAATGATGTTTCCGGTCGGGCATACCTTCTCACACATTCCGCAGTTCTTGCACTTGTCAGGATCAATGTAAGACAGGTTGTTGTTTACGTGAACTGCGTCAAACTTGCAGACGCTCTCGCACTTCTTGCAGCCGATGCAGGCGTTCTTGCATGCCTGCATTGCATCCTTTGCCTTCTCTGTGTTATGGCAGCGGACAAACACAACGTTCTTCTCCGGCGCCAGTCTGATCAGACCGTTCGGGCATGCTTTTACGCAAGCTCCGCAGCTTGTGCAGGTGTCTCTGTTTACCCAGGCGACGCCGTCGCGAACATGAATGGAATCGAACTGACATGCTGCTTCGCAGTCGCCGAATCCCAGACATCCGAACGGGCATGCGTTGATGCCGCCGAAAATGGATTTTGCTGCTTTGCAGGTTTTGATTCCCTTATACTCCATGACTTTCTTTGATGCTTCTGATGTGCCGTTGCACATAACGACCGCAACCTGACGATCTCCGTCTCCGGCGCTTACGCCGAGGATCTCTGCAAGTTTTTCTGCTACTGCAGCTCCTCCGACCGCACATTTTGTGCACGGAACAGAGTGGTCAGCAGCGAGTGCGTTCGCATAGTCGTCGCATCCTGCGTATCCGCATCCGCCGCAGTTTGCGCCCGGAAGCTCCTCACGGATCTTAACCGCAGTCTCATCAACCTCAACCGCAAATACTCTGGATGCGTAGGTCAGACAAATGGATGCTACGAATCCGATTGCAACGACCAGAATAATAGGAATTGCTATACTCATCTAGTCTGCCTCCTTATGAGAACATGCCGCTGAAGCCCATGAAGGCCAGGGACATGATCGATGATGTTATCAGAATGATCGGTACTCCGCGGAAGGAAACCGGGAAGTTCTCCTCGTCGACCAGCTTGGTTCTAACACCAGCCATGAGAACCATGGCGAACAGATATCCGACACCTCCGCCCAGTGCATCAACGATGGACTCGATGAAGTTGTATCCGTTGGTGATGTTGGAAATGCAGACACCGAGCACTGCGCAGTTGGTTGTGATCAGCGGAAGGAATACACCCAGTGCTGTGTACAGGGCCGGCATATTCTTCTTCATGAACATCTCAATCAGCTGTACCAGGAATGCAATGACCAGAATGAATACAACGGTCTGCAGATATCCCAGTCCAAATGCGTCCAGCAGCTGCTGCAGCGGCCAGGTCGCCAGTGTAGCGACAACCATAACAAAGATTACCGCGTATCCCATTCCCTTTGCAGAGTCCAGCTCTTTGGAAACTCCGAGGAAGGAACAGATACCCAGGAACTGCGACAGAGGGTAGTTGTTAATCAGTATCATACTGATAAAGATAACGATTAATGACTTTATCATAACCCTATGCCTCCTTCTTCTTCAGATCCTGTGCTTCCTGGAACAGGTCTGTCTCGCCGACTTCCTTGCGGATCTTGCTCTTGTCTCTTGTGAAGTAGTTTACTGCAGCCATGACGCAGCCGTAAACAAAGAATCCGCCGGATGCCAGTGTAAAGATAGACATTCCCGGAACAGACTTAGGAATGATCTGAAGACCAAACCAAGTGCCGGATCCCAGAATTTCACGTACAGAACCCATGATGACCAGTGTGAATGTGAATCCGATTCCCATTCCGATACCATCAAGCATAGAGTCGAATACGTTATGCTTATTCGCAAACATCTCCGCACGTCCCAGGATGATACAGTTTACTACGATCAGCGGGATATACAGTCCCAGCGCGGAATACAGCGCCGGCGTGTATGCCTGCATCAGAAGCTGTACCACCGTTACAAATCCGGAAATGACTACAATGTAGCACGGAATTCTTACTTTATCCGGAACGATGTTTCTGATTGCTGAAATTACCATGTTGGAAAGGATCAGAACAGCGGTTGTGGATACTCCCATTCCGATACCATTCAGTGCCGATGATGTTGTCGCCAGTGTCGGACATGTACCTAAGATCAGGACCAATACCGGGTTTTCCTTAATGATGCCATCGGTCAGATAATGCAGTCTGCCTTTCTTATCCATTACTTAGCACCTCCCATGCTCTTTGCCTGCTGGAGTGCACAGTAAACACCCTTATGCAGCGCTTCACCGGTTACGGATGCTCCGGAGATGTACTTAATCTGTCCATCCTTGACATTGGTGGAATTCAGTTTTGTCACACCCTTGTAAGGATTGACAACCATGCTGGTCTTGGTGTTCCAGTTCTTGGTACCAACACCTGGTGTATCGGAGTGATTCGTAACTTTAACGTTGGTGATCGCACCTGTGTTATCAATACCGACCATCATCGTCAGCGGTCCTCCGAAGGAGTTCGTAACTACGGTGATGACTTCGCCGGTATTATTGGTTGCTGTGTATGCTTCTGTTACATAGACCTTCTTGGCTTCCAGAACGACTTTCTTGCCTTTATATTCCTTGAAGCCATCTGCCTTTGGCAGAAGTTCCTCTCTGGACTTGTTCGCAGCTGCTGCCGCGTTTTTCTGGATAACCGGATTTGCCTTTCCGTATGTAACAGCCAGAGCCGCAGATACGATCAGACAAATGACTACCAGTACGACAACCGGTGCGATGGTCTCTTTATAGACATTACTCTTCATTATTTCTTCGCACCTCCATAAAGACTTGCATAATATCTCTTGATTGTTGCTCGGTCAATCAGCGGAACGAACAGGTTCATAAACAGAATGGAGAAGGATACTCCTTCCGGATAATTGCAGAACAGACGGATCAGCATAGTGAACAATCCGATTCCAATACCGAAGATCATCTTACCATTGTTCATGATCGGGGATGTTACATAGTCAGTTGCGCAGAAGAACGCACCAAGCATAACACCGCCGGCCAGAATATTATACAGAGCCATGTGCAGAGCGCCTGCGTCGCTTCCCTTGATTCCGTAATAGAGCAGTGAAAATACGAACACTGTTCCGATGACGGAGCACGGGATAATCGGATCGATGATCTTCTTGGCAATCAGGAAGATTCCGCCGATCAGAAGTGCCAGCGCACTGACTTCACCAAGGCAGCCTCCAGTTGTTCCAAGGAACATCGCTTTCAGGTTTGCCAGGTGCTGACCGCTTTCCATCAGTGCCAGCGGTGTAGCGCCGGTTGTTCCGTCTACTCCGCGCGGAGTCGGCCATGTCGTCATCTGTGATGTGAAGGACAGCATCAGTACAATACGTCCTACAATCGCAGGGTTGGCAAAGTTCTTACCAATTCCGCCGAACAGCTGCTTGACGATTACAATGGAAACGAAACTGCCGATCACAGCCATCCAGAACGGGAAGGAAGACGGCAGGTTGAATGCCAGAAGTACACCTGTCACACAGGCAGAGAAATCAGCAATCGTAATCGGTCTCTTCATGAGCTTTTCATAAGCCCACTCAAAGAAAACGCTTGCAATCACACACACTGCTGTCAGTGCGATGACACGCGGTCCGAATACATAGATGCTGACACAGAATGCCGGCAGCAGCGCCAGCAGAACGAGTTTCATCGTTTTTGCCGTGTCCAGCTTCGTCACAATATGTGGAGAAGAGTTCATCGACAAAGTTCCGAGCTGTACTTTATTATCCATTATTTCTTCCCTGCCTCCTTTACAAGACCCTTGGCCAATGTATTCATGAAAGCGAGCGGACGGCGTGCAGGACATACGAATGAGCAGCTTCCGCAGTTCATGCACTGCATAATCTGCAGTTCCTGCAGAGCCTCAACGTCCTTGTGCTTATAAGCATCCGCAAACTTCATCGGGGCCAGGTTGAACGGACACGCAGCGTGGCATCTGCCGCAGTTGATGCATGCCGTCTCTTCCGGAATATACGCCTGCTCTGCATCGAAACAGAGGATTGCGTTATTATTCTTAATGATGGAAACTTCATCTGAAATCGTGGCGCGTCCCATCATCGGTCCGCCCATGATGATCTTCTTAGGCGGTTTCTTATATCCGCCGCAGAATGCAACCAGATCCTTGACAGACGTTCCGAACAGCGCCATGACGTTTTTCGGATTGGCAACTGCATTTCCGTCAACGGTAACTCTTCTCTTGATCAGAGGCATTCCATCGCGGAAATACTGACCAAGGAACGCAACAGAAGATACGTTGGATACGACAACGCCGGCGTCTGCAGGAAGCATTCCTGCATCCACTCTTCTTCCGGTTACCTCATAGATCAGGACACGCTCAGCGCCCTTCGGGTATTTCGCCTGGAGCGGGAATGTCTTCAGGTTCTCAACATGCTGCTCGCTGAGCATTTTGTTCAGCTTTGCGATTGCGTCCTGCTTGTTGTCCTCGATGCCGATGAAGCCCTGCTTCATGCCCATGTACTTCATGATGGTCAGCGCGCCGTCAATAATATCCTGCGTTGCCTCCAGCATGGTTCTGTGGTCAGAAGTAATGAACGGCTCACACTCCGCACCATTGACAATCAGCGTGTCAACCTCATCCAGATTCTTTGGATTAAATTTTACATGCGCCGGGAAGGACGCTCCTCCCATTCCGGCAAGGCCGCTGTCTCTGACTGCTTTGACAAAACTCTGGAAATCAGTCAGTTCCGGCTTCTTGATGCCTTCCCACGGTGTCTGCTTTTTGTCTGTTTCAATTACGACACGTGTGTCGTAGCCTCCGTTGGCAGAACGATACTTGTCAATACCTGTCACTGTTCCGGAGACACTTGAGTGAATCGGCGCACTTACAAATGCATCTGTATCACCGATCAGCTGCCCGACCTTTACTTCGTCACCCTTCTTGACCAGAGGATCACAAGGTTTTCCGATGTGCTGGGACAAAGGTATCTTCACCACATCCGGCACAGGCATGACTTCGGTTTCACATGCTGCCGTGTTCTTATAATGGCCAGCATTAATGCTATGCAAATGCTTTGCATATGAACTCATCTCTCTGAAACCTTCCTTTCTTGAATATATAGAATTATTCCTTTATAACCATACGTCTACAGTATACACCCGAAACATTCACTTGTCATTCTAAAGA
Source organism: [Eubacterium] saphenum (assembly GCA_004555725.1). Classification (GTDB taxonomy): domain Bacteria; phylum Bacillota; class Clostridia; order Peptostreptococcales; family Anaerovoracaceae; genus Aminicella; species Aminicella saphenum_A. Next base: position 76,804 of record SFHC01000002.1, read on the forward strand.
AATACAAAAACCCGTTCCCCGGGATCCATTCCCTGCACTTCTTCTCCTCTGCGCTTTCTTTCTAACAGATATAAAATGACTTCTTCAGTAAATATTTCGCCCCTGCAAATCGTTGGAATTCCAGGGGGATACGGAATTAGCGGCGAAGCACAGACTCTTCCTTCCGCTTCCTGTATTGGCACTTTTTTTCTCTCTTTTCCACGATGCGCCTTCTTTAAATGAAAGAAATCCGGACGTTGTTCTTTTTTGCGTACATTTTGTATACAGGCGCACCCATTATTCATATTGGTTTGTATAGAATCTACAATTCCATCAGAATGAACACTCGTTTCTGTTTTTCTGTATTGTTCCGACACACCATACAATGCACGCAGAAGAGCCTCTTCATCTTCCCATACAGACCCCATTCCGGTCAGGCACATGACGATATCTCCGCAGGCCATTTCCGGCCAGATCCCCTTCTGAATAAGTGCATTCTGCAGCTGCGATGCATCCAAACCCAGACGGCGCATGCTCAGATTCAGTTTTGTCTGATCCATCATCGGATCTTTCATCACTTCCAGCCCCGGAATCTTTTCTGCTTCTTTATAGAATCTGCGGATCTGTTTATTCCATTCACGGATACACGCCTTCCCGTGATGTTCCAGGAGATCGGCGTTAATATCCATAGAATCCATCAGAAGATAAGACGGACTGCTGGTCTGTGTCTTCTGCAGCGCCTGCTCCAGATCATCCAGACAGATCCGTTCTGAACAGACATTCAGCAGGGCCGTCTGCCCAAGCGATGCCATCGTCTTATGCAGACTGGACACGACGATATCTGCTCCCTGCGCCTCTGCGCTCTGACACTGGAAGTCCACATCTTCTCCCTGATCCTTTAACGCCTGAAAAAACGGAAGGTGCGCGCCATGCGCCTGGTCAACGATCAAAACTGCGCCGTGCCGGTGCGCGGCTTCTGCGATTGAGCTGATCCGGCTCTGAATTCCATAATAATTGGGACTTGTGATCACGACCGCAGCAGCATCAGGATGCTGCTGAAACGCTTTGTCGATCTCCTCTGCACTTATCCCGCCGGAAATTCCCCAGCCTGGGACCAGTTCCGGGTACACATATACCGCTTCCGCACCCGCCAGTTCTACCGCATTATACACGGATTTATGACAGTTCCGCGCAATAATGATCTCTGATCCCCTGTCCGCAGCGGACAGCACCGCGGCAATTAAGCCGCAGCTGCTTCCGTTCACCAGCGGAAAAGATGCGCGGCACTGATACAGTTTTCGGTATCGCTCGCCCAGGTCTCTGAGCACACCTTCCGGCTGAAACAGATCATCGGCACCAGGTATTTCTGTAATGTCATACGCCATGAAATTCTGCAAATAATCCCGGTATCCGTATCGTTCATAGAGGCGTGCGCCCTTATGTCCAGGCATATGAAAGCGCACTGGATCCTGCCCGGCATACTTGCGCAGGAAACTGTGCAGATGGCTGCTGTTCAACTTATTCATCATCTCATTGCTCCTTGCCTGTTCTGATTTTGTCCCACGGTGCGTGTCCGCTAGAACAATGGAGTAAAAATGCGCATGAAGAATCCGATCATGGCGCCGATTCTGTGCTTTTTCAGGCTGTCCGGCGTGACGATTGCGCTTCTTCGGAACGTGTCGATGCAGTCTCTGTACAGCGTGTCCAGCGATTCTGTATGATAAAGAAGCGTGCTGTTCTCAAAATGCAGGAAGAAACTGCGGTAATCCATATTGATTGTCCCGACCGCAGCGAGTTTTCCGTCGCACAGAAAACTTTTTGCATGGATAAATCCCGGCGTATACTTATATACTTTTACGCCAGCCTGGATCAAAGGCGCGACAAAGGACAGCGACATGGCATAGACAAGAGGCTTATCCGGAATGCCCGGAATTACGAGACGGACGTCCACCCCTCTTTTGGCCGCCAGTTTCAGCGCGGTTTCCATCTCATTATCCAGAATCAGATATGGTGTGAAAATATAAACATATTCCTGTGCCTGATTCAGCATTTCAAAGTAAACATTTTCGCCGACGTTCTCATCATCCAGAGGACTGTCGGAAAACGGCTGCACCTCACCGTCCGATTCGAATTCACCGGGGTGCCAGGTGTGCGGGCTGTAAGCTCTGTAATCCTCATCGCTTCCGCGGAATGCGTGCCACATGTTCAGGAACATGACGGTATAATTCCAGACGGCTTCTCCCTCCAGACGCGTGCCGCTGTCTTTCCAGTGCCCAAAACGTACAATGCGGTTGGCATACTCATCTGCAATATTTACGCCGCCGCTGTAGCCGATATAACCGTCAATCACCATGATTTTACGGTGATCCCGGTTATTGTAAACCAAAGACGGAAGAGGTTTCATCGTGTTGAAATCCATGACTCGTATCCCGGCCGCATTAAGCTCGCGGGAGAAATGGCGCGGCAGCTTGTGCATACTTCCGACATCATCGTAAATAATACGGATGTCCACGCCCTGCTCCGCCTTTTTCTTCAGAATCTGAAACAGCTCATCCCAGAGCGTACCCTTGGAGATAATAAAGTATTCAATAAAAATAAAATGCTCCGCACGCTTCAGATCCTCCATCATGTCGGCGAACAGTTTTTCTCCGACCGGATAGTACTTGCTCTGCGTATGATCCCAGAGCGGATATGCGCCATGTTCAGCCACATACCGCGCTGTGCTCCGCTCCCTGTTCTCACCCACCAGATCGAGCGGCTCAACCTGCAGAAAATCATTGCGGTGCAGAGCCTCCTGATGATCCAGGCGCTTCCGGATCCCCCGGCTCGGCATTCTTCCGCCAAAGACAATGAACAAGACCGCTCCGACTTCCGGAAACAGCGCCATAAACACGATCCATCCGATTTTATATGCCGGATTGCCGTCCTTCCAGATGATGTAAATAATCATCAGAATCGTCAGCGTCCTGAAAGAGACGTTGACCCAGTGCGCATATGCAGAAAGCCGCAGGACAAGCAGTATAAAGTACGCCAGCTGCACGGCAATCGCTGCGACCACAACGGTCAGCCTGTTAAAAATCAAGCTGATGACTTTACTGAATATCCTGCGGAATGTCTTCAACGTAACACCTCTGTCTGTAATCTGTTAACCCTTATTTCTTTGGAACGATTCTGTCCTTTCCTCCAAGATACGGCCTCAGCACTTCCGGAATCACAACGGATCCGTCCGCCTGCTGATAGTTTTCCAGAACGGCTGCAGTGGTTCTGCCTGCAGCAAGTCCAGATCCGTTCAGCGTATGAACAAACTCCGGCTTTCCGCCCTCTTCTCTTCTGAAGCGCATGTTCATTCTTCTCGCCTGGAAGTCGATCATGTTGGAACAGGAGGAAATCTCGACGTAGCGATTGTAGCTCGGCATCCAGACCTCGATATCATAAGTCATGGAGGAGCCGAATCCCAGGTCTCCGGAGCAGAGTCTCACAACGTGATACGGCAGCTTCAGAGCCTGCAGAATCTCTTCTGCGTTTGCGGTCAGTTTTTCCAGTTCATCCCAGGAAGTCTCCGGCTTTACCACCTTGACCATTTCCACTTTGTTGAACTGATGCTGACGGATGATTCCGCGCGTATCTCTTCCTGCGGAGCCTGCCTCTGCGCGGAAGCATGGCGTATACGCGGTATAATAGAGCGGCAGTTCTGCCTCCGGAATGATCTCTCCGCTTCTCAGGTTGGTCAGCGGAACTTCTGCAGTCGGAATCAGGAATGCGTCCTTCTGCGGAACCGCAAACATATCATCCTCGAACTTCGGCAGCTGGCTCGTGCCGATCATCGCCTGACGGCCGACAATAAACGGCGGAATAATTTCACGGTAGCCCTGTTTCTCGTGAGTGTCAAGCATGAAGTTGATCAGTGCGCGCTCCAGCTTTGCCCCCATATCTTTATATACAGTGAATCTTGCTCCGGACAGCTTGGATCCGCGGTCAAAATCCAGAATATCCAGGTCTGTGCCCAGATCCCAGTGTGCCTTCGGCTCAAAATCAAAAGTCGTCGGCTCCATGAACTTGCGCATCTCTACGTTTTCTGTGTCATCAGCTCCGGCAGGAACCTTCTCATTCGGGGTATTCGGAATGGAAAGAAGCGCGTCTTTCAACTCTGCTTCAATGGAAGCCACTTCCTTATCAAGTGTTTTGATCTCTGCTGAAAGAGACTTCATCTCAGCCAGGATTTCTGTCGCGTCCTCGCCCTTTTTCTTCAGCTCAGGAATCTGACGGGATACCGTATTCTGACGGTTCTTCATCGCTTCGACCTTCGCCAGAACCTCGCGGCGCTGCTCATCCAGCTCGCGTACATGGTCCAGTCCAAAATCTCCCTTGCCTCTGAATTCGATTCGTTCTTTGACTTCATCAAAATTCTCTCTGATTCTTTTAATATCTAACATAGTTCTCTCCATTCCGCCGCTTTTTCTGCAGCTTTATATAACATTCCGCAAACCCGCGATGAACGTGAATCTACAGAAGGTTTTTCTTATAGTTTTCATACAGGCCGGTCAGCTTCTCTTTCTTTGCCTTGACCTCAAGCTGAAGATCTGAAGCCACGTCATACAGATTATCGTCAAGAGCCTGCTTGGTTCTGCTGAGCAGGGCTTTCTCTGTAATGGTGTCCTTCGCCAGTTCATGACGCAGCGCATCGATCTCATTCCAGTTCTTCACGTCATAATCCGTGAAGTCCTCATAGTTATGCAGACGCTTGCAGCCGCGTACAAACTCCATGACAGACGGAATCAGGCGGTCATGAAGTTCTGTTTTCCACTGCGCCAGGATTGCTTCTCTGTAGGACGCGATGATCAGCTTCGGGAACACGTCATTATTCTCATAGATCTTCATTTTGTCCGGATACAGATCGAATGCCTTCAGGTTCTGCCATACCGTTGCCGGCGCTCTGCCGAACTGACGGTTGCGCTCCTCTTCTGTGAAGGATTCAAACACATCCTCTTCACTTCTGTACGCGCGGTTCTTTTCCAGGTAGAAGTCTTCTTCGCCGCAGGTTTTCGACAAAGATTTCTCCAGTTCAGCCGGAGTCTTCTCAAGGGAAAGAGCTGCGTGGATGCCGTCGATGCATGCCAGGTAAGATGCTGCCAGCACCAGATAAGTATTACTCTTCGGATTCGGCGCACGGAGTTCAAAACGTGTTGCCAGCGGCTTCTTTGCATCTCTGATCAGTCCGACCAGTACGGTGCGGTTGCGGGACGGCTCCTCTACGCTTTTACCAAGTGAAGTAACGATGCAGACCGGCGCTTCATAACCAGGCTTCAGGCGGTTCAGCGCATCGTTGGAAGCGCTGATAAACGGATTCAGAACTTCATAGTTCTTCAAGATTCCCATTAACGCGCCAAATCCGATCGGGCTCATGAAATCCTTCTTCATGTCAGCAGGAGCGAACATGCTGACTGTTTTTCCGTTTTTCAGTACAGCCGCAAGGCCGATATGCGTGTGTTCTCCGCTTCCGGCAACGCCTTCGAACGGTTTGGCCATAAAGGTGACATCCAGTCCATGCTGAGTAAAGATATCGCGGACAACGTATTTAATCTGATTCTCGTTATCAGCAGCCTGCATAGCATCTGTGAAACGCCAGTCGATCTCGAGCTGTTCCATGACATGGTCGTAATGACCGGTATTTCCCATCTGCGCTTTGACTCCGCCGACTTCCTTATGGCCCATCTCAATATTGAATCCATAATGATCCAGGATGCGCAGCGTCTCCTCCAGAGCCGTGCGGACATCTCCGTACGTTCTCTTCCAGTACTGTTCTTTCAGCACCTGTGCGGTGAACAGCTGCTCGCGGTCGCCCTTGTCATCCGGAGTCTTTACCCAGAATTCAAGCTCTGTTGCGCTTGTAATCGTAAGATGATCGATCTCATCCGGGCTGTTGATTCCATCAATATACTGGAGCACATACGGATGCGCCTTGATCTCTTCCATGATCTGCTCTTTGAAGTAGTTTACTGCCTTTTTCAGCACAGAGCGGGATCCGCAGTAAAAATCGTCATTGTGAATCAGGAAGCACGGAATGCGGAGCGTTCCAACCGGAAGGTCGCCGACACTGTGACAGATGTTTCTGTAGTTGTAGTCCACATACCAGTTTACCGATTTGTCCGGAATGATGCATACCTTTGCATTTCCGAGATCGGCGATCTTAGGAAGCACAACGCTGGATCCGTCTGTCTGCACGCCGTTTTCAAGCATGTCGTCAATGTCCTTCAGGAACAGCTGAACGGGTATCTTTTCATCGGTATCATGTCCTCCGATATCAATGCCGACCATCGACACATATTCTACCTCCGGATGTGCGTTCAGAATTTCTGTGATGCTTTCCTTTGTATGCTGCTCCGGTGTAATCGTGAACAGCATCTTGTCTGTATCAAATGCAAACATCTGTCTTCCTCCAAATTCTCTGATGAAGTATTTTACAAGTTCTCCAATATATCTCTGTACGCAGGGAAAAGACCTCTGTGAGTTTTCCCCTGCGTAAGATTCTAAAGTAACACCGCTTATTTCAGGTGATCCAGCGCTTCCTTCAGCGCATCCATCTGTTTTCCGTATCCGGCCCAGTCGCCCTCTTTCAGCGCACTCTGGCCCTCATCATAAGCCTTCTGCGCCTCCCGGATGTAATCCATCTGCGACTTATTCTTCTTGCCGTTCTTTTTGACGGACTTGGACGTATCCGCTCCGCCGTTGTCTCCGAACAGTTCCTGCAGCGCATCGCCCAGTGTGCTCTCATATGCGATCTTATCCCCGTAGACCACGATTACACGTTTCACTTCCGGAATCGCTGAATTGGACGCTTCCAGATAGACCGGCTCTACGTAAAGCAGCGAATCTTTGATCGGAATGACGAACAGGTTTCCGCGGCTGTACTGCGATCCGGCAGAACTCCAGAGTGAGAAATCCTGGGAAATCTCCGTGTTCTGGTCGATCTGCGCCTCAACCTGCATCGGTCCGTATACAGTTTTGCTCTTCGGGAACTCATAAAGCAGCAGTTTGCCGTAATTCTTCCCGTCATTACGCGCGATCATCAGAGCCGTCATGTTCTGCTTGGACTTCGGCGTGAATGGGATGGAATTGATAAATTCCGCGTCCTTTTCTCCCGGAAGATTGACGATATAATAATTCGGCGTCATCTCCTGCTGCTTGGTTCCGTAAATCTCATCTGCGATCGACCAGCGGTCCTCATCCTGGTAGAATACACGCACATTGCTCATGTGATAGCGGCTGTAAATCTTTGCCTGAATCTCAAAGAAGTCATTAGGATAACGGATATGCTGTCTCAGCGCTGCCGGCATCTGATCAAAATCCTTAAACAATTTTGGATAGATCTTCTGATAGGTCCGCGCGATCGGTTCGTCCTTATCCATCACATAGAAATTCACCGTTCCATTATATGCATCCACGACAACCTTGACGGAATTGCGAATGTAATTGGACGTTCCCGTTCTTCCGCTGTACGGCTGCGAATACGGATAGTTGGTGCTTGTCGTATAAGCATCTACGATCCAGTACAGGCGTCCGTTCGCCGTTACCGCGTACGGATCATTCTCGTACTTAAGGTACGGCATAATCTTCTTTACACGGCTTTCAACATTTCTGTAGATGATGATTTTCGACTTGCTCGTAAGATTTGTCGATACAAGCAGCTTCAGACTCTTCTCCCGGATTGCGAACATGATCCTCGCGAACGGATTCAGACGGATTCCCGCCGATCCTTTATAACGCGTATAACGGTTCTGTGTTCCGTCCGGATAGTCAAATTCATCTTCCTTGGTATTGACCAGGGAGTAATCATTTGTCATTTCGCCGAAGTAAATGCGCGGCTGCTTAATGCTGATGCCGGAAACTTTTGATTCCGGAGGAATATTCTTTACGACTACATCAGGCTGTCCGCTTGACGTAACGGCATTTACCTGCGACATCGTGTACCCGTATCCGTGGGTGTATTTCAGATGACGGTTCAGCCATGTATCGCTGATTTTATTCTCATCAATTTCACGGACAGACAGATAGGTCTGCGTCAGCTTATTATTCAGATCGTAACGGTCCACGTCTACATCGTTAAAGGTGTAATACTGACGGATACTCTGTGTCTGGTTATAGAAAGTCTTTACCGGATCATAATCGTTGATTCGGATATTGGAGACTGTCTGGCTGTTATTCTTGATGTCGTCTGAATTCAGATTCTCATCTGCGGCAAACTTCTTAATCTGCACATTCTTCAGATCGTAAGCGTTCTGTGTGTATTTAATATTCCGCTGTAAATACGGGGTTTCCTTATTCAGCTCATCCGGGGAAACGACCAGGTTCTGCACCACCGCAGCCGCACCTGCGCCCGCGCCGGCCACAATCAGCATGATCACCGGCACCCAGAGAATCTTTCGCATCTGATGTTTATGAATGAAGTGCACTGCGGAAACAGCTCCGGCGACAGAGAGAACCATCAGGATGCGAAGCACCCACAGACGTACATGAATATCCGTAAATCCGGCGCCGTAGACCACACCCGTGTGTGAGTGAAGCAGATCAAACTGACGGAGGAAAAATGCCACGGCAAGCATCAGGAAAAAGATGACGCAGAGAACGGTCAGCTGTCCTGACGCGACCGAGACAAGACCGGAGAGATTGCTGCGGTCAAGACGCGTATTCGGACGCGGCACACGGTTTCCATTCATAAATCCGTTCGCGAAGTTGGCAAATGCGTTTCCGCCTGTCTGCTGCTCTCCTGTCTGCGTACGCTCAAACACCTCCGGGCTGTGCACTGCCAGCAGGATCACGTAGTAGATTACGCTCATCAGGATAATGAGCAGCACCACAACAATAAAAATATCATTCAGCTGCTTCAGAAAATCCAGTTTAAACAAGTAGAACGAAATATCCAGATGGAATAGCGGATCTTTCAGTTTAACTCTGGTCGCGTGACCGAACTGAAGAGAGCCGAACCACAGGTGAGTCGCTGTATATACGGCGATAATCAGTGAGAATATGGCCACAACAATCCTTGTGTAAACGCTCAGTTTCTTCTCATCTGTGACTTCGTTTGAAACAATTTTATTAAAATAGTTTTTCTTCATCCGGTGCAGATAGAGGTCAATCAGCAGGACCAAAACCGCAAAAAGCGGAATGCCAATGATCAGCTCTGTCTTCAGTTTCTTCAGGAATACACTGACGTATCCCATTTCTGAAAACCACATCCAGTCCGTGATGAAGTTCACCAGGAGAGAGAACAATGCAATCACTGCAAGGATAATGAGCAGAATGACCGCGCCTTTTCCTCCTCCCCGGGATTTTTTTGCCTTTTCTACTTTCACAACGCTCTCCTTTCATAAAAATCAGGGGCAGCATCCATTTTTTCTATCCGAAGTGACTGTAAATCACATCTGCGATGTGCATAAAGAACTTCTCCAGCTGAATACTGATTGCGCTGTCCGGAGCAAATCTGCGCAGAATCAGAAATCCGGCTTCTACAATAATCAATACAATGACAATCGCAACAAATATTTTCAGGCCGATATGGCGTCGGTGTTTTTTCTTTTTTTTCGCTGCAGCAGCTGTTTCCTCTGCCGGATTAAAGACATAATCCATATCCGCTCCGGAAGATGCAGGTTCTGCCGCCCCGCCCGCATGGCCTGATTTTTCCGGATCTGCGGCTGCGTCCTGGCTGTCCAGTACATCCTGCACCGTTGCGGCGCGCTCTCGCATAGCTGCGCGTTTCTCTTCTTCCGACGGCTTCTTCAGTGATTCGTTTCCCTGCCCGTCCGCACGGTCTGCAGAATTGCTTTCTTCGTTCCGCTCCCCGGCATCATCCTGCTCGTCTGTGCTGTACATTTCGCTTGCAGCTTCTGCTGCGCGCGAAGAAGCTGCTGTTACAGACTGCGCTTTCTTTGCAAGTTCTTCCAGTTTATGAAGCGTCTCTTCCGGAGATGCTTCTGGTTCACTGTACGGCTCCGCCGAACGAGAATCATCAAGATGTTTTGACACTCCCGCAGGTGCGTCTTTCCGAATGCGGTCATACTCTTTATTCAGGACCTTCTGAAACTCCTCATTCTTCTGGCTGTACGTGTAAAACGTATCAATTGCATCCAGATCGTGTTCCATTCTCTGTGCGTCTATTTCCGGCTCCGGCTCTTCATGAATGCTTTCTGCCGGAGCTGCGGGCTCTTCATGAATGCCTGTCGAATCTGATACATCGCTTTCTGCCTCAGCAGGCTCCTGAGAAGTCTCCATTGCTTCCTGTTTTCTATGGTCTGCTGACGGGCGGCTTTCTCCCGGGACAGGCGCCGCGTGCCAGTTGAAATCTACATCTTCCGTTTTATGAGGATGTCCGGTTGGATAGTCACTGTTCCCCCAGTCAAAATCATCGATGTGGAATACTTCATGGTTCTTCCTGATTTCCTCTGTCCCGGAAATATCGCCGGATACAGAAGACGGCTGCGCTTCCGCGATCTGAGGCGCAGAATTCTGCCCGGAAGGAATTCCTTCTTCCGCCTGTGTCTGCGGTTTAAACGGCGCGCTGCCTGAAACAGGCGCCTGTTCTTCGGTTTCATCCCGTTCTACCCGTGTTCCGCATTTCGGACAAAAATTATCTGTATCACGAAGCGGATGTCCACAATTTCTGCAATATAACTCTGCCATTATCTCCTCCGATATTTTATGTAAAACTTCTCCAGGTATTCACGCAGCACCGCAAAAGCGCCGCTGCATCGCAATTCAGCGATGTTTCATGCAGTCATCGGATCTGTTCCCTCAGCTGGTCAAGCGAGTGTTCATTTCCATTTTTATCCATACCGCAGTCACGTCTGCGGTATCGAATGCCTCTTGACGGCTCACTGTTCTCGAGAATATGTCCGGGCGTCTTCTGACTGCTTTCCGCATTCTTTTCTCCATCCGTTTCCTTCCCGTCGTTTTTCTCCTGCGAAAAGCAAACTTGTGCAGAATCTGCCGCTGTGTCTTCCGGGCAGGATGTTTTCTGTTCACCCGGCAGTTCTTCAGCCGCATTTCCCTCAGTCTCCGGCAGTCTTCCGTCAATACTGACCACGACCGGACGGCGGCGGGCCGCTTTTTTTGCCGGCCTTATACGGTTATCTATACGGACCACGGTCAGCTCTTCCCGCCTGACCGGTTCTTCCTGATCGATCTGTTCTCCCTGTGGAACAGGATCTGCTTCATGTTCAGACGTGTTCTCCTTCTGTTCTGCAAGGACAGCATCCCGTATTTCAGATACCGTACCGTCGATATGCGACAGAATCAGTTTCTGCTGATTTCTGCTTCCTGAAAAATGCGCAGCCAAAAGTACTGCCAGTACAATGATCAGTACGAGCAGTCCGACGATGATCAGCAGATTTGCAAACTGCATGACGGTAATATTCCCAAAAACAGCTCCCATGCGGCTCTCCTTTCCACAAAAAACAATTCATTTTATTATACAATAAAAGGGGCTGAACGGCAAACTGCCGCAGCCCCTTCTGCATCATTCATGCTGTTCTTTTCTATGATTCCTTATGCACTGGAATCAGCGGTTTCACAAGCTTATACAGCTGCGCCGCGATCTTGTTCTCCGGACTTGGAAATTCTTTCATTAACGCGTTATTGACATCCTGCTTGGTTGTATTCTCACGAAGAATGTCCGCAACTCTTTTTGCGTCGCCGTGATCAGGAATCAATTCCTTGACCATGCTCAGCAAAGTATCTTTCTTTTTCTGGTTTTTCTGCGTCTTCTTTTTTGCTTTTTTGGCAGCAGGTTTCTGAACCGCTGCAGGTTCGGCTCCCGGCACTTCTCTGTGTTTCTTTGGCGCAGGCTTTTTCTTCGGGCAGCCTTCACCCAGACTTTCAATACGTTTCACACACACGTCTTTCTCTTGCCAGTACCGGCACACACTCTGGTACCCTTTGTCGTAACTGACAATGTAGTACTCATCGCCGATTCCGCTTCCCACCAGACAGCCCAGCTCTGTAGCCAGCTGGAAATCGAGATCATTCTTATGTCCGACCTGGACTTCTTTAAAACTGAATTCCGCCCGGCTGTTATTGATCTGAAGATGCATCGGAATCGTCATCGTCTGCGCGTATTCACTGTAAAAGACAATAACCTTGTCCTCTTCAGACAGGCGCTCAATGCCTTTCAGCGCGTCCTGCTTGATGTTTTCATAGTCGATGAAAAAATATTTCATTCTTATTCCACTCCTGTCCTGCCTGCCAGGATATCTCTGAAGCATCCGCAGAGGGAGAGGTCTCTGCGCACCCCGGCTTAGTTATCCTGCCAGGTCCTGATGTATTTACACAGTTTCTTGACATCCTTAAAACGGTTGCTGCTGTGCATAACGACGGTGACATATTTCACGCCCTTATACTCATAGATGCCTGAATAGCACTGGCCGGCCAGGGTTGTAGTGCCGGTCTTTCCGCCGAGGCATCCTTTATAGTGCTCCAGCAGCAAGTCATTGGTTGTGTATAATACGTTGTAACGTTTTTTGTGGTTCAGTGCACGGAATTTCACGGACTTCTCCATAGTGATCGTACGGAATTCCTTTAATTTATAGGCGCGGGCATTGATCGAAGCCAGATCCCGGGCAGAAGAATAATGGCCCTCTTCATCCATGCCGTGCGGATTCATGAAGTGCGTATTCTTTAATCCCATCCGGCGGACTTCAGCATTCATCATCGAAACAAACTTCTCTTCACTGCCGGCCGTTGTCTCTGCAACCGCCTCGGCACTGTCGTTGGAAGACGCGATGAGCATCGCGCGCCACAGATCGTGAAGTTTGAAAATGTCGCCTTTTTTCTTATACAGATTTCCGTCCGGCGTATGGATTACATTTTTTGTAATGACTGCGTTCGAATCCGGATCGGCGTGCGTCATCGTAATGATCGCGGTCATCATCTTAGTCGTGCTCGCGTTCGGAAGACGCTTGTTCATATTATAGTCGTAGAGAACAGCGCCAGTCTTCAGATTGACGATAACCGCGGATTTACAGCGAATACCTGCCGCGGCGCGATTTTTCTGCGTGACGGTGATTGTCTTGGAGTACGATCTTCCGCCCCTCGCAGCCGGAAGATACACTCTCCACCTGGAATACGTCTTCTTCTGCCAGGTTCCCGGAAAAGCAACCGTAACGCGGGACTGATCTCCGGAACCGGTGCGGAAACGCTCTGCAGTCACCCACTTCTTGTTTCCTGTGTCATACTTCTGAAGCAGAATCAGGCGGCTTTTTGCAGGCGACACCTTGAAACTAGTCTTTAACACTGTCCCTGCCGCAGGATTCAGCTGCCCCTTCAGTCCTGAAACTCTGGTCTCCCTGAACCCGATCCCGTGTCCGGACTGCGCGACCGCGAATCCCAGAACAATCATCAACAGGACCAGCGCCGCAATGCAGACGCCGAGCCTTTTTTTATTTGCTACCCTGTACCTTCTGCTTCTCATGTTTGACTTTTCCACATTAACCCATGCTTCCTCCGCACAGGTTTTCCTTTCTAGAAACTTAAAATGAGCCGCTGCAAAATCTGCTGCAGCCATAAATCACTGCGAATCCGGCCGTTTCCGGCTTTCTGTCTGGAAACAAAAACAGATGCAGCCTCTGCACCTCCGCGGCAATCACAATCCGCTGAGTCAGCAGGCAACATCTGCCCTGCCTACCACGATTCAGACCATCTCCCGCTATTTTGACGGGATTTCAATACGTATTCCGGTTGTCAGTCTCTGCACCTGATCCGGATCCATGTACTTCGCAAGAAGCCTGAACCCGATCTCTCCTGTGCAGTGGCCTGTCCAGACTCTCTGAATCCCGTGATCCTTCAGGAAAAACGCGAGTCTCTGGATATTCTGTTCCGGCACCGTGCAGATTTCCGCATTACCATGCATGCCCATCATATGGAGACCTCCGATGAACGCACAGATCGGCGCATGATGGAAATTCTCATCCACCTCGCGGATAATACAGTCCGCCCCTGCATGCGAACAGCTGCTGACAATCACAAGTCCCGGCTCCGCGTCGAACACAACACTCATTTCATGAGAGAAATCATCCGGAACGAACGCATCTCCCGTTTTCCTGTACATGTCCGCTTTCTCCCCGGTTTTTTCCAGCCCCGGTGTAGAATGCGGCACCAGATACACACCGTCTGCAATACTGCACACACGATTGACCATCCGAATCCTCCGGCCCTGCTCCTTCACAAGGCCCTCCGGAATGCCAATGTACTTCTGCGTTCCGTCCTTCTGCTGCAGATAATGGCCTTCCGGCGCAGTCTCCATCATGTAGACCGGCGCTTTTTCATTTTTCTGCAGGAATACCGGCAGTCCTCCCGCATGATCATAATGCCCGTGCGAAAGAATGCAGACATCCATATCCGCCAGTTCAATGCCGAGCGCCTGCGCATTCTGCATAAACGCGTCACTTGCGCCCGTGTCAATCAGGTACTGCCGCTCGCCATATTCAATACAGAGACTCAGTCCGTGTTCATTAACAAGCTCCGATCCCTGAGGCCTGCTGTTTTCTGTCAGAACTGTAATTTTCATAAACAACCCCTCCTAGCAGTTGTAACGGAACAGCGCAAGGCCGAAAAAAACAGTCCCTGCACAAAACCCAGCTATTACTATACCACATTGCGATGAAGTTTTTGTGGTCAAGCGGATTAATAAATGATAAAATTCCATTTTTGCGCAGTTAAGTATATGATAGAGTTGCCAATCAGACAAAAAAACGACGCGCAAGGAGGTACCCGCATGTCGAAAACCGTACAGGCAGAACTGACTACGCTCTGCTACATCGAAAAGAATAACCAGTATCTGATGATGCACCGCATCAAAAAAGAACACGATATCAATCAGGGAAAATGGATCGGCGTTGGCGGCCATTTCCTGCAGAATGAGAGTCCGGAAGACTGTCTTCTCCGCGAAACAAGAGAAGAAACCGGCCTGACACTGACCCGCTGGGCGCTTCGCGGAATCATCACTTTTCTGTATGCTGACAGCGCCGCCGAATACATGTTCCTGTATACAGCAGACGAGTTTACCGGTGAAATGCACGTCTGCGATGAAGGCGTCCTGGAGTGGATCCCGAAGGACCAGATCGGATCGCTGAATCTCTGGGAAGGCGACCGCATTTTCCTTCGTCTTCTTCAAAGCGATTCCGGCTGCTTCTCGCTGAAGCTGAAGTACGATTCGAAAAATGCGCTGCGGGCCGCTGTCCTTAACGGAAAGCCTCTTGCACTGTAATATTTGTCCGCAGAACTTACTCCGCGGAAGACTGTACACCGCCGTCCGCACCCTTTCCGCCCCAGCTCAGGTTCTGATAAACACGCCGGAACAGGATCCAGGATACTGCCGCGGTAACCGCCTCTGCAATCCAGAACGCATGCCACACGCCGGACGGCCCTATAATACGGCTCAGAACCGCCGCACACGGCAGAATCACCGCTGTATACCGGAGAAAGGAGATCACAAAGGATTCTATGCCTCTTCCCAGCGCTTCCAGACAGCCGGACGCAACCACAGAAACTGCAGACGGCAGAAAGCCGATGCAGATGATTCTAAGCGCCCCGGTTCCTATGCGCAGCGCCTCAGGCCCCGCAGAAAACAGTGCGGTCAGCTGCCTCGGAATACACAGGCACAGAATCGTACCCGCCGCCATAATCCACAGCGTCAGCTTCAGCGCATCCTTATAGATTGTCCAGACGCGCTGTTTTTCACGGGCGCCGTAATTATAGGCCATCAGCGGACGCATCCCCTGCACCAGGCCGTTGGAAGCCATGTATAAAAAATTCTGCAGTTTATAATAAATGCCGAGCACAAAGACGTATACCGCGGAGAACGGCGCCAGAATCGCATTCAGGCAGGTAATCAGAAAAGACGGCAGCAGCATGTTCATCGTCGCCGCAGCGCCGACAGCATACATGCCTTTCACCTGCGCTCCCGGAAAATGTGCTTTCCGCAAATGAACATGAATCGGGAACCCCCCGCGTTTATACAGCAGAAGGTAAAAAATCAGTGAAATGGTCTGGCTGATCCCTGTTGCAAGACCGGCGCCGGAAATTCCCATGCGCGGAAATACACCAATCCCGAAGATCATCAGCGGATCCAGCAGGATGTTGCAGCCTGCACCGATCAGCATCGCTGTCATCGAGGATGTCATCCACCCTGCCGCCTGAAAGATTTTCTGCCATGTGATCTGTAAATTTACGATAATGGAAAATAGGAAAACGACACGCGCATAGGCCATGCCGTCACGCAGGATTTCCGCGCCCGGACGGTAAAACAGAAGAAACGGGCGCGACACGAGCAGACAGACAGCGGTGACAATCGCTCCGTGCAGAATACTCAGCCAAATGCCGGCAGAAGCAGTTTCATCCGCCAGGACGCCGTTCCCCGCACCGAGCTGCCTCGCACAGACCGCATTGATGCCGACACCAAAGCCAACAGCTACAGAAAACATCACATTCTGCAGCGGAAAGAGCAGCGAAAGCGCCGTCATCGCGTTCTGACTGATCATGGAAACAAATATACTGTCGACAATATTATACAGTGAATTCGCGATCATGGAGATCGTCATCGGCACACCCATTGAAACCAGCAGACTCATGATCGATTTTTCCCTCATATTCCGCTGATTCATACTCTTTGACCTCCTTCTCTAACCGTTATTATACCGAATATTTCTATATTTTTCAGGTAAAATGATCAAATATCTTTGCGTGATACGTCACAATTCGTTGTGTAAAAAGTTCGGGGATAATCATGTGCAAACGGTATCCCCGTTTTGCTCAATAAAAAACCGCTGCATCCGGGGAGTATGTTTCCGGATGCAGCAGTCTTCATCTCTTCTATTTCAGAAAATAAATATGACCTAACACGGTGGGATTAAGAAAGTGCCGCTGTGATCAGTGCCATTCTGTAAACTTCATCTGCGTCACAGCCGCGGCTCAGGTCATTGATCGGGGCGTTCAGACCCTGCAGAATCGGGCCGTATGCTGCAAATCCGCCGAGACGCTGAGCAATCTTGTAGCCGATATTTCCAGCTTCGATGTTCGGGAAGATGAAGGTGTTTGCCTGGCCGGCAACCTTGGATCCCTTAGCCTTTGTCTCTGCTACAACAGGGGATACCGCAGCATCGAACTGCAGCTCGCCGTCGATAGCGAGTTCCGGAGCCATCTTCTGCGCCTCGATTGTTGCATCATGGGACAGTTTAACTGTGCCGCCCTTTCCGGAACCCTTAGTGGAGAAGCTCAGTACAGCAACCTTAGGATCAATGCCGAATACAGACGCCGTCTTTGCTGTTCCGACTGCAACCTCTGCCAGCTTCTGCGCAGCTGTTCTGGTTACATTGCCTTCCTTATCTACGGAATCCTGATAGTCGATGTTGATCGCGCAGTCTCCCATAGCCAGCTTCTCACCTGTCTCTTCCTTGACAAGAATAAAGCAGGAGCTTACCAGATGTGCTTCCGGAGTCGTCTTAATCAGCTGAAGCGCAGGTCTTACGGTATCTGCAGTGGAATATGTAGCACCGCCGAGCAGGCAGTCAGCCTTTCCCATCTTTACCAGCATTGTTCCGAAATAGTTGCCGTGGGACAGAGCGTCGCGAACCTGCTCCTCTGTCATCTTGCCCTTTCTGAGCTTAACCATCTCTGCAACCATCTCATCCATGCCGTCATACTCAGCAGGATCAATAATCTCGCACTTGCTCAGGTCATAGCCGCCCTTCTTGGCGCCCTCGTCGAACTCTTTCTGTGTTCCGACCAGAATAACCTTCAGTGTATCATCTGCCGTCAGCTTCTGTGCAGCGTCCATGATACGCGGATCCGGGCCGTCCGGCAGTACGATTGTACGATTATCCTTCTGTAATTTCTCTTTCAACTCTGTAAAAATTGACACCTTTAATCCCTCCAGTTAGAATAGATACTAATATCATACGTGGTTATATTACCATAATTTGGCTGTGTATTCAATTACAGCAGCCCTGTTAATAATTAGATTAGTGCGCCTCCGCACACCATTTCCGGACAAAAACGAAAGCGAGCAAGGATGAACCTGAAAACACAAAGCATCAAACAGCACAACAGTCCTCATACAGAAATACCGACAAAAAGTTATCAGTATTTCTCTCATAAGGACTGTGAATTCTATCCCTGTCATCCGGGAGCAGATCCGGGTAATTTCAACTGTCTGTTCTGCTGGTGCCCGCTCTACACGCTGGGACCGGACTGCGGAGGGAACTTCCGCTATAACGAGCGCGGACTGAAGGACTGCACCGGCTGTCTCTTTCCGCACAAGAGAGAAAACTATCCGCGCATATCCGCACGCTACCAGGACATCGTCAATGCCATGAAAAACCATCCCCTGTCATCCAGAGACGATTAAAACACGGCTGTAAACAACAGGATCAGGATCGGCAGCAGAATCAGCAGCCCTGCAAGACGGAAAAAAATCTTTGCCGCCGTCCAGATTACGCATCCGATCAGCCAGATCACGCCAATCACCGCCATCAATATCAAGAATCCGGTAAATAAGGTCATTCCTAAAAACATGATCATCCCTTCTGTTCAACACTTAGCAATATGATTTCATTACTGTTTTTTTCACGATAATCATACCACACTTCCCTGCCTCACAATCTTATATCTCTGTCACATAAAAAAGCAGCCCCCGACGAGGCTGCAAAGAAAAAATCAATTTAAATTCAATTTCCGGCAGTATTCCCGGACACTCCCGATATAGTACAGCGATCCGAACGCGCAGATCACGGCGTCCGGATAATCGCGCAGGCAGCGGTCCACTGCCTTTTCCGGCGTTTCACAGTCAATCGTCTCAACCCCTGTCTTTTCCAGAAACTCTGCGAGATCCGAGGACGAAAGCGCGCGGTCACAGTGCGGCGTAACCGTCAGAAAACGTT
The DNA here is from genome assembly GCA_004555725.1 of [Eubacterium] saphenum. Taxonomy (GTDB): domain Bacteria; phylum Bacillota; class Clostridia; order Peptostreptococcales; family Anaerovoracaceae; genus Aminicella; species Aminicella saphenum_A. The sequence goes on from SFHC01000002.1 coordinate 95,706, forward strand.
CCGCCAGCGGCTGAATCAGATGATACATCTGGGAATAATCCTTATCCGCGAGCACACCAGTGATAAATGTAATCTTCTTTCCCGGGAACAGGTTCTCCAGGCTTTCTCTGAGGGATTCCACGCCGTCCGGATTATGCGCGCCGTCAATCAGAATCGCCGGTTTTCTGCTGACCAGCTCAAACCGTCCGTTCCAGCGCGTCTTCTGAAATCCTTCTTTCAGCGCCTCTTCAGAAACCGGCCATCCTTTCCGCTGCAGCACCCGGATTGCCGCCAGAGCGGTCAGAGAATTGCTCATCTGATACATACCGAGGAGTCCGATCGTCAGTTCTTCGCCGTCCGGCAGCCGATACGTCTGGCCATCAAGATCGGTATGCAGAAGTTCCGGGGACAAAGGGCGGCCGAGCAAGCTCTTAATCTCATCGGTTTCCGCATGGATTCCCGCAGCTTCTTGTTCCATGCGCATCTCCTGCGCCGCCGCTCCGCTTTTCAGCAGGCACTTTGGATCAGAATCAATAAAGGACAGATTCGCGTGATGTTCATGCGCCGCCTTGCGGAGAACCTCTCTCGCCACTTCTTCCTGCGGCGCAGAGACAGTGTCCACACCGTCTAAAATAATCCCGGCCTTTTCATGCGCGATTTCATCAATTGTATTTCCCAGGAACTGCATGTGATCATACCCAAGTTTTGTGATAACCGCAACAGCCTTATCCTGCGGACGGACAATATTGGTCGCGTCAAGCCGGCCTCCCATGCCGACCTCCAGCACAACAGCATCGCAGTTCTGCTCCCGGAAATACAGAAACGCGACTGCTGTAACCATCTCAAAAACAGTCGGCTCCGCCCATCCGTCTGCAGCCATTTCCTCCGACTTTTCGCGAACCTTCGCTGTCAAGCGAGCCACATCGGCTTCCGCGATTTCCTCTCCGCAGACCCGGATGCGCTCCGTGAAATGCTCCAGATACGGCGACGTATATAGTCCGGTCTTCAGCCCGGAAGACCGGAGCACCCGTTCAATAAACGCTGCTGTGGAACCCTTTCCGTTCGTTCCGGCCACATGGATGTACTGCATTCCGTCCTGAGGGTTTCCCAGACGGCGCATCAGTTCTGTCACCGGTTTCAGTCCCGGACGGGTCTGTGAATATTTAGGGGCGTTCAGCCATGTCAGCGCCTCTTCATACGTCATTTTGCTTTCCTGTTTTTCTCTGTCTGTCTCTGTTGTATTCATGTCCTGTCTCTTCTTTGTCGTGATAATATCATTACATTTCTGTTCTGCACAGAAACCGGGTATCCGTCTCTCATGCAGCCTTGAAAACACGGCCGTCCTGCACTGCAGGGAAACGGCCGTGTCGCTCTTTGTCCTGAATATATTATCTGCCAGCGAACCGGCTTTCCAGTCTGCCCAGAATGCCAATGCGGTCCACTGCCTTCAGCATCGCAAACAGCAGCGCTGTCTGGATCGGCCACATAATCAGCTCTTTTACAATACGCATTGGAAGAATCACCTTATAGGCCTGTCCGTACAGAATGGACAGCCACAGCGTGTTTAACACAACATTGACAAGGACCATGTTAATAAACAGGGTGACGGCGGTTCTCTTCACGGACAGCGGACGGCGAAAAAGTCCGAGGCCCGCAATCAGACCGGTCAGTGCTGCAGAAATAGTGAATCCCGGGAAGAACGGCCCCGTCGGTTTAATCAGATAGTTGATGATATCCATAACCGCGCCCATTATCGGTGTCGCTACCGGACCAAACAGAAAAGCGGCTGCTTCCTGCGGCAGGAACGCAAAGGAAATCTTCAGGACATTTCCGATCTGAAAGGAGAAATACCCGAGAATGATGGACAGCGCGCCCAGCATAGCGATTGCGGTTAACGCATGTGTGTTCCGCAGCATGCGCGCGGACGCCTGAAAACGATTACCTGTGTCTTTCATAATTTACCTCCGAAACTCCCGAAAACGGGATGTAACATCCGGAATCTGCAGCACAGGGCAGAAAAAAAGGATCCTGTTTACGCAGGATCCCAGTTCTCACATGATGTTGCAGCGGGATGCGGCACACACATCGCAAGACAAGCTTTTCGCCCGGATGACAACTCCCCGTCCATCCGATACTTAACGCATGTGCGCCTACTCGTAAACGTACACGCACATACTACTACGTTTTTGTAATTTTGTACACAAGAAACAAGAAAACTTTTTGTATTATTAACCGGACAGGGCAAGTGCATTCATCTGCACGCGGAATATCCGATCAGACGTTCTCGCTTAGAACAGTCCGCTGATTTTTCCTGTGCTGTCCACATCAATATTTTCTGCTGCCGGACGTTTAGGCAGACCCGGCATGGTCATAATATTTCCGGCAAGGGCAACCAGGAATCCGGCACCGGCGCTGACCTTGATATCGCGGATGGTGATTCTGAATCCGGAAGGCGCACCCAGAAGTTTCGCGTTATCCGAGAAGGAATACTGCGTCTTCGCTACGCAGATAGGCATTTTATCAAATCCCAGGGCCGTGAGCCTCTTGATTTCTTTCTTTGCCTTCGGCGCAAAATCTACGCCGTCTGCGCGGTAAATCCTCTGCGCAAGCTGTTCCAGCTTCTCCTCAATTGTGCCGTCCAGGGAATAGGAGAAATCAAAGCTGTTCGGCTCTTCACAGAGACGCACAACTTCTCTGGCAAGCGCTTCTCCGCCTTCGCCGCCTTTGGCCCATACTTCAGAGAGTGCGACATTGACGCCCATCTCACGGCACTTGTCTTCTACAAGTTTCAGCTCAGCATCAGTATCTGTCGGGAATGCGTTGATCGCGACAACCGTCGGCAGGCCGTATACGTTTTTCATGTTGTCAAGGTGCTGCAGAAGGTTCGGAAGACCTTTTTCGAGAGCCTCCAGATTCTCCGCATTCAGCTGGTCTTTCGGCACTCCGCCGTGGTACTTCAGCGCACGTACTGTGGCAACCAGTACAACCGCACTTGGCTTAAGTCCGGCCATTCTGCATTTGATATCAAAGAACTTCTCTGCGCCGAGGTCTGCCGCAAATCCAGCCTCTGTGATCGCATAGTCTCCGAATTTCAGCGCCATTTTGGTAGCCATGACAGAATTGCATCCATGAGCAATATTCGCGAACGGCCCGCCGTGGATAAATACCGGATTGTGTTCCAGCGTCTGCACCAGATTCGGCTTCAGCGCATCCTTCAGCAGCGCGGCCATAGCGCCCTGCGCCTTCAAGTCGGCTGCTGTAACCGGCTTGTCATCATAGGTGTATCCGATGACAATGCGTGCGAGCCGCGCTTTCAGGTCATCCAGATCTGAGGACAGGCAGAGGACAGCCATGATCTCACTCGCAACGGTAATATCAAACCCGTCTTCACGCGGAACACCCTGCATTCTGCCGCCGAGTCCGTCGACAATCTGGCGGAGCTGACGGTCGTTCATGTCAACGCAGCGCTTCCAGGTGATCTTTTTAACGTCAATTCCAAGTTCGTTACCCTGCTGAATATGATTGTCGATCATCGCGGCAAGCAGATTGTTTGCCGCGCCGATGGCATGCATATCACCTGTGAAATGCAGGTTGATGTCCTCCATCGGCACAACCTGCGCGTATCCGCCGCCGGCAGCGCCGCCCTTGATTCCGAACACCGGACCCATGGAAGGCTCTCTGAGCGCTGCAACGGCCTTCTTCCTGATGCGGTTCATGCCATCCGCCAGGCCGACAGAAGTCGTTGTCTTCCCTTCTCCTGCCGGCGTCGGTGTGATCGCCGTGACCAGAATCAGTTTTCCATCCGGCTCAGATGCTTTCTCTTTCAGCAGGTTGTAATCGATCTTTGCCTTATACTTTCCGTAGTTTTCTACGTACTCGTCATCGATCCCCAGACGTTCTGCAATGTTCAGGATCGGCTCCATCTTGTTTTCCTGCGCAATTTCAATGTCTGACTTTACTTTCATACTCTCGGCTCCTATTCTGATCACCCGGATCATTCTGTTCGTTCCTGTTTATTGTCTCAGCGCAGCTGCACTGCGATTCATTTATTATACTACAAACTCTGGCAGAATGCCGGAAAACAAAATTCAGAAAATATAAAAAAGCAGGAAGGCCGCACGATGTCTGCAGCAGACACCGCGCGTCATCTCCCTGCTCTTCAGCCTTTTTCTATAGAATTAACGATGCGCATCCATGAATCCGATAATCTGATTTTCCACCTCGCCCCGGATGTCCTTGTAATTATGAATCTCGTGGCGATAACCCTCATACAGCTTCATCTGAGCATGGTGTCCGGTTTCTTTCAGCGCATCGTAAATCTGCTCTACGCCCTTTCCGTACAATCCTACCGGATCCTGATCGCCGCTGATGATGTTCATCGGCAGATCCTTCGGTACTTTTTCCGCCCATTCTTTTCCCTTCAGATTCTGAAGCATTTCCACAAAATAATACATAGAGCGATTGGATGTCGGGCGGGTGAACGCATCAAACGGATCATTGGCATGGTCGTACTGAACAAACGGATCTGCACAGATCCACTCATTTCCGATCTTGACCTCACCGCAGCGCTCGTTCATCCATCCCATCAGAGCGACAGCAATCTGCGGATCACTCTCGTCACCTTTTCCGGCGTCAATCAAATCCTTCAGGTCCTTTGCGCCTTCCTCCGCACCCGGAAAATCACCCGCGGTTCCGCAGAGTGTCACACCATTCAGTTCATCGGCATACTTGGTGATATAATCCTTTACAATAAATGATCCCATACTGTGTCCGAACAGAAAATACGGGAGATCCGGATATTTATCTTTTACAATCCCAGTCAGTGTATGTTCATCCTCCATCATCGTATGCCATCCCTGGTCGCCCCAGTCGCCCCAGGTGTTGTTCTCCAGCGCTGTCTTTCCGTGTCCGACGTGATCATCGCAGGCTACAATGTATCCGGCGTCGACAAAGGCTGAAATCATATGGAGATATCTTCGTGCATGTTCGCCGAACCCGTGGATCAGCTGAACAACTCCCTTATATTCCGCAGCCGGAACATAGACCCATCCGTAAACGGTATCCCTCTTGTTATATGACGCAAAACTAACCTCATGCAGCATCAGTTTATTCCTCCTTCTCCGTTTTCCTCAGTTTTCACGTTAACATGTTAATAGCGCAGCAGCGGAACGTGTCCACGGCTGCGCCAGCGCAGTATGAAGAGAATGCGCCTTTTTCAGACACATTCTCTTCTGAATCTGCCTCTCTCACGGGAGGTAGTATCATGGCCTGTAATAATAAATTACAGTGACTGAAGCTTTTCGGCTGCTTCAATCAAGGCTGCAGCCGCCTCCTGGTCACTGCCGTCAGCAAGACCGATATGTCTGGACAGGTCTGCCAGTTTCGCAAGTGCGTCCCCTACAGGAGCCTTTTCTCCTTCAGACGGGAACAGCCCCGCTTCAGGATCCAGTGTGTCGGCCGCATTGGAAAGTGCCATTCCAGCAAGTGCCGCTGCATTTGCCATATTTTCTCTAGCTTTCATATCCGGCGGATCTGCGAGTGCAGCCGGAAGATTATCGAGTACGTCTTTAACCGCATCTCTTGCAAATCCGAGAATGTAATCTGTAGCATGCGGATCCGTGTGTGCGCGGACTGCCTGTGCAAGAACCGTCAGCCCGGCTTCCTTTACCAGTTCGCGAGGCGCATCCTTAGAGAAATCACTGTCAATCACAGCAATTTCCGGAAGCATCTCGTAACTTGCAAGGACACGTTTCTTTCCGCTGTCATCCTTAATGAGAGCAAACGGCGAGCACTCCGCTCCCGTTCCTGCTGTCGTAGAAATCAGGAAAAGCTTTGCCTTTGCTCCAAGCTCCGGGAAACCAGCGTCTGTTGTTTTTCCGAACCGGTCTGCCAGATCAGAAAGATCTGCATCCGGATGTTCATAGAGAACCCACATTGCCTTCGCTAAATTCATTGCTGAACCACCGCCGATTCCGACGATCGCATCAGGTTCAAATTCCAGCATCTTAGGCAGGCCGCTCTTTGCAACAGCGATATCCGGTTCTCCGTCGCCATAGAAAAACTCTGCGATCTGAAGACCGCCTTTTCTGAGCCATTCTTCAACAGGACGAACCATTCCGCCTTTAAACAGATTTGCATCCGTGATAATGAAAGCTCTCTTTAAACCATATACTTCACTGAGTTCACGCACAGCGACCGGCATACATCCTCGTTTGAAATATACTTTCTTCGGTAATTTGAGCCAGTTCATAATCATTCTCCTTACAACGTCCAAGATTCAGGCGATTAATGAACTCAGGCGCCGCGCCCTGCGGCGCGGCAGCCCTCTTTGTGTCCATTTCGGATTCTGCAGAATCGCATCTGCAGATTTGTTTATTTGAATCCTCCAACCTTGTCCAGACCGATTTCTGCAGCAAGTCCGTTCGGGTAAGCTGCGTGCGTATCGGACGGATTGTCGACTGGAACGGACAGAACGTCTCCGTAACGCTCGATGAATCCTTCGTTGCCGTAGAATGCTCTCAGATAGCACTGTTTCAGTTCTTCAATTGTCGGATATACCGGGTTGCAGCCTGTGCATGCATCGTGGAATGCCCACTCAGACATACTGTCAACTGCATCCAGGAATTTCTGTTCAATCTGATCTGCCGTCTCGTCCGGATGATTCTGAACCAGGTATTCCCAGATGGTCTCCGGAATATCAACTTCCTTCTTCAGGTCTTCAGCAGCCTTGATCCAGTTTTCGAATGTCTCTTCGTCGGTCTTGCCCTTAACACCGATCAGTTCACCGAGTTCAACATATCTCTCGAATGCCTTCGGATACTTGTACTGGGAGAATGTTCCCATGTGATACGGATGTTTCTGAGCGTTGAATCTGCAGACATACGGGAAGAGCAGTGCGTTTGCAGTTCCGTGTGGAATGTGGAACCATCCGCCGATCTTATGAGACAGGGAGTGGTTGATTCCCAGGAATGCGTTCGCAAATGCGATGCCTGCCAGTGCAGATGCATCGATCATCTTCTCACGAGCTTCCGGATCCGGATCTGCTCCCTTGAAGGAAGATCTGTAGGATCTGCCCAGATACTTAAATACGTTCTCGGTTGCTGTCTTAGCAAATCCGTCTGTGTAGTCCGTTGCATAGATAGAAACATAAGCCTCTACAGCGTGTGTCAGAACGTCGTATCCGGATGCCTGTGTAGCTCTCGGCGGCAGCTTCATGGTGTTATCGCAGTCAACGATAGCCATCTCCGGCATCATCTCATATCCGATCAGAGGCCACTTCATTCCGGTGTTCGCATCGGAAATGATGGTGAACGGTGTCATCTCGGATCCTGTTCCTGCTGTTGTCGGGATGCAGACCAGTTTAGCCTTGGATCCCATCTGCGGGAAGAAACGAACTCTCTTACGAATATCGATGAAGTTCGTAGCCATCTTGAGGAATTCCTCTTCTGGATGCTCGTACATGATCCACATGATCTTTGCGGTATCCAGTGCAGATCCTCCGCCGATTGCAATGATTACATCCGGCTCAAATTCATGCATCTTCGGAAGTCCCTTCATAGCGTCCTGGATCTGCGGGTCAACACGGATATCGAAGAATTCTGCAACATCCAGACCCTCGTCCTTCAGCTGATTGATGATCGCATCGCATGCGCCGATCTTGAACAGGTTCGCATCGGTTACGATGAATGCTCTCTTGAAGTTGTAAACTTCCTTCAGTTCTCTCAGTGCTACTGGTGTGCAGCCTCTCTTGAAGTAAACCTTCTTAGGCAGCTGCAGCCACAGCATGTTTTCTTTTCTCGTTGTAACAGTCTTGATATTCAGCAGCTGCTCGAACTGTGTATTTCCTGCATATGCAGAATTTCCCCAGGATCCAGGTCCCAGTGTGAGTGATGGCGGAATATCGAAGTTGTACAGATCTCCGATGCCTCCGAAGGATGTCGGCTGGTTGATGATAATTCTTGCAGCCTTCATTCTCTCAGCAAACTTGTCGATCTTGTCCTGCTGTTCCTGATTTACGTACATTGCAGCGGAATGTCCAGCTCCGCCTTCCAGAACCAGCTTATAGCAGATGTCAAATGCCTCATCCAGAGTATCTGCCTTGAACATACCAAGCAGTGTAGTCAGTTTCTCACATGCCCACGGGTTGTCATGAGATGTATCATCTGTCTCACGAACCAGAACCTTAGTGTCTGCAGGAACTTCAAATCCAGCCATCTCAGCCAGATGAACAGCGGACTGTCCTACTGCCGGCGGATTAACACCGTGTGTCTTGAAGTTGAAGAATACCTTTGCAACTGCGTCTGCTTCCTCATCATTCAGGAAGTAGCAGCGAGCTCTCTTCAGCAGATCCTTAACTTCATCATATACGCTGGACAGAACAGTGATGTGCTGCTCAGCCGCGCAGATCATACCATTATCAAATGTCTTGGAATGAATGATGGACTCTACTGCCATCTTCAGATCCGCAGAATCATCGATAACAACGTTGCAGTTTCCAGGTCCTACACCAAGTGCCGGTGTTCCGGAGGAATATGCTGCATGAACCATTCCTGCACCGCCTGTAGCGATTACCAGGTCTGCTTCCTTCATCAGAATATCAGAGATGTCCAGGGACGGAGTCTTGATCCAGCTGATTGCATTAGGCGGCATGCCTGCTTCAATTGCTGCGTCACGCATAATCTCCGCTGCACGGATCGTGCACTGTTTTGCCTTTGGATGCGGCGAGATAATGATTGCGTTTCTCGTCTTCAGACACATCAGGATCTTATAGATACATGTTGATGTCGGGTTTGTTGTCGGAACGATCGCTGCAACAATTCCCTTAGGGGATGCGATTCTCTTGGTTCCGAATGCCTTATTTTCTTCAATGATGTCGCAGGACTTCTTCAGTCTCATGTAGTTCCACATATGCTCAGACGCATACTGGTTCTTGATAACCTTATCTACTACAACACCATATCCGGTTTCCTCGTTTGCCATCTTAGCCAGAGGAATTGCCATGTTGCTTGCTGCCATAGCCGCAGCTTCGCAGATCTTGTCAACCTGCTCCTGTGTAAATGTCGCAAACTCATCTTCCGCCTCGCGGATCAATGGTAAGCTCTGCTCAAAACTTTCAACAGAATCAATCAATAACGCTTTTGCCATAATTTGCCTCCTGTGCATATTAATGCAGAAGATAACCAATATTCACTTAAAAGGCGTCCCGCGCGGTTCGGCGCCTCTTTAAAATCTACAGCCATTCTACCCCCTTTTTGTAATTTTCGCAATATACTTTCATGTGTATACTCACTAAACCAATTCGTTATTTTATAGTCAATGTTAACAATATGTGTATAATTTCTATCAGTTGATACGGTATTTTTTTAACAAAACTCTTGCACTCCTGTATACTGGAATTTCGTTATATTTGCAACGATCCCGGCGCCTGGCCGCTGCTCGTTAATGCGCTCTCCTTACAGGCTCAAAGCATTGAAAATGCCGTCGTTAAAACTTTATCACGCTATAAATGATATCGATCACACCATAACGTTAAACAATCGACAATCAGGTTGATAATTTCTTGCCAATCTTTACCGATGTCCCGCCATACTTGTATACTACGGTATTTTTAACTTCATGTTCAATATTTTTGTATTGTGTATACATTATTCTTTTATAATTTTTATTTTTCATTCCAATAAATATTGCCAGTATTTCTGTGCGTCAACAACGTATGTTTTGCAAAAACAATTACAACCATCCTTTTTTGTTCCCTGCGAACAATTATTTACTTTCTCTTGTTCTAGTTCATATACACATGATTTCTTTGTTGATTTTTTCTCAATAACGTATATTATGAAGGAAGAAATCAGTGATACAGGATACTGCATGCAATATTCAATGACGACCATGTTGTTATTCATGCTAAGACATTTTCGAGTTCAGAGACATCTCGGGGCACTTCAGACATCCTTTATCACAGAAATTATTAATAAGTAAGTCTATTTAACAGGCCTTACACAACGTACTGAATCAACCATCTATATATCAGAGGAGGATTTAAGATGAAATCATTTAAGTACACCTGCAAAGCAACACTTGGTCTTCATGCTCGTCCAGCTGCAATTCTCGCTACAGAATGTACAGGACTGAAGAGCACAGTTACTATCGAGAGCAACGGCATGTCCGCATCCGGAACAGACGTACTCGCAATCATCGCTCTGCGCGCTAAGAAAGGCGACGTTCTGAACATTTCCGTTGACGGAACTCCGGAAGACGAAGAGAAAGATTATGCAAGACTGCAGGAAGTCTTTGCTGACATCATCCCGACAGACAACAACCTGGATGTTCTGAAGGTTGCGTTCTACGGAACAAAGTCCTACGACAAGATCTTCTTTGAAGAGCTCGCTAAGGACAAGGGCGAAGGCGCTTACAACTGCGACATCACATACTTTGACAGCCGTCTGACTTCTGAGACTGTTCATCTGTGCCAGGGATTCGACGCTGTCTGCATGTTCGTAAACGACGAGGCTCCGCGTGAGGTTGTCGAGCAGATGAAGAAGAATGGTATTCGTCTGATCCTTCTGCGCTGCGCAGGATTCAACAATGTTGACCTGGACGCTGCCAAGGAGTGCGGAATCACCGTTCTGCGCGTACCAGCATATTCTCCATACGCTGTAGCAGAGCATGCCATGGCAATTCTGCAGTCCGCTAACCGCCGCATCGCTAAGGCTTACAACAAGGTTAAGGATAACAACTTTGCTCTGAACGGACTCCTCGGAACAGACCTGCACAACAAGGTTGCCGGAATCGTCACAACAGGCCGCATCGGTCAGTGCATGGCAAGAATCTGCAAGGGTTACGGCATGACCGTCATCGCATGGGACGCATATCCGAACAAGGCTCTGGAAGAAGAAGGTCTCCTCACTTACGTTTCCAAAGAAGAGCTGTTCCAGAAGTCTGATCTGATTTCTGTTCACGGACCGCTGATTATGGGTGAAGGCGGAACCTATCACCTGATCAACGACAAGGCCATCTCCATGATGAAAGACGGCGTTATGCTCGTAAATACTGCCCGCGGCGGATTCATCGACACCAACGCTCTGATCACAGGACTAAGAGCAGGCAAGTTCCACGCTGTAGCTCTGGACGTATATGAAGGTCAGGACGAGGTCGTTTACACAGACCACTCCGACGATATCCTGAGCAATGATATCGTTGCACGTCTGACATCCTTCCCGCAGGTTGTCGTTACTTCTCACCAGGCATTCTTCACACGTGAGGCTCTGCAGGCAATCGCAGCAGATACTCTGGAGAACGCCCGCAACTTCCTGCAGGGACTTCCTTACGGAAAGGCTGAGGTTGTTCGCTAATTGACAGAAAGCGATTATTCCTTTCAGACAAAATGAACCCGGGCAAGATAATAACCTGAAACCTTCCGTCCCGGGTTATTCTGAAAAAGGGAGCGTGAGCTTCCGGCCAGATCAGGCCGAAGCTCCGCTCCCTTTTTAATTCTCTCCGAGCGCTCGTTTTCCCGGTATATATACAAAGACGCCGGATTTTCTTTTATTGACAATTAATCGGTTTCCTTCTGCTGTTTATATTTCTTCAGATGCATATGCAGCAGTTCCCTTGCCGTGTGCTTTTTGTCCAAGGGTCTGCTTCTGCTGTTTCAGAACGGAAATGGCAGCAGTCTGCTGCTCGAGGCTCCGGATATCTTCCTCTGTATACTCGATTTCCACATCGACATGGCGTCCGAATTCAGCGCCGTACTTTTTCTTGTTTCTAAAGTAGAAGGCCACGCCCAGAAGCGTCCATCCGCCCGCGATTGCCCATTCCTGAGGCGCCAGCGTACAACCGGAACCCGGAATCAGGTACATCGCCACCATAGCGCCGGACATGAGAACTGCACATGCTCCAACCGCCTTATAGTGCTTAATCTTATACGGACGCGGCATATCCGGCTCTTTCTTTCTCAGAATCAGAAAAGAAATAGATACCATGCAGTAGGCCAGACAGCAGGCCAGATTTCCGGCATCGCAGATCCAGACCAGCATTCTCCTTCCGGCGAGCGGAGCCAGCATAGAAATTACGCCTATCATGATCAGCGCGTTAACCGGAGTCTTATACTTCGGATGCAGTTTTGCGAAGAAATCCGGGATCATCTTGGAATCTGCCATAGAATACATCGCACGGCTTCCTCCCATCAGGAAAGAGTTCCAGCTGGTGACAATTCCGCAGAGACCTCCGATGATGACAACATTAGACATGGCTTTGAATCCAAATCCCTTTACCATTGCATCTGCAGTAACCAGACCGTTTCCGGCCATCGCGCGGTTGATTTCAGCATGGTTCATCAGGCCTCCGACAGCAATAATAACCAGAGAATAGAATACAACGGCCAGGATGATAGACAGAATCAGGATTTTCCCGATCTTTTTCAGAGATCCCTGTATCTCCTCCGCAGCCTGCGGAATAACATCAAAACCGATGAAAAAGAACGGCGTCATTACCGCTACATGCATCATATGACTGAAACTGCTGGCGCCTCCGGTTCCCGCAAACAGCTGCGGCATCAGATTGGATGTTTCACCTCTGATCGCAGAGACAATAATCAGCAGCATGCCGACACTGAAAATAATAGTCGTAAGCAGGGTCTGAAGGTTTGCTGCCGTCTTGGCTCCCCGGATATTGATCAGCGTCATAACCAGAGCAACTCCCGCAGCCAGAAGAAGCCAGCTGGCGTAGATCTTGAATCCGCCTACAGTATATAAGTAGCCTTTCAGGAATGCCGGATAGATATACGCAACAATTGTCGGGAACGCACAGGCCTCATAGCAGACAACAGCGACGTAGCCAAAAATTATTCCCCATGTACAGACAAATGATCCTGTCGGTCCCATTGCCTTATAACTGAAGACATGCTCGCCGCCGCACTGAGGCATGGCGGATGTCAGCTCGGCATAGGTCAGTCCGACAAAGAAGATCATTACTCCGCCGAGGCAGAATCCCAGTGCAGCGCCAAGTACGCCTCCCCGGTCAATCCAGTCTCCAGTAGAGATGACCCATCCCCATCCGATCATCGCGCCGAATGCAATGACGAGTATATCCCATGAATTCAGGACTTTATCGAATTCCGATCTTTTCTTTTTGTGCTGTGACATGTCCCATCAACCCCTTCATCAGACTATATGTATTGTCACTTATAGCTATATTCCGCATAATATCCGCAAGATTTCGTTCATTTCTTTTCTTAGTGTCCATACATTATCTCACTTGTATTGTCACTTGCGCAAGAGGGTCATCTAAAAATTCACGTTCATTTCATCATTTCTTCACATGTACAAAAATATTTCTATTCATCACCCTGCAATTATCGAATATATTTTCTCATAAAACAAAACCCCGCACGTTCTGATCAAATATTTAATAATTAAGTATATTTATTTTTCATCATACGCAGCCATCTCCAAACACACCGTGCATTCCCGCTTCTGTACATACGGTTTGGCAGTTATTATCACAGGCAGCGTCCGATTTCTGCTTTGCATGTGATCCTCACGCTGTATACGTATAGTTTAACAACTACAAACTCGTCTTTATTAATTTAACGCTATTGTATGTCTTTTTAGCTTTTCATAATATGTATTCAGTTATTCGTTCCATTTCCTAGCTGTTGTGCTCATACTTTATAATATTGTAGTAATATTTTTATATGAATTCACTGTAAAAAGATATTGCTATCATACACGCTGTTACTTATAATATATAGTATAATATATACAAGCGCAGCCGGCGGCTGCCGTTTTCTCATACATACTAATAACTAAGGAGATTTCATAATGAAACTGAAGAAACTAACGAACAAAGAGCTGGATGTTCTTCGTGTCCTATGGGACTCTGAAGACCCTCTTCTGGCATCTGAGATCTACAAGATCGATCCATCACTGAACAGCAATACCGTTCAGGCTGCACTGCGCAATTTAACCAAAAAAGGCTACATTAAGGTCGCCGACATCGTTTACAGCGGAACCGTACTTTCCCGCCGCTATACACCGATTGTCACACAGCCGGAATACGTAAAGATGTTCTTCCCTGCCACACCAGAAGAAAAAGTTACGTTTATGGAAGGTTTTATTAAAGACATCGACGACATCAGCGAACTGGAAGCCATTCAGAAACTGATCGACCAGAAGAAAGCCGAACTGGAAGATTAACCATATCATCCTTCGGCTTCGCGCTTTAAATTTCAGAAACGCGCAATTCCGGCAACATGGAAACATAAAAAGAAAGAAAGAGCCGCTGTATATAACCATTCCGGTTTCATCAGCGGCTCTTCTATACGGTATTAAAACAATAAAAAATGCGCTATCAGGGGATCGAACCCTGGACACCCTGATTAAGAGTCAGGTGCTCTCCCAGCTGAGCTAATAGCGCATAATCATATCTTCTCGCTTCACGCGACTAGATAATAATACTCCTCTCCGCTCTATTTGTCAATCCGATTTACAAAATTTATAAAAAAACATTCCAGAGCACGGATCCGCCCCTCCAACACAGGGGAGCGGATCCGTGCTTCATACATGTCACATGTCCGGGCCAGTCTGCGGAGAATCAAAACCGCCGTTCCAGAATCTGCGCCCATCACAGGACTATTTCCGCACACTTACGCTTTTGGCATACGCACGTTCGCCGTAAATAAATCCCCGTCGATTGCAATCTGGAAACTTCCATTCATGACACGGGCAAGATCCTGCGCGATCGCAAGGCCCAGTCCGCTGCCTTCCGTGCTGCGGGAATCATCCCCTCTGGTAAATCTCTGCATCAGTTCGTCTGCACTGATATTCAGCTGATTCTCCGAAATATTCTTCACGGTCAGTCTGTAATCATTCTCCTCTTCATAAATATCTGCGTACACCCGCGTATGAGGCATAGCATACTTTTTAATATTCGTCAGGATATTCTCAATCACACGCCACAGAAGCTGTCCGTCTGCGGTTATTCTGGCTGACGCGCCGGCATGGTTCTGCAGAATAAACGTCAGATCCCGGGCATCCAGGTCCTCCTTCATTTCTCCATAGGCCTGGCTGACAAGCGAATAAAGATCCAGTTCCGCAAGATGTACAGGTATATCTCCGGAAGATGCTTTTGCCGCATCGAACAGATTCAGCGTCAGCCTCTGCAGACGTCTGGTTTTCTGGTCCAGCACATCAAGGTATTCCTGTGCGTTCGGGCTGTCCAGTCCTTCCGTTTTCAGCAGGTCCACATAGGTCACGATTGACGTCAGCGGTGTTTTCAGGTCATGCGACACGTTGCTGATCAGCGCTGTTTTCATCCGTTCATTCTTCATCAGATTCTGCACCGCCGCATCCTGCGCGTCTGCGATAGAATTGATATCGTCCGCCATCTGTCCGAGCGCGCCGGTTCCCAAATTCGGAATCTTATATTCTACATTGCCGTTGCGGATTTCCCGCACACCTCTCTGCAGTTCCTCAAAATGTTTAAGCCTTCCCGGAAGAAATATGCAGATAAGAATGCCGAGGCTCACCATTCCCATAAAAGACTCCGTTATGATATCCACCATCCCGGCAAGGAATACTCCCGGCAGCACCGCCAGCATCACCGTCCAGGTAATCTTTTTTCTGCTGCTGAAAAATCTATCTACGCCCCGATATATTCCGCGGCACGCCGTACCGATCAGTGTATATTTCCAGAAGCACCGATTCTTCAGTTTCCGGGCGACAGAAAGTATAACCGCCTCTTCAAACAGGACCACCCCGGCAGCAAGCATGAACGCCAGCACCAGTGCAAACGGCCCGGAGAGAGTAAACCCGGATCCTAAGGTACTGTGATACTCGCTCTGCGACATCCATTTGTGAATCATCGCCATATCCTGACTGCTCAGATGCAGTTTGATTCTGTTCACATAGGTGATGAACGTCCACAGCTCATCTCGCACTCCGGAATCAGAAAGGATTCCGGCAATCGGTACTATCACCATCCCTGCCACAACCCCTCCCAGAATCTGCACATCTCCCCACACCCGGTCGAATGCGCGCAGATAGACACCCCCTCCCGGTTTTCGCTTTCCGCAGGTAATGATCCCGCTGACTGCACAGATCAGCGCGCATACGAACAGCACTACCATAAATGTGAACATCTTATTTTCCACATCCGTTACAGGGCTCTGCAGAATATGCTTTGCCGCCGAAATTTCCGCGGCAGTCGGCTTATTTCCGCTGTAATGATAGTTCATGCCCAGTTCGCCGACTTCGTCCAGAACCATCATCAGCGTTGCCATGATTCCCCCTGCCATACACAGCAGGAACCCCAAAACGCAGCTGACCGTCAGCACAATACTCCGTGCGCGCGGACGCATCTGTCCGTCATAGAACAGATCTTCATGCGGTGCCAGCTCCGTCTGTTCCGCGCGGTCTGCTTCCCCGCTTTTCCCTGCCTCTTCAGCATTTGTCCCCGGTTCCGGCAAATCTTTACTTTCTTCCAGAACATCTTCCGGTTCCGGAACTGCCCTCAGAATCTCCGTATCCCGCATCTTTCGCTTCCTGTCTATCCAGTCTTTTAATGCCATCATTAACACCTCTTTATTCTGATTTCTATCCCTCTACTCAATTTTCTCTACTTTATAGCCCAGGCCCCAGACCACCTTCAGGTAGCGCGGCGATCTCGGATTAATCTCGATCTTTTCCCGGATATGACGGATGTGCACGGCAACTGTATTTTCTACACTGCAGGCATGTTCCTTCCAGACCGCCTCATAGATCTGCTCCATCGAGAACACCTGTCCCGCGTGCGCCGTAAGCAGCCTCAGAATGCCGTATTCTTTCGGCGTGAGCTCCACTGCTTTCCCGTCCACAAAAACCTGCTTGGCCTGATCGTCGATGACCAGTCCTCCTGTACGCAAAAGCGACGCGGAATTCTTTTTATTCATGCTTCCCAGATCTCTGTACCGGCGGATCTGCGAATTCACACGCGCCACCAGTTCCATCGGATTGAACGGCTTGGTAATATAGTCATCTGCGCCGATATTCAGTCCGTTAATCTTGTCGTAGTCCTCCGATTTGGCCGACAGCATGATAATCGGGATATTTTTCCGCTCTCTGATCTTCATCGTCGCCTGAATGCCGTCCATTTTCGGCATCATAATATCCATAATGATCAGGTGAATTTCCTCATCCCGCACAATGTCCAGCGCCTGCAGACCGTCGTACGCCTTAAACACACGGTATCCCTCATGTCCGAGATAAATCTCTATCGCCCTGGCAATTTCCTTATCATCATCACAAACCAAAATGTTCATTCCCATCTCTTTTCCCTCCTGCCCCTTCAGTGTATCGCCTGTTCCTGAATTATTTTCAAACATATTCTTATGATATTCTTAAGTTTTCTCATTCAGCATACCACATTCTCCTTGCGGCTTCGGCCTTTGTCGACAAAATATACACGCGCAAGAGGTTCGCCTGATCTGAAGATGAGATAAATTTTACATAAGTTTGATAGATAGGCCATGTTAATTTTACTAGAATTAAGTATTGGAAAGGAGTGTGCTTCACTAGTGTCCGGAAGTGCAGGCGAAGATCCATCATATCGTCGCCCTGATGTGGGCGGATAATATGATGGCACGCCAATTGGATTGCAATGGTAAATACCAGTGGATCCGTCCGTTCACCCATGACGCATCCGCCAATAATGAAGCACACAAAGCAACAATCGCCCCCATATTTCGAGTATCACCTCAACAACGTGCAGCATAAAACTTTTCCGGTTTTCATCCTGCACGTTGTTCTTCTTCCTTTTTTATATATAAAAACAGGCCGTCCATACGAATATAAACGACCTCAGGTCAATGCGCTATCAGGGGATCGAACCCTGGACACCCTGATTAAGAGTCAGGTGCTCTCCCAGCTGAGCTAATAGCGCATATTCAGTTGATGTTGATGAATCACCGCTCATCAACATCAACTATTCTACTGCAGCGCGGGAAAAATGTCAAGGATTTTTTTCTGCCGCTTCTGTTTCTTTTCTCTTATCGAAGATCAACCTTGCCGGAAACAATCTTCAGAATCTCTTCGGCATCGCCTGCCTCAGGCTTCTTCAGCTTCTCGATGTCTCCATTGCGATAAGAATCCATGATTCCGCCAAAGATCTTGGCCGATGACGGCGGAGTCCAGCTTATGCTGTTCGCTCCGGCCTCAATCGTCTCCAGGATAGATTCATCACTGTTTCCGCCTGTCGCGATAATCGGCACTTTGGGAAATTTCTCTCTGATTCTGCGCACGACTTCAGCCGTATTCCTGCCTGCGGATACGTTAAGAATGCTTGCGCCCGCGTCCAGTCTCGCCTGAATGTCTGCATCTGCGCTGATGACCGTTGCAATGATCGGAATATCGATCACCTTAGAAATCAATGTGACATTGGGATTGCTCATCGGTACATTTACGACTACGCCGTACGCTCCCTGCGCCTCCGCATCCATAGAAATCATCGCTGAACGGTAACCGTTGGTCACACCGCCGCCCACACCGCAGAACACCGGTATGGACGCAGCATTGATGATTGCTTCGCTGATCACCTGCTGCGGAGTAAACGGATATACCGCAAGAACAGCATCTGCGTTGCAGTTTCGGATGATCGCAACATCCGTAGTAAATACGACAGACTTAATCCTTCTGCCCAGGACAACCATTCCCTTAGCCTTGTAAATCACTTCCGGAATCTTCAGCGACTTTGCGCGGAGCGTTCCCGTGATTCTGGGAATTTCCTTTTTTTCAGGAATTACTTTCTTGTCCATGCTCTTCATTCTCCTCTTGTTCCTGTGCTTCCTGCACAGCTTCCACACGCTCAACCAATTCCTTCTGTTCTGCCTCCTTAGCGGCAGCTGCCTGCTGCGACGGCGGAATGACCGGGAATAAGATCTCTGTTGTATAGATTTTTTCCTCTTCCATTACATGGAAAGAACCGTGGAGATCCTGCACCAGACGCTGACATGTTTTCACGCCGATTTTGGTACTCTCCACTTTTTTTGCTTCTTCACGGATGTGATTCTGAAAAACCAGCTTCACCTTATTCTGAATGAGACTTCCTTTTACTTCAATCGGGAATTTTTCGCTGGCATACTTCATCATATTCGAGAACAAATTGTCAAAGATACGGTGCACGCCGGACACATCTGTCTCCGTCATGACGTGTTCCGGAATATTATACTGCAGATTGACATCGTATCCGTAGCTCTCCAGCTCCGAGACATGCTCTCCCAGCATCTGCTGGAACAGGATCCCGGCATCCAGAACTTCCATCTCCATATCATCCTGATCTTCTCTGAAAACCAGGAAATACTGGAACAGCTTATCTGACAGATCCTTCAGCTGAAACGCCTTATCCCTGCAGGAATCGATATACTGCCGCACTTCATCAAGAGAATCATACTTTCTCCCCTCAATAATATCCAGATATCCGATCAAAGAAGTCAGCGGCGTCCGGATATCATGCGACATGGATGTAATCAGCTCCATATTTGCCTTCTGTGCAGCCTGCTCATTTTCCATTTTCTCAAGAATCGAAGCCCTCATCCGGTCAACATTGACAGAGAGCATACCCAGTTCATCATTCTGCTCCATGCCGACAACATGATGCAGATCTCCCTCGGCAATCCGGCTGACGTCATCAGACAAGTTGATCACTCTGCGCATCACATACTTATTGTATTTCAATACAACGACAAAGAACACCAGACCGGCGATGATAATTTCCAATATCCCCATGATCCTGTGCCATGCACGCTCCGGATAGACATTAATGTACACATAGTAGGTTCCATCCTGGAAGCGGACGCGCCGATTATACAGATCCTCTTCAAACGAACTGGTATTGACCTTCAGGTTCGGCTCTTCTACCTGCGGCTGATTACTGGACTCGTCGTTCTGTGACACTCTGGCAGAAGAAGATTTATTTCCGGCCAGCGTTGCATCGCTCAGAATAGTTCCCTTAGAATTCACGGCCCATCCGCTGGAATACACATTTCCCTTGCTGTTATACACCAGAATTGCCGTGTTTCTTTCATTTCCGGCCCATTTCTTCAGCGCAGCGGCATCCTTGGCACGCACATTGCGTTTTTTTATATAGCGGTGAAGATCTTGATAACGGTCGTTGACAAAATGCGCTTTTACCGTTTTGCTCAGAAAGAACTGCGTCCCTATGGTCGTCTCAAAAACATTCAGCAGAAGCAGTGTGCCCATCGTCAGCAGCGCCGCAAGCATGATGGTTGACATCAGCTTGACATTCAGAGAGATGAACATTCTGTGCCCGTTACTGCGCGCCCGGAACAGTGACCGAAGCGTCTGTCTTTCTTTATTCAATGCGATATCCCTTCCCCCATACAGTCTTGATTATCTTTGGCTTACGGACATCATCCTCAAGCTTTTTTCTGAGGTTCAGAATATGCACCATGATTGTATTTCCTGCGGACGACATATACGGTTCACCCCAGACATTTTCATACAGATCTTTATTCTTCACAACCTCACCCTTATGCTCCATGAAATAACGCAGAATATCGAACTCCTTATCGGTCAGATTAATCCGCTTGCCGTTCTTTCTCA
Source organism: [Eubacterium] saphenum (assembly GCA_004555725.1). Classification (GTDB taxonomy): domain Bacteria; phylum Bacillota; class Clostridia; order Peptostreptococcales; family Anaerovoracaceae; genus Aminicella; species Aminicella saphenum_A. The sequence continues at coordinate 116,279 of SFHC01000002.1, forward strand.
CTGAACGTGTGCGTATATCGACAAAGACATCCTCAGCAAGGATTTCCTGGCCTCTGTTCACGGATTCCTTCGGCTGGTCATATTCGCTTCTGCGCCGGATCAGCGATTTTACTTTCATCAGAAGCTCCGTCTGCGAAAACGGCTTCACCAGAAAATCATCTCCGCCCATCGTGTAGGCTTCTACTTTATCACGGTCCTGTGATTTTGCCGTGAGGAAGAGAACCGGAACAGAAGATTTTTCTCTTATGCGGTGGCAGACTTCGATACCGTCCATATCCGGCATCATGATATCCAGGATGACAATGTCATACGGACCTTTATGGAATACGCAGTCCAGCGCCATTTCGCCGTTTTCTGCCTCCGTCACATCATAGCCCTCGCTTCTCAGAAGAACGTGTAATACCTCGCGAATATTCGGATCGTCATCAACGATCAGAATTTTATTATGCATGCTCATTCTGTCTCCTTTCTGCAGCAGAACCTGTCATTATCGGATTTCCAGTTCTCTGAGATCCGGAATATAGTAGTCTGCTTTTTCCATTATCTGCTTCTGGTCAGCCTCACTGATCCTGTCGTAGACGCCAACCGTCTGGTAGCCAAAACGATCTGCCGCCTCAATTGCGTACAGACCGTCTTCAAACACCACAGTCGCCTCTGCCGGCGCGTGAAGCGCCTCCGTCGCCATATCCCAGATTGCTCGTTTCTTTTTGGTTGTCCGCAGATCCTGAGCGCTGAGAATACGGCAGAAATACTGATCCATACCAAGCCGGGAAAAGGCGTCGCGGATGCAGCGCCCCTCGGTCGAGGTTACTACTGCCGCAGGCACCTGGTATTTCTGAAGCGCGCGAAGCAGCTCTACTGCGCCCGGCTTCGGCTGCACCTCATCGCGGTAGTACGCATCCATCTGCGCAATAATTCCCTCGGCCACTTCACCCTTTGTCATCGAAAGGTGATACCGCGAAATCAGGTAATCCGCTCCGCTCTCTGTCGTTTCCGCAAACAGAATATCCCCGAGATTCGGTTCCGCTTCTATCCCAAGCGTTGCCAGAAAGCGCGCGCCGGCGTCATGCCAGGTTGGCATGGAATCCAGGAGCGTCCCGTCCACGTCAAAAATCGCGCCTTCTATATCACTGTGATTAATGAAATATTTCTTCATGGCATCCTCTCACTGCTGCTATTTCTTCATGGCGTAATAAAGGCGGAATCCCTTTCCGTCGCGCTGGCCGCTGTCTCTGAGCAGGTATCCATTATCATCGATCCCCATGGTATAAGACCCGACAACCAATTTCTTGTCGCTGTTTACGCTCCATTTTCCGCTGTTTTCCGTCGTTTTTCCATCAGAATCCTTCAGCGTCAGCGTATACGTGCCGTCGTCTTTAACGGTCAGCGTTCCAGTGCTTCCGTCCGAATCATCGATACTCCCGTCACTCATGAGCAGTCCCTTCTGCGTCCAGCTTCCGATGTACTTCTCTTTCATCTGCTGGACTGTGTTATTCTGTGCGGTTTCTGCGGTCGGATCATTGTTTCCTGCGTCTCCCGGGTCATTCTCGCCGCTCTGTGCAGATTCCGACGAACTGTTCTGCTGTGATTCCGATGACGATGAGCCGCTGTCCTTCTTGCTGCTCTTCTGAGTTTCTTCGGTCTGCGATTTTGACTTGGTGCTTTTCCCTGAGTCTCCGGATTTACTTTCGGAATTTCCGCAGCCGTAGGCAAATATCAACCCTGCGATCAATACGACCGCAATCAGTTTCTTTTTCATCTTTATATCCTCCTTGGTCTGCCGGATCAGTCCGGCGCGACTTTTACTCTTCCGCGCACACCGGCGGCATCGGTGCCTCTCCTCTGCATATTACCGCACCTGCAGCTTCCATATCCTCAATATTCGCACGCTGGACCCTGCTGTTTCTGGATGAACAGCAGCTCTCCAGAATGACCGCTCGGTAATTATAGGACATCGCATCATAGCAGGTGCTGCGGATGCAGTTCGGCGTTGTCGTACCCGCAATCAGAACGGTGTCCGTACCGCTTCGCTGAAGCTGTTCATGCAGTCCTGTCTGAAAAAAGGCGCTGTAGCGCGGCTTGATCAGAACCTGCTCAGAAGCACCGCGAACCAGCCCGTCCGGCTCCTCAATGCTGTTAATTCCAGTCGACCCCGGCGCCAGAACTTGTGTAAACCCGGCTTTTCGAAGGGCTTCGCGTCTCGGCGGTTCCATATCGCTGCCGTCAGCGGCATAAATACGCTTGACCCAGATCACTGGAATACCACAGGCGCGCGCCCATTCCACCGCGCGCATACAGGAGGGCACAGTTTCCTTTGCTCCTGCTATGCACAGCGCTGCACCCGGCTCTACAAAAGCTTTTTCCATATCAATCATCAGCAGCACGCTGTGCGCCGAATCAAACTTAATCTTATCCCACTCTGTATTCATCCTATGTCCTCCGGATCTGCAGACGATCTAAGCCACTATACATATTTTAACGATTTCTGTATAGAAGTCAATTCAGGCCGGATGCCGGACATGTTCTTCACGCGCGGGTCCGCAGCTCCGGACATACACACCGGATAAAGAGTTTTCCGCGCTTTTACAGTGAAAACTTCGCATCAGGATGAAAAAAGGACCGCTGCACACCATGACGTTCATACATCCGTGCAGCGGTCCTTCTTGATTGTTGTTGTCGAAAATTCTTATCTTTATTGCTGTTATGCGCGCAATTAACGCTTGGAGAACTGGGAAGCCTTTCTCGCTTTCTTGAGTCCGTACTTCTTTCTCTCCTTCATTCTCGGATCTCTTGTCAGGAATCCAGCTGCCTTCAGCTGAGCCTTATACGCATCTGCGTCTGCCTCAACCAGCGCTCTGGAAATTCCCAGTCTGATTGCTCCGGCCTGACCTGTGAATCCGCCGCCGTTTACCAGCGCGATGACATCATACTTTCCTTCGCAGCCTGCAACAGCAAACGGTCTTACCGCTTCCTGCTTCAGAAGCTCTGTCGGGAAATACTCGCCCAGATCTTTCTTATTTACGATTACTTTTCCAGTTCCAGGGAGCAGTCTTACTCTGGCAACTGAAGATTTTCTGCGTCCTGTGCCGTAATACTGAACGTTAGCCATTCTCTATGTCCTCCCTTTCCCTAAAACTTCAGTTCTTCCGGCTTCTGAGCCTCATGCTTGTGCTCAGGTCCGGCATATACGTGCAGCTTCTTGAACATCTGTCTTCCGAGGCGGCCGTTCGGGAGCATTCCTTTAACAGCGTGCTTGATAACCTCTTCCGGCTTCTTGTCCAGCATTTCCTGAAGAGTTGCCTCTTTCTTTCCGCCCGGGAATCCGGAATATGTGACATAGATCTTATCATGCAGCTTCTTGCCTGTAACAGCGATCTTCTCAGCGTTGATCACAATTACATTGTCTCCGCAGTCAACATGCGGTGTGTAAGTCGGCTTGTTCTTTCCTCTGAGAACAGCAGCAACCTGAGAAGCGAGTCTTCCGAGTGTCTGTCCCTCAGCATCGACAACATACCACTTACGTTCAACCGTTTCCGGCTTCGCAATGAATGATTTCATTTGTCTGATCCTTTCTACCTACTGGATTGGAGCATCATCCCCAACGTTTTCGGCTCTGCCTACTGAGATGTCCTCCTGGATGGCTTTATGCGCACACGTCCATAAGACGATAAGGCATCCTGGTCGGCATCACTAATATGAATTAGCCCGCTAAGCTTACGGACGTTTCCATCCTGCCCGCGGAATTGTGCTTACGCACCGATACATTATACTTTACGACAAAAGAAAAAGCAATCCGTTTTATCCGGATTTTCCGGAATATTTTCGGATTGCTGATTCAAGGAGAAGCCTCACCGGCTTTCCATATATACTGTCTTTCAGCAGACCGGCGCAGCAAGGCTGCCGGACCGGCTTCACACATTCTGGCCAAGCGCTGAACTTATACCAGTTTCCCCTCATCCGCCAGTTTCTGCTCTTCCGGCGTCATCTTTGTGACGGCGATTCCCAGAGCGGCAAGCAGAATCGTCGCGAACGGCATGGTAAGATTGAAGATCGCGTATTTAAAGTATACGCCCGTTGTAACTCCCAGGGTCGTCGCGATAAACATTCCACAGGTGTTCCACGGAACCAGCGGCGAGCTGACCGTTCCGGCAGACTCCAGCGCGTTGGACAGACACTTCGGATGCAGTCCCATCTTTCGGTACGCCGGAGCAAACATTCTTCCCGGAACCAGAATGGAAATATACTGTTCCGGCATCACAATATTAGAGAGTACACAGGTTGCTTCTGTTGCTGCAATCAGACCCACTCCGCTCTTGACAAAACGGGTGATCTGGTTGATGACAACCTCCAGCTGGCCGCTGCCTTCCATAATGCCTCCGAACATCATCGCAATAACAGTCATAAGAATAGAAGACGCCATATTCATCAGTCCGCCCGTAGAAAGCAGGCTGTTCAGCGCGGAAATTTTGGTTTTGCATACGAATCCATCTTTTGCGGCATTCATAATATCTCCGAATGTCACCCCTGCATGCTGGAAGACCAGATCAGCGTTGTAAATCGGAAGATGACCCTGGAAAATCGGCGCCATAACTGCTGCGGTAAGCATTCCGAGGGTAATTCCCGGAAGCGCCGGAACATGAAACGCGATCGACAGAATAACCACCAGCGGCGGAATCAGCAGAAGCGGCGACACGGTAAATGTAGAGGCAATTCCGTGCATCAGACGGTCAACCTGCGTCATATCCACATTTCCGCCGGACGCATGCGTATATCCGTAAACCGCGAAGAAAACAATTGAAACCACATATGCCAGCACGGTCGATTTGATCATGTATTTTACATGGGTGAAGACGTCCGTTCCCGCCATTGCCGGCGCCAGGTTGGTGGTGTCCGAAAGCGGAGACATTTTATCGCCAAAATACGCTCCGGAAATAATTGCGCCTGCAGTCGGCCCGACCGGCATGCCCAGTCCTTTTCCAATTCCGATCAGCGCAAGTCCCATAGTCCCCATGGTTCCCCAGGAAGTTCCTGTAGCCAGGGATGTAATTGAACAGACCAGCAGAGCCGCTACCAGAAAAATCTTTGGAGACAGCAGCTTCAGTCCATAGTAAATCATCGTCGGAATGGTGCCGGACAGAAGCCAGACGCCGACCATCATACCGACAACAGCAAGAATCAGAATCGACTGCATCGCCTTATCGATGCCCGCGATCATCATCTGCTCAATCGCCGTCCAGCGATATCCGAGCCGCATGGTCATAATCGCGGCAATAATCACTCCCAGGAACATCGGAATATGCGGATCGACATGAAATTTCGCAATTCCGATTGACATAACGACAACCAGCCCCAGGAAGGATACCGCAGCTTCGCGAAATCTTGGTCGACGCGGCATTTTCTTCTTTTTCCCGTTCCCGGCTCCGGGGGTCTTGCTGCGTTTGCTTTCTTCACTCATATTGAAACTCTCCGTTCTTGTCAGCAGAAAAAATAAAAATCCGCCGTCAGCGACGACGGATACATCATGAATACATACCAATTATAAAATCTGCTGTATCGTTTTGCAACCAAATATTCATAAATAATTATGGATGAATATTACTTCAGAAAATCTTTCCAGAAACCATTTCCGTTCTGGCGGCTTGCCTTTACGCGCCGATACGCTTCCATTTTTTGGTTGAACGCAGCTTTTGCCCTTGCGCGTCCTGACTTTGTCAGAAGAAGCCCGAGCAGTGTCGTCAGCTTATAAAAATAGCGGAACATGCACTCGGTAGCCAGCAGGAAAACAATCATCAGCGCCGCGCACTTCAGGTTCATCGGACTGATTCCGAACAATTCATGATGCAGAAGAATCATCGAGAAAAATCCAAGCACCATGACGCCGATCATCGCCGCATGCAGAGTGTTCATCGGACGTGCCACGCGCGCCAGAATCAGGAACTCGCCCAGAGCGACCAGACCGGCTGAAGCCGTGGAAATGCTGGCCTGACTGATGTCCATAACCTGACCGAACAGCAGAAGCCCGCTGACGCTGAGGAATATTGTCACGCCGGCCGGAGTCGCCATTTTAAACGTATTCCCCAGAAAACTGCCCCGGATCTCACGATTATTCGGTTCCAGCGACAGCACAAAAGACGGAATGCCGATCGTGAACATGCTGATCAGCGTAATCTGAGACGGCTGAAGCGGATACTGAAATACACTGACCACGGAGAACATCGCCAGAAAAAACGAGAATATATTTTTTGTCAGGTACAGACTCGCTGTCTTGATGATATTATTGACAACGCGGCGGCCTTCTGCCACGACTTCCGGCATCCTCGAAAAATCGGAATCCATCAGAACAAGCTGCGCCGCATGAGAGGCCGCTTCGCTTCCGGACGCCATCGCAATCGATGTATCTGCGTCGCGGAGCGCAAGGATATCATTGACACCGTCTCCGGTCATTGCGACTTTATGGCCTTTTTTCTGAAGCTGCTGCACGATCTGGCGCTTCTGGTCCGGTGTCACACGGCCGAACACTACGGTATCCTCCGCCGCTTCTGCAATATCCCGCTCGTCTCGTAATTCACGCGCGTCTATATACCGCTCTGCGCCCTCGATACAGGCCTGTTTAGCGACTTCTGACACGGTAACCGGGTTATCGCCGGAAATTACTTTCACCTTCACTCCGTGTTCTGCAAAGTAACGGAATGTCTCCGGAGCCGCTTCGCGGATCGGATTCTGCAGCATGACGAGCGCGATCGGGTGAACATGGTGCAGCGTCTGTCCTTTTGGGGTTTCCGGAGTCACACCGAACACGAGCACACGGGCGCCTGTTTTTCCGCCCTCGTCCACACGGTCCTTCACCGGCGCGTACTGCTCTTCTGTCAGGACAAACTCCGGCGCGCCCAGGACCAGACTTCCCTCTTTATAAGTCATTCCGCTGTACTTGTACTTTGAAGAAAAACCACAAACATGATCCGGTTTTCTTCCGGAATTGATGGTGAATTTTTCCTTAATGGCAGACATCGTAATGTTGTCCGGATTCATTCCGACAGCAAGATCGCCCATCAGCGCCTCGGCTTCCTCCTCGGTCACATCGTCTCTCAGAAGCTGAAAATCACTGACTTTCATTTGATTTTCCGTGATCGTGCCGGTCTTATCCACACAGAGAACGTCGACCCTTGCCAATGTCTCTATGCAGCGCATGTTCTGTACCAGAACGTCCTTCTGCGCCAGCCTGAGAGCGCTGACAACCAGCGCCACGCTCGCCATCATATACAGCCCCTCCGGAACCATGCCCAGAACCGCTGCCACCATGGAAATCACACTGGCGCTGAATGCCTGATGCTGTACGATATACTGCTGATAGAAAAGAATTCCCCCGACCGGGATGATCAGAATTCCGATGATCAGAACCAGCCGGTCCAGAGACTTCACCATGTCAGACCGGGAATCGTTCTTCTCCTGCCGTGTCGCTTCCATCGTCAGTTTAGACAGGTAAGAATCGCTCCCTACCGCGATCAGCTGCACCATCGCCTCGCCGGAAACCACAAAACTCCCGGACATCAGCGAGTCACCCTGACGTTTTTCTATCTCATCCGATTCTCCTGTCAGGAGCGATTCATTAACCGACAGCTCGCCGTCCAGAACCCTGGCGTCTGCCGGAATCTGCATCCCTGAATTCAGAAAAATCACATCATCCAGAACCAGTTCTTCTGCGCGCAGCTCTCTGCGTGTCCCGTCGCGCACCGCCTTTACCTTAGGCATCTTGTCAAAACGCAGATGATCAAGGATATTCTTGGAGCGGATTTCCTGCATAATGCCAATAACAGTATTGGCAATCACAATCAGCATAAACGACAGATCCTTGAAGGAACCCACCATAATCAGCATGACTGCGAGAACCACAAAAATAAAATTGAAATACGTAAATATATTCTCCAGAACAATCTTTTTTACAGAATGAGTGGAGGTCTCTACTGGCGTATTGATCTTCCCGTGTCTGATCCGATCGCGAACCTGTTCAGACGTTAATCCCGGCATCCCCGTGCATCTTCCTTTCCGGAGCCGCAGCTCCCCAAACCTTCAACATGATTATCCGAATACTAACACACGACCAATAATAAATCAACGCGTGCATTCCCTGAGCTGCAGGGGTGCGCACGCGCTGTCACAGACTCTGCAGTTCTGCAGAGCAATGCAATGGACATCCTAAATAAAACGATTCCGTTAAAATACCTTTGAAGCCAAAATCGCGAAGCGGCGTTTCATATGGTTGGCGTCAAAGTCATAATCTCTGAGGAAATACGTCATGATCAGTCCCAGGAAATCACCGATAAGCATGGTGCAGAGATTATGCTTCTCATCCGTGCTCAGCTCCGGATCCATGTTATCCTCCAGCATCTTGAGGAGCCCCTTGTACATTTCTTTTTCTTCATCCGTAACCAGCACTGTAGTAATCAGCTTGGTGGTCAGAACCGGATATTTACATGCATCATCGATCATCCGGTTCATCAGGCTCATGATCAGTTCCCGTCCCTCCAGACGCGAAGTCTCATAGTAATCTTCCAGATTCTGATACTCTTCATCAGCAAGCGCCAGCAGCAAGTCATTGATTGTCGGGAAATGATTGAAGATCGTCGTTCTTGACATTCCTGCTTCTTCCGCAATATCGTTAAACGTGGCTCTCTGCAGACCCTCTTTTTCAAACAGCGACTTCGCCGCATCCATAATCGCCTGCCTGTTTCTTGCTTTTTTCCCCCATACTCTGCTGCTCATGCTCCATCCCTTTCCGGTTTTCTTTCACCCTCGCAGAACATCACTGCTGCTCAGCAAGGCAGTCTGTCTTTTTCTGAAAGAACACCTCTTACAAACAAGTACTCCCATCTAACATAAAAATGAATACTTGCAGATACATCACATTTATCATTTATTAAATTCTCTCACAATTGAACGGATTTTACAACACTGAGTTGCGAAAATCATGTAAAATTCAAGAATCCGCCACATTTTTTCGTACTGAAGACACAACAATTCTGTTACTCAAACAAAAATGAAAAAAATACCCCTGTGTACGCATATAATTATTCAACGATTATACGCCATTTTTATAATAATGTTCACGTCCCTGACGCTCCCGATCGGTGATTATTTACTCACCCGCTCTCATCACGCCTGAAACATACCCCTCCAATCCAGATTTTCCGGCAATCCTGCCTCCAGGAACGACCATATTTTGCCGATAAATCCCGCAATACATACATACAATCATTCATTCTCCGGACCCTTAGAATGTTATGGCCGTGCATACAGGAAACACCGCGGCAGCATAAAAATGCGCGGCCATCCGGCCGCGCACATGTCATTCACATTCTGTCACCACAAAATGCCTATTTCAGCACAACTTTGATGACTTTCTTTTTACCTTTGCGCAGAATCAGAGATCCGTCCTCTTTGAATGCGTCTTCGCGGATCGCAGTCTTTGGATCGGTGATCTTCTCTCCGTTAATCGATACACCGCCCTGTTCTACACTTCTGCGCGCTTCGCTGTTGCTCGGAGCCAGTCCGACTTCCTTCAGCAAAGTCAGAACGCCCTTTCCTTCACCTTCAAATTCAGAGCGCTTCATCTCCGCCTTCGGCAGATTATCCGACATTGCGTCGCCTCCGAACGCGGAACGAGCCGCTTCCTGCGCCTCTTCTGCTGCCTGTTCTCCGTGCACCATCTTGGTAACCTCGTAAGCGAGAATCTCTTTTGCGTGATTGATCTCAGAACCCTTCAGGGAAGAAAGTCTCTCAATTTCATCCATCGGCAGGAAGGTCAGCATACGCAGGCACTTATTGACATCCAGGTCGCCTACATTTCTCCAGTACTGGTAGAATTCGTACGGAGATGTACGGTCCGGAGAGAGCCACAGCGCACCTTTTCCGGTCTTTCCCATTTTCTTTCCTTCGCTGTTGGTCAGAAGCGCGAAGGTCATGCCGTATACATCCTTGCCGATCTCTTTCTTTGTCAGATTGATTCCGGCGATAATGTTGGACCACTGGTCGTTTCCGCCGAACTCCATCTTCAGGTCAAAGTCCCTGGCCATGACGAAGAAGTCATACGCCTGCATCAGCATGTATCCGAACTCAAAGAAGGAAAGTCCGTTCTCTCTTTCCATTCTCAGCTTAAACGCCTCAGAACGAAGCATCGTGTTGACGTTGAAGTCCTTACCGATGGTGCGCATAAACTCTACAAAGTTAAGATTGCGCAGCCATTTTCCGTTATTCAGGCTGATCGCTTTCCCCGGCTCTGGCTCCTTGGTCAGGTGCCCCGGAACGAACACACCTTCATTGCCGACATACTGAACTTCATCATCGAACGGCAGGAAACGGTCAAACAGCTTCTTGAACTGCTCGCAGTTATGATCGATTGTATCGGTGTCCATGAGTTTTCTCATGTCTGTTCTTCCCGACGGATCGCCGATCATTCCCGTACCGCCGCCCAGCAGCGCGACCGGTGTATGGCCGTACTTCAGCATGTAGGACAGAATGATGATCTGCATAAAATGACCGACATGCAGACAGTCCGCCGTCGGATCAAAACCAATGTAGAACTTGATTTTCTCTTTCCCCAGAAGGTCTCTTACCGCCTCTTCATTCGTGACCTGCTCGATGAAGCCTCTTTCCTTCAGCACATCGTAGACATTGCTGTGCTGACTGATGTTGTCAGGAATCTGAATCATTACTAAATTTCCTTTCTATCACGCACTTCAGAACCACGGCATCTTTCTTTTATGCCATCTGTGATTCTGAACGCGGATTCTGTTTATCTATGTGCAGATATACGCCCTGCCCGGCGTCCGGACGCCGTGCTCTTTCCGAAGCGGCATCCGGCTATGATCAGGCGGAGGATGCTTCATCTCAGTCAAGCCGCCATCCGCTGAACAATCATTAGACCGTTATTTGGTGCCGTACAGACGGTCTCCGGCATCGCCGAGTCCCGGAACGATGTACGCATCCTCATTCAGATGGTCATCCTTGGCGGCAATATAGATGTCAACATCCGGATGCGCCTTCTGCAGCGCCTCAATTCCCTCCGGAGCTGCGATCAGGCACATAAATGTAATATCCTTACCGCCGCGCTTCTTAATAAAATCAATGGCAGCTGCCGCACTTCCGCCTGTCGCGAGCATCGGATCCACGACAAAGATTTTTCTGTGTTCAATATCTGTCGGGAGCTTGCAGTAATATTCCACCGGCTGGTGCGTCTCCGGATCACGGTAAAGACCGACATGGCCTACTTTTGCGTTCGGAATCAGTGAAAGCATGCCGTCAACAAATCCGAGACCTGCCCTCAGGATCGGAACAATCGCGACATCCTCACCCTTCAGCATCTTGGTCTTGGTCTTGCAGATCGGCGTTTCAATTTCCACTTCTTCCAGAGGAAGATCTCTGGTTGCCTCAAATCCCATCAGCATTGCAACTTCTGTAGCAAGTTCACGGAATTCCTTGACCGTAGTTGTCTTCATACGCATCAATGAAACCTTATGCTGAATCAGCGGATGATCAAAAACATATACCTTACCCATAAATGCTCTCCTTTCCGCTTTACATCTCATTCAGTTCATCAATTCTTCTGGAATGGCGTCCGCCGCCGACAAACTCGGTGTTCAGCCATTCATCGGTCATCTTGATCGCAAGGTCAGGGTCGGTTGTTCTTCCGCCCATAGCAAGGATATTGGCATCATTATGCTCTTTTGCCATATGTGCCATTTCCACGGAAGTTACCAGTGCGCAGCGTACGCCTTTCACCTTATTCGCCGCCATGGAAATTCCGATTCCCGTTCCGCAGAAAACCATTCCCAGATCGCCTTCACCAGCCATCAGAGCTTCTCCGCATTTATGTCCATAGATCGGATAATCCACAGATTCCTCAGAATAAGTGCCGAGATCCTTTACCTCAATTCCTTTCTCTTTCAGATGTTCTGCAACCTTGAGCTTTAGCTCATAGCCTGCGTGATCGCTTGCCACTACAATCGTCATACTGGTTCCTCCTGCTTTTCATCAACTATGCAATTATACTTCTTTAATATTGAATCCTGCCGACTTCAGCATCCGGTTCATCACCGAAAAACCTTCTCCCTGCTCCGGCAGAGCTGTCGCCAGAATGATATCCACATTCTCTTTATCCGCTTCTCTGAGTCTGGCATAAATCTCATGCGCCGCCAGCTCAGACTGATTTTCGGAAAATGCGATGACACAGACCTTTTCTCCGGCCTGCTCATGTTTCTTCTTTTCTTCTTCAATCGCCGCCATCACACGGTCGTGTTCTCCCTGAAAGAGGATCATCGGCGCGTTCGGCGCGTAATGTTTATACTTCTGTCCCGGAGCTTTCGGCTTGAAATCGCCTCTTGCCGGATCGGGACGGACATTCAGCGTGCTGTCCAGAAGAACGCGCCTGCCGAGCACTTCCTCAAACTGAGCTCTGGTGATCATGCCCGGACGCAGAATCATCGGCTCTTCAGAAGACATATCAATGATCGTCGATTCTATCCCGACTCTGCACGGACCGCCGTCAAGCACAGCATCGATTCTGCCGTCCATATCATCCATGACGTGCTGAGCCGTCGTCGGGCTCGGCTTGCCGGACAAGTTGGCGCTCGGTCCCGCAAGCGGCCGCGATCTGCGGATCAGCTCTCTGGTCAGATCACTGTCCGGCATGCGCATGCCTGCCGTCGGCAGGCCGGCCGTTGTCACCGGCGGAATGATGTCTGCGGCCGGAACGATCATCGTCATCGGCCCCGGCCAGAATGCGTCCATAAGCTTTTTCATATCCTCCGTAACACGCGGGCAGAGAGAATAAACATCCTCCTGCTCGGCAATGGTCACAATAGTCGGATTGTCATTTGGACGTCCCTTTGCGATATATATTTTCTCTACCGCTTCTGCATTCAGCGCGTCTGCGCCGAGCCCGTACACCGTTTCCGTCGGGAATGCCACCAGGCCTCCTGCACGGATAATCGAAGCGGCAGTGTCCAGGTCCTCATTCGTCCCTTTGAGGAGCTTTGTCTTCATGGTCTTCTGCCTTCTTTCTCCGATTAAAATTCGTTCATTTTGCGCGCCTGATCGTCGGCGTTCAGCGCATCGATAATTTCATCCAGGTCGCCGTCCATGATCTGATCCAGTTTATAGAGAGTCAGTCCGATACGGTGATCCGATACACGGCCCTGCGGATAGTTGTAGGTGCGGATACGCTCACTGCGGTCTCCGGTTCCAACCTGATCTCTTCTTTCTGATGCGATCTTGGCATTCTGCTCCTGCTGCATTTTGTCATAAACTCTCGCCTTCAGAACTTTCATCGCCTTTTCGCGGTTCTTGATCTGAGACTTCTCATCCTGGCAGGTGACCACAATTCCTGTCGGAAGATGGGTCATACGAACTGCAGAATCGGTCGTATTGACACACTGTCCTCCGTTTCCGGACGCGCGGTACACATCCACCTTGACATCGTTCGGATCGATGTGGACTTCCACATCCTCCACTTCCGGCAGTACTGCGACCGTCGCCGTAGACGTATGGATTCTTCCGGATGTCTCTGTCTCCGGGACTCTCTGGACACGGTGCACGCCGCTCTCAAATTTCAGGCGGGAGAATGCTCCTTTTCCTTTAATCAGCATATCCGCTTCCTTTACGCCTCCGATGCCGATTTCATTCATGCTGAGGATTTCTGTCTTAAATCCGTGGCGCTCCGCGTAACGTGTGTACATACGCAGCAGATCCGCCGCGAACAGAGCCGCCTCATCTCCGCCGGCTCCGCCCCTGATCTCCATGATAACGTTCTTATCATCATTCGGATCCTTAGGAATCAGGAGAATTTTCAACTCCTTAGTAAGCCTTTCCAGATTGTCCTCCTGCTCGCTGACCTCTTCCTTGGCCATCTCACGCATTTCCTCATCCGATTCATCTTCCAGCATCTGCTTCGCGAACTCGAGCTCTTCCTTTGCCTGTGAATACTCCTTATATTTCTCCACAATAGGCTCCATTTCGCCCATTTCTTTCATATACTTCTGCCAAACACTCTGATTGGCAATAATCTCCGGATCAGCAACCTTTTTGGTCAGATCCTCGTATTTCTCAACTACAGATCCCAGTTTTTCAAACATAGTCTTCTCTCCTGCCTGCCGCACTCCCGGCGGCTTCTCTAACTTCATATTTTAACATACTGATTTTCGATTGTCACCCACATCGCCCGGCGCGGACATACGGTCTCATCAGCCGCAGCGATAAAGGAAAAGTGCGCTTTCTGCTCCATTATACGGAGAAAAAACGCACTTCAAAAAGCCCTCATGAACGGATTTTTTCAGAAAACCGGGCCCAGTTTCTGCAGCCCGGCATTCTGTTCTTCATGCTGTTCACGACGGCATATTCAATTCGCTAGTACTGGAAGCTCGGCACAATCTTCTTCAGCGTCGGAATGATTCCGATTCCTCCCGGCGTCTGTCCCGGAAGCTGCCAGAAATCATGCGCACAGTAGTTGTTTCCCTCAATGATTGCCGGTCCGGTCGGTGTAATTGCAACGTCCCAGCCGATATAACGCATCTGCGGAACAACCATAGCCGCATTCAGCACCATTTCCTTTGCTTCTTTAAAATACGGCGTCTTAAATCCGATCAGCGGGTAACCGGAGAACGGATGCTCCGTATAGAGCTTGTCAGAAGTCGTCTCTCCCGGGTGAGCCGGATACAGGAATGTTCCGTCTTCCAGGTCAACCGGTCCGTGAACGCCGTAGTTGTCTACGATACGCTTATTATTGCCGAATTTCTGAACCGCGTAAATCAGATGCGGCTTTCCGTCATCGCCGATCAGCGTAATCATACGCATGCAGTTTACAGAATACGGATATACTTTTGCCAGATCAGGATGGTTGACAATGCAGTCCTCCAGAGTCCCGAATCCCTTGGCCTTTACATATTCGTAGAATGCCTCTTCATCGTCAAAATTATCCGGGTCAAGGAGTTCCGCTCCTCTTCCGCATGTCAGGTCGCGCATCTTCGCAAAGATCTTCTGATTCTGCTCCTTTTTATGGTTGTAGAATTCCACAACCTCATCGCGGGATGCCTCAAGCATGTCGATCGACTCTCTGCCGATATAATCCTTAAATACCTTATTAAACTCATCTTTATTATCAAAGATGTGCGCGTATGTCTCGTCATTATACTGCGAGATCAGTTTCTTGCTTCTGAAACGTGTCAGATATGTATCTCTCTGCGCATCCGTCAGGTTGTAAAACTGGAAAATAATATAGTCGTAATATCCAGCATCAAACTTGCGCATGCAGTGAAGAATCTCTCTTACGCAGCGTGCCTTGCTATAGCCGGAGCGCTCATGAGCGGTATTCACTACATCATTAAACTTAGCAAAGCTCGCATTCTTGAAAACTCTGAGCCTGTAACTCAATTTATTCTCTGCCATTTTTTCTCCTCTGCCTCTGATGCCGCCCGTCTCCTCCGCGCCGTTCCAACTGCGGCCCGTAAAGCGGACGTTCTCCTTATCTCTCTGTTGATTCCGAAATATTATACCATAAAATAATTTTCGTCAACATATATTCTCAAACCGAGGGGGAAGTCATTTCCACACCCCGGATTCAAAGCCATGAAAAAAGCCGGAAGGAACTTCCGGCTGATCTTTCTTCTGCAGGTCGAGGATTAAAGACCGTATTTCTGCTTAAACTTCTCGACACGTCCGCCACGGTTGGCAAACTTCTGCTGTCCTGTAAAGAACGGATGACACGCTGAGCACACATCAAGTCTCATTTCCGGTTTGGTCGACTTGGTCATAAATGTATTTCCGCATGCGCAAGTTACTTTACAGTCCACATACTTAGGATGGATTCCTTCCTTCATGCTTGTTCCCCTCTTTCTCTGTGAGGCGGTGCCTCAGCAGTTATTTCGCTTTACTACAACAGCTTATCAATGATATCACGATTCTGCCTGCTTCGTCAAGATCTATCTCTGACAAAATTTTACAGGCAAGGGATTTACTTCATTTTCAACAGCCGGCAGCGATTCAGACAGCTGTAAATCTCCTGTACGCGCGGCATAGCTGCCTCCTCCGGAATCTGATCGCAGAACGCAGAAAACCCCTTCTCGGAAAGCTCCTTTCTAAAGGCCTCCAGCACCTCACGCATTGTATGCTTCCCGTCAAAGCGCCGCTCCATCAGATATGCCGTAATCTTTCCGAGGGCAAATACCTGACCCGGGTCGACAAGCTGCTCCAGATACCGCAGATCCACAGCTTCATGATTCAGGCTGAATCCGTCCATTCCGCTGGTACGGATTTTCACTCTCCCCTTATACCGGAGGTCTTTCCGCGGCTGCGGAATCCTCTGAAACGACGGCGGATACAGCGGACCTTCTGCAATGCGCGGCCTGCGTTCCTCCGCGGCTGCCGCGTGTGCTTTCCTGGTAATATCAAACGGCACATAGCGGTCCATCTGAATGACCGTATCGGCTGCATGGAAAAACGCTCCTGAACTTCCTGCGACGATAACCGTCGAGATTCCAAGACTGTCGTAAAGCTGGCGGATACGCTCAATAAACGGCGTAATCGGCTCCTGGTTCCTGTGAATCACACGCTGCATCAGTTCGTCTCTCACCATGAAATTGGTCGCGCTCGTATCCTCGTCGATCAGGAACGTATGCGCGCCTGCTTCTATTGCTTCCGCCGCAGCGGCAGCCTGTGAAGTGCTTCCGCTCGCGTCTGCAGTTGAAAAACAGGTGGTGTCTCTTCCGTCCGGAAGACTTCCGATAAACATGGAGATATCCGTGCTGCAGATGTTTCTGCCGTCTTCCGCCCGAAGTTTAACCGCGGTGTCTTCTGTTACAGCAAGTTCTCTGCCGTCACCTTCAATATGAGGATAAATGCCCTGTTCCAGCGCTTTCAGGAAGGTCGACTTGCCATGGTATCCGCCGCCGCAGATCAATGTTACGCCCTTTCTGATTCCCATACCGCGTATTTTCCCTCTGTGCGGGAGCGTCAGTTCAAGCGCCAGAGAATCAGGCGATTTCATCGGGACCGCATCCTTCATCGGTTTCTGTGAAACCCCGGATTCACGGGCGAGAACACTTCCGTCTGCGATAAACGCGACCAGTCCCATCGGTTCAAGCTGCTGCCGGATAAACTGCCGGTCATCCGCCAGGTCCAGCACCTTGCCCAGTTTCTTTTTGTCAGCAGAAGCAAAGCGCAGCGTCTCGCGAACAACCTCCGGCATATCCTGAAACAGCAGGCGGATCAGCGGACGAGACTGGATGGTTCTTCCCCGCGCCGGGAAGCCCACGCTGAAACGCACGGTAACAGCTCCGTCTGCCTGCACGGTGCAGGCACTTCGCTCCAGCACCTCCTGCCCGCAGCGCATACAGGATACTTTTCCGCTTTTCCCTGATCCACTGTGATCCGAGAGCCGCGCAGCCGCACGGGAAAACCGCCGCAGCAAAAAATCCTCCAGCGCAGTTCTTCGGTGCTTCTCCTGAAACATCTCCGAAGGAAAGCCTGCTGTCTCGGCTTTCACCTCAATTTCCAGACTGGACGGAGCGGCAAAAGGATCGCCCTGAACGTGGACGATCCGCAAAATATAACTGCCAAAATCATAGGCGCCCCGCGTGTCCTTATATGCGGGATAGCCGCGGTGATCGATGCGCCGCAGTATCTCTTCCAGCTGTTCCTGTCGATTCATGAACTACTTGTCTCCTTTCGCGCAGGCAAAGACGACACGGTCTCTTCCCGCCAGGTCTTTCAGCCCTTGAATATGCTCATACCGTCCGTTTTCTTCCAGCAGGGATGTGACATCATCAAGCTGGTCAAACCCGATTTCCAGCATCAATATGCCCTGCTTCCGCAGAAAATCCGGGGCCTCTGAAATAATTCGGCGGTAGAACGCCATGCCGTCAGCGCCTCCGTCCAGCGCCAGCATCGGCTCATGCTCAGTAATTTCCCGCTGCAGGCTCGGAATAACAGCCGAACGGATATACGGCGGGTTGGAAAAGATCGCGTCAAAACGACGCTTTCTGAACCGCTTGCGAAACGGCGCGAACAGATCACCACAGACAAACTCTGCCTGCACGTGATTTTTCTGCGCGTTTTCTTTTGCCACGGACAGTGCGTCTTCACTGACATCGGAACAGGTGAGACGCAGGCCTGCCTGCGCACAGAGCTTAGCTACAGATATGCCGATTGCCCCGCTTCCCGTGCAGAGATCAAGCACCTCCCAGTTTTTCCGCGGTTTCAGCGGAAGCTCTTCCCCGTCCAGTTTATTCTCTTTGATGACGGAAATACCGTTCTCCACCAGAATCTCCGTATCCTGACGAGGAATCAGCACGCTCGGATTGACCGTAAACGGCAGACCCATAAATTCCTGCATGCCTGTAATGTACTGCAGCGGCTCTCCGCTGCAGCGGCGGTCCAGCAGCTTAAAATAGGCATCGCACTGCTCATCCGGAAGGATGTTCTGGTACTCCAGAATCAGTCTTCCGGATGGAACATGCATCAGGAAACAGTACAGCAGTTTATTATCAATCGCCGCATCTGCGACATCACATTCTCTCAGCTGTTTTTCTCCAATTTCCAACAGCTCTTTCACTCTCATACTCATGATAAACCTTCTTATATCACTAATCGCGGCTGTCTGCGGGACATTCATCTCCGCGCACCGGCTCCGCATGTTCATTCCTGTCAATATTCATCGCTTCCAGCAATTTCGCCTCCGGATCGCAGATCCCCTCCACTTCCGGCTCACCATCCGGTTTCAGCACTGCTTTCATGGCAGTCATGGCGATTTCCACCTGATCGTCGTCTGGCTCTCTTGTAGTCAGTTTCTGGAGCAGCAGTCCAGGAACACTGAGAAGTTCAATCACCGGGTTAGATGATTTTCCCGCCCATTTCAGCAGTTCGTAAGACACGCCTGCGACGACCGGCATAAGCAGAACACGGGAGAGAATCCTCCACAGCAGCGACGGCCAGCCAAGCAGCGAGAACAGAACCAGACTGACCACCATGACAAACATCAGGAAACTGGTTCCGCAGCGCGGATGCAAAGTATAAAATTCTCTGGCGTTCTCCGGCTTCAGTTCCAGGCCGTTTTCAAAACAGTGGATGGTCTTATGCTCTGCGCCGTGATATTCAAACACGCGCTGAATGTCCTTCATCCGGCTGATTGCGGCAATGTACAGCACAAACATAAACAGGCGCAGCACGCCCTCGATCAGGTTTAATCCGACTGCGCTGTGAACAACTGGTTTCAGCAGACTCACTGCAGCCGTCGGAAGCACGGCAAAGACAAGAATTGCGAACACAAAAGAAATCAAAAGCGAAACTCCCATCATCAGGTTCCACAGACCCTGCTCTCCAAGATGCGCAAGCAGCCAGCGCTCCAGCCTGCCTGCGCTCTGCGCGCCGTCCGCACCTCCGGAAGTCTGCTCCGAGGCAGATTCCTTAACATCGTCTTCTAAGTCCTCTTCATCACCAAAATACTCCGCGACATCGGCAGAAAACATCATGATTTTCATGCCGAAAACCAATGACTGGAAGAAACTGATCACTCCGCGGACAAAGGGAATCTTTCGCCAGGATTTCTTCTGATTCAGGTTCCAGGTTTTTAAATAAATCCGGTTGTCCGGAAGGCGCAGCGCCGCCGCTGTGCGGTACGGCCCCTGCATCATGACGCCTTCCAGAATCGCCTGCCCTCCTATCGATGTCGGACAGGCTTCTTTTAAAAATATTTTCTTCAGCTTCATTTCTGCTCCTGATAGAACACCTTGCGGATAATTTCAATGAAGTCCCGATTGTTTCTCGTATGGGCGAGATTGTCGATGACTTCCTCGGTGACCTCCTGCGTGGATCGGTTAGACATTGCCCTTCGCATCGTCCATACGGCTTCCAGCTCTTCCTGGCTCATGAGCAGCTCTTCACGGCGCGTGCCAGACTTATAGATATCGATCGCCGGGAAAATTCTCTTTTCAGAGAGCTTGCGGTCAAGGTGCAGCTCCATATTTCCCGTTCCTTTGAATTCTTCAAAAATAACATCATCCATACGGCTTCCGGTATCGACAAGGGCAGTCGCCAGGATCGTAATGCTTCCGCCGTGTTCAATATTTCTGGCTGCGCCGAAAAAGCGCTTCGGACCGTAGAATGCACCCGGATCGATTCCTCCCGACAGTGTCCTTCCAGATGCCGGAACGACCAGGTTGTACGCTCTGGTCAGACGAGTCAGACTGTCCAGGAGAATCACGACATCTTTTCCGTGTTCAGCCAGGCGTTTGGCTCTTGCCAGCATCATCTCCGCCACCTTGACGTGGTGCTGCGGCATCTCATCAAAGGTCGAATAAATGACCTGTCCATGCTTTAACGTACGTTTCATATCGGTTACTTCTTCCGGACGCTCATCGACAAGCAGCACGAACAGACTGACTTCCGGATGATTCTCCTCCAGACTGCGTGCGATGCTCTTCAGCAGTGTGGTTTTTCCTGCCTTAGGAGGGGCAACAATCATTCCTCTCTGTCCCTTTCCGATCGGCGCAACCAGATCAATCAGACGCACGGATAAATCGTTGGAGCTGTCTTCCAGACGCAGACGTTCATCCGGGAATATCGGCGTAAGAGATTCAAACTGCGGCCGGTGGATTGCCGTCCCCGGGTCATCTCCATTTACGGTTTTTACATACAGCAGTGCGCCGAACTTCTCATTCTGCCCCGGACGGCGGCTGATTCCGTAGATTTCATCGCCCGTTTTCAGATTAAATCTGCGGATCTGTGTCGGCGATACATAAATATCCTGGTCACTGGACATGAAGTTTTCAAAGCGCAGAAAACCGAATCCTCCTTCTACGATATCCAGGATTCCGGTGACCTCCGGCCGTTCCTCCGGAGAATATTCTCTGTGTTCGCGCTTATGGTGTGTATGTTCTTCATGGTTCCTGTGTTCACCGTGAGCCTCTGCATCACTGTGCGTTTCAGACACGCTGCCTTCCGGAATCTGCTGCTCCGGAGCCGCATTATCGTGCTTCCCATCGCCCATGTCTGTCTGTCCCTCATCTTCACCGGAATGTTCTGCATCGCCGATATGAAAGGAAGAGAAGACCATCCGTCCGGATGGAGCCACCTGCTTATTCTGCTCTTCATCCGCAGCAGACGTTTCCTCTGATTCACGGCTCTTCTCACCGGATCCCGCAACTTTTACCCGAGCTGTGCGTCCTGCTGTCTGTTCACTTCTGCGTCTTCTTTCTGTTCGCTCTTTCAGGTGCTCTTTTTCTGCCTCGGCCGGATCCAGTTCCTGTTCCAGGGAATCAGATTCATCAATGACTGCGCCGTTTCCAGACGCGACTACCTTATGTATGCTAATACGCTCTGCTTCTGCGGCGTCATCCTTTTCCGACACCTTTTTCACGGTTCTTCTGCGGCGTGTTTTCGGCTTTTCTTCGCCTTCCTCATCTTTTGTTTCTGGTTCCTCTGCAGGTTTCTCACCGCTTTCTGACGCCGCCGCTTTCTTTACCGTTCTTCTGCGGTGTGTCTTCGGCTTTTCTTCGCCTTCCTCATCTTTTGTTTCTGGTTCCTCTGCAGGTTTCTCACCGCTTTCTGACGCCGCCGCTTTCTTTACCGTTCTTCTGCGGCGCGTCTTCGGCTTCTCTTCGCCTTCTTCAGCTTTTGCGTCCGGCTCTTCTGCAGCTTTCTCACCGCTTTCCGCTGCCGTTTTCTTTACCGTTCTTCTGCGGCGTGTCTTCGGCTTCTCTTCGCCTTCTTCAGCTTTTGCGTCCGGCTCTTCTGCAGCTTTCTCACCGCTTTCTGACGCCGCCGCTTTCTTTACCGTTCTTCTGCGGCGCGTCTTCGGCTTCTCTTCCGTCTCCGTCTCTCTGGGTCCCGCTTTCCCTGCAGTCTCCATCTCAGCTTCTTTTTTTGGATGTTCAGATGCTTTCGTTTCTTCCATTAACTCATCTTTCGCTTCTTGATTTACATTTTCTGCCATATTATCTGCGGCGCGGATGCTGCGCCTCTCCATACTACCCTGCATCCTTGTGAATTATGTATACAACCATGCATACACGGTTCTACCACACTGCTCATAAAACTCTGATGTATTTCACACATGTCATGCAAAACCACGGATATAACCAATCTGGAAATAACATCGGCCGGCATCTGCCGGCGCGTAAGACAATAACATGGGGTTCGGGAACGCGTCCCGAATCCCACTCAATGACTGCGTTTATCTGTATTCTATATCAGCATGCGGGATTCTTCAATACCCTCAGCCGATATTCCGACCCCTGGGAAAGGTTCTGAACTTTACCTCATTCAATGAACCGGGGTTTAAAAAGTGCTAGCTGTTCTTGAGCATCTGCCGGCACTGCTCATCCAGAAGCCGGTCTACGGATATGGAATCCTGCGCCGAACAGACAACGGAAATCTGATCTCCTGCATGCAGCACCGTGCTTCCCCCCGGAACAATCTCCACACCCTGATGGAGAATAGAAATCACCAGACAGCCTTTTGGGAGGTGCATCCTGCTGATTGTACATCCGTCCATCCGGCTGCCCATATGAACATCACTGTCCAGAATCACTTTTCTGGAACGGCGTCCTGCGTTAGTATTCTCATTTCTGGTCCTGAGCATTCTCTTCAGGAGCTGATCATAAATCGGCTGCCCGTGCATCAGCTGCGCAGCAATATAGGCAATCAGGGCCACAATAGTCAGCGACAGGAAATTCATGAAGTTCCCTGTCATCTCCGTGACAAGGAGAACCCCCGTTATCGGCGCCCGGATGACAGACGCAAAATAGCCAGTCATGCCGTACAGAACAAAGTTGGATAAGTACAGCCAGGCCGCATCTTCACCGCTGATTCCTGCATACAGTTCCAGGAACAGACCTCCCGTCAGCGCGCCGACCACCAGGAGCGGCAGAAAAATTCCGCCGGGAACGCCGGATGTCGTACAGCACAGTGAATAAAAGAACTTCAGCACGATCAGCGCGGCAAGTCCAGCCGCCATGTATTTTCCCGCGGCAGAATCTCCAATCAGTCCATAACCGGTACCCAGAACATCCGGCTTCAGGAACGCAAACGGCACCACCATCAGGAAAGGAATGACAATGCGCATCGACTTGCTGGAGATGTGCTGATACACATTCTGCATGACGTCAGTAAACTTATTAAAGAACACCCCAAATGCGCCGAGAATGACACCGAGAATAAGGAGCATCCAATAATAGCGGAGCGGCAGCGCCCTGCTGACAGAAATCGTTACCACCGGATGCAGGCCAAAAATCTGATACGACACAAAATCTGATGTCACCACGGCCGCCATCGTCGTCAGAATGACATCCTTGTTCAGATTATTATGTATATCTTCCAACACAAACATCACAGCCGCAAGCGGCGCATTAAACGCGCAGGACAGCCCAGCGCCCACACCTGCACTCATCAGAATCCATTCCTCGGTCACCGGGCGTCCCAGAATTCTGGCCGCGCCCTTTCCGGCCATCGCGCCGATCTGCACGCTCGGCCCTTCATTTCCCATGGACAGGCCTGCCCCGATTCCGGCGACGGTGCCGAACAGTTTGCTGATGATCACCGAAAGCCATGGTTCATCGACTTGTCCCTGCATTTCTCCCTTAACCTGTGGAATTCCTGAACCGGAAGCCAGCGGGACCAGCCAGACAGTCAGGCAGGCGACAGCGCAGCATGCAGCCAGGACAGCCAGCACCAGAATAACTCCATGCGCATTGTTTTTTGTCCCCGCGATGATAACCCCGCGCAGCTCCTCCGCATGATGCATCAGAAGCCGGAGCACCGACACAGCCGCACCTGCGGCCGCGCCCACCACTGCGCCTTCCGCAACCACCTGATACTGAAACGACATCAGCCTGCGCACACTCTCTGCGGACCCGGAATAATGATCCGCCTCTCTGTTTTTCTCTTCTATACCCATGTCTGAATCGCCCAGATTACTGTAGTGCCAACCATACTCAGACAAATTGCGACCACGATGATCTTGGCCGCCAGACTATGCTTCCCGTTCATGCTCAACCTCCTGTATTTCAATGTGCAGCGCGTTTCTGCCCTCTGCGATGCCTTCCAGACTGACCAGATACGTAATATCGATCGATCCCGTGCCCTGCCCGGTAATATCCGTGGAAACATGGTCGGTCAGAACCTCGAGTTTCATTGTTCCGTACGGCGTTTCATACGGACTGTCCATACGCTCGCCCTCCCGGAAATGCATCTCCGTTTTCAGCGTTCCCGTCTCATCGCGGCGCTGCATGTTTACTGCCCGATCCTGAATATTCAGGGTCGTTACACTTCCCGGGAATCCCGACAGTTCACTTTCCGGATAACGCAGCGTGATGCCGTTCTCATCCGTCAGGAGTTCTCCCTCTGTCACGAACTCGACGACATCTTCCGCCTCGGTTCCGGCAAACTGTCTTCCCGTAATCTTCAATTCTACTGTTTTATTCTTCACGTATGTGCATCCTTTCGCTTTTATTCCGTCCCCCGGACCGGCTGCAGCCATACGGCATTTCCCGTCCGAGACATCCGGCAAGCCCTAAAACGCCTGGAATTCTGCGGATTAACGGCCTGCTAAAGTATTATATTAACATAGCTCTTCCAATTTTTGAACACAGAAAAAACATATATATTTATTATACTGATTGTATGCAAGATAAACGTCTCTCCCCCGCGAACGACACAGACAGATGATTGCAGCACGCGTTCATTCCGTTTCATTCGCGCTCTGAGAGACGATTCAGTTCAGGATAAAGGAGCTACAGACATGGATCACGATTTTAACAATCTCAATAACCGGGACATGGAAAACAGCCCCGGCGCTGACGGAAGCAGACAGACCTCCGACGGCATCCATTATTACCACACCGATCCGGCATCATCCGGACAAAACCAGGACGCGCAAGGAGATAACGCCTGGTCTTCCGCACTTGGCAACTCTTCTGTCAACGCAGGGAGTTCCGGCAACAACGCCGCCAACAACACTGGATATACAGGTTCCGGCGGCGGATCAGGATTCTGGAACAGCACAGACAGCCAGGACACGCGCAGTGGATCCGTTAATGATTCCGACAGGTATACCGGAATGCAGTTCGATGACGGGTTCGGACAGTTTGACCAGAACAGCGGATACACGTATTCGGAATCCTCCGGAAGTGATCATTCCGGAGATCCGGCAGGCAATTCTTCCGGCTCTTACAATTCTTCGCCGTATTCCGCTTACAACGGAAGCGGATCGTACCCGGAATCCGGAAGCGGCCCTAAGCGAGGCAGAGGCGGCGCGTCCGCAAGCCAGCCGCTGTATATCACCAGGCGCACGCTGATTCTGATTCTCATTCTCTGCATGGTCATCACCTCAGCAGTCACATTCGGCGGAATCGTTCTGTATAACAAGACGATTTACGGAGGCGATAAATCCGCCACCAATTATAAGCTGACAAAGTCCACAGAAACCCTGTCCTACAAGAGCATTATTAAAAAGACGCAGGACAGTGTCGTTTCTATTACGACCTCCTCGATTTCCACTGACGGATGGGCGCAGAATTATGTTACTGAGGGCGCCGGAAGCGGTGTCGTCATCCAGTCAAATGGATATATCATAACCTGCAATCACGTCATTGACGGCGCCAATAAAATTAAAGTGACGCTCAGGAATAAGAAAACCTACACGGCCAAAGTCGTCGGCGCAGACTCCGATCATGATATCGCAGTCCTGAAAATCAACGCCGTCGGACTTTCTGCCGCAACTTACGGGAACAGTTCCACCCTGTCTGTCGGTGATAAAGTTGTCGCCATCGGAAATCCGCTGGGCGAACTGAGCAACACTGCAACAACAGGCATCGTCAGTGCGCTGAACAGAGACCTTTCCATTGACGGGAAGAAAATGAATCTCCTGCAGACAGACGCGTCCATTAACCCGGGCAATTCCGGCGGAGCGCTGTTCGATTCCTCCGGAAATCTGATCGGCATCGTTGTCGCAAAATCAACCGGATCTGACGTGGAAGGCCTCGGATTTGCCATTCCGATCAACCGCGCAGCAAAAGTCGCAAAGACTCTGATTAAGACTGGCAAAGGCGCGTCCGGATCTACGAGCAACAGCAGCACGCCTAAAATCGGCATCTCTGTTACAGAACTGAGCGAGGATGAAGCAAAAGAAAACGGACTGAACGGCGCCGGTGTCTACGTTGCAGACGTCACCAGCAGCAACGCGAGAGAAGCCGGATTCAAGACCGGAGACCGCATCGTCTCCGCAGACGGCACGGTTATTTCCAGCTATGACAAGCTGAAATCTGTTCTCCAGAAACATAAATCCGGAGACAAAATCAAAGTCATCGTTGAACGAAGCGGAAAGACGCTGACACTGACTACCAAACTGAGTTAAACATCGTTCAGACAGCTATGCGCTTCAATGCATAGTAAAGCGGAGCTGCCGCCTCCGGACTGGGGTTCCCTGTTCATGTTGCGGCAGCTCTTTTTTTATGTGCCGGTCTGGCGGTTCCTGCGGCTCTCCCGATCCATGCATTCCAGATTCAAAAACAAAAAAACTGCCCCGCACATGACAATATGTCACGCTGCGCGAGCAGCTTTTCTGCTGTATTCAGCCTGTGATTCAACTCTTATTTCATCTGTGTCTTGTGAGACTTAAATGCGGTCTTTCCTTCGCGGATAACGAACTCCTTCAGATCGCTGGCGTGTCTTCTCGCAGCCTGACGAGCCTTATCCGGATCACCGCTTTCCAGAGCCTCTACGATATGGTAGTGCGCTCTCGGCATATCCTGATATCTGGAAAAATCATCATAATAGAAATACCGGAAGCGAAGCGCCAGTTCCTGAATAGAACCGTAGATCTGGACCAGAGACTTATTATCGCTGTGCTCCGTAATAATTCTGTGGAACTCCTCGTCATGCTCGATGATGTTCTGTGTGTCACCGACGCGGATCGCCTTTTCATATGCATCAGCTGTTCCGCGAAGCTGATCAGCGATCTCCTGTGTCATATTCTGTGCAGTCAGAGCAGCAGCAAGGCCTTCCAGCTCTTCACGAACAACAAGAGTATCGACGATATCTTTTACAGAAATCTCAGAAGCATACGCTCCTCTTCTCGGCTCGATCACGACAAGCCCGTCTTTCTCAAGCTTACGGATAGCTTCTCTTACCGGAGTGCGGCTGACGCCCATCTCATCAGCAAGATTTACTTCCATCATTCTGGTGCCCGGTTCAATTTTTCCTTCGAGGATCTGCATTTTCAGCTGTTCATAGACAATCTCACGAAGCGGTTTGTGGCTCTGTAAATCCAAATCTAACATATTTACCCCCATATCCATATTGTTCTCCGTATATTGTATTATAAAAACTTGATAAAGTATACCCCCTAAAACGAGGGCTCTTTTGATATTTCAAATTTCTATGTCAACTCTTAACGACCGTCTCCGTCCAGTACGCTTCAATGCGTTCTGCGCGGATCCGTTCGCATTCCGATTTGGCTTCTTCCATAGAATCATAAAGTGCATATACGGTCGGTCCGCTTCCGCTCATCAGCACCATGCGCGCACTTCCGGACTGCAGATTCTGTTTCAGCGCCTGTACCTCCGGATACGCATGAAGGGTATAACATTCCAGAACATTGATAAAATCCTGAAACATCTCCGGGTCGTTCTGCCGCATCCGGCGAATCAGCCGGTCATTATCCGGCCTGCTCTCGACAGTACAAGAATCCAGCCCTTTATAGACTTCTGCGGTGGAGACGCCGCGCCGCGGTTTGGCAATCACTGCCGGCATGCAGATGCCGGGAACCGGCTGCAGTTCTGTGCCCGTTCCCGTCGCACGCGCGCAGGCAGATGCCATGCGATCTTCCCTGACAATTCTCGGCAGGCACCGATTCAGCGCAGCCTGCCCCATCGCACAGAACGGCACATCCGACCCCAGTTCTGCACAGAGCGCCATAATTTCTGAAAGGTGCATCCTGCACTTCCACAGCACATTCAGTCCGTGAACCACAGCAGCGGCATTACCGCTTCCGCCCGCAAGACCCGCAGCAACCGGAATCATCTTATGGAGCTGAATATCGATCAGCCCTCCCGGGACGTTCTGTCCATACGTTTCCGACATCCGTTCTGCCGCTCGGTACGCGAGGTTTCTGCGGTCCGTCGGTAAATACGGGCGGTTCGAGGTGATGCGGATCTCATGACTTCCCCGTTTCATCCTCTTGTCCGGATAAAACGAGATGACTACATTATCATGGAAGCCGAGCTGCTGCATCACCATGTCAACCGGGTGGAATCCGTCCGGCCCCGGCTCTCCGACATCGATGGAAAAGTTGATCTTCGCATAGGAATGGATCAGGATCCTTCTCTCTCTTCCTCCTGCCGGAGCCTCCGGTTTCTTATCGTTTGTTCTTACTGTTTTTGCCATAGCCGTTGGCCTTCCGCGCAGCCTTTTCTGCCGCGCGCTGTTTTTTCAGTGCTGCCGCGCGCGCTGCTCTGCCGGTTCTGTACGTTGCTCCGGCTGCGCGGATCGGCATCGGTTTATGAACATGGAAGTAATCATCGCGAAGCTCTTTCTTCACTTTCTCTTCTTCCAGTCTCAGCATCTCATCATCCGTGAGCTTTTTCTTCTTATTCTTTTTCTTCTTAGCTTCTTTCTTCTCTTCTTTTGCGTGCTCAGCAATAACCGTCTGAACATCCTTGCCCGTTCTTTTTGCCTCTTTATACGGGTTAAACGGTGCATCCGTCTCAGTCTTCTTTTCCTTAGGATCGTTATTTCCCTGGTTGCGCATCTGTCTGACGCTGAAGAACATCATTCCACCGAACATCAGCACCATCATGACCATGTAGCCGACCGTGTATGTTCTCTGATTCAGGGTTTTAAAACGGATTTCGCGCGCTGCACTCAGTGTGGAGCCGTCATTTGCACGGAATCCCTTATCGATTGTGCAGGTGTAGTACTGGTTGTCCTGGATCGCATTTTTGCCCTTGGCCGGAACTTTTGCGGTGTCCACCAGAATCAGCGCATATTTTGTATTCTTTTTGCTGTAGTAGATCTTTACCGGGAGCTTGTGGCCGCTCTTATCCGTGATCTTGAATTTATCCGCGTTTGCCTTCTTGGATGCGGCATTGCCGACAGGACGATCGAACATGACCTTTACGCACATGTTTTCCTTGGTGGTGTTCGTCGCATTGTTTGCAGGGTACGTCTCATTGATTTTCAGTGATGAGTCGGCAAAAGAAAACATTGCCATAAACATCGCAAGGATGACCGCCAGACTCAGTACCGCGCCTGTCCTCTTCAACGTATTTTTCATTCCTTAAATTCCTCCGATTCTGCCGCTGGATTCTTTTCCGCGCTTTCGGCGCAGCCGAAGCTCCCTGAAGAACGATTTCAGCTGGTCTGCACACTCTTCCTGCATGATGCCCCGTTCCACATGGATACAGTGATTCAGCCGGGGATGCTCCGCAACATTGAAAACAGATCCGCAGGCTCCTGCCTTAGGATCCATCGTTCCGATATATAAATTCTCCATGCGGGACCAGACCAGCGCGCCTGCGCACATGGCACATGGCTCACAGGTCACATACATCGAGCACCCGGTCAGACGCCAGCCGTGAAGATATGCCGCAGCCTGTCTTATGGCCGTCATCTCCGCATGCATAGTCGGATCCTTCTCCGTTTCCGTCAGATTATGACCGCGTGCGATGATTTTCCCTTCGCGCACAATGACCGCGCCGATCGGGATCTCCCCCAGAGCGGCGGCTTTCCGTGCTTCCTTCAGCGCTTCTTCCATAAATATATTTCTACTCATATACCTAGAAAGTATACATCACTTTTTTTCAGTATTCAAGATAATCGTACCGATATTTATGCAGAAGAATCCCGGCGTTCCATTGAATTGACAGCGGCATACACGTTATACTGTTCTCAGGCCCGTTCTCCGCTGCGCGCGCCCGTTTCACGGCATGCGGAAATGCGGCATTCGCAGACAAAAAACAACTGACCAAGGAGGTCTTCTGACGATATGATACTTGATATCCTGGCAGGCGTCATCCTGCTGATCACCATACTGCGCCACGCATTCAGAGGTTTTGTGATCTCTGCCGTCCACCTGGCGCAGTGGATCGCAATTGCGGTTCTCTCGCTGCTGTACGCAGACGATCTGAAACAATATCTGACCGGACATACATCTGCGGAAAGCATTCTGCAGCCGTTCTTTAAAAACATCCTGCTGAAGCGGATCCAGAAATCCGGAGGCGATCTGAACCTTCCCGACTTCCTGAAGGGCGCGGCAGATACAGCTGCGTCTTCTGCCGCCTCCACCGCCGCGGATATCCTGACAGGAATCGCACTGACCGTGCTTTCCCTCATTATCATCTATCTGGGAGTAAAGCTGATCGGCAGCCTGATCATCCTGATTTTCTCCCGCACCCACCGGGGAGGAGTGCTCGGCATTCTGGACGGAGTCCTGGGCGCAGCCGTCGGTCTGCTCCTTGGCCTTCTGTATGTCTGTATTCTTTTGTCCCTGCTGAACGTGGCGCTTCCGTTCTTCTCAGACGGCACGCAGACGTGGGTGCAGACCCAGATGAATCACTCTGTACTGGCATCGGCGCTGTACACGCACAACCTGGTCACGGCATTCATCCGGTCACTTGCCTGATCGCGGGCGGGCTTCTTGACATCCCCGCGCATCTGTGGTAACTTATTGAAAGTTTAGGCAAAAATAAGGGACAAGGTTTTCAGGCCCTGTAATAACAGGAAGGAGCAAGAGATGAAAACACTGCTGAAAAACGGAATGGTTTATCTTGATCATGAGTTTCAGAAAGCCGATCTTCTATTGACCGAGGACGGAATTGACGTATATGCTTCTGATAACGCGGCGGCTGCAGAAAGTGCTGCGGATTGTTCCTTTGATGCCGCTGACCGCGTCATAATGCCCGGATTTGCAGATGTGCACGTTCACTTCCGCGAACCCGGGTTTTCTTATAAAGAAACGATCCGCACGGGAAGTCTGGCCGGCGCATACGGCGGTTACACCTGCGTCTGCACGATGCCGAACCTGAATCCGAAGCCGTCAACTCTGGAAGGTCTGAAGGCGCAGACGGATATCATTCAGAAAGACAGCGTAATCCACACGATTCCGTATGGCGCAATCACGATGAAACAGGACGGACGCAGCAGCCTTTCCGACATGGAAGCCCTCGCGCCGCACGTCTGCGCGTTCACGGATGACGGAAAAGGCGTGCAGACTGAGGAACGCATGCGTGAAGCCATGGAAACAGCCCGCAGACTCGGAAAACTCATCACGGCGCACTGCGAAGATGAATCCCTGCTTGGCGGATCGGCTATTCACGACGGCCGTTTCGCAAGATCCATCGGCTGGAAGGGCATCTCTTCAGAGAGTGAATGGAAGCAGATTGAACGCGACTGCAGACTGGCGGAAGAAACCGGCTGCGCCTACCATGTCTGCCACGTTTCTACAAAGGAATCGATTCAGGTCATCCGCGATGCAAAAAAATCCGGCGTTGATGTAACCTGTGAAACAGGGCCGCATTACCTGGTGCTTTCTGATGAGGATCTGTTCCATATTGACCCGGACGACCCGGCATCCGGACGCTTTAAGATGAATCCGCCGCTCCGTTCGGAGGCGGACCGCAGAGCCATGCTGGAAGCCGTGCTCGACGGAACCGTGGACATGATCGCAACCGATCACGCTCCTCACTCCGCAGAAGAAAAAAGCAAAGGACTGCTGAAAAGCGCCAACGGCATTGTAGGCCTGGAGAGTGCGTTCCCTGTCCTGTACACCAAACTGGTCCTCCCGGGCATTCTCACCATGGACCGCCTGATCGAGCTCATGTGCATCGCGCCGAGGCAGCGTTTCCATCTTCCGGGCATCCTTCCGGAGACCGCAGGCGCACAAAAAACGGCAGACGGCGCTCTGCATTTACCAGGATCCGCGGACGTCACTGTCCTGAATCTGGAAACGCCGTACACGATCCAGGCAGAGGACTTTAAGAGCATGGGACATTCCTGCCCGTTTGACGGATGGCAGGTTCGCGGAAAAGTGGTTATGACCTTCTGCGGCGGACAGATTGCCGCTGACCGCGGAGAATTGAAAAGACTATAAAAGATAATAAATACAGCAATGGCGGTGCCGGGGCAGCCCCTGAAATGCAGCGCTCTGCACGCCTCTGCAGCATGCATCGCCTAAATGCGATTTTGTTCAGATGCAGAAAGGAACATTATGGACAGACAGCTTCTCACGATTGAAGAAAATAAATCCGTAACACACGATACCTGGTACATGAAGCTTTCCGGCGACTGCAGCGCGATTTCCGCACCCGGACAGTTCATCAACATCCGGCTGGACGGATTCTTCCTGCGCCGCCCGATCTCCATCTACGATCACGGCGACTCCTGGGTATCCATCCTTTATAAAGTTCTTGGAAAGGGAACCGCGGCAATGTCAAAGATGAGACCGAAAGAGACACTCGATGTTCTCCTTCCTCTCGGAAACGGTTTTGACGTCAGTCTCTGCACCGGCCGCACCCTTCTTGCCGCCGGCGGGATCGGCATGCCGCCGATGTACGGCATCGCAAAAGAGCTCTGCGCGCGCGGCATCACACCGCAGCTCGCGCTCGGCTTCAATACAGAAGCAGACATCCTGCCTCTTCAGCCGTTTGAAGACCTGGGCATTCACCCAGTCATCGCGACTGCAGACGGTTCCTGCGGAATCAAGGGGTTTGTGACGGATGCCATGGATACCCTGGATTATGATTACGTCTGCACCTGCGGACCGGAACCAATGCTGAAAGCCGTTTATGAGAAGATGCCGGCCGGTCAGCTCAGTTTTGAGGAACGCATGGGCTGCGGATTCGGCGCGTGCATGGGCTGCAGCTGCAAAACAAAATACGAAACCAAGCGCATCTGCACCGACGGTCCGGTTCTGATGAAAGAAGAAGTTATCTGGTAACAGAATAGAATATCGACTGATAGTGAAACAGGAAAGGATGTGAGACCATGCCTGACAGCTGCAAACAGACCAAACGTCTGCTTTCCACTGAACTCTGCGGTGTAAAGCTTGACAACCCAGTTATTCCGGCAAGCGGAACGTTCGGCTACGGACAGGAGTTCGCCAGACTCTATGACATCAATATTTTAGGATCCATCTCATTCAAGGGAACAACCCTTCATGAACGGTACGGCAATCCTCTGCCGCGGATTGCGGAAACCAGCGGAGGCATGCTGAATTCTGTCGGACTGCAGAATCCCGGCGTCGATCATGTCATCGAGCACGAACTCCCTGAGTTCCGGAGCATCTACCATAAACCGCTCATCGCGAACATCAGCGGATTTTCCATTGATGAATACACCGAAACAGCCGAAAAACTCGATGCGCAGGATCAGGTCGGCATCCTGGAGATCAACATCAGCTGCCCGAACGTCCATAACGGCGGAATGAGTTTCGGAACAAGTCCTCAGGCAGCTGCAGAAGTTACACGCGCAGTAAAGCGCGTGACGCATAAACCGGTATTCATGAAACTCACACCGAACGTCACCGATATTGTGGAAATCGCAAAAGCCTGCGAAGACGCGGGAGCAGACGGAATCAGCATGATCAACACTCTGATGGGCATGCGGATCGATCTGAAGAAGAGAGCTCCTCTTCTGGCCAACCAGACCGGCGGCCTCAGCGGTCCGGCGGTATTCCCTGTCGCCCTGCGCATGGTCTGGCAGACGGCCAAAGCCGTATCGGTTCCGATTATCGGCATGGGCGGAATATCCTCAGCAGAGGATGTCATTGAAATGATGATGGCCGGGGCTTCCGCCGTAGAAATCGGCGCGGCCAATCTGGTCAACCCGTATGCCTGCAAAGAAATCATCGAAGATCTTCCGACCGCTATGGAAAAACTTCATATCCAGTCTTTGCAGGAAATTATCGGCGCGGCATGCTGATCACGTTATAATAACAGTGAGGAAAATATTCACTGCGGCTGCCTGCAGCGGCCGCAGCTGCACAGAACGCATACAAACAGAAGGGAGAACGGCCATGAGTAAAGATGTTATCGTCGCCTGCGACTTTCCGTCCGCAGCAGAAACCATTCAGTTTCTGGATCAGTTCACCGACCAGAAGCCATTTATAAAAATCGGCATGGAGCTTTTCTATGCAGAGGGGCCTTCTATTGTACGTGAGATAAAGAAACGCGGACATAAGATCTTTCTGGACCTGAAGCTGCATGATATTCCAAACACCGTCAAGCGCGCCATGGCCTGTCTGGCGGACCTGGATGTCGATATGACCAACGTTCACGCCGCAGGCGGAATCAAGATGATGGCTGCCGGAAAAGAAGGGCTGGAATCAAAGGGCGGATCACCGCTTCTGATCGCGGTCACCCAGCTGACCTCCACCAGTCAGGAAGTCATGGAAAATGAACTGCTGATTCAGCGTCCTCTTCCTGAAGTCGTCACGCAGTACGCGAAGAACGCAAAAGCCGCGGGACTCGGCGGTGTGGTCTGCTCTCCTCTGGAGGCCGGCATGATCCATCAGGCATGCGGAAGAGACTTCCTGACGATCACCCCGGGAATCCGGTTCGAGGATTCTGCATCTGATGATCAGACCCGCATCACCACACCGGCAAAAGCCAAACTTCTCGGCTCCGACTATATCGTAGTCGGCCGTCCGATTACCCGCGCTGAAAATCCTGTCGCCGCCTATGAACGCTGTGTCCGGGATTTTCTGGGAACCGCGGACGTAACGGACGTAAAGTAAACGAATGATGCAAACACCCCTGTCCGGCCATGCCACTCTGTGCGGGGCCGTCACAGAATTCCGATACACCCCTGCAGGCATCCCCTGCTCCAGTCACATTTTGTCAGAACCAAAGGAGAATCAACATGATTGCAGAAAAAGACATTGCACGCGGACTGCTCTCAATCGAAGCAGTATTCCTCCGTCCAAATGAACCATTTACATGGGCCAGCGGAATCAAAAGCCCGATTTACTGTGATAACCGCCTGACACTCTCGACGCCGTATGTACGCACACTGATCGAACAGGGTCTGCAGGAAACCATCCAGAGATATTATCCGGAATGTGAACTGCTGATGGGAACGAGCACAGCGGGAATTCCGCACGCAGCCATCACAGCACAGCTGATGGGCCTTCCGATGGGCTATGTCAGAGGATCACATAAGAGCCACGGCAGAAACAATCAGATCGAGGGACGCCTGATCCCGGGACAGAAGACGGTCGTTATAGAAGACCTGATCTCTACTGGCGGATCCTCCTGCGAGACCGTGGACGTCCTGCGTGAAGCGGGAGCAGATGTGGTCGGCATTGCAAGCATTTTCACATACGGACTCTCTGCCAGTGAAGCCAAACTGAAGGAACACAGCGTCGTGAACCACAGCCTATGCACGCTTGACACGCTCGTAGACGCAGCCGTCGACATGCAGTACATCACAGAGGACGAGAAAGCCAGAATCCTGAAATTCAGAAGCAATCCGTCCGATGAAAGCTGGATGAAATAATGGAGGAGGCAGACAGCATGGACAGACTTGAAATCAAAAACAATCCGAGAAGCGTTATCAACATTACGGATTTAACAGTAGATGAAATCAATCACCTGATTGAAACGGCAAATGACATCATCGATCATCCGGAAGAGTACCAGAACATCTGCGCGCATAAAAAACTCGCGACTCTGTTCTTTGAACCGAGCACACGCACACGCCTGAGCTTCACCGCGGCGATGATGGAACTCGGCGGAAACGTCCTGGGCTTCTCTGAGGCGTCCTCCTCTTCCGCAACCAAGGGCGAGAGTGTCGCAGACACCGTCCAGATCGTCAGTCTCTACTCCGACATCATCGCTATGCGCCATCCGAAAGAAGGCGCGCCTCTCGTAGCGGCCGCACACTCCAATGTTCCGGTCATCAACGCGGGAGACGGCGGTCACTTCCATCCGACACAGACACTGACCGACCTTCTGACGATCAGCCGCAAAAAGGGCGGGCTGAACAACTTCACGATCGGACTCTGCGGCGACCTGAAATTCGGACGCACCGTACATTCCCTGATCGAGGCCCTGATGCGCTACACCGGTGTGAAATTCATCCTGATCGCACCGCCGGAACTGCGCCTGCCAAAATACATGAAAGAAAAAATGAACGCTGCCGGAGCGGAATGGGCAGAATTTGAAAAGCTGGAAGACGCTATGCCGGAGCTGGACGTTCTCTACATGACCCGCGTACAGAAAGAGCGTTTTTTCAACGAGGAAGACTACGTCCGTCTGCGCGACAGCTACATTCTGACGCTGGAGAAACTGAAGCCGGCCAAGAATGACATGATCATCATGCATCCGCTGCCGCGTGTCAACGAGATTTCCGTAGAGGTCGACAGCGACCCGCGCGCCTGCTACTTCTATCAGGCACACTGCGGAAAATACATCCGCGAGGCTCTGATTCTGTTCCTTCTGGGACTGAAATAGCAGTCCCTCATCCGACAAAAATAAACTGCGCAAGGAATTTACGGGAGGATATATATGAACATTGACGGACTGACCAACGGAATTGTACTGGATCATATCACCGCAGGAAAAGGCATGCGGATTTATGAAATGCTGAAGCTCGATAAGCTCGACTGCACAGTCGCGATTATCCAAAACGCGACGAGCAGCAAAAAAGGACGCAAAGACATCATCAAGATCGATACGCTGATTGATCTGAACTATGATATGATCGCCTATGTCGACAGCAATGTCACGATTGACATTATCAAAAACGGAAAAGTCAGCGAAAAACGCTCCGTAAAACTGCCGGAGACGCTGACCAACATCATCTCCTGCCACAATCCGCGCTGCATCACATCTACGGAGCAGGGCATCGACCAGATCTTCCGTCTGGTTGATCCTGAACGCCGCATCTACCGCTGCGCGTACTGCGACACGGAATACAGCGAAAAATAACAAAGAGGTACTAAAATATGCTGTTATCAGAACTTTTTCCCGGGCAGCCGGATGTGGAGATCACCGGTCTCACTCTGGATTCCCGCACGGTAAAACCCGGGTATATGTTTTTCTGTATAAAGGGATACGAACAGGACGGACACAAATACGCCGGTTCGGCGGCGGATAACGGCGCCGCGGCGATCGTCACGACAGAAGAGGTCGAACAGAAGCCAGGTGTCGCGTACATCCGCGTATCGGATATGAACGCAGAGCTCAAC
Source organism: [Eubacterium] saphenum (assembly GCA_004555725.1). GTDB lineage: Bacteria > Bacillota > Clostridia > Peptostreptococcales > Anaerovoracaceae > Aminicella > Aminicella saphenum_A. The sequence continues at coordinate 153,504 of SFHC01000002.1, forward strand.
CGTGTCTGCGACCTGTTCTTCGGTCAGCCGAGCCGCCATATGACGGTGTTCGGCGCAACAGGCACCAATGGAAAGTCTACGCTGACCAGCGTGATTTCTGACATCTATTCCCATTACCGTCCATGCGGATACATGGGCACTATCGCAATCCGCTACGGCGATTACTCCCGCGTCGCAAATCTGACGACGCCGGACCAGGTGGAAACCCATGCCAACCTGAAAGAAATGCTGGATCACGGCATGCAGGCCGCTGCCATGGAAGTCAGTTCCCAGGGGCTGGACAGAGGACGCGTCGACAGTGTCGATTTTGACTGCGCTGTGTTTACCAATCTGACACACGACCATCTGGACTACCATAAGACGATGGAGAACTATTTTGAGGCAAAAAAGCGGCTCTTCCGCAATCTGAAGCCTTCTGCCGTCGCGGTGCTGAACGCGGACGATGAAATCTCTATCCAGGGGCTGAAAGACTGCTGCCCGTGCCGCTATGTCACTTACGGGACGGATCAGGGAGAGTCAGAGACGGACGCGAACGGCTATCCGATTGAAGGAAGTCATTCCAAACCGGGAACGCCGGAAACCGTCGACTATTTTGCCAAGGACATCGTTCAGCGCGCAGACGGCTGTCATTTCACACTCTGCTGCGGCGGACAGGAATATCCGGTCACGACTAACATGGCTGCGCTTTATAACGTGTACAACCTGCTCGGCGCAATCGCCGCTATGCACGAGTGCGGCATGCCGCTGGAGCAGATGATTCCGCTTCTGCGCGACATTCCGCAGGTGGACGGCCGCATGGACCGCGTCGATGAAGGCCAGCCGTTTACGGTCATCGTCGATTACGCGCACACACCGGACGGATACGAAAAGATCTTCCAGTACGCAAAAGAAATCACCGATGCATCTGGCGGAAAGATCTACGCGGCATTCGGCTGCCCGGGAAAACGGGACGTTGTGAAACGCCCGGTCATGGGAAGAATCGCAGGTGAATTCTGCACTGAGGTCGTTCTGACTTCTCAGGATCCGCGCGATTCTGAGCCTGAGGAGATAGCGTCACAGATCGCAGAAGGTGTAAAAGAAACCTCTTGCCGGTATTCTTTCATCCACGACCGGGATCAGGGCATCGCAAAAGCCATTTCCCTGGCCTCTTCTGGAGATGTGGTTCTCTCCCTCGGAAAGGGCGGCGAAACGTACATGTACTATGAAGAAGGCCGCCGTCCGTGGATGACGGATAAAGAAGCCGCGAGAAAAGCCCTGCACGCACTGGGATACTCGCGCTAGTGAAAGACACGGAACAATACGGATGAAATACAAAAACGGGACTGGTGTCACGGATGAACGATCGTCATTCGCGGCACCAGTCCCGTTTTTTCTTATATTCTATATTATATTATGCTATTCGGCTTCTCACATTCCCCGCTTCATGGCTTCAATATACGCGCCGCCATGATCGCGGAGCCATTTTCTGCGTTCCCGGTAATCGGGGAGAATCTTCTCTACTTCTGCCCAGAACGCGCTGGAATGGTTCATCTGTCTGCGGTGACACAGTTCATGCACCACGACGTAATCCTGAATTTCCTCCGGCAGCTTCATCAGCAGACAGTTGAAATTCAGATTTCCTTTTGCCGAACAGCTCCCCCACCGGGTCTTCTGATTGCGGATCGTAATCCGGTTATAGCGGACGCCGATCTGCTTCGCGTAAAACGCCGCCTTTTTCGGCAGTATTTCAAGAGCCTGATCGGCGAGACGACGCACCTCATCCATAGAAATGGGAGGAACAGCCTCTGCCTGTCTGGCGCGCTTCTCTGCAGCCGCGACGTGACGGTCAATCCAGCTGCGGTGCTCCTTAAGAAAATGTTCCACATCCTGATCGCTGAACGACAGCGGCACACGCACAGTAATCTGCCGTTTCTCTCCGCTGATCGACAGCTCGCTGGTTTTCCGGCTGCTGCGAATAACCACTGCCGGATATCCGGAGATGGCATACGGAAGAACCGCAGTATACTGAGCGCGCACTAAAACATCTCCTCGTGATAGAAGCCCTGAACATCCGCTTCTTTCTCATCGATTGCGTTTCTGATCGTGTCTTCCTGATCCAGCGGCACCATCCAGCAGAGTCCGCAGCTGGCGGAAATGCTGCGCGGAACCGGTACAAGCCGTCCCGGAAGGCCTTTTTCCTTCGCCAGGGATTCCATGGCCATTGCCGCCGTGGTGGAACGGAACGTCACGATAAATTTCATTTCTTTCTTCCGCATCAGTTATGGCCTCACGACATGTCCGGCTTCGTTCATTGTGGAAACGATGTCATACATATTTCCGATAATGCCGACTTTAATCTTATCCTTGATGCCGTAGAAGTCTGCGCAGGTTCCGCATGTAATGATCTGCACGCCTTCTTCTTCCATTTTCTTCAGATCTTCCAGAACATCAGAGCCTTCTGCTGTCAGGAAGGCGCCGCCGTTATAGAAGAGCATTGCCTTTGGCAGGGTGTCCAGCTGTGTAATCGCGTAAATGCAGCTCTTCATCAGTTTTTCTCCGAGCGTGTCGTCACCTTCTCCCATGAACTTGGATGTGAACGCGTAAACCACATTTCTTCCGGAAACAACTTCACATGCCTCTACTGCGTCCTGGCCCTTTCCTGCACCTGCCGCATCGATAGCGTCCTGGCCGACGTGCAGGGTAACATGAAACTCCTGATCGGAGATCTTTGCAGACTCTACTGCCGCGCCCAGAGAATTTCCCAGACGAGTGACATTCTGAACTGCTGTGTCGTTATCTACATGAACTTCTACATCAGCAGGTCCTTCGAGCTTTTCCACCTGCTTCTTGGTCATAACAACCGGAATCGGGCACTGCTTGCCCATTGCATCTACGATAATCTTTGCCATTTCGGCACCTCCTGTAATTCAAAATTCTATATTCTGCCGGATGCGTTTCCGGCGAATAATCCTGATAAACTGTGTTATTGCGGATCCATCTTCCGCTTCTTTTACTCCGCGTAAATCGAACGGATCGCGTCCAGCGCGTAATCAACTTCTTCCTCTGTCGTCCAGTAACCGAACGCGAAACGCACCGTTCCCTCCGGGAAAGTTCCCAGCGTTTTATGCGCCAGAGGCGCACAGTGCAGCGCGCAGCGCGTCATAATTCCGAACTCGCTGTCCAGAATGGACGACATCTCCGCATTGTCAATTTCATCAAAATCGACTGAGACGACAGCTGTCCGTCCGCTCCTTCCCTGCGGTCCGACGACATGCGCCTGCGGGATCTCTTTCAGACCATCCATAAAACGCTCCGCGCGGTCGAGTTCCTGTTCTCCGATCTTCTCCGGCGTTTCATGCAGGATAAATTCCAGCGCCTTGTGCATTCCCACAATTCCCGGAAGATTCATTGTTCCTGCCTCAAACTTGTCCGGCAGAAAATCAGGCATTGTCTGCAGATGCGAAACGCTGCCCGTTCCGCCCAGAATAACCGGCTGCAGTTCCTGCGCCAGTGCGTCCGTCATCATCAGCGCACCAATGCCCTGCGGGCCGAGCAGTCCCTTATGTCCCGTCAGACAGAGCGCGTCCAGGTGCATCTTCTGAAAATCAATCGGCACTGTTCCTGCGCTCTGCGCTGTATCAAGCGCAAAATACACCCCGTGACGCATGCAGATCCTGCCGATGGCCTCGGCATCCTGCAGTGTTCCAGCCACGTTTGACGCGTGATTAATCACTGCCAGACGCGTATTCTTCCGGATAGACTTCTCGAACGCCTCCAGATCCAGATAGCCTTCATGATCACACGGACAAACTGTCACATCAACTCCGCGCTCCTTCATCCGGAACGCCGGGCGAGACACTGCATTATGTTCCATCGCAGAAATGATCATATGATCCCCCGGTCTCAGCAGTCCCTGAATGACATAGTTCAGGCTGTAGGTAATGCCCGGCGTAAACACAACCTTTCCCGGATCTGGAAAATGGAACAGCTCCGCCAGACGCGCCCTGGTCTCATACACGACCTCGCCCATTGCATAAGCGGACTGATATCCGCCGCGGCTGACGTTGCATCCGACGTTAGTCATAAAATCGCTCATCGCATCGCCTGTACCAGGCGCTTTGGGAAACGATGTGCTCCCGTTATCCAAATATACCTTACGCATAATTCTCTCCGTTTCCTGTTGATTTCTTCAGGTAAGCGCGTCTTTTGCATCTGTTATTTCTCTGCAGACAAAAAGAAGTTCTGTATTCTGTCAATTCTGCAAGAGGACAGACGCCTCCAGTAAAATTATATGATTCCGGACGCCCCCTGTACAATTGATAATCTCTATTCTACACGATCTGTGTAACCGATTCGCTCCCGTTCGAAACCTTCCGCTCCGCGAACCCAATCCCTTTGCCTCCCGGCAGACATACTTCTATTATATACCACAAAAGGGAGCTGTCTATCACAGCTCCCCTCCGTCACTTAATTCTATTTATCGAGATATTTACAATACTCGTCACGGATGTCTGTCATCTCATCGATGATATCATCAACGTCGAGTACCATCTCCATCATGCTGATCTGCTCGTCATAGACGTCAGGATCGAACTCTTCTTTCATCTCAGGTTCAACAACATGGTAAACTGTAAGTCCCAACTGGACATTCGTCAACGGACCTGCGAAAGTCGGATCTCCTGCTGTAACAGTCTCAGCAGCCAGTCCGGCAGCCTCGCCCTCAGCAGCTCCGAGCAGTACGACTACGTTCTCCGGGCCATACTTCTCAGCAAACTCCTTAACTCTCTTCTGGTTCTCCAGGTCCATTGCGCCAGCGCTCGTTCAGACAAAGCACTCCGTAGACGAGAATACGACATCGCCGCCTGCAGACTTGACACATTCTGCAATGGCGTCGCCCGGAATTCCGTCACGGTCGCCGATAATCACTACTTTTTTATCTTTTAAAATAGCCATTATCTCTCTCCTTTCCTTAAATTAATCATGTTTATTTTACTTTGATATATTGATAATATCACTATTCAATCGAAAAATCCATAGCAAAAATCAATATTTCACAAACTATTTTTGTATACTTGAGGGCTGCATCTGCAGCCCTCAGCAAACCGTCATTAGTCCTCGAAAATCGTCTGTTCGCTTACTTCTGTAGTCAGAGCCTTCAGGGCTTTCTCTACGATATGACGGCGGAGTTCCTTCTCCTCTGCCGGATCCAGTTCCGGATTTCCAAGAGGATGCGGAATAGCTACAGCCGGAACGATTCTGTTCGCTCCTACTGTCATTGAAATCGGAGTGACTGTGCAGATATGAACAACCGGCAGTCCTGCTCTCTCAATTTCCTTAACCATCGTTGCACCGCAACGCGTACAGGTTCCTCAGGTGGAGGTAAGAATAACTGCGTCTACGCCGTCATTCTTCAGTTTCTTGCCGATTTCTGCAGCAAATTTCTTTGCAGATGCAACTGCAGTTCCGTTACCTACTGTCGCATAGTATTTATTATGCAGTTTGCCGATCTTGCCTTCTTTTTCCATGTCACGCAGGACATCAACAGGCAGGACGCGGTCTGCGTCTTCATTTGCATAAACAGGGTCATATCCGCCGTGTGCAGTCTCATAAGTATCTGCGTTCAGGTCAGTAACGCCTGTAATGTCATATTCACCATAGTGTGAAGCGGAAGAACTCTCGATGTGGTCCGGATTTCCCTTAGGAACAATTCCGCCGGATGTAACCAGCGCGATTGTCGCCTTGGACAGATCCTTAACTGCCGGGTTCGGTGCCACACGGTCAAAGCTCGGCATCGGATACTCTGTTGTGAACGGCTTGTCAGCCAGTTTCTTCAGCAGCATCTCAACTGCACGCTCAGAACCTCTCTTCTTCTCAAAGAAGTTGACACGGATTCCGTTCGGCATATATCCCTCTTCGCAGGATGCGCCGATCTTCTCGCCCTTAGCGAGTTTCAGAACCAGAGGAGCCATCTTCTTCATAGCCGCTCTCATTCCTGCAGCGCTGTTCTTGGTCGCAACGATCAGAACCTTGTTCTTATACATGTCTGCGCCCGGGTTCTCCTCGAACATTCCGGTCAGAGACGGAACACCAAGCTCTTCCTGTACAGCAGCAGCCATTGTTCCGCATGCTACACCGTAACGTCCGGCATTGAATGCAGGGCCTGCGACAAATACGTCCGGCTTAAGCTCCTTGACCATCTCAAGGATGTCTGCTTTTGCTTTGTCAATATTTTCATTGAAGTAGGAGTCTCCGCAGACAATCGTTCCGACGATTTCTGCTTCATCTTTCAGTCCTGCCTGCAGGGCAAGTCCCGGTCCTACGACTTCTCCCGGTCTGCATTCAGCCGGGTAATCAGCCTTCTCCTCTCCGCCGATCTGAGCGAAGAACTGGTTGATGTAGTGAACGACTCTCAGTTTAGCCATTTCTATTCCTCCCCTCTTATCTTGCGCTCAGTTTATTGAAGCCTGTCTCGTTGGTTGCGCCGGTGATAACCTGCAGCTCAACTTCCAGAGATCCGTCTTCACGCAGTGTATCTTCGCTTGCACCGGCAATCTTGTTGATGAATGCCAGTGTTCCGATTACCTTGTCCATCTTAGGCAGGATGATCACTTCATTTGCGTTTCCGCCGGTTACTACTGCGTCTGCAGCCGGATCCGCGTCTGCCAGAGACTGAGACTTTCCGTCTCTTCCGGCATACTCGTCCGTAATGATAACGGTCTTAACGCCTTCAGCTTCGATCTTCTTGCAGTTCATGATCAGGTCTGTATCCGGGTTTCCGAATCCTTCCTGAGATACGATGACACCGTCCAGATCCAGCATCTTGCAGAGCTTTGCTGTGAAGTTGGAAGAACGCTCTTTGTCTGCAAGGTATACGTTCTCGTTTGTGATAATCTGGCAGACAAAGTTCAGAGTCTTTCCATGCTGTTTGAACAGATCATGGACAACCGGGTTGTTCTGATGAACATATGTCGGGTTCTTGTCGCACGCGGATACGCAGTTTCCGGAAATGATTGCGCCGTCCATTACCTCTGTCGGGCTGAGCAGTGTCGGCAGAATCTTCTTCGCGTCAACGCCGTATACATATGTGTCGTGCAGAAGTCCCTGGCTCTGCAGCATCTGAACGTAAGCAACTCTCGGCAGATCCGGATATTTTTCAAGACCTTCCTTGATGGTGCAGGTTTCAAATACTTCTGTCTCATCCGGTGTCAGCTCTCTTGCCAGTTCGCCGATGTAAGATGCGACACGGAATCCTGCCATTCTTACAGCTCTCTCATAATCATGCTGTTTGATTCCCTCAACCGGCTCCAGTACCATAACCAGGTTCTGTGTCTTGGAGAACGGTGTGTAGTCAGCTCCCGGACCTGTCATATCAATGACGCCTTCCTGGAATCCGACGATCGGACCAGCTGTTACAACAGCCATTCCCTTCAGCGCGTATGTCTTTCCGGATCCGACTGTGTCAACCTTAGCAACAACGCCCGGGAATTCTCCGCCGTTTCCTTCAACCTTTACACGCGGCTCGATAACGTCCTTTACCGGTGTAATGCGGACTGATTCGCCCGGCTTAGCGATATCGAATTCTGCTGATTTGAGATGTTCATCTTCCAGTGCAGTTTTTCTCAGCTCATCCTTGTTTACATAAAGGACGCCGTCCTGAACCTTGGACTCATCTGCAAACTGGATATCTTTGATGTAGATATATCCCATTTCCAGTTTCATATCTGGTTCCCTCCTTTTACAGAAGATATAGCGTAATAGAAATTAAGTGGCATGCGTTTAAGCTAACCAAAAATTAATCAACTGAATTAATACACACAATATTCTGGCCGTACGCGTCCCATATACGAATCCGCAGTATCTACAGCCATTCATCGGCAGATGACATTCCACTCTCAATCAATGTCATATCTACCAATTGGAAATCCTTATAAACCCCCGGTTTATACTTAAATGTGCGTTTCTCAAACTTGTCGCAAGTTTCAATCGCGCGCTCAATCAGCTCTATGGAGCGCACATCCCTGTTTCCGGTTTTCTTTCTGAGAAGAAGTGATTTATATGGCGTCTCGTTCGGCTTCACACTTCCGGACAGCGGATGCGTCAGGAGTTCATGTCCCTGCATGATCCACTCCATCGCCTCCTCCAGAAGTTCCCGGTAAGAAACGTCCTTATAAACAACATCATGAGTTTCCCTGAACTTTTCATCGACCATCGGATTATTTGTAATTATGATATATCCAGCACTCATGATCCGTTCTCCTCCGCGCCTTCCAGCGCCACCTTTAACTCACAGAGGTCTCCCTCTGCGCTTCCGCACACCCGATGAATAAAAAAGGGGGCGTCCCTGCAGAAATTCAAAAAACTTCTGCGGTCGTCCCTTCTGTCTGCAATGTGAAAGAGGATGCATCCTCCTGCATAGATCCAGAATCCAGTCCACTTTCCAGTCCTTTTACCTGAAAGTTTCACAGCTTGCGCTGCTTGCCCCTTCGGCTGCCGCCCAGAGCGACGATCTCCCAGAAAGCATCATCCCGTATTGCATAGTTTCAATCTATACCCCATCGGATTTCACATTCATAATATCAATTCGTTAATCTTTCGTCAATGGATTTCCTCTGCGCAAAGATCAATAATCATGATTAATTAAAACACTATTTTATTTTTGTAGAAACACACATAAATAACCTAAATAGTACATAATCGACAAACAATACGTTTCAATTCAGTCAATTCATGCTGCCGAGAAGGGTATTGCAGAAGCACCGTATATGGGCGTTCATACCCGTTCTTATCCCATGTTCCTGCCTCGGCGTATGGATCGTCTCCTATACCAGGATCTGCGGATCATCCGGATGCAGGATCTGTACGACCTGATCCTCCAGGATTTCCCAGATATTTCCGCAGACATGGAACGGAGACCATTCATCAATCTGGAAGATCCTCTCCCAGCTGTCGCGGATTTTTTTCTCCTCTTCCGGAAACATCCCGGCGTATTTCCCCTGCATAATCTGGAACCGACTCTCCACACCCAGCTGTTTCAGATGGCGGTGATAGGCCTCATCATCCGCTTCGTCCTCAGGAAGGTAAATCCTGTTCAAGACATAATCCCATTTCCCATCGTCAAAGAAACAGATCTTTTCTCTCAGAACATCCACCACATACACGACTGTACCCTCGATCGGACGCAGACAGTTCTCTCTGCAGACCGAACACCATATCGGCGCATGTACATCATCCGGCTTTGGAACAATCTTTGCCACCCGTTCTGTAAGCCAGTCGTAGCTTTCCAGAAACAGCGGGGCAACATCCCCCAGATGCAGCTGCACATAAATGCGCTGATTAATGATTCTGCCATCTCTCTTCAGCTGCCCCAGGGTCTTGTCATTCTGCCGTGTATAGAGCCGGACCACCGGACGTCCGGTCAGTTCCTTAATCTGTTCTGCTGTAATCATCGCCGTCACCTCCCGATGATGAAAAAGGGCTTTCTGCACCCCGTGCTGAAGGTGTGCGGAAAGCCCTGATCATACTGATTTTACTGCGCTGATTCTACTGTGCCGCTTATAAATGCGCACGCGGAAGATTCTCTGCGTCATCCGCGAAAGGATCCTGTGCTGATTGACCCTGCCCGCCGTAACGAGCCGCAGACGCGGTGCTGTTCATCCTGCGCAAGAGACTCTGAATTAGATGTACTTCTGAATCATCGCCTCGATGGATTCCGGTGTGCACTCGTCCTTTACGAGCTCCTCAACCTTTTCTCCATCCTTGTAGATTGCCATAACCGGCAGTCCCAGAACCTGCTGCTTGATTGCAGCGCGGCGTGCGTGTGTAGTGTTCAGGGATGCAAACTTCAGCTTGTCGCCATACTTGTCAGCAAACTCATGAACCTTTGGCATCAGAGCCATGCATGGCTGGCATCCGTCGCCGAAAAAGTCTACGAATACATATCCGTCCTTATAGTTCAGAACTTCTTCATCAAAATTTTTCTTATCGCACTCTACCATAATATTTCCTCCTGTATGTATAGATTGATATCTGACTGTTATCAATCTCAGTATCTCTGTAAATTCCCGATCTGCAATGCCGGATTAATAATTCGACATGCTCTTCTCTACCTGAACGGCAGCAATTGCTCCGTCTGCAGCAGCTGTAACAACCTGGCGCAGGCTCTTTACGCGTACATCGCCGGCTGCGTATACACCCGGAATATTCGTGTGCATATCCTGATCGGTCGGAATATAGCCGCGCTCATCCATTTCCAGTCCGGTGCCTTCAAAGATCTTGGTGTTAGGAACCGTTCCGACAAATCCGAACAGGCCGAACATGCCGTCATCCGGATCTGCTTCAATCGTTGTAATCTCTCCTGTCTTGACATTCTTTACGTCCATGGAGGAAAGAAGTCCTTCGCCATGGAGCGCTACAACTACAGAATCCCACATGAAGTGGAGTTTCGGGTTCTTGAATGCCTTCTCCTGAACGTGCTTATCCGCGCGGAGCTCATCTCTTCTGTGGATAACCGTTACCTTGCGGGCAAACTTGGTCAGGTACATTGCCTCTTCAACTGCGGAATTTCCGCCGCCTACTACATATACTTCAAAATCCTCAAAGAAGTTTGCGTCACAGGTTGCGCAGTAGGATACGCCTTTTCCTGTAAATACGCCTTCATTCTCACATCCGATCGGGCGTGCATGCGCTCCGGAAGCGATAATAACGTTATGTGCTTTATAATCCTGCTTTACACCATGCAGAACTTTCACATCGCCATTCAGCTCTACGGACTGAATGCTGTCAGACGCTCTCTTTGCACCAAATCCCTCAGCCTGTTTTGCCATGCGGGCAACCAGCTCAGGACCAGGTTCTCCCTGGACAGCCTGTCCCGGATAGTTCTCGATGCTGTCTGTGATCGCGATCTGTCCGCCGTCCTGTCCTCTCTCCAAGATCAATGCATCCATCTGGCTTCTGCCGGCATACAGACCAGCTGACAGTCCTGCCGGGCCTGCGCCAAGGATGACGACATCATAAATTTCTTCCATATTGCACCTCCATAGCACCGCATCTTTGCAGCGCCGTATAAAATCCGATAGTCGATATCTCACAGCGTCCGGCGTCAGAGCAAACACCGGGTTCAGCATGCCGAAAATATCTGTCTAAGAACATTATATCGATTTTCTCGATATTGACAACCTTTTCAGAACAGTTCTTTGATAATTTTTTAATCATGATTATCATAGACAATTCCTATATTGTATTTTTGTTAACAATCAACAAAATTGGTGAGCCCTCCCCTTGTCCCATATAGTTTTTTTATATTTTCAAACGGATTATTCCTTGCGCCTGTGCCTTTTGTCAGACGCTAAAAACCCTGCTGCGGGAAGGGAATAGGAATTATCAATTAGACATTTCAGAATCATTTGCTAATCTTAAATCAGATTAATACAGGCAGGGGGCAAGACTGACCCGTGCAAAAGCATAAACTAAAAAGGAGAAAGCGTTATGGCTGATTACAGAGAAATGTGGAAAGAACTCGGCATGGACGTCGAGAATCACGACAATCTGTGCGAGGTGCTTCCGCAGGCAATCGGAGACGTGTTCCTCTCACAGAAGAACCGCCCGGAAAAAATGGATTACTTTGATTTTGTCATTGCCGAGGTACACGGCGTGCGTCCGGCTGAGCTGAAAAAGTTCAGAGAGGAAGGCGGAAAAGTTTTCGGCACGTTCTGCACGTATGTTCCAGATGAAATCATCTTTGCGGCAGGCGGAATCGCAACCGGTCTCTGCGCAGGATCACAGTTCTGGGTTCCGGGAGGCGAACAGGTTCTTCCTGCCAATGTCTGTCCGCTGATCAAGGCCAGCGTCGGTGCCCGCCTGACCAGAACCTGCCCGTTCTTCCGTCTTGCAGATATGTACATCGGCGAAACCACCTGCGACGGCAAGAAGAAAGCCTATGAGATTCTGGCGGAAGACGTTCCGATGCACATCATGGATCTCCCGCAGATGAAGCGCCCGGAAGATGTCGACAAGTGGGCCGGCGAGATCAAGACTCTCCTTGCAAAGGTTGAGGAAGTCACAGGAAACAAGGTCACGGCTGCTGCTCTGAAGAAGAACATCCACCTGATTAACGAAAAGAGAAAAGCTCTGATGCGTCTGTACAAGCTGCGCCAGAACCCAGTCGTTCCTATCAGCGGAACGGATGTCCTCCTGATTTCACAGATTGCGTTCTACGATGATCCGGAACGCTTCACTCAGAAGGTCAACGAACTCTGCGACGAGCTCGATGAACGTGTGACAAAGGGCATCTCTGCTGTTCCGGAAGGCAGCAAGCGCATCATGATTACCGGAACCCCGATGGCAGTTCCAAACTGGAAGATGCACAACATCATTGAAACCTCCGGCGCCGCAGTCGTCTGCGAAGAGACCTGCACCGGCACCCGCTACTTCGAGAATCTTGTCGACGAGTCCGGCGAGACCCTGGACGACATGATCCACGCACTGGCTGAGCGCTACATGAAGATCAACTGCGCATGCTTCACACCGAACACCGGAAGAATCGACGACATCAAGCGCCTCGCCAGAGACTATCACGCAGACGGCGTGATCGACATCCACCTGAAGTTCTGCACAACCTACGATGTAGAAGACTTCTTCGTCGAAAGAGAAATGAAGAAGGACGGCATGCCGTTCCTGGAGATCGAGACGGATTACACAGACAGCGACTCCCAGCAGCTGAAGACCAGAGTCGAGGCTTTCATCGAGATGCTGAGCTAGCGGATCTGACAAATATTACGCGCAAGAAGAAACAGCCGGGTGTCTGCATCCGGCTGTTTTCTGCAGCCGCCCGCGCCATTTTCGCCCGGATCTTCCCAGAGCTGAGAACTGCCTGATACAGAAAGGATCTCTATGGAAAACGAAAGAAAAGAACACTATTACATACTGTTTAAAAATCACACAGACGGAACCGCGATGTACCACGCCCTGAAAGCCGCCGGACTCTCGGCGCAGATCGCTCCGACGCCGCGCCAGCTCAGCGTCTGCTGCGGCGTCTCTCTGATTATTCAGCCAGAAGAAATTCCGGAAATAAAAAAAATCGCGGAAGAACAGAACCTGGAATATGTTAAGATAGAGGGCGTCAACAATCCATTTAAGAGGGGGTAACTATGTATTACATTGGTATTGATATCGGTTCAACCGCATCGAAAGTCTGCGTGCTGCCGCCGGAGGACGGTACGCCGGAGAGCATCATGCGCTGTAAAGTTCTTCCGACCGGCTGGAGCAGCAAGGTAACCTCCGCCGCCATCAAGAAACAGCTCCAGCCGTACCTGGACAGCGAGGAAGGATGCCGCACCGTCGCGACCGGATACGGACGCATTTCTGTAGACTATGCGGATAAGGTCATCACAGAAATTTCCTGCCATGCCAGAGGCGGATATGAACTTGCCGGAACGGACTGCTCCGTCATTGACATCGGCGGACAGGACACCAAGTTCATCAGCGTCCGGAAAGGAAAGGCCGTCGACTTTCTGATGAACGATAAATGCGCAGCCGGAACGGGAAAATTCATTGAAGTCATGGCCAACCGCCTGGGTGTCACGATTGAAGAGCTTTTCCGTTTTGCCGAAGACGGACATGAAAACGGACATCCGGTGTCCATCAGTTCACTCTGCACCGTCTTTGCGGAGTCTGAGGTCATCAATTACATGGGAGAGGGCAAGGACCGGGAAGATCTGGCTGCCGGCATCATTCAGTCAGTCGCGCTGAAAGTCGCCACTCTGGTCCAGCGCCGCGAGCTGCAGGACCATGTCATCCTGACCGGCGGACTCAGCCAGAGCCACTTCCTGGCATCCCTTCTTTCCGAAGAACTGCATACTGAAGTGCACCCGATGGAGAACGGCCGTTTTGCCGGAGCTCTTGGCGCCGCGCTTTTGGCAAAAGAAAAGCTGCAGTAAGGCATGATTCCGCCGAACTGCAGCACGGATCCGATGCTGCCGCATCAGGCAAACCCATGCTTGATGCAGCAGCACTTTTTATTTTCACGGACATGCATAACAGAAACCTATCGCAGCTCGCACTGCGGTCTATGTTGTACTGGCACTATTTAAACTTGCTCATGACAAACTCGCGGAAGCTGACAGCTGCCGGAGCCATGGCGATTGTCTTGTTCCAGATCATATAGAATTCCCTCTTCAGGTTAAGCTCGTCATCCGCGAACCGGAACATCAGGAAATTGTCATTTTTCTGCTGCTCCGCGACTGAGCGGGGAATGACCGACACGCCGACGCCTGCAGAAACGCAGTGGCAGACCGCATCCAGACTGTTCACCGATGCGGCGGAATTCAGATGAAGTCCGTGCTGCTCATAAACCAGTTCCTCAAATATACTGCGCGTCGCCGATCCGCCCTCGCGCAGGACAAACGGTTCATGAATGAAATCCTTATAGCAGATCGACGATGATTTTGCGTGAAGCGTTCTGTATTTTTCCTGATTCGGCGTAATGACAACCGATTCATCTCTGCAGAGAAGAGCCCGGCCGATATCTGCGTTTCTGCGTTTGCTTCCGACAAAGCCGATCTCGCCGCGCCCTCCCGCGATGCTTCCCCAGACTTCTTCACTGTCCGACTCATTCAGAAAGAACCGCACATTCGGATGCTCTGCGCGGAATCCGGCCATCAGCTCCGGTGCAATAAATTCTGCCGGGACACTGGAAGCTTCTATCGTCACGATTCCGGATACATCCTTCACGAACGCGTTCATCTCCAGCATCGCTTTTTCACGGGTATTCAGCATGTCGGTCGCGTATTTATAGAAATCCGCGCCCTCTGTTGTAGGAACCGATTCTCTCCCGCGCCGTTCAATCAGTTTGACGCCAAGTTCTCTTTCCAGCGCCTGAATATGCGTGCTGATCGTCGGTTGCGTCAGAAAAGCCGCATCTGCAGCCTTAGAAAAACTGCGGTATTTTACAACATTTACAAATGCTTCAATTTGCTTAAAATCCATCTTCTAACCCCTTACTCTCGCATCGCCGATTTTTACTGTGATATGCTGACGATCCCAGTACTCCAGTATGAACATCGCATATTTTCTGGATGCATGGATCAGATCACGGAACTCCGCCAGTGTAATCTGCCCCTGACGATCAACGATTTCCGTCATTCCGTCCAGCGCTTTCTGGTAATATTCCGGATCCATCAGGTTCTGGCCGTCCAGACGGACCAGCTCTCCGGATCCTGCCATGGCGTCCAGCACATGACGCGCAAGTTTAGGGTCTGCCTCTTCCTTCAGCACCTGATCCTGCGTCGGCATCTCATATCCTGCCTCATGGTAAACACGTTTCATCCGCTCCCGGATCTGGTTCATCTCCGGTGTAAACTGAATCTGGAAATCAGAAAGCGCAATCGCGTTCGCCTCTTCGCGGATCTTTCCCGCATCCAGCATACAGCGCCCGATCCCCTGTCCGGCCTGCTTGTCTTCAATTCTGAGATCCTTCATCAGGCGCGAATAAAACTCTTCCTTCAGCATGCCCGGTGTAAGCGGATTCTCCTTATGGAAAGCGGCCAGAATCTCCTCACCGGCTTCAAACGCGCCTTTGAGATACACCTCATGCATAAGATATTTTCCAACCAACTGGACGCGGCCTTTTTCAATCAGGTCCTGCACAATCGCATGACACTGCTCCTGTCTGATCCGAAGACGCGCGGCGAGAACCGGCTCCGTCAGCAGCTGCGCGCTGCCTTCCAGGATATACTGCTCGGCAATCTCTCCGATTTCTCCGTGATCCTTAATGTCCAGCGCATGGATGACGCTGTCGCGGTTGCGCTTATGCTTAGCCGGATGTGCATCCAAAATCCGTCCTCCACCGATCGTGATCACCGGCGAATAGAACCGGACGATGAACCGGTCTTCACGCTTAAACGCGACCTCATTTTCAAACCGGATCTGCGCGTAGCAGGAATCTCCAGGCTCTGCCGCATCACGGTCCAGAAGAACCACCTTTCCGATTACCTCAGTCGATCCGCAGTAGAAATGCACCCTGCTGTTGTTCAGAACTTCATATTCGATATCATCAAAAAGTTCCAGATAGACATCCGCCATCATCGACGGCTCCAGCGAATCCGGATAGGCCAGGACATCGCCGCGGTTCAGTTCTTCTTTTCCGATACCCGCAAGATTCAGCGCCGTTCTCTGCCCTGCAAATGCCGCGTCCACCGATTCATTATGCACCTGCACATTCCGGACTTTAACCTTCCTGTCCTCCGGGAAAATCTCGACCTCATCGCCCTTCTGAATGGTTCCTTCGATCAGCGTACCCGTAATGACTGTGCCGTATCCCTGAATCGTAAATACACGATCGATCGGCAGGCGGAACAGCTCCTCCGCATTATTCTTCAGCAATGCATCGTCAATCTGCGATACAATCAGCTGTTTCAGTTCTTCAATATGATAGCCCTCAAACGCAGCGACCTCTATGCTCGGCGCGCCCTCCAGGAACGTGTCCTTCACCAGCTCCCGCGTATCCTCTTCAACAAGCTGGATCCAGTCCTCATCATCCACCATATCCTTCTTGGTGAATACGATGATTCCGCGCCGGATTCCCAGCATGTCCAGGATATGCAGATGCTCAACCGTCTGCGGCATGACGCCCTCATCCAGCGCCACAACCAGCAGAACCATATCAATTCCGCCGATTCCCGCCAGCATATTCCGAATAAACTTCTCATGCCCCGGAACATCGATGATGCTGATGTTATAATCTCCGCAGACCATGTCCGCAAATCCGTTCTCAATCGTGATGCCGCGTTTCTGTTCTTCCTTCAGCCGGTCCGTATCCGTTCCGGTCAGCGCGCGAATCAGACAGGTTTTCCCGTGATCCACATGTCCCGCCGTTCCGACAATAATATTTTTCATATCGTATCTGCCCCTTCTTATGCAGCTTCATTCTGCAAGTTTCGCTAATTTCAGCCTCTTGTGCGGTCCGCTTTTGTCCGGGAGGCACGGCCTCCCTTCCGTTCGGCAAAAGCTACTTACCGGCGATCACACCGAGTTTTGCGGCCGTTTCCTCTCTCTCTTTTGCGGTCATGGTACGCACGTCAAACAGAATATGATCATGAACAGTACGCGTAACGACCGGAAGAAGACCGTCTCTCAGCTTCTCATCCAGCTCCTTCTCACTGAATGCTGGGTGTTTCAGCGCAACGCCGTAGCCAGGAAGTTCTGTCCCCGGCGCCGAACCGCCTCCGACCAGTCCGGTTGACTCGACAACCTCTGCCTCATAGCCGGCGTCCAGAGACTGGATCCGCTGCAGAAGATCCCGCGCTTCCTGCTGCAGAAGCATCGGATCGCGCGTCAGCATATTCAGGACCGGAATTTCTTCTTTTGCCTTTTCCTCGTCAAAGTAAGCGTTGAATGTCGCTTCCATGGCAGAGAGAGTCATCTTGTCCACACGGAGGACTCTTGCCAGCGGATGTTTTTTCATCTTATCGATGATACTCTTTTTACCGACAATAATTCCGCCCTGCGGTCCGCCGAGCAGCTTGTCGCCGCTGAACAGCACGATGTCCGCGCCGTCGGCGAGGCCGGAACGGATCGTCGGCTCCATAATGCCGTATTCTTCCAGATTGACCATAAGACCGCTGCCAAGGTCATACAGGAGCGGCAAATCATACTTGTCCGCGAGCGTGCGGAGTTCTTTTACTGATACATCATCGGTGAATCCGACTACTTTATAATTGCTGGTGTGAACCTTCATCAGCGCGCCGGTGTTCTCCGTAATCGCGCGCTCGTAATCATAAAGGTGCGTCTTGTTGGTTGTCCCGATTTCTTTCAGGAACGCGCCGCTGGTCTCCATAATCTCCGGGACGCGGAAGGAACCGCCGATCTCGACCATTTCTCCTCGGGAAAGGATGATCTCCTTTCCTTCTCCCAGAACGGCCAGCGCCAGCATTGTCGCCGCCGCGTTATTATTCACGACCATCGCCGCTTCTGCGCCGGTAATTCTCTGGATCAGTTTCTCACAGTGGACATGACGGGATCCGCGTTTTCCTGCCGCCGGATCATACTCCAGCGTTGAATAGCTGTCTGCGGTGTCCTTAACCGCTTCTTTCGCGCGTTCGCTCAGGCGGGCTCTGCCCAGATTGGTATGCAGCACTACGCCGGTCGCGTTGATCACACGGCGCAGAGACGGCATCCCTGCTTTTCTCATGCGGGCAAGGACCATCTCCACTGCCGCGTCATGCGAAACATCGGATTCCTCAACTTTTTCTCCGCGCAGAATGGACTGGCGAAGTTCATTGACCGACTCCCGGACAGCATCTGCGGCCTGCTCATGCGCGAGGCCTCCGGCTGCCTGTTTCACCCTTTCATCGCTTAATATCTCGTCCACTTTCGGCAGTTTCCGAAGAAGTTCCTGATTCATGACTCTGTTCTCCTGTCTCCCTGAACATGAATGAGATCCGAGAAAAGAACAGTCTCCCGGATCTTCATTCCATCTCTATTTCCAGTATACTATAGATGACAAATAATAAAACATTTTCTCATCAATAGTACCACTATGTATCTGATAATTCAATAGCAAACTCAAATCGCAATTCAATTCTTCAATCGCTGCGCGTGCAGTGTGCCGCGATGCATCGGCCGCTCGTCAGACTGCTTTCCGCAAGCACGGCATTTCAAGCACGGCATTTATTGTAAACGTCCCGGTTCCTTTCCGGATACTTTAATCCAGAGATTCTGCTTTTTTGACATAGCTTTCACGTACATCTTCCAGGACCAGACTGCCTCCGGTTGCCCAGACGAGCTGAACAGAATCTGCCATCTTGCCGGCAAGGCCGTTCTTCCTGATGTATTCCGCGGTTTCTTCTGCCGCAAGCAGATGATGAGGCCCCGTGAACATCGCGCAGGCAGACGGTTCCAGGAAGATCTGCTCCGTGTCCAGGAGATCTTTCATATACCGGTACAGCGCATCATCCTGAAGTGTGAATTCTCCGCTGAGATGCGGCATCATCACACGGCCGACAAATCCCGACGGCCGTCCGACCGCAAGACCGTCTGCTTCCGTAAGACCAGTAAGTCCGATATCGGTCACCGCAATCTTATTCTGCAGCCCGGTCATCATCCCGAGAAGCATCGCCGGCGCCTGAACCGGCTCTGCAAAGAAGCAGTGCGCATGGTCGCCGAAAATCTGCTTCAGACCGAACGCAATCCCGCCCGGCGCCCCGCCGACGCCGCACGGAATATATACAAACAGCGGATGATCCGCGTCTACACAGACTCCCTGATCATCAAACTGTTTCTTCAGCCGGCTCGCTGCAACTGCGTATCCCAGGAACAGGTTCTGCGAATTCTCGTCGTCAACAAAATAGCTTTTCGGGTCGGCATCAGAAAGCGCGCGTCCTTCTTTTACCGCTTCGCCGTAGTCAGCTTTATACTCCTTTACCGTAACGCCGTGCTGGCGCAGAAGATCCTTCTTCCACTGGCGCGCATCTGCCGACATATGTACAACCGCGCGATATCCGATCGCCGCGCTCATGATGCCGATGCTCATGCCCAGATTTCCGGTCGATCCGACCTGGACGGTATATCCGGAGAAAAATTCCCGGCACTCCGGAGATGCCAGTTTGGCCGTAGATTCCCCCGGCTTCAGAAGACCGTGTTCCAGAGTCAGGTCTTCCGTGTGCTTCAGAACCTCATATATACCGCCTCTCGCCTTTACCGATCCGGCAATCGCGAGCGCATTATCCTGTTTCAGATACAGGCGTCCCGGAATCTGTGTATGATACCGCATTTCCATCTGCTTCTGCATCTCCGGAATAGCCGTCAGCGGCGATTCAATCATTCCGTTCGCGTCCTCCGTCTCCGGGAAGCACTTCATAATCAGCGGCGCGAACCTCTTCAGACGTTCTTCCGCGTCACGGATATCCGCTTCTGTCAGTTCCTGATCCTTGACCGCCTCAGAAAACGGCTTCTTCTCCGGGTTCACCCACACTGCATCATGCGCCGCCTCAATCTCCTTCAGCAGCGGATGCTCTGCTTCCAACGTTTTCAATTCTGTGCTGCTCATGGCCATACTTCTTCTCCTTCCCGCGGCTTCACGCCGCACGACTGCTGCTTCTCTGCCTGTTTAATGTCTTATTCATAAACTGCTCAGATACTTATATTGATTCTATCATATCAGAGAATAAATTCTGCAGACAAAAACCAGGAAATACTATCCTCGGCAGAATGCATACCATTAAGCATCACACTTCCGCGGCGCCAATAGAAAAACAGAAGCTGCGTCCGCAAATCCGGACAGCAGCTTCTGAAAATCTGGCGGGAGTATGTGGGAATTGAACCCACCCGAGAGGCTCCTAACCCCTCACATTGGTTTTGAAGACCAAGAGGCACACCAGCACCTATCTACCCCCATATTCAATTGTTTCGCACTCAATCATTATATTTACTGCATTCATCCTTGTCAATCCGAAATTTCATTTTCACGCATCTTCTTGTGACTGGCGTCTTACGGCCCGGAATTTGCTATAGCCAGAAAAACGATTATTCATGATCCGTTTATCCATAAATAAACAATACGGAAACATCCCCGTGCGCTGTTGACAAGACTGCGTTCTGTTAATACAATTGAACAACTGGATTTTTCAAAATCGTTTGCGGCGCAATCAAACCGGGTATGAATGTGCAGGAGAAACTGCCCGCCCAGAAACGCGCCGGACAGACAAAAATATATCCGAAACCATCCCGATAATATATGGAAAGTAATACGATCAGATACCAAGGAGGAACACCCATGGCAGAAACAAAACTTACGGAACTGACCACGCATCGCGGCTGAGCGGCAAAAGTGGCGCCTGACGCCCTGTCGCAGGTCCTGCGGCAATTACCAAAATTTAATGATCCTGATCTGCTCGTCGGATTTGATACGGCTGACGACGCAGCGGTCTATAAAATCAATGACACCACCGCGCTGATCGAAACCGTGGATATCTTCCCTCCTGTTGTGGATGACCCGTTCGAATACGGCCAGATCGCAGCAGCCAATTCCCTGAGCGACGTTTACGCGATGGGCGGACAGCCGAAGCTCTGCATGAATGTCCTGGGCGTGCCGGAATCCATGCCGACAGAAGTCACTGGCGAAATCCTGAAGGGCGGCTATGAGAAAGTCAAAGAAGCCGGCGCCATCATCTGCGGAGGCCACACGGTGCACCTGTCCGAGCCAGTATACGGACTCTGCGTCAGCGGATTTGTCCACCCGGATCACATCCTTCCGAACAGCAAGGCGCAGGACGGCGATGTCCTGATCGTCACCAAACCGATCGGAACGGGCATCCTGAATAACGCGATCAAGGCGGATCTTCTGACAAAAGACACCATCAAGGAGCTGACGGAATCCATGTCCATGCTGAATAAATACGCAGCAGAACAGCTGGACGACTTCCACGTACACGCCTGCACAGACATTACCGGATTCGGCATTCTGGGCCATGTCTACGAAATGGCAGCCGGGTGCCATAAGCGCATCCGCCTGGACAGCACCAAGATCCCGTTCCTTCCGCAGACACTGGAAATGGCGGAGATGGGTGTCGTTCCGGCAGGCGCTTATAACAACCGCCAGTGGATCGGCGGCTCCGTACAGTTCGCGGAAACCGTTCCGCTCAGCGTCCAGGACGCCCTGTTTGACCCGCAGACCTCCGGCGGCCTGATCATCGCCGTTCCGGAAGACGAGGGAGAAAAACTTCTGAAGCGCATGAAGGACACCGTTCCATACGCAGAACTGATCGGCACCGTTTTTGACGGCAGCTGCCATCAGCCGGTAGAAGTCGTTTAAACTATCAACTATATGCCAGCACAGCCGCGCAGAACTCGGAAACGAAGTCTTAACGCGGCTGTGCTTTTTATATCCGTATTCGGTTAGCGTCGCAATAATAATCCAGGTTAAAGAAACACCGCTGTCCGGACACACCGTTACAAAAGCACCAATTTTCTCCTTGCTTGTTTGTGTTTTGTCCTGTTAAAGGCGAACTATATCAAGAAAATATGAAAGAATCATCAAAGACAGGTATATCTGAATTGCAGTTATGAAAAAATTGCGTTAAACTATAAGGTAGAGATTTTTCAGAATATATAAGACCGGATCGGGCTTCCCTGCCCCTCCGGTTCGTTCATTCAAGGAGGAGAATAATGGAAACCTACGGATTAGACAAGCTGGGAATCACTACCCCTGAGATTTACAGAAATTTAAGCCCGGCTGTTCTCGTAGAAAAAGCACTTAAGAGAAACGAGGGCGTGCTGACCGATACCGGCGCGCTGGCTGTAAACACTGGAAAATACACGGGACGCTCTCCGCACGATAAGTTCATCGTTGATTCCGAGGGTGTGCATGATCTCATCGACTGGGGAAAGGTCAACCGTCCGACCAGCCGCGAGACGTTTAACGCCATCAAAGAAGAACTCATTAAATACCTGTCCGCGCAGGATGAGGTGTTTATCTTTGACGGATTTGCAGGAGCAGATCCAAAATACACACGCAAGTTCCGCATCATCAATGAGCTGGCTTCCCAGAATCTGTTCATCCACAATCTGCTGATCCGCCCGACTGCGGAAGAGCTGGAAAACTTTGGCGATGCTGACTTCACGATGCTGGTTGCGCCGGGATATAAGTGCGATCCGGAAAGATTCGGTATTCATTCGGAAGCTGCGATCATGATCGACTATGAAGCGCACTTCATCATCATCGCCGGCTCCGCATACTCCGGAGAAATCAAAAAGTCCGTATTCAGCACAATGAACTTTGTTCTGCCTGTTGAAGATAATGTACTGCCGATGCACTGCTCCGCAAATATGGACCCGGAGACTGGGGACACCGCAGTATTCTTCGGCCTTTCCGGAACAGGAAAGACAACGCTGTCCGCAGATCCTGCCAGAAAGCTGATCGGAGACGACGAGCACGGGTGGTCCGATAACGGCATCTTCAACTTTGAGGGCGGCTGCTACGCTAAGTGCATTGACCTGAAAGAAGAGAATGAACCGGAGATCTATCACGCGATCCGCTTTGGCGCGGTTTCAGAGAACTTGATTCTGGATCCGGACACCAGAAAGCCGGATTATGCAGACCGCACGCTGACAGAAAACACACGTGTCGGCTATCCGGTAGAGTTTATTTCCAACTCTCAGATTCCTGGATACGGCGGAATTCCAAAGGTCGTGATCTTCCTGACTGCAGATTCCTTTGGCGTGCTCCCTCCGATTTCCAAGCTGGACAGAAATGCAGCAATGTACCAGTTTGTAACCGGATTTACGGCAAAAGTTGCCGGAACAGAGCGCGGCATCACCGAGCCGGTTCCGACATTCTCCACACTGTTCGGCCAGCCGTTCATGCCGCTCGGCGCAGAAAAATATGCGCAGATGCTCGGCGAACGCCTGGATAAGTACGGAACACAGGTTTACCTGGTAAACACCGGATGGTCCGGAGGCCCTTACGGAACAGGAAGCCGCATGAAGCTGAAATACACCAGAGCGATGGTTACAGCCGCACTGAACGGAACGCTGAACGATGCTGAATTCGTCCATGATGACCGCTTCAACGTTGATGTTCCGCAGTCCTGCCCGAACGTACCGTCAGAAGTTCTGAATCCGAGAGACACCTGGGCAGATAAGGACGCTTACGACAAGCAGGCTGACCGCCTTGCCAATATGTTTGTCGAGAACTTTAAAGAAAAGTATCCGGATATGCCGGAAGAGATTGCAGCTGCCGGCCCAAAGGCAAAATAATATCAACAACCCATAAATACAGCTGTTCCTGCCCGGAGGACTGACCTCCGGAGCCGGACATCACAGCAGATAAAAGCACACCGTAAAACCGGGACTGACGCGGCTCCAGCAGAAGACATTCTGTCCGGGCCAGACAGTTCCGGTTTTTTTATTTCTCATTTTTCTCTTCTTACCAGCGCATGCTTTTTGTTAAATAATGCAGTAAATAACACATTAATATTGTCGCATATATACCAATTGCATACAATAAATAATGCGTGTATAATTAAGTTGGATGTTACTATACTTAATTTTAATAGACAATCAGCACTTGCGTTTATCATCCACAAAGAACGGAAGGAGCCTCTTATGTTAGATCTGAAGAAACTGAGATATCTGGATGCGATCTATAAATACGGCAGTTTTACCCAGGCGAGCAAGGAACTGTTCGTATCCCAGCCGGCGATCTCTGCCGCAATTACCAGCCTGGAAAAGCAGCTCGGTGTAGAACTCCTGATTCGCAATTCCAAGTCCGTGACCTTCACTCCCGCCGGAGAGCGCTTCATGATCTATACGCAGCATATTCTGCAGGAATGCGAAAAGGCAGAGCAGGATATGAAGTATATGTCCAAGACTTATGATCAGACACTTCGCATGGGACTGTCGCCATTCCTTTCTCATCACCTGCTGCCGTACCTCTACGACACATTTATCTCTACGAGGAAAAACGCACAGCTGCAGATTTTTGAAGGCACCATGAGCAATCATATCTCCATGATCCGCGACGGCAATCTGGATCTGACCTACAATGCTCTGCCGAACGTACCAGTCGAAGATATCATCACCGAAAAGGTCACTTCTGCGCAGATCTACGCCATTCTGCCGCACGATCACGAGCTGGCCGCATACCCGGAAATAGAACTGAGTATGCTGAACGGAGAATCAGTTTCCCTTCCGGATAAGAATTCAAAAATCTACGCGATGATGATGCATCAATTCCGGACGCACGGCGTTGTTCCGCGGGAATTATCCTTTCATGAACAGATGATCTGCATGTTTGATATGGTAAAATATGGACACTATATCTGTTTTGTAAATGAGGGAGCGTTTCTGTCTCTCCGTGATGCCGATCCAAAGCTTGTAGCCCGTCCAATGGCGGATCCGATTACCTTTGACATCGGATTTATTATGCGGAAGGACATCCCTCTGCCAAAAATCGGCCATGAACTGATCGATTACATAAAGAACACTTCGCAGTACTGGCTGCATGTACGATAATACCATATCCTGTCGGCTGCTCCGGGACACCTGCGCCCAAGAAGCAGCACATCGATGAATGAAAACAACCCTGCGCAATACGAAGTGCATCTCTCTGTCTTTTTCTCCGGCTATACAAACCATTCCGTCTGCATAGGCTCAGTAAAGGCTTTTACAATTCCACCATCCTCGTTCCAGCGTTCCAGTCTCTGCTGAAGCATATGACGCATATTCATACGATCATCGCCTCTGAACGGAACATGGTAAACAGCGAATGCCTTAGAGCGAAGTGCGCCGTGGTAAAAATGCCGGTATTCCATTTCTCCAAAGAAATATGGATTCAGGAATACAACATCCCATTCCTGCGGAATTTCCCTGAAGTCATGGTGGACGTAATCCACATCTGCTGTAATCAGGACCTTCATCTGCTCCAATTTCAGAAGGTAACAGAAATTCGAAACGTCCCTGTACTTCTTCTCCAGCGGCTTCAGGTGCTGCATTCTCACTGTCTGCAGCTCCAGGCCGCTGTCCAGGGAAAATACCTGATGATCGGTCTGCGAACCCAGAATCACCGCCGGAACATTGCGCTCCTCCAGAAAAGAAGACAGTTCATTTCCATCTACAGCCTCCTCCGGAAGAAACACGCCTTTTACCTTTCGATTCATCAAAAACTCCTTCAGGCGGCGTTCCGAAAAATGATCCGGATGATTATGCGTAAAGAGCAGATAATCAATACTCTGAAACGGATCTTGGCCAGACAGCATCATTTCCCAGGTCTTATGCGGAATTCCGCTGAAATCATGTCCCTCATCATCATAAATAGCATCTACAAGAATTTTCGTATTTTCATACTCGAGGAGTATTCCCGCATTGGAGATTAATGTTGCCTGCAATTTACCCATTATCAATATCCTTTCTGAAGTGCCTTCTCTAGATTGCCTGTCACTGTAATCATTATATGTCAATATAATATATCCAAAGAGTATATATGCAAATTAAAAAAGAGCCGACAGCAAACGCTGTCAGCTCTCTGCTTCATGAGAAATGATAAACATGAAACGAATAAATACTTTAGAACCGAAACCGGCGGCGTCCTACTTTCCCAGGCGGTCTCCCACCAAGTATCCTCGGCGCTGGGGAGCTTAACTTCTGTGTTCGGGATGGGTACAGGTGTGTC
>SFHC01000041.1 GCA_004555725.1 [Eubacterium] saphenum
CACAACAGGGAGCCGTTTTCTTATGCCACTTCTCAATGATCTGCTCGATTTCAGTGACCATCCGCTTATGTCACAGCCCTCTGCACAACTGTTTGCAGAGCACCTTCCCGTCGAGTGGATACAGCACTGTCTGACGCTTTCTGCGCATGCGACCGTTCGCCTCGGTCGTTTACCGGGGGACATGGTTATCTGGATGGTGGTGGCCATGGCCTTTTTCCGCAATGAGCCAATTACCGATGTGGTTCGCCGTCTGAACCTGAGCGCGGATGGCGAAGCGGGGATGAACCTGCTGGCCCGCAGCGCTGTCACCCAGGCGCGTCAGCGCGTGGGGGCCGCCCCGGTGGAATGGCTCTTCCGCCAGACCGCACAGACATGGGGCTCGGAACGTTACCTGAAGGATGACTGGCACGGCCTGCAGCTTTTTGCCATTGATGGCGCACAGTTCAGGACACCTGATGAACCTGAGTTGCGTGAATATTATGGCTCTGCCAACACATCCACTGAGCGGCAGAGCGCCTACCCGGTTATGCGTCTGGTAGCGTTGATGAATCTGGGAAGCCACATTTTGCTGAATGCCGTGACCGCACCTTACCGGCGGAGGAGCGAAACCGTGCTGGCTCACTCCATGCTCGCCACCATCCCGGATAACTCCATTACGCTGTTTGACAAGCTCTTTTACAGCGCAGACCTGCTGCTGACGCTGAGCCAGCTGGGTTGTAACCGCCACTGGCTACTGCCTGCGTGGAAGAATATCGCGGCAGAAACAGAAGAAAGTTACGGTCCCGGAGACAGGCTTCTGAAACTGAAGGTGTCACTGCAGGCGAGGAAAAAGAATCCTGCACTGCCAGAGTTCTGGTACGCCCGGGCGGTGACTTATGAGGTGAACGGTATGGAGAAAACGGTGCTGACATCACTCCCGGCAGACCGCTACAAAGCAAAAGAGGTAGCGGAACTTTACCATTCACGATGGGAAATCGAAGTCGGGTTTAGAAACCTGAAAAGCAGCCTGCTGAACAATGTGTCAACGACGGATGAAAAGTGATCCACTTATATCTCCACCAACGGCCCAATATTGATCCACCGTTTTACCCAGGATTAGCTTCTGCTATAACCCCGGCCTTTCGTTTCTGTCTGAGTCGATAGCTTTCTCCTTTGATTTGAACGACATGTGAGTGGTGTAAGATACGGTCCAGCATCGCTGAGGTCAGTGCTGCATCACCGGCGAACGTTTGATCCCACTGCCCGAACGGCAGATTGGATGTCAGGATCATTGCGCTCTTTTCGTAACGTTTAGCGATGACCTGGAAGAACAGCTTTGCTTCTTCCTGACTGAACGGCAGATAGCCTATTTCATCAATGATGAGCAGGCGGGGGGCCATTACTCCACGCTGAAGCGTCGTTTTATAACGGCCCTGACGTTGTGCCGTAGATAACTGAAGTAACAGATCTGCTGCTGTTGTGAAGCGAACTTTGATACCTGCACGGACTGCTTCATAGCCCATCGCTATTGCCAGATGGGTTTTCCCCACACCTGATGGCCCCAGTAATACGATATTTTCATTACGTTCTATGAAGCTGAGTGAGCGTAACGACTGGAGTTGCTTCTGCGGTGCTCCGGTGGCGAATGTGAAGTCATACTCTTCGAACGTTTTCACCGCCGGGAAGGCTGCCATTCGGGTATACATCGCCTGTTTACGTTGATGACGTGCCAGTTTTTCTTCATGAAGCAGATGCTCCAGGAAGTCCATATAACTCCATTCCTGGTCTACTGCCTGTTGTGACAGCGCAGGCGCTGCGCTTATAAGGCTTTCCAGTTGCAACTGCCCGGCGAGCACCATCAGTCGTTGATGTTGCAGTTCCATCATCACGCCACTCCTCTGCAGAATGAGTCGTAGATGGAGAGTGGATGATGCAGGGGGTGTTTGTCGAAGTTCACCAGATTTTCATCAAGATGCACGTCATACTCTTTTTTCTCCGGAGGCAGTGCCAGCATGGACTGCTGCTCTTCGAGCCAGCGATCGCAGGGACGTGCCTGGATTGTTTCATGCTTTCGTTGGTTAGCGACATCGTGCAGCCAGCGCAGACCGTGGCGGTTGGCTGTTTCAACATCGACAGTGATCCCCATCGGGCGCAGGCGAGTCATTAGTGGGATGTAAAAACTGTTACGGGTGTACTGCACCATCCGTTCCACCTTACCTTTAGTCTGTGCCCTGAAGGGGCGACACAGTCGGGGAGAGAAGCCCATCTCCTTGCCGAACTGCCACAGCGAAGGATGGAACCGGTGCTGACCGGTCTGATATGCGTCACGTTGCAGAACCACAGTTTTCATATTGTCATACAACACTTCGCGCGGCACACCACCAAAGAAGCGGAACGCATTACGATGGCAGGTCTCCAGCGTGTCATAACGCATATTGTCAGTGAATTCGATGTACAGCATTCGGCTGTATCCGAGAACAGCAACGAACACGTGAAGCGGTGAGCGACCATTACGCATAGTGCCCCAGTCAACCTGCATCTGTCGTCCGGGTTCAGTTTCGAACCGAACGGCAGGCTCCTGCTCCTGAGGAACCGAGAGAGAACGAATGAATGCCCTGAGAATGGTCATTCCGCCACGATATCCCTGGTCTCTGATCTCGCGAGCGATTACCGTTGCCGGGATTTTGTAAGGATGAGCATCGGCGATGCGTTGACGAATATAATCCCGGTATTCATCCAGGAGTGAAGCAACAGCAGGTCGCGGCGTATATTTTGGCGGCTCAGATTTTGCCTGCAAATAACGTTTAACGGTATTGCGGGAGATCCCCAGTTCTCTGGCAATCGCCCGGCTACTCATTCCCTGCTTGTGCAGGATTTTAATTTCCATAACTGTCTCAAAAGTGACCATAAGCTCTCCTGAATCAGGAGAGCAGATTACCCCCTGGATCTGATTTCAGGCGTTGGGTGTGGATCACTATTGCACCGTTCGTGACA
>SFHC01000008.1 GCA_004555725.1 [Eubacterium] saphenum
ATCTCAATGGCGATTTTAAATTGACTGGCGAAATAGCCCGACCCAAAATGGCGATTTATCGCCGACACTTATTGGTTAATATCGCCCGACCCTAACAATACCCTGGAAAAGCAGTATCACAAAAGCTTATCATACAGCTGATTCCGCGTTTTAAACGTAACTTGCAATACAAAACCGCTGCCCTGTTAAGGTCGCAGCGGTTTTTGCATGTTTGCACGGGGGAAGTTATTATACTGTGCATCTCACGATATACAGACCGTCCTGATAGGTGTCCACGTAGATGTATCCGCGGTCATCAACAAGGCAGTCTTCTGCAATGCCGATGTGCGGGCCAGGGAACAGGGTGCCGTCATCGATGTCTGTTCATTATTTCTTCGCCTCTTCCATATAGTTATACAGGGTAAACTTGGAGATGTTCAGCAGGGAGCAGACTTCCTGCCCGGACTTCTGAATCTTGAAAACGCCGCGTTCATTCAGGAATTTGATGAACGCGATCTTGGCCTCGCGGTTCATCTGGTCCGGCGGCATGCCGATTTTGTGGATGCCTTCCGTGATCAGGCTTTCCATCACGTCCTGTATGGAAATGCTTCCCGTATCCTCGGCCTCTTGCTGAATCGAGGTTTCAAAGTATTTATCTTTTGTCATACTCTGGAATGCGTTCTCCAGCGCGACCAGGCTGGTGATGTCCTGGTTGATGCACATGGCGCAGGCAAGTGTGCCGTCGTCGTTGCAGTAGTTGAGTGTAGAAGAGCGGATCGTTCTGCCGTCATCTGTAACGGAAATCGTACGCGGGTGTTTCTGAAAGCTGTTGTTTTCCGTCAGATTGCGCAGAAATGACTTGGTCGGGCCGTCGCCGACTTTTCTGCCGGTAACATGGCCGTTCACAATGTATACAATAGTGTGGTCGAGATCCTGAGTGAAATCATGAATCACGACCTCCGTGTCCGGTCCGAACTGAGCCGCAATCACATCAGCCGCACCGCGCAGGATTTCGATGATATTCTTTTCCATAAGGATGTTCCTTTCTGACAAAAAGTAAGCTGACAAAAAGTCAGATTGCAAGGGGTAACGTGTTCTCTGCACACATTTTATCAAAGAAACATAAAAACAAAAAGTAGAAATACCAAAAAATAAGTTTGACAATGGAGGCTGCCGTGACTATAATAACGGTGAAAACAGAAAAAAAGTTTGAAAATATATCAAAATGAAAGGAGCGGCAAGATGGATGCAGAACAGACGATCCGGGAATTTCTTGAAACCAGAAAAAATTTCATATTCCTGGGAGAAGCAGGCTGCGGAAAATCAGAAACCGCGCTGAATTTTGCGCTGGCTGTACACAGGCTGACAGACAGAGAGGTACATTTCTTTGACCTGGATCAGACCAAGCCGCTGTTCCGTTCGCGGGATGTCAGAGCGCAGCTGGAAGCCGAACACATTGGCTTTCATTATGAAGAACAATTTCAGGATGCGCCGACTTCTGCGGGAGGAGTAAATGAGAAGCTGGCTGATCCGGATGCGATTGCGGTTCTGGATGTAGGCGGAAATGACACCGGCTCCAGACTGATTGGAGAGTACTCCGGATGGCTGAACAGGACGGAAACGCAGGTGTTTTTCATGTTGAATGTGTTTCGTCCGTGGTCATCTGATATCGGAGCGGTTGATCAGACCATGACGATGATTTACCGCGCCGCAAGAATCGGTCTGGAGAACACGTCAGTCATTCTGAATCCGAACGTCGGAAATACGACAACGCCGGCAGAAGTTCTGGAGGGCGCGGAAAAATCCGCTGCCATGCTAGAAGGAATCCTTCCGGTGTCCATGCTGGCTGTACGGAAAGAGGCGGCGGAAAAAGTTATGCAGAATACGGATCTTCCGGTATTCCCTCTTCATCTGTTCATGACATATGAGTGGGAAACAGGGCAGGAAGATGCGTGACAGGATAGAATACCCGGTCCGGCGCAGAAAAGATCTGCCGGCAGGGACAGAATCTTCAATGATTGAGATGAGGAGGCTTGAACAATGGCAAAAGGAAAAGTCGAAATCCGGAAAGAAAGCTGCAAAAGCTGCGGATACTGTGTGAAATACTGTCCGAAGCAGGTACTGGAAATCGGACATGAGGTGAACAGCAAAGGTTACCTTTATGTTACCGCGGCACATCCGGAGAATTGCATCGGATGCGCGCAGTGCGGCATCGTATGTCCGGACGCAGCGATTGAAGTGTACAGAGAAACGAAATAACAGGAGGCATTAATCATGGCTAGAATATTCATGAAAGGCTGCGAAGCAATCGCTGAATCCGCCGTCCGTGCAGGATGCCGGTTCTTCGCGGGCTATCCGATTACACCGCAGAATGAGATCCCGGAATATTTTGCGAGAAGACTTCCGGAAGTCGGAGGAAATTTTGTTCAGGGTGAAAGTGAAGTCGCGTCCGTAAATATGCTTTACGGATCAGCACAGACCGGAACACGCTCCATGAGTTCCTCCTCCAGTACAGGAATCAGTCTGTACAGTGAAGGTATTTCCTTTATGGCATCCGCGAGAATCCCTGCAGTCGTTGTAAACGTCGTAAGAGGAGGCCCGGGAATCGGTGCGATCCAGCCGGCGCAGCAGGATTATCTGCAGGCGACCAAGGCGTCCGGAAACGGCGGTTTCCGCATGATCGTACTTGCTCCTTCTACCGTTCAGGAATGTGTGGACATGGTATATGAAGCATTTGACCTGGCTGAGCGCGACGACAATCCGGTTCTGATTCTGGCTGACGGTGTGCTTGGCACGATGATGGAGCCGGTCGTTCTTCCTGAGATGAAGAGCGATGAAGAAGTTGCCGCACTGAAGGCTAAGTATTATGAGAAAGCTATTATCGGCCATCCGATTACCGACAGAAAACTCGGAAAGCCGGGAAGTGTCGGAACCGGACAGGAACTTAGAAACATTGAAGCTGCAGAAATGTATAAGACGTGGGATAAGGATGTCCGCGTTGAAGAGTACATGACAGAAGACGCAGAGATTATTCTTGCCAGCTACGGCATTTCCGCAAGAATTTCCAAAGCGGCAGTAAGAGACCTGCGCGCAGAAGGCATCAAGGCAGGACTGATCCGCCCGATTACCGTTTCTCCGTTCCCGTATGACACATTTAAGAATCTGGATTTCAACCGCGTAAAAGGCATCCTGGATGTAGAGATGTCTATCCCGGCACAGATGAAATGGGATGTGGAATACGCTGTTCAGGACAGACTTCCGATCCATGAATGCCTGCGTTCCGGCGGACAGATCATGACCAAAGAGAAAGTTATGGAAGAAGCGCATGCTTTGATTAAGGAGGTGCTGTAGACATGATGGAGAAAGTTTACGCAAGGACAAAGGGTATTCAGGACAAGGTGTCCGGCTTCTGCCCGGGATGCATGCATGGCACCGTCCATAAACTGATCGGAGAAGTTGCAGAGGAACTGGATATTATGGACCGTCTGGTCCGTGCCGAGGGAGTTGGATGCTGCGGACTGGGGCAGAGCTACGTCTCCTATGATACTGCGCTCGCACCTCACGGAAGAGCCTGCGCGATGGCGACTGGAATGAAGCGTTCCAACCCGGATTCCATTATCTATACTTATCAGGGAGACGGAGATCTGGCATCCATCGGTATCGCAGAGACCATGCACGCTGCCAACAGAAATGAGAACATCTCCGTAATCTTTATCAACAACGGAATTTACGGTATGACCGGAGGTCAGATGGCGCCGACGACACTGCTCGGCATGAAATCTACGACTACACCGGAAGGAAGAGACCCTCAGAAGGGCCAGGGATATCCGATGCATATGTGTGAGATTCTGAATCAGCTGGTCGGCCCGTATTATCTGGAGCGTACGACCTGCATCGATCCGGCGCACGTCAGAAAAACCAAGGCGGCAATTAAGAAGGCATTCCAGAATCAGATCGACGGAAAAGGATTCTCCATGGTTGAAATCGTGACTTCCTGTCCGACCAACTGGGGCCTCAGCCCGCTGAAAGCCCTGGATTTTCTGCAGAATGACATGCTGAAGGAATACCCTCTGGGTGTTTACCGCGACAGATCGAGAGAGGAAAAGGAGGCAGAATAATGGAGAGAGATTTAATTGCTGCCGGCTTTGGCGGTCAGGGCGTCATGATGTTCGGAACGCTTCTGGCGCAGGGAACAACGGATGCTACCGATAAGCAGGTGACGTATTTTCCGTCTTACGGTGCAGAAATGCGAGGAGGAACAGCCAACTGTTATGTGGCTATCTCTGACGATGAAATCGGCGCGCCGGTTATGGATCAGGTTGACGACCTGGTCATCTTCAATGAGGCTTCTCTGGAAAAATTCATCGGAAAACTGAAGCAGGGAGGAACACTGTTCCTGAACACATCCATTGTAAAATCCAGGCTGGAAAGAGAGGATATTCACGTCGTTGAAGCTCCTGTTACAGAAATGGCGCTGGAGATGGGAAACGCCAAGGTGCTGAATATCATCATGCTGGGAGTTTATGTGGGATACACACAGGTGATTGAAAAAGACGTTATCCTCCATGCGATTAAGCATAAGATCGGCGCAAAGCGTCCGCAGCTTGTTCCGCTGAACAATGAGGCGTTTGAGAAAGGTCTGGCTATCGGAGCTGCCGCAAGAGAGCAGGGGAAATAATTATGGATGTTCAGAAACTCTATCAGGAAAAACTGTGCACGGCTGAAGAGGCCGTAAAATGTGTAAAGAGCGGGGACTGGGTGGATTACAGCCAGACCTGCTCCTTCCCGACAGACCTGGATGCGGCGCTTGCCGGACGGAAAGACGAACTGACCGATGTTAAAGTCAGAAACGCAATCTCGATGAAACCGGTGCAGGTTGTAGAACAGGATCCGGAGCAGAAGGCGTTCACCTATAATCTGTGGCACTGTTCAGCAATCGACCGTCACTATCTCGACCAGGGGAGAGCATATCATTCTCCGATGCTGTTCAGAGACTGCGGGTCCTATTATCAGAACGGATTTGCACCGGTCGATGTCGCTATGATTACGGTATCGCCGATGGACAGGAACGGAAATTTCAGCTTCGGGCTGACGAACTGCTGCATGCAGGAAATGCTGGACGCGGCAAAGACGATTATCGTAGAGGTAAACCAGGAGATGCCGTTTATCTATGGCATGGAAAACGACCATATTAACGTTCGCGATGTAGACAAGATCGTAGAAAGCAAAAGCAGCATTTCAACCGTCAGCACTCCGGCGCCGACAGAAATCGACCAGAAAATCGCGGCACAGATTCTGCCGTTCCTGCATGACGGCATCACGCTCCAGCTTGGTATCGGTGGTATGCCGAACGCACTCGGAACGCTGATTGCAGAATCGGATCTGAAAGATCTCGGTATGCACACAGAACTGATGAGCGACGGCTACCTGAAACTGTACCAGGCAGGAAAAATCACAAACAAGAAAAAGACGAGAAATCGAGGAAAAGGCGTATTTTCAATCTGCAACGGATCGAGAGATCTCTATGATTTTCTTGATCAGAATGTAGATATCCTGTCTGCTCCGATGGCATACGTCAATAAGCCGGAGGTCATTGCGTCCCTGGATAATTTTGTCTCGATTAATGGATGCATCAATGTCGATTTATACGGACAGGTTTGCTCGGAAACCGTCGGAACCCGGCAGATCAGCGGAACCGGCGGGCAGCTGGACTTTGTTACCGGCGCATACCGCTCACAGGGCGGAAAGGCATTTCTTACACTTCCATCTGTATATACTGATAAAAAAGGAAAGAAGCACTCCAACATTATTCCGAGGTTTACGGATGGAAATGTGATTACAACACCGAGAACACAGGCGCCGATTATTGTCACTGAATACGGGGCTGCACAGCTGCAGGGACACAGCACTTGGGAGCGCGCAGAGCGCCTGATTGCAATCGCTCATCCGGAAATTAGGGATGAACTGATTGCCGCCGCAGAGGAACAGAGAATCTGGAGACGGTCCAGCAAGCGTTAAGACTGTACCTGTCAGGGATACGAGCGGGCCATGTTCAGCTCGGTTTACAGTTCAAAATCGGTAATTTTTCAGCCGTCCCATTCAGGGCGGCTTTTTTATAAGGAAGGATAAATACAATTTATGTTTGATTACAGCAGGGAAATGAAAAAAAGATGGTTGTACCTGATTACAGGTGTTATTCTGCTCCTGTTTCTGGGTCTGATCTATGCCTGGTCCGTTTTCCGCGTGCCGCTGGCAAAGGAATTTGGATGGACAGACGCACAGCTGTCTGTTACGTTTTCTGTATCCATGATGATGTTCTGCCTCGGCGGGCTGATTTCCGGAATCATCAACAGAAAGAGCCGTGTCAGGCTGACCATGATTCTGTGTGCGTTGTTTCTTGCGGCGGGATTTCTGGGGGCATCGAACATTCATACGCTCACCGGAATCTATCTCACATATGGCGGCCTCTGCGGGTTCGGCGTAGGACTCGGATATAATGCGGTTATCAGTACAGTCGTGAAGTGGTTTCCGGACAAGCAGGGACTGATTTCCGGCATTACTCTGATGGGATTCGGATTTGGCGGGATGCTGCTGGGGACAGCCGGTGCTGCTCTGATTTCCAGTCTGGGCTGGAGAATGACATTCCGGATGTTCGGAGCCGTATTTGCGGTTATCATGATTGTCGGAGCGCTGGTGCTGAAGCCGGCAGGAGAAGAATTCCTGCATCAGCTGTCCGGAACCGGAACGCGCGCGGACCATGCTGTGGAAGAAATCAACGCTGCGCAGATGATCCGCAGAAAGAATTTCTGGCTGTATTTTCTGTGGGCGATTATTCTGAGCGCAGCAGGCCTCTCCATTATTAACAGTTCTGCCGTATACGCACAGCAGGTTCTTCATATTGGTCTGACCGCGGCTGCGGCGATCGCAGGTGTCGTATCCGTGTTTAACGGAATCGGCCGCGTGATTTTCGGACAGATTTTTGACTTGAAAGGATACCGCGTTACCATGGTTTCCGTATGCGCAGTTACAGCCGCCGCAGCGGTGATGCTGATGCTGTCATGGAAAATCGGTTCGTCACCGGTGCTCATTCTCGCCTTTGTTATTATGGGACTGGCGTATGGCGGTGTTACACCGACCAATTCCGCATTTGCGGCGCACTTTTTTGGCAAACAGAATTATGCGTTGAATTTCAGCATCGTCAACCTTAACCTGATCATTGCATCGTATCTTGGACCGATGATCGGAAGCGGCTCCTACATGAGAACCTTTACCGTGATTCTGCTGTTCTCCGCGGCGGCTCTGATTCTTACGCTTTTGATCCGTACGTCTGAACAGAAAAGCCGTAAATAAACATCCATTAAATACAAGCACAGAATGGACCGGAAAACGCCCGGCGCCTGTGCGGACTATGATCCGCCGGGCGCCGGGCATGTTTGTATACCGGCATCGGATATGATACACTGGAATAACCCAGAGCGGAGGTGAATCCAGTGAGTGATCATGAATATATAAACAGAGCAGATCATATTCCGCAGCGTGCCTTTGAGGATATGCTTGGAATTTGTCGGAAATACCAGGTGAAGAAACTCATTCTGTTCGGATCCAGGGCCAGAGGCGACCATCATCCGAAGAGTGATATCGATCTCGCGGTGGAAGGCTGCGGTGATTTTCCGTCGTTTGCATACGACATAGATAATCACACCTGGACCTTGCTTCAGTTTGACATCATTAATCTCGACGAACCGGTAGCGGACAGTTTGCTGCAGGAAATCAGAAATGACGGAGTTGTGTTATATGAAAAAGTATGAGAACTACAAAAATAATCTGCAGGTGCTGGAAAAAGCAGATCATGAAGATCTCAGTAATGATTTTATCGTCAGTGGAATCATTGACAAGTTTATGCTGCAGTTCGAGCTTGCATGGAAACTGATGAAGGAACTCCTGATGTTTGAAGGAAGCCGAGATGCAGCAACAGATTCCCCGCGGCAGATTATTAAAACGGCGTATCAGTATTACAGTTTTATTGATCCGGATGTCTGGCTCCAGATGCTGGCAGAGCGAAATGGTACAGCACATATGTATGATGAACAGGCCGCTGTTCAGCTGACAGAAAAGATTATTCACACCTATATTCCGGTATTCCAGCAGTTCCGGAAGGATCTGGAAAAACGTTACGGGGAGAAACTGGAATCGCTGTAAATGCTGAATTTTCAAATCAAATCTTTCAAGACGGAGAACTATTATGTATTTTATTCTATCTCTTACCTCACAGGTTATTGCAATTTATGTTGCTGCGGCGATCCTGCCGGCAGCGTTTCTGATGCACTATATCTATAAAAAAGATACGGTTGAAAAGGAGTCGCCGCAGCTGCTCTGGGCCTGTGTCGGGCGCGGCGTCCTGGCGGTGATCGCGTCCATTGTGCTTGAATCTGTCGGGCAGGCTGTGCTGAATACGAGCGGGCTGAAGGCCAATACGCCGGTTTATACCGCAGTGCTGGCATTTCTGGTTGTTGCTGTGGTTGAAGAGGGAACCAAGTATTTCTTTATGGCGCGTCTGACCTGGAGAAACCCGGAATTCAATTACCGCTTCGACGGAATTGTTTATGCCGCATTTACTTCACTGGGGTTTGCGGCAGTGGAAAATGTGAAATATGTCTTTTCCTTCGGTTTAAGCGTGGCGCTCCCGCGCGCGGTCCTGTCGATTCCTGGGCATCTTGGATTTGCCGTGGTATTCGGGTATTTCTACGGCAGGGCAAAGTATGCCGATAATCAGAACCGTCCTGCTGCGAGGACGGCCAATCTCATCGCCGGATACCTGCTTTCCGTGATTCTTCATGGAACCTATGATTTCTGCGCGATGCGCGGATCCGCTCGTTCAACCGGCATGTTCATCGGTTTTGTGGTCATTATGTATCTGGTGATCTTCAATCTGATCCGACATGAATCCTGGACCGACAGAGAAATCATGTATTGATGGCGGCAGGTCAAGATAATATTGTGTGCGTTCAAGTACACAGTGCATCAGGGAAGCCTGGTAAATAGAGAACCACATGGATAGGGTGCGTTTATTTGTACAGTATCCATGTGGTTCTTCGTATTTCATCCGTATTACTACGGCTGCAGAGAGAACAGATTGCGCACGGTCGAAACAAACTCCTGTTTTATGTTCTGATATCCTCAGTTTCTGGAAATCGGAGAACAGAAATCATGAACGTGCGTTGGCAGGCGCAGACAATGAAATACGATTACAGGATATTTTACAGGTGAAACGAAAAATGAGGAAAAATAGGATTGAATTCTTCTGCAGATTGTAGTAATCTGATCTATAATAAATAAACCTACTGGAAAAGTATGAATAAACCGGCAAGATGTAGGGTTTATAGAAAGGAGGCTGTGATGACTCTGCAGCAGCTCAGACAAATTATTACGATTGCGGATGTCGGTTCTATGAATGAGGCGGCCAAGCAGCTGTATGTTTCGCAGCCCAATCTTTCTGCCGTAGTGCGTGAGATCGAGCAGGAAGCGGGCATCACCATCTTTCTGCGCTCCAACCGCGGGATCCAGGCCACGCCGGACGGGGAGGAGTTCCTGGGTTATGCCCGCCAAGTGGTGGAGCAGTATTCTCTTCTGGAGAAGCGGTACCTGGAAAAGGCGTCGAAAGAAAAGTTTTCTGTCTCCTGCCAGCATTACAGTTTTGCGGTCAAGGCGTTTGTGGAGCTGGTGAAGGAAGTCGGAATGGCGGAATATGAGTTTGCCATTCATGAGACGACTACTTATCAGGTGATCCGGAATGTGCATGACTTTAAGAGTGAGATCGGGATTCTGTATCTTTCAGATTTTAATGAAGCCGTCCTGAAGAACATGTTCCGGGAAAACAATCTGGTCTTTGAGGCGATTCTGGACTGCGACACTTACGTCTATCTCTGGAAGGGCCATCCTCTTGCCGGGCGCAGCATTTTGTCGATGGACGATCTGCAGCAGTACCCGTGCCTCGCGTTCGAACAGGGGAGCCACAGTTCCTTCTATCTGGCCGAGGAAATGAAGAGTACGTACGAGTATAAGAAGCTGATCAAGGCCGATGACCGTGCGACAATGCTGAACTTGATGGTCGGGCTGAATGCGTATACGCTGTGTTCGGGGATTATCAGCGAAGAGCTGAACGGGACAGACTATGAGGCGATTCCGCTGAAGGAGACAGAGAAAATGATGATTGGAAGTCTGCGTCACAAGGGTGCCAAGCTCTCGCGGCTCGGGAATATCTATCTGGACAAGCTGAAGTCGTACCGTTCATAGCTGTTATAACAGGGGCTTATAGCAAGACATCGAGAGTTCATATAACCATGTATACAGGCGCGGTGGTATGATGGTATTGCTTTCAGGACAAAAGGGAATGAGAAAGGAGGCAGCATGAAATTCGACACAAAACTTCTGCACGGGCAGGCGGTGAAATCGTACGCGGACGGTGCGACACTTCCGCCGGTCAGTCAGGTCAGCGCGTTTCAGTTCGACACGGCGGAGCAGCAGAAAGCGGTGTTTACACACAAGGCGATGGGATACGCTTATACAAGAGTCGGAAATCCTACAGTAGCTGCTTTTGAACAGCGGATCAATGAGCTGGAAGGCGGAGGAGGCGCGGCAGCCTGCTCATCCGGAATGGCGGCGGTCGCGCTGGCAATGCTGAATATGCTGAGCTCCGGAGATGAGATTATTGCAGGATGCGGCTTATATGGCGGGACTATCGGCCTGTTTGATGATCTGAAAAACTGGGGTATCACCACCAGATTTGTTCAGAAACTGACACCGGAAGAGATCGAACCGCTGATTAATGAACATACGCGGATGATCTATGGTGAGGTGATCGGAAATCCGGGCCTGTCGGTGATGGATATCCGCGCCGCAGCGGAGACTGCGCACGCGCACGGCATTCCGCTGGTTGTGGACAGCACCACAGCAACGCCGTACTTGGTTCGGCCGATTGAACTGGGCGCGGATATCGTGATCCATTCCTCGTCCAAGTACATAAACGGGAGCGGAAACTCCATCAGCGGCGTGATTGTGGACAGTACACGATTCCGGTGGACAAAGGAGCGTTACCCTGCACTGGCGCCGTTTCTGAAATACGGGCCGATGGCCTATCTGGTCCGGCTGAGGACGGACATCGGTGAAAATATGGGAAGCTGCCTGGCGCCGCTGAATGCCTATATGAATATCATCGGCATGGAGACGCTGGGAATCCGGATGGAACGGATCTGCAGCAATGCACAGAAACTGGCAGAGGCTCTTCAGCAGCTTCCGGGTATCACGGATGTGTGTTATCCGGGACTCAGGAGCCATCCCTGTTACGAGACAGCGGTCAGGCAATTCGGAGGAAAGGGCGGCGGCATCCTGACGTTTCGGGCGGGTTCTGAGGTGCGTGCGTTCCGGATTCTTGACGCGCTGCAGTGCGTGGTTATCGCGAGCAATATCGGTGATGTACGGACGCTGGCCATCCATCCGCATTCCACCATATTCATTCATAATACAGAAGAACAGAAACGGTCTGCCGGCGTGTTCGGGGACACCATCCGCGTCAGCGTCGGCATCGAAGATGCAGAAGATTTAATTGAAGACTTCACACAGGCTGTGAAACAAGCCGATGAGAAATAGAAGGTTTCAGGAGGAGAAAAGAATGAAAATTACAGTTTCAGGAGAGCAGAAGGAAGTTAAAGACGGGATTACAATTGCCGAGCTGATCGAGCAGGAGAACATTGAGACACCGGAATACGTAAGCGTATCGGTGAACGAGGAATTCGCAAAAAGCGCTGATTTCCCGACCCAGAAGCTCAGTGACGGCGATGTCGTCGAGTTCTTATACTTCATGGGAGGTGGACGGTAATGGGATTCACCAATGAACAGCTGGAACGGTATTCCAGACATATCATCCTGAAAGAAATCGGAGTGAAAGGACAGAAGAAGCTGCTGAACGGCAGTGTGCTGATTATCGGCGCAGGCGGACTCGGCGCTCCTGCAGCGATGTATCTTGCGGCGGCAGGCGTTGGAAAGATCGGCATTGCGGACGCGGATGTCGTAGATCTGTCCAATCTGCAGCGCCAGGTGATCCATACGACTGCGGACGTAGGGCGGCCAAAGGTTGAATCGGCGGCGGAGACCATGCGCGCAATCAACCCGGATGTAGAGGTTGTTACCTATCAGCAGTTTATTGACAGCAGCAATATTCTGGATCTCATTAAGGATTACGATTTTATTCTGGACGGAACGGATAATTTCCCGGCAAAATTTCTGATCAACGATGCCTGTGTAATGGCGAACAAGCCGTTTTCTCATGCCGGTATCCTGCGGTTCAGCGGTCAGCTGATGACTGTGATTCCGCATGAAGGACCGTGTTACCGCTGCGTGTTTAAGACCATGCCGCCTAAGGATGCGATCCCGACCTGTAAATCGGCCGGCGTAATCGGTGCAATGGCCGGAACCATCGGATCTCTGCAGGCGCTGGAGGCAGTGAAATACCTGACCGGCGCAGGCGATCTGCTTGTCGGAAAGCTGCTGACATTTGACGGTCTGAAGATGAAGTTCCACACGATCAATCTTCCTCCGCGCGGAGAAGGCTGCGCAGTATGCTCCGATCACCCGACGATTACAGAGCTGATCGACTATGAACAGCCGGCATGTGAGTGGAAGCCGGGCCAGAAATAACCGGAAACAAAAGAAGGAGATCTTATGGCAGCCATGAAAATCACATTAAAACAGAGCGATTACGAGAAAATCCTGGACCATGCCAAAAAGGAAGCTCCGGATGAGGCCTGCGGCCTGATCGCGGGAATCGATCACGAGGACGGAAGCCGAGAAATCCAGAAAGTGTACCTGCTGACCAACCTGGATCACAGCAATGAACATTTTTCACTGGATCCGAAGGAGCAGCTGAAGGCCGTACAGGATATGCGCAAAAACGGCATGAAGCCGCTTGGAAACTGGCACTCTCATCCGGAGAGCCCGTCGCGGTCTTCACAGGAAGATATCCGGCTGGCGTTTGACAGCAGGGTCAGCTATTTAATATTATCGCTGATGGATGAAGATCAGCCGGTGCTGAATTCTTTCCATGTAGAAAACGGCGTTTCGACAAAAGAAGACCTGCAAGTGGTCGAGGGGTAATCCCCTTGCCGGGTAAGATTTGTCCTAAGAAGCGGAAAGCAGAGAAAGGAAACGAGAATGGCAACAGATTACGCAGCATTAAAAAAAGGCGGCTGGATGCGCCAGAAACAGAAAAACCATTTTGCGCTCAGAGTGCATGTCATTGGCGGAAAGATGACGGAAGAACAGCTGATTGGGGTTTCAAAAGTCGCAGAAAAATACGGACACGGTTATGTGCATCTGACTGCGCGCCAGTCCCTGGAAATTCCGTATATTAAGCTGGAAGACATCGAAGCGGTAAAGAAAGAGCTGGCAGAGTATAACGTAGAGCCGTCTGTGTGCGGCCCGCGTGTCAGAACGACGACCGCCTGCCAGGGGGCGGACACTTGCCCGAGTGCATGCATATTTACCTATGAACTGGCAGAGGAAATCGACCAGAGATATTTTGCGAAGGAACTTCCGGGAAAGTTTAAATTCGGCATTACCGGATGTCAGAACAACTGTCTCAAGACAGAGGAGAACGACATCGGAATCAAGGGCGCGGAAAAAGTCGAGTGGATCGAGGATAAGTGCATCCAGTGCGGAGTCTGTGTCAAGGCATGTCGTGAGAATGCAGTTTCCCTGATCGATGGAAAGATTACGATTGATATGGACAAATGCACATACTGTGGACGCTGCGCAAAATCATGTCCGATGGACGCGTATGAGGAGCATCCGGGATACATCATGAGCTTCGGCGGAATGTACGGAAACCACTTTCATAAGGGACGTCAGCTGACACCGTTCGTTCAGAGCCATGACAAGCTGATCCAGATGTGTGACGCGACCATTCAGTTCTTCCACGATCACGCACAGCCGGGCGACCGCCTGCAGTTTGCGATTGAGCGTGAAGGTGAGGATAAGTTCGACGCAATGATCCGCAGAGTCTATGCGACCAGTGAAGAAGAAGCGCACGCACAGGCTTCCAAGCCGCTGGAACTGACGGACTGGAAACTGCGCGAGGATCTGCAGAAATAGAACGGGGCACATGCCCGCGGAAGACACAGATAAACAGCGGGCGGCAGAAAGACGCGTGAAGAGGGGACACTGCGCTGCCGCGAGTGCTGCGGCTTGCAGAAAAAGGTTAAGATGAGCAAAATGCAGACCCGGGGATTAGAGAATGAATGAAATATCAGGGTGAACATAGAACAGGAGATCAATTATGGCAGAAGAAAAAGCAGGAATTCAGATTGATGAAACCGTTGACATTACCGATGTTGTCTGCCCGGTTACATTCGTAAAAGCCAAGGTTGCGCTTGAAGAACTCGATGAGGGACAGATCCTGTCCGTACACATGAACGATGGCGAACCCGTGCAGAACGTACCGAGAAGCATCAAAGAAGAAGGGCACCAGATCCTGAAACTCGTGGATAATGAAGACGGCACATACGACCTGATCGTAAAGAAAATCGGCGACTAAAGAAAGTCGGCGACTAAAGAAATTTTGCGATGAGCGGGCGGGTCATTAACCATGCCGAATACCCAGCCCCGGCAGAATGCCGATCACCGCGCGGGGCAGGGAAACGCAGAAAAACAAGCGCAGCACAGACAGCAGGCAGAGAAACCTGATCGCAGTTTGTGCTGCGTTTCTGTTTTTTAAATATGTGAGGGGACGGGTCATGAACTGCCCTTGCGTGCCGGGGCGGCGATCTTTCATCTTAATCGGATGGGCAGTATTTGAAGATCAGCCCGCATAGGTCAGGCCAGCGCCGGATCGGGAGAAAGGCGCAGGTGAATCCGGGTGGGAAAAAATGTGTTCCGAAAAGCTAATATTCGCCGGAAATCAGAACACAAAAAGGAGTTTGACTTTTTTTGTTATCAAAAAATAAAATAATCGCAATTACGGAACACA
This sequence comes from [Eubacterium] saphenum, assembly GCA_004555725.1. GTDB lineage: Bacteria > Bacillota > Clostridia > Peptostreptococcales > Anaerovoracaceae > Aminicella > Aminicella saphenum_A. The sequence continues at coordinate 14,999 of SFHC01000008.1, forward strand.
TTTTAAGGCAGCCCTTTTAACGAACTGTCAGCTGAATGGATAAAAAGATTGCGAACGAATAAAGTATAAAATGTATGAATAATTACACGTTCCGCGTAGTTATATTCCGCATAATCAGGGCACCGTTCTCGAAACTTTTAACGGCGGGACCGGATTGTCAGAATCAGGCAGGACGAAAATGTGCATTTAATTGCCGTTTGAACCAAGTGTGCCGTGTACATTCCGAATGAATACCCAGAGATGCCTGTAATTGTATACAATCGCAATGCGAATAATCGATTGTACACAACCGAAAGTCCTTTTTGTGTTCTCAAAAGACAGTTTTTGGGAATTTTGATAACAGAAAAGTCAAAAGTCCTATTGTATACAAAAACGGGTGACTGTTAGCAGGTGGATTATATCAATGCAGAAGAAAGTTCTTCCGCAGAAGGAGTATAAACATGCAGCGGATTCATGTTCTCGCATCAACATCTGTCATAAGGAAAACAGTAGAACCGGCTATCAGAAATGCATATTATCCAAATTTGACGATCTGCGGTATGATAGAACTAATAAAAATATATTCATACTAGGATAGTTGGTAAAATGTATTGCGCAAGACTGCAGTGTATTCTGCAGGGGGTAGGATATCGGTTATCGAGAGGCAATCGTCTGGAAAACGTCAGCAAACACCCGGGGCAGCGCACACAGTCATTGAACAGACAAGTACAGGAGAAGAGCAATGAGTCGGACAGCGGAACATGCGATTGAAGCAGAACAGTCGTTAAAACTCAATATTCATACGGATGCCCGTAAGTTCGGAAGAATGCTTTTTTCCATGCTGAAGATCGGGGTGATCGGATTCGGAGGTGGAAGCGCGCTGATTCCGGTTATTGAGGATGAAGTGGTACAGAAACAGAAAATCCTGTCCAAGAAGGACTATGATGAGGATGTCATTGCGGCTTGTGTAACGCCTGGTGCGCTGCCGGTCGAGATTGCGGCCGGAAACGGGCTGCGGACGTTCGGACTGAAAGGCATGCTGCTGGCTGCGGCCGCGATGGCTGCACCGGGAGCGCTGCTGACCGTACTGCTTTTGACGGTATTCTCCGGCGCTGGCGTGCAGTCGCTGAATGTGATCCGGTATCTGTCCGTCGGTCTCGGCGCGTTTATCAGCAGCCTGCTGATTTCGTACGCGGTGAAAACACAGGAGTGCATGGCAAAGCAGGGAAGGCGGACAGCGCAGACCGCGCTTCTGATCATGATCGGTGTGTTTCTGCTGACATGCGGCAAGAATGTGTTTGCAATTCTGGGACTGAACAGCAACCCGTTTCTGAGCCTGTCTACCGTACAGGTTCTTGCCCTCGCATTCTTCGGGATTTTTTATACAGGGTGCAGATTTACAAGGGTCCACACTGCTGTAAGTGCAGTCATCTGTGTTTTGTTCCTTTTGGTCAGCGGAGAGACCGGAGCGGCAGTTCCGGGCTTCTTCCATACGGCGCTTTACCTTCTGATGACAGGACTTTCTCTGAAAGGAATTACAGAGAGCATTCGGCGTGACCGCAGAACGAGCAGAATTTCCGGCGCTCCTGAAGTGAATTGGAAGGAACCGGTTCGTCAGACGGCAGTATGGCTCCTGTTCATGACAGCGGCACTTCTTCCGGCGGCACTGTATGTCTGCGGTTCCGTGACCCTTGCAGGAAAAGGTTTCCTGTCCTCGCTGATTTCTTTTGGCGGCGGAGACGCATACCTGTCCGTTGCTGACGGAATGTTTGTCGGTCATGGAATGGTCAGCGCATCTGATTTTTACAGCACACTGGTTCCGGTTGCCAACGTTCTGCCGGGCTCCATTCTTTGCAAAATCCTTACAGGGATCGGCTATTTTACAGGTCTGAATGTGAGCGGGACAGCTGCGGGCGGCTGGATGACCGCGATTGCATGCCTGGGTGTCAGCATTGCGGCGTCCGGCATGGTGTTCTGCTGGATCCGGTGGCTCCTGAATGAATTTGAGGAGGTTTCTGTATTTCGTGAAATCAGCCGGTGGATTCGTCCGATCATCAGCGGACTTCTGTTAAATGTAATGCTGACGATGATCCGCACCAATATCGATACCGGCTCTGCAGTCGGCGTCCACTCCGCAGCAGTGATCCTGATTACAGCAGTTCTGATTGCGGGCAATCTTCTCTTAATGAGAAGAAAACGCGCCGGAAACGGAATCTTAATCACAGCATCAGCATTAACGGGCGCACTGCTGCTTGCCCTCTAATCCGTATATCTTTTATCAGACAAAAAGAAAGCGCAAGGCGATGAAGAATACATTAATAACGGAACATATTAAAACCGATGTCCTGATCATCGGAGGCGGAACGGCAGGCTGTTATGCGGCCATCAAGCTGGGCGGATCGGATTATCAGGTACTGATCGCGGAAAAGGCCAACATCATCCGCAGCGGGTGTCTGGCAGCCGGGGTTAACGCTCTGAATGCCTACATTTCTGAGGGGCACACGCCTTCAGATTATGTGGAATATGCCAGAAAAGACGCGGAAGGGATTGTCAGAGATGATCTTCTGCTGACGATTTCCGAGCGTCTGAACGAGGTCACGGAGGATCTGGAACGCCGCGGTCTGGTGATTCTGAAGGATGAACATGGAAAATATGTGACCCGCGGCTGGCGCAACGTCAAGATCAACGGAGAAAATATCAAGCCTCTGCTTGCAGAGGGCGCTGCGGCGCAGAAGAATGTCACCGTCCTGAATCACGTGAACATCACCGATTTAAAGACGCATGAAGAAAACGAGAAGACTGTCGCAGACGGAGCAGTCGGGTTTTCCGTAAAGGAGCCGGTTGCGTATGACATAGATGCATCGGCCGTTCTGATTGCGACCGGCGGCGCGGCGGGGCTGTACCGCCCGAACAATCCGGGGTTTTCACGTCACAAGATGTGGTATCCGCCGTTTAACACGGGAGCGGGATTTGCTATGGGTATCCGTGCGGGCGCAGAGATGACCACTTTTGAGAACCGGTTCGTCGCGCTCCGCTGTAAAGATACGATTGCCCCGACCGGAACGATCGCGCAGGGCGTGCACGCGAAGCAGGTCAATTCCGATGGCGAAGTGTATGAAAATATATACGGTCTGACCACGCCGCAGAGAATCTATGGGACGGTAGAAGAGAACCGGGCGGGAAGAGGGCCGTGCTACCTTGCGACAGCGGGCATCAGCGCGCAGCAGGAAGAGGATTTATATAAGGCGTATCTGAACATGGCACCGTCACAGACCCTGAAATGGCTGGAGTCCGGAAAAGGCCCGTCGGAGCAGAACGTCGAGGTCGAGGGCACAGAGCCTTACGTTGTCGGCGGTCATACGGCGAGCGGATTCTGGGTGGATACCGGACGGGAGACGACTGTGCGCGGACTGTTCGCAGCCGGAGACGCAGCCGGGGGTGCCCCGCAGAAATACGTGACCGGAGCGCTTGCTGAGGGTGAAATCGCGGCAGAGTCTATAGCCGCACAGCTCCGGGACAAAAAGCAAACGGAGACCATGCCGCCGCAAGAGGATTATCTGGATGAACCACTTGCGCTGAAGGAGATCCAGAAGATGCAGGAGCACCTGGATCAGCCTGCCGGCATCCTGGACTGGAAACAGCTGGAAGAAGCCATGCAGAAGGTGATGGATGAATATGCCGGCGGAATCCGCACCGATTACCGCTATAACGAGAGCCGTCTGCAGAAAGCGGATGAAGAGATACAGAAGCTGCAGAAGCTGACAGATCAGCTTCCTGCAGAGGATATGTTCGATCTGCTGCATGTGTATGAGGTCCGGGAACGGCTGATCGTCTGCCGGACATTGATCGCGCATATGCGAGCAAGAAAAGAGACGAGATGGCATACATTCGGCGAGAATGCGGATTATCCGGAGCAGTCAGAAGAAGGACTGCGCTACGTCAATTCACGAATGCGGAATGGAAAAATTGAAATTCTGTTCCGGGATCTGGTGAAAGGAGGCCGCTATGAGCATACAGATCGATAAGAAAAAATGCGTCGGATGCGGCCGCTGTGTGGAGGCCTGTCCGGGAAATCTGATCCGGGTTGGTCAGGATAAGAAAGCGCAGATGAGGATCCCGGAGGACTGCTGGGGATGCACATCCTGCATAAAAGAATGCCCGGTGTCCGCGATCAGCCTGTTCCTTGGCGCCGACATCGGAGGCGCGGGATCGACGATGCGCATCGAAAAAGACGGCGATTTCTACAACTGGATCGTACACCGGCCGTCGGGAGAAGAAACCGTGATTTCCGTCAACCGGAAAAACGCGAACCAGTATTAACCTTGACAGAATGATTTTTGTCGACAAAAAAAATGAACAAGGAATACAGCTCGGCACTGTGCCGAGTAATGATATGAGGAGTCAGCAATGAGTAATTTATCACATCTGGACGCTCTGGAAGCAGAAGCGATCTATATTATCCGTGAAGTTGCGGCAGAATGCGAAAAACCGGTGATGCTCTATTCCATCGGAAAGGACAGTTCGGTTATGCTGCATCTGGCGCTGAAGGCGTTCTATCCGGAAAAACCGCCGTTCCCGTTCCTGCATGTCAATACGACGTGGAAGTTCCATGAGATGATCAAGTTCAGGGATGAGCAGGCAGAAAAGTATGGCCTGGAAATGCTGGAATGGAAGAATGAAGAGGGTGTAAAAGCCGGAGTGAATCCGTTCGATTACGGCGCGTCTTACACGGACATTATGAAGACGCAGGCACTGAAACAGGCGCTGACCTATTATGGATTTACGGCAGCGTTCGGCGGCGGAAGAAGAGACGAGGAAAAGTCGAGAGCCAAGGAGAGAATATTCTCCTTCAGAAATTCTGCGCAGGCATGGGATCCGAAGAATCAGCGTCCGGAGATGTGGAAGCTGTATAATACCGAAATCAATAAGGGTGAGAGCATGCGTGTGTTCCCGATCTCCAACTGGACTGAAAAAGATATCTGGCAGTATATCCAGAGAGAACACATCGAGATCGTGCCGCTGTATTTCGCAAAAGAGCGCCCGTGCATCAATTATGAAGAAAATCTGATTATGGTGGACGATCACCGTATCATCGATCACCTCAATCTGAAGCCGGAGGATATTATGCATAAGAAGATCCGGTTCCGCACCCTGGGATGCTACCCGCTGACGGGCGGCATTGAATCAGAGGCGGACACGCTGGATAAGATCGTTCAGGAAACACTGAGCGCAGTGGAGTCTGAGCGGACAAGCCGTGTCATCGATAAGGACGGCGGTGCAGGAAGTATGGAAAAGCGTAAGAGAGAGGGGTATTTCTAATGAGCGGGTTACTGAAGTTTATCACATGCGGAAGTGTAGATGACGGAAAATCAACACTGATCGGGCATCTGCTGTATGATGCAAAACTGATTTACGCAGATCAGAAGAATGCCCTGGAGCTGGATTCCAAGGTCGGAAGCCGCGGCGGGAAAATCGACTATTCCCTGCTGCTGGACGGTCTGATTGCAGAGCGTGAACAGGGAATTACCATTGATGTTGCATATCGGTACTTTACAACCGATAACCGCAGTTTTATCTGTGCGGACACGCCGGGACATGAAGAGTACACCAGAAATATGGCGTGCGGAGCGTCTTTTGCAGATCTTGCCGTCATCCTGATCGACGCGTCCCAGGGCGTGCTGATCCAGACCAAACGCCACGCGAGAATCTGCGCGCTGATGGGCATCCGCCACTTTATTTTTGCTGTTAATAAGATGGATCTGGTCGGATATGATGAGGCGCGGTTCTGTGAAATAGAGGAGCAGATTGAAGAGCTGAAAAATGACCTCGGTCTGCAGGATGTCGTGATCATCCCGGTATCCGCAACGGAAGGCGATAACATCACCAAGCCGACGACAAATTTCAGCTGGTACAAGGGGCCGACTCTTCTGCATCAGCTGGAGACAGTCGATGTCGGAGACACGGCTGCAGAAGAAAAAGGCTTCTATTTGCCGGTTCAGAGAGTCTGCCGCCCGAGCCACGAATTCAGAGGGTTCCAGGGACAGATCGAGTGCGGAGACGTTCATGTCGGCGATGAGCTGACTTCACTTCCGAGCGGAGAAAAAGCACATGTCAAGAGCATTCTTGTCGCGGATCATGAGGAGAATTCTGCAGTTACCGGACAGCCGGTCACGATTCAGCTCGACCGTGAGGTTGACGTATCCAGAGGATGCGTACTGGAAGCAGGAAGCGGCCTGCAGACATCCGACTCTTTTGAGACTGAGCTGCTGTGGATGGACGACCAGCCGCTGACCATCGGAAAAAACTTCCTGATCAAACTCGGGACGAAAAAAATCCCGGGCATTCTGACCAAGATTAAATATAAGATTGATATCAATACAGGCGAAAAACAGAACGCGGAGACGCTTCACAAAAATGAAATCGCCGTCTGCGAAATTGCGGTCACAGAACCGATTATTCTCTCCAGATTCCGCGATCACCGGACACAGGGAGAACTGATCCTGATCGACCGCATCAGCCATATGACATCTGCGTGCGGCATTGTCGCACAGGTGAACGCACAGTCCGCTAAAAAACATCCGCAGGCGACGCGCCAGATGAGAAGCTCTCTGAACTGGCAGACCTCCGGTATTGTCGAATTCCGTCCGGGTGAAGACGGCTCCACACTGGAAGCTGTAGAAGAAGCAGAATTCAACCTCGTCAGAAACGGACGCCATACCTACCTCTATCATCCGGAGAAGGGCGAGGACTACGTCACCGTCCTGAAACATCTGAAGGAGACCGGAATCATCGTCCTTCTGGTGCTCGATGCTGACCAGGAACCGGATGATGCGCTCAGCTCCGACGAGCATTACAAGCTGTGGTCTGAACTGAGCGGAAACGCAGATGCATCCGCGCCGGCGACCGCCGGAACGGCCGGAGCTGGCGGTGAAGCTGGTGCAGGAGGCACTGGCGCGACTGCAACTGCATCTGCCGCGGAAATCGCACAGAAAATCTTCCAGATCACCAACGCCAACGTGACCATCGAATACAACAACTGGGTCATTTAGCAGACGAGGACTAAGCAAATTCCATTACAATTATTATTCAACATATTCCTAAGAGCCGCCGCCCGGACCATGTGCAGTCTGCATACAGTCCGGGCGGCCGGTTATTTAAGCCTGAAATATGCGGATTCCCGTCCGGCGGCCGTGTATACATGGAAACCCCGTCCACGGCCGTAAAAATCACGGAAAGGACGGGAATCGGTTCAGAAAACCCTGAGATACCCGTCCGGCGGCCGTGTATACCCGGGATTCCCGTCCAACGGCCGTGTATACCCGGAATTCCCGTCCGGCAGTCTTGTATACATTGCCAATATTAGAAGATAAGTGTATTTTCCTCTTTTCAATTTCTGAAAGTCCGATATAATGGAAGCCAGCAGGGAAAGCAGATGCACAGATCAGTGCATATTCCCGGCTGCAACTTCATCATGTATTATTATGTATTATTCTGGGGCATTGGCGCAGTTGGGAGCGCGTTTGACTGGCAGTCAAGAGGTCATGGGTTCGAATCCCATATGCTCCATTTTTTATTGGGAAAATCCGGCAGATCCTGTTGAATGAAGGCTGATTTAACTGTCAGAACGATGTGAAATCTGCAGTGCATACTGGATATACGTGCAGGCGGACGCAGAGATACAATTTTCGGGAACACTGCCGGTAAAGAAAAGGGGCATTAGAAGATGAGACCATTATCTGACCGAACAGCACATTTTACAGATTCTGTTATTCGCCGCATGACGAGAATTTCCAATCGTTACGGTGCGGTGAATCTGTCGCAGGGCTTTCCGGATTTCAAACCGCCGGAAGAGATTCTGAAGCGGCTGCGTGAAGTGACTGAAGAAGATTTTCACCAGTATTCCATTACCTGGGGAGCTAAGGACACTCGCGAGGCACTCGCAGCCAAACAGTCGCACTATATGGGCATGGACATCGATCCGGAAACAGAGATTGTAATTACTGCCGGTTCGACAGAAGCAATGATGGCGTCGATGATGTCCGTTGTAAATCCTGGCGATAAAGTCGTTGTGTTTTCACCGTTTTATGAAAACTACGGCGCAGACGCGATTTTGTCCGGCGCAGATCCGATTTACGTCCCGCTGGTTCCGCCGGAGTATAATTTTGACCCGAACGTTCTGGAAGACGCATTTAAACAGGGCGCCAAGGCGCTCGTGCTCTGTAATCCGTCCAACCCGTGCGGCAAAGTGTTCACGCGCAAGGAGCTGATGACGATTGCAGAACTTGCCGAGAAATACGATGTCTACGTCATCACGGACGAGGTTTACGAACACATCGTTTACGCGCCGTATCAGCATGTATATTTTGCAGCCCTTCCAGGCATGAGAAAACGTACAATTTCCTGCAGCTCCCTGTCAAAGACGTACTCGATCACCGGCTGGCGTCTCGGTTATACGATTGCGCCGCCGGAAATCACCGACCGCATTCGCAAGGTGCACGATTTCCTGACCGTCGGCGCGGCGGCGCCTCTCCAGGAAGCCGTTATTCCGGGTCTGCAGTTCGGACAGAGTTACTATGATGAACTGCTCGCTGTTTATACACACAAGCGCGATCTTTTCCTGAACGGACTGGATAAGATCGGCCTGAAACACAACATTCCGCAGGGCGCATATTACATCATGGTGGATATTTCCGAATTTGGCTATGATGACGATCTGAAATTCTGCGAAGACCTTGCGGAAAAAGTAAAAGTCGGCGCCGTTCAGGGATCCAGTTTCTTCCATGAACCGGAAAACCGCTATATCCGGTTCCATTTTGCCAAAAAAGATGAGACCCTGCAGGCGGCTCTTGAAAATTTGTCTGATATCTATAAATTGAAAAAATAAGCGGTGCGCGTATGCGCGCAGATAATACGAAGCGGCTGTGAAAGCAATCGATTTGCTTTCACAGCCGCTCATTTATGTAAAAAAATGCCGGAGTATGCTTACAGATACCCAAGTGTTTTAAACAGGAACATCCAGGCGGTAAGGGTGATGGAACTGAGCAAAGTGGTCAGGATTACACTGCCGGCAGACAGCGCCCCATCGTGTCCGAACCCCTTCGCCATGACAAAACTGGTGACAGTCGTCGGCGATCCGCACATGATAATGGCGGCGAGCAGCTCCTCTCCGTGGAATCCGAGCCGGATCGCCAGCGGAAGAAAGAGTATGCCCAGGCCGGCAAGCTTAAAAAATGCAGCGATTCCGGTCAGTTTAATCTGCGACATGGATTTTCCGAGGTTGAACGACGCGCCAAGAGCAAGCAGACCGAGAGGAGATGCTGTGTTTCCAAGGCTGTCCAGAGATGTGTCCAGGATTTTCGGCATAGGAATCTGCAGAAGCGACCAGAGGAGGCCCAGGAAAATACCAATCAGGAGCGGATTCTTCAGGACGTTCAGAAATGTGGAGCGGAACAGCTCTTTACTGAGTGGCTGCCGGTCCGGTTTGAAAAAGGAAAGGATAATCACCGCCATAATGTTATAAAGCGGCACCGCTCCCAAAATCATCATCGGGATTTTTCCCGCCGTTCCGTACATATTCTGAGACAGCATGACGCCGAGAATGGCCGCGCTGCTGCGGTAGGCACTCTGGATGAATTCTCCTTGCACATTACGTTTTGTCCGGCAGAGAGGATAAGAAATCAGCATGACCAGCCCGATGCTTGCGCAGGTGGCCAGGAAGCAGAAGAGAACGAATTTCCCGTCCCAGGCATCGTAGAAATTCCGGCTTGCGAGGCTGTAAAACAGAAGAACAGGAAGCGTGACCTTGAACACAAAGGCATTCAGCTTCTTGGTGAAATCGGCCGTCATAACCCCGGTTTTTCGCAGAAACATGCCGACCGCCATCATCAGAAACGCCGGAATCGTCGTGTCCAGGCAAAGAACAAAATTATGCAGCATCATCAATCTCCTTCCCGTGTAAAACAGCTGGGTACTATTGTACTGCGCTGCACACCCGCTGTGAAGAGAAAATAAGCATCATTTATTTTCTGTATACAGGAAATGTGTGTGTAAATCTGTGATAAAATTACAGAATCAGCGTATTGATCGGAAATGAAGAACATCTGTCTGCCTGATCCGCAGAGAGTAGAAACAGGAGGAAGGAATGAGCAAGAACATTGATGTAACGGCGTTAGGTGAGCTTCTCGTCGATTTTACGGCCAATGGCATCAGCGCGCAGGGAAATCCGACCTATGAGGCCAATCCGGGCGGAGCGCCGTGCAACGTACTGGCGATGCTCGGGAACCTCGGGTGCCAGACCGCATTTATCGGAAAAGTCGGCGACGATGCGTTCGGGCAGATGCTGAAGAAGAAAGCGCAGGAGCAGGGAATCAACCTCTCCGGCCTGATGGTCGACCAGGAAGTACATACGACCCTGGCTTTTGTGCAGAAACTCGATAACGGCGACCGGGATTTTTCATTCTATCGCAATCCGGGAGCGGACATCCGCCTGACAAAAGAAGAGGTGCAAGATCATTCTGCGCTGATCGAAAACGCAAGAATCTTCCACTTCGGGACACTGTCTATGACCGACGAGTGTGTAGAGGACGCGACGCTGGAAGCACTGCGCGTCGCAGAGGAAAGCGGCTGCCTGATTTCCTTTGATCCGAACCTGCGGCCGCCGCTCTGGCGTTCCCGCATCTACGCCGAAGAAAAAATTCGGTACGGCTTATCAAAATGCGACATCCTGAAAATCTCCGATAACGAAGTTGAATTCCTGACTGGACGCGACGGAACCAATATCGAAGAGATGAAAGCCGGCGCCCGCGAACTCATCGACCAGTACCACATCCCGCTGGTCTTTGTCACCCTGGGACCGAACGGCTCCCTGGCCATCAAAGACGGAAACTGCGTATACCAGCCGGGATTCAAAATCGACGCCGTCGAAACCACCGGCGCCGGCGACACATTCTGCGCCTGCGCGCTCTACCATGTCCTGAAATACGGCATCGACAACCTCGACCCGCAGCGCCTCTCCGAGCTCCTGCGCTTCGCAAACGCCGCAGCTTCTGTCATCACAGAACGAAAAGGCGCGCTCGCCGTCATGCCGACAGTAGAAGAGATCCAGGCGCGCCTGAACGCCTGAACGTCTGCTGCCTGTATCCTGCGTAAGATGCAGAATCTGAAAGAGATCCAGGCGCGCCTAAACGCTTGAACGCTTGAACACCTGAATCCTTGAACGCTTGAAATTGCGTGTTAGAGGAAAGAACAGGATGTAAATGGAAATAACTTTGGAAATGAGGGGCAGTCACTTCGGGAAAGCAGGGCAATCAAGAAGTTGCCCAAAGTGAAATTGATTTCAGGGAACTGCGGTGCCGGGGTATCTTTCCAAAGCTGCATGCGCCCGGCACCGCATCCTTCATCACCGCACTCAGGTATTGCCATCTCGAAATTTCCATTCGGGGATTGCGTCCAGAGTGCCGGTATACAGTATACCTGTGTCATAATTTCAAAACCGAAGATCTGGACGCAGAAAGGGCTCGGAAAGCGGCCGCGGAGCAGCGGGGATTGCGTCCAGAACGCTAGTATACAGTATACCCGTGTAATAATTTCAAAACCGAAGATCTGGACGCAGAAAGGGCTCGGAAAGCGGCCGCGAAGCAGCGAGAATTGCGTCCAGAGTGCCAGTATACAGTATGCCCGGCTAATCTTACCAGTACCATTCACCTGGACGCAGAAAGGTGTGATGATACTTTATTGCAATAAAAATAATTCTATTGAATACGTGGATGCCTATTGAAATTTAATAAATTATACAGTATACTACTGACTAATCTGTTTCAGATAACGAATTTTGATAGCGATATCTGTAAAGAAATCTGAAAGTAACTGCACGTTTCATGCATTGAAATGTATGGATAATACATGATCTTGATTTCATATGGAGAAGTAAGCGCATTTTTAATGTATACATAATACAATAAAAGGTGCATTTCGTCTTTGACCTTTTTATACGCGGAATCGTCTGACGATTTTGTTTATACAGGAATGGAAGCTATATTTGTATTAACTATACTGTATTCTGTATACATGATGAGAGGAGACAGTGACGACAGAAGAGACAGAAGAGATTTGCTGAGGATAGAGGATGTTTATTGAAGAGGATAGATGAAACGCTGTTGCAGGAAGGCATGGATGAATGGGAGAGTACATGCCGTGAACGAACAAGTGAAATTGGAGGTATGATTGATGTTGGAATTCATTTTGGCGCTGCTGCCGATCATCTGGCTGGTTATAGCGCTGTGTGTGATGAAAATGCAGGGATACAAGGCGTGTATGATTGCTGTTCTTGTCTCTGCAGCGGTAGGAATATTGTATTTCAAGCTGAGTCTTGTTAATACTGCGACTGCTGCCTTGGAAGGAATAATGAACGCGCTGTGGCCGATATGCGCGGTCATTATTGCGGCACTTTTTGTCTATGAACTTACACTGGAAACAAAGGCCATGGATTCAATCAAGGCAATGCTGTCCGGTGTTTCTTCAAATAAGATGATTGTTCTGCTGATTATCGTATGGGGATTCGGAAATTTCATGGAAGGTATGGCCGGATTTGGTACAGCCGTTGCGATTCCGGCGGGAATCCTGGTTGCAATGGGCTATGATCCGATTCCGACGGTTATCGCCTGTCTGATCGTAAACTCAACCCCGACGGCGTTCGGATCCGTTGGCGTTCCGACTACAACGATTGCACAGGTAACCGGACTGAATGCGATGGCCGTATCCGGAGCCACGGCGATGCTGCAGTTTATTCTCACGGCTATTGCGCCGTTTGTTATGATCATCATTGTGGGAAAAGGTGTGAAAGCTCTCAAGGAAGTCTGGCCGATCGCGCTGATTTCATCCATTTCCTTCATCGTACCGCAGTACATCGCAGCGAAATTCATCGGACCGGAGCTTCCGAATATCCTCGGATCGGTTGTATGCATGATCTGCACCGTTGCAGCCGGGATTGCATATGAGAAGAAGCACAAATCAGAGGATGCCGAGCCGTCTGCAGCGATGAAAGACCTGACACTGAAGAAAGCGCTGGTTGCATGGAGTCCGTTTATCCTGATTTTCATTCTGCTGCTGTTCACATCCAGCATTATTCCGGCTCTGCACAATCCGATTGCAGCGGTTGCAAGCAAAGTTTCTGTATACACAGGAAAGAACCCGAATACACTGACCTTCAGCTGGCTGGACTGCCCGGGCGTAAAAATCTTTATCGCCGGACTGATCGGAGGCCTGATTCAGAGAGCATCCATAAAACGCATCTTGGGTGTATTCTGGAAAACCTTTAAAGCAAATATCAAGACTATTATTACCATCTGCAGCGTGCTCGCGACAGCAAAAATCATGGGATACAGCGGAATGATCAGTGCAATGGCAGCATTCCTGGTTGCTGTGACAGGAACCTTCTATCCGGCAATTTCCCCGCTGATCGGTATGATCGGAGGATTTGTAACCGGAAGCGGAACATCTACAGCTGTTCTGTTCGGAAAACTGCAGACAGACACTGCGGCTGCCATCCACGCCAACCCAGATCTTCTGGCTGCGGCAAACCTGATGGGTGCTGGAATCGGAAAAGCGATCTCACCGCAGGGCATCGCAATCGGCTGCGCGGCATCCGGACTTGCCGGCCATGAGAGCACCGTCCTCAGCAAAGTACTGAAATTTGCGGTAGTCTACGTTATTGTAGCAGGAATTGTAACATATATCATTGTATAGCTTCTCATCAGATAGAATATTTTCAGAAGCGCGCGCAGTATCCGCTGCGCGCGTTTTGCAGTTCTGCGGTATAATCAGAAGAGTAATACAGGTATGCAGAAAGGAGCAGGATTATAATGGAGAAGCTGAACTTGATCGGCTTTCACGAGCCAGAGAAGGAATATGGTTTTTTGAGCAATTGGTATGAGAGCGAGTTTCAGATTGATGGAAGGACATTTTCCTCCATCGAGCAGTATATGATGTATAAGAAAGCTGCAGTTTTTCACGATGAAGAACATGCGCAGGAAGTGCTGAACCTCACCGACGCACGCGCCATTAAGGAAGTCGGCCGTAAAGTCAGAAACTATAACGATACTGTCTGGAACGGAATCCGTCAGATCATCGTCTATGAGGGTCTTATGGCAAAATTCAGCCAGAGCAAGGAATTACAGAAACAACTCCTGGATACCGGAGACGCTGTCCTTGCAGAATGCAACCCGGGCGATCCGGTATGGGGCATCGCCATGGACAGAGACAACCCTGACCGGGAATACATGGATCGCTGGAAAGGAACCAATTACCTGGGATTCCTGCTGATGATGGTCAGAGATAAACTTCGTTCTGGAAAGAAATAATCCGTCATCAGCACCAACAGAAGAGGAACGGAATATACAGTATACTTGAACAATGCGCGATTTCGTAACAGCTGTTACCGAACCGCGCATTGTTTTACGTTAAAATGATCACAAACCGGCATTCCCGAAGAGGAAGAGCGTAAAAACTTCGGGAATACCGGCGGGGAAGAGGAAGAGGGAAGAAAGATTAAATAACTATTAATTGACTAGGTTTAAGGAAAATGGTACACTGGATACAGTTGCATATGCAGTAGGAAGTGGCTGCATGGAAATGGAGTGGAACGATGGCGTATTTTCCATTTATGGTGGATATTTCCGGAAAACGGATTGTAATTGTCGGCGGAGGCCGGAGCGCGCTCTGGAAGGTTCGGGCGTTTAAGGGTTTTGGAGCGGAGATTGTGGTAATTGCTCCGGAATTCCGGGAGGAAATTGAGAAGGCTGAAGGAATTCAGCGGATTTGCCGTCCGTTTCAGGAGTCGGATCTGGATGGCGCGGACGTTCTGGTGGCGGCGACGGATGACCGTGCGCTCAATCGCAGGGTTGCAGAGATGGCGCGCCGCCGGGGAGTGCCTGTGAATGCGGTGGATGATAAGGAAATGTGCGATTTCATCTTCCCGGCAATCGTTCGCAGAGAAAACTACACGGTGGCGATTTCTACGGACGGAAAAAGCCCGCTGCTCGCACGGGAGATCAAGAAATCGATCAGCCGTTCGCTTCCGGATGCCTATGACCGTGCGGTCGGGGAGCTCGGTGCCGCCAGACAAAAAGTAAAAGCCAAGGCGCAGACGCAGGGTGAACGCCAGCAGATTTTTACAGCCATGGCTGAGGAATATCTGGGGAAGAGAAAACTGCGCATCGGGACACGCGGCAGTGAACTTGCGATGATTCAGACGGAACTGGTCATGGACGCACTGCAGGAAATCGGCGTTGAGTCAGAAGCGGTGGTCATCAAGACTATGGGCGATAAGGTCCAGGATAAACCGCTCTGGAAATTCGGAGGAAAAGCTGTTTTTGTCACGGATTTTGAAGATGCCATTCTCAGCGGAAAGATCGACCTGGCGGTGCACAGCGCCAAGGATATGCCGGCGGCCTGTCCGGACGGCACTGCGGTTCTGGCATGTCTGAAACGTGACGATCCCAGGGATGTCATGGTCAGCCGAAAGAATATGAATGCAGAAGAGATCCGTCGTATCGGGACGAGCAGCTTGCGCCGGCAGGTACAGCTGCGGGAACTGTTCCCGGAGTATCAATGCGGAGTGATCCGCGGCAACGTCCCGACGCGTCTTCATAAACTCAGAACGGGAGACTATGACGCGGTGATTCTTGCCGCGGCCGGCCTGCACAGGCTGCAGCTCGATCAGGAACCGGATCTGGATTACACATATTTTGACACAGAAGAATTCATTCCGGCTGCCGGGCAGGCGATCATCGCTGTTGAGGGACCGGCGGACGGTGAAATAGCGGAATTGATCCGCGGCATCTGCGATGAGAGAGCGTTTACGGAGCTTGCCGCAGAGCGCGGATTTATGAAAGGTATCAATGCAGGCTGCCATGAGGCGGTCGGTGCGTTTGCGCAGCTGCAGGAGGACGGGAGTCTGAATATGGAAGTCATGAAGGATTATGACGGACAGATGTTTGTCCATAGAGCTGAAGACGCGCAGGGAAACGCGGCTGCACTCGCAGAAAGACTTGCGCGGCGCATTCTGGAAGATGCTCCGGGGAGCTGCTGCGGACAGGAGGAACAGTAATGGGAACGGTATATCTGGTCGGTGCGGGTCCGGGGGATCCGGATCTGATCACAAGAAAAGCGCTGAAGCTGATCCGGAAAGCGGATCTGATTGTTTATGACAGCCTGGCGCCGGCGGAGCTTCTGTCTGAGGCGCCGGCAGCGTGTCAGTGTGTGCATGTCGGAAAGCGCGCGGGGAAGCACAGCGCCGCCCAGGAAGAAATCAATCATCTTCTTGTCAGCGGCGCAGCCCGGTATGAGACTGTGGTGCGGCTGAAAGGCGGCGATCCGTTCGTGTTCGGGCGGGGCGGTGAAGAAGTTCTGGCGCTGCAGGAAGCCGGTGTTCCGTTTCAGCTTGTCCCGGGTGTTACGTCCGCGGTCTCTGTACCGGAAATTGCCGGAATCCCGGTTACGCACAGAAAACTGGCCAGAAGCTTCCACGTAATCACCGGTCATATTGCCGATGATGAACTGGATTACAGTGCGTATGCACATATGGAAGGAACCCTGGTGTTTTTGATGGGGTTGTCCGCACTGCCGCGGATTTCCGCCGGGCTTCTTGCAGGTGGAATGGCAGGAGATACGCCGGCGGCTGTGGTCTCACAGGGGTTTACGGAGCGTCAGCGCGTTCTGCGCGCGCCGCTTTCACAGATTTCCGAGAGGACAAAAGAAACGCGCATGGGGGCGCCGGCTGTGATTGTCGTGGGACCGTGCGCGGATCTGGATCTCCAGTACCATCCGCCGTTTGGCGTCATCGGTTCCGATTCTTTCTATGCCCGGCTGGAACGGGCGATGGGAAAGGAAGCAGGGATGCTCCGCCATGTCATGCGGGTGAAGCTCAGGGTAACTGACGCGGGCCGGCGCAGTCTCTGTGAGGCATTTTCACGCATTGAATCGTTTGACTGGGTCGTGTTTACGAGCCGGAACGCGGTTTCGATGTGTGAACGGATTGCAGAGGAGGAGAATTTTCAGATGCGCCGCCTTGACCATGTGCGTTTTGCCGCCATCGGACCGGGAACCGCAGAGCGGCTTATGGCTGTTGCCGGCCATGTTGATCTGGTGCCGGACAATTACACGAGTGACGCGCTTGCCGAGGTGCTGGTCCGGAAAGCCCGCGGAGAAAAAGTTTTGGTCATACGGGCAGAAGGCGGGCGGCAGGAGATGTATTCCATCCTTGAGCGGGGCGGAATTTCATATGAAAAAGTTCTGCTGTATACATCCTCCGGAGAGCTTCTGGCTGATCCGGAGGAAATTCAGAGAGCGGAGCTGCTGGCTTTTGCGAGTGCGTCCGGGGTGGACTGTATGCTGGATGCTGCGGAAGATGCGAGGTGCGGCCTTGACCGGCTGCGTTTTGTCTGCATCGGCGAAGCAACAGCGGAAGAACTGCGGAAAAGGGGCAGGGAACCGGCGTTTATCACGCATCCGCACACGGCGGAAGAGCTTGCGCGCAGGCTGAAGCTGTGGAAAAACGTATAAGGATTATTGAAGAAGTGAACGAGGAGAACAGGGGAACATGAGAAGAATGAGAAGGCTGAGAAGTTCAGCAAGAATGAGAAAACTGGTGCAGGAGAATCGTCTGAGCCCGGATGAGCTGATTTATCCGATGTTTATCGCGGAAGGCGAGAATATCAAGAATCCTGTGCCGTCGATGCCGGGCGTGTACCAGTGGTCGATTGACCGTCTGCCGGAGCTGCTGGATGATGTAATGGAGAGCGGTGTCCGGGGGCTTTTGGTGTTTGGAATTCCGGCGCACAAGGATGAGGTAGGCAGCGAGGCCTATGACCATAACGGCGTGACGCAGCAGGGAATCCGGTTCATTAAGAAATACGCGCCGGAACTTCTGGTGATTGCGGATGTGTGCCTTTGTGAATATACGTCGCACGGCCACTGCGGGCTGATCCGGGATGGAGAAATTCTGAATGACGAGACGCTGCCGCTTTTGGCGAAGGCGTCTGTAACGCTGGCTGAGGCGGGAGCGGATATGATTGCGCCGTCGGATATGATGGACGGGCGTGTTGCGTCGATCCGGAAAGCGCTCGATGACGCCGGTTACCTGAATACGCCGATCATGTCATACAGCGCCAAGTTTGCATCCGTGTATTATTCCCCGTTCCGGGATGCTGCACACTCTGCGCCGGCTTTTGGGGACCGGAAAACGTACCAGATGGATCCGCCGAACGGAGATGAGGCCGTCCGGGAGTGCCTGACGGATATTGAAGAGGGTGCAGACATCCTGATTGTAAAGCCGGCGCTGGCGTATCTGGACGTGGTAAAGGAAGTTTCCAGTCTTGTGCGCGTCCCGGTTGCGACCTATAACGTGAGCGGCGAGTACGCCATGGTCAAGGCGGCAGCGGAAAAGGGCTGGATCGATGAGAAGCGCGTCGTCATGGAGAATCTGATTTCCATGAAGCGCGCCGGAGCAGACATCATCATTACCTATCACGCGCTTGATGCAGCCAGATGGCTGAGAGAAGACGCAAAATAGTCTGTCCGGAAATCGCATAAAGAAAAATACGAGGGAGCTGCTGTGAACTGCAGCTCCCTCGGCTTTGATAAAAGGAGTATGTGGAAATTATTCGGATTACTGCATAAGGCAATTTCTGCAGTAACGCAGGATTACAGCAGTTCAGCGACTGCCGCGTCAACGGCCTTCATATCCGCCGTCGGCTCAAAACGCTGGAGCACGTTTCCTTCACGGTCAACCAGGAATTTTGTAAAATTCCACTTGATCTTCGGATTGTTCTTATAGTCCTTATCGAACTTCTTCAGCATCGCGCTCATTGCAAGAGCTTTCGGGCCTTTTCCCATGCCTTCAAATCCTTTCTGGCTCTTCAGGTATGTGTAAAGCGGGAGTTCATTCTCACCGTTGACGTCTGATTTTTTCATCTGCGGGAACTTGGTGTTATAGTGCAGTGTGCAGAATTCATGAATCTCTTCATCCGTTCCCGGAGCCTGTCCGAGGAACTGGTTGCACGGAATGTCGATAATTTCCAGTCCCTGGTCGTGATACTTTTCATACATGGATTCCAGATCCTCATACTGAGGGGTAAAGCCGCAGCCGGTTGCCGTGTTCACGATCAGCATGACTTTTCCCTTAAATTCAGAAAGAGAAAGTTCTTTTCCATCTACCGTCGGTACGGAATACTCATAGATTTTGCTGCTCATGATTAACCTCCTGTATATTTTATATTGCGTTAAATTCAATTGCACTCAATTTATATTCTTATTATACCCGACAAAGATTGATTGTCAAGGGGAGAATTTTCGATTTTTGACAAAAAAGAAAAGAGCAAGGCGCATAGCCTGTGAAGAATTGTCAAGCCTGTGCAAACGATGTCTAAAACATTCTTCTTCTTTTGAAATGACAGTGGATTCTGCATCCTGAACATGATATAGTTGGCTTGTAAGTAAGAAGAAGAAAAAAGGACACGGAGGAGTGTGTTCGGAAGACCAAAAAGAAGGATGTGATCAGAATGAAGATTAATTTTAACGAGAAAAAAGGCTTTATCTGCGATATGGACGGGGTCATCTATCATGGAAACATGATCCTTCCGGGGGTAAAGGAGTTTATAAAATGGCTGCAGGATGAGAAAAAGTCGTACCTCTTCCTGACCAATAACAGCGGCTACACGCCGCGCGAGCTGAATCAGAAACTGCAGCGGATGGGACTGGATGTTCCGGAAGAGCATTTCTACACAAGCGCCCTGGCAACTGCCGCTTTTCTTGCGGATCAGGCGCCGGGATGTTCGGCTTATGTCATTGGAGAAGCCGGCCTGCTGAACGCGCTTTACGATGTCGGCATCGTCATGAATGATGTCGATCCGGATTACGTCGTGATCGGAGAAGGAAAGAATTATTCTCTTGATACGCTGACCAAAGCATGCAATCTGGTTATGAACGGGGCCAAGCTGATCGGAGCCAATTCCGATATTTCCGGACCGATTGAGAACGGAATTATGCCGGCCTGCGGATCACTGGTTGCTCCAGTTGAGATGGCAACAGGAACGAAGGCGTATTTCTGTGGAAAACCAAACCCGCTCATGATGCGTACAGGGCTGAAGCGTCTCGGCTGCCACTCCAACGAGGCCGTGATGATCGGCGACCGCATGGACACCGATGTCATTTCCGGTCTGGAGAGCGGAATGTCAACTGTTCTGGTCCTCTCCGGCGTTTCCGACATGGATACCCTGAAATCTTATGCTTATCGCCCGTCTGTCGTGTTCAGCGGCGTCGGAGAAATTCCGAAAGCTGCCGCCGCGTCCCGGAACGGCGCGCCTGCAGAGAAAAAGAAAGCATAATAAAACTGACATAAAGAGACCGCTGCATTTCAACATAGAATCATGCTGAAAGCAGCGGTTTTTCTGCGTACAGATCAGTCAAAGAATTCAACTTTTCCGGTTTCAATATCGTAGAGTGCGCCGGTGACTTCCAGGCCGTTTTCCTCTTCGCTTTCCAGGATTTCAAAACTGTTTTCAATCCGGTGGATGCTGTGGCGGACATTCAGCACAGCGGCGGTGCGGTCATCGGTCTCCTTTCCGATGGCATCCCGGATCTCCTCCAGAATCGACTGAATGAACTTACTGTCCTCATCCGGATGCATAGCCGCTTCGACGGCGCCGCAGTGCGTATGTCCCATGACGACGATCAGACGCGCGCCGAGATGCTTCTGCGCGTATTCAATGCTGGCAAGCTGGTGCTTGTCGATGACATTTCCGGCTACGCGGATGACAAAGAGATCACCGATTCCTGCGCTGAAGATATTCTCCGGAATGACACGGGAGTCCGAACAGGTTATCACGATGGCAAACGGCGACTGCCCTGAAGAAGCCGTTTCCTTCCGCACAGATGGGGAAATATTTCCTGAAGAAGTCTCTGCCTCAAGGTAGCGCAGATTCCCTTCCTTCAGACGCTCAAGCGCCTCATGCGCATTTAAATTCTGTTTTGCTGACATGATATCACCTCTTTTCTGCTTTTCTATATCTTACATCGTTTATCAGCGATATTCCATAGCTTGCGTGAAAAGAATGAATATTATCAGCCATCCGGAAGGCTGCCGAAAAACCGGGCGGAGCCGTAGGAACGGAGAACCCCTTGCGCGTGTGCTATTTGTCGAAAATGGAATCCGATTGACGAGGGCGGACGGAGGCGGATATACT
This sequence comes from [Eubacterium] saphenum, assembly GCA_004555725.1. Lineage (GTDB taxonomy): Bacteria > Bacillota > Clostridia > Peptostreptococcales > Anaerovoracaceae > Aminicella > Aminicella saphenum_A. The sequence continues at coordinate 36,217 of SFHC01000008.1, forward strand.
GAGAAAAAGCTGTGGTAGAGATGGAGGTGTAGAAATGAAGTATCGTGAAGATAAGAAGGGAAGTCCGATCTCAGCCTTGGGGTTTGGATGCATGCGGTTTACGCGGACGGCCGGGAATATCGATCTGGAGAAAGCAGAGCAAGAGCTGATGGAGGCGTACCGGCAGGGGGTCAATTATTTTGATACCGCGTATGTCTATCCGGGGAGTGAGGCGGCGATCGGAAAGATTTTTCAGAAGAACGGAATCCGGGAGAAGATAAACATCGCGGCTAAGCTGCCGCAGTACATGGTGACGACGCCCGGAGATATGGATAAGTATTTCCAGGAAGAGCTGCACCGGCTGCGGACGGACTATGTGGATTATTATCTGATGCACCATATGACGGACATTGTACAGTGGAAAAAACTGCAGGCGCTTGGCATCGAGGACTGGATTGCGGAGAAAAAGCGTTCCGGGCAGATCAGGAATATCGGCTTCTCGTATCACGGGAACACGGAGGATTTTCTGAAGATCCTGGATGCCTATGACTGGGATATGTGCCAGATTCAGTATAACTATGTGGACGAGCACACACAGGCGGGGGCAGAAGGACTGCATGCAGCAGGGAAAAAGGGAATTCCTGTCGTGATCATGGAACCGCTGCGCGGCGGCAAGCTGGTTAATCTTCTTCCGGAAAAGGCCAAAGCCCTGATCCGGTCGCAGGAAAGCGGGTATACCGCGGCGGAGTACGGGCTCAGATGGCTCTGGAATCAGCCGGAGGTGACATGCGTGCTGTCCGGAATGAATTCCCTGGATATGGTGAAAGAGAATTGCAGGATTGCTTCAGAAGCAGAAGCCGGCGGGTTTTCACAAGAGGATTTCCGGGTCATTGAAGAGGTGAAGCAGATTATCCACGAGACCGAAAAAGTCGGATGCACCGGCTGCGGGTACTGTATGCCTTGTCCGCAGGGCGTCGATATTCCAGGTGCTTTTCGGTGCTGGAACCGCATGTATTCAGAGAACAAGGGAACCGGCCGCAAAGAGTACGCCCAGACCGTCGGACTCAGGATGGAGCCGGCTTTTGCCAGCCAGTGCGTGCAGTGCGGAAAATGCGAGACCCGCTGCCCGCAGAGCATTCCGATCCGCGAGAAACTGAAAGAAGCCGATAAAGCCCTGCGCCCGCTGCCTTACCGCATCGGCATCGCGCTGGCGAGAAAAAAGATGCTGAAGAAGATCCGGGCGTAAGTGCCCCGGAAAAGCGGCAGTGTGGGACGGTCCCGAAAAACGGGCAGCCGTGGAAGAATCCAGGAGGGGTGGCCCCTGGAATTGTGGCGTCGCGGAGGGTAACCGGTCTCGGAATGGAATTGAACAGAGAAAAATCAGGCGTTTGGGGGAGGAGAATAAAGTATTGGTTTGTGTATACTGAATACTTTATGGTACAACAACAATACTATGCGATATTAATTGTGGTGTATAAATAAAAATACTTGACGAATATGTGAGTGTGCCGTATTATAGATATATCCTATTTATTCTATAGGAAAAGGGTGTAATTTGTTGCGGAGATTAATTTATCCGGCAGAACACTGGTTACTGTCACGCCTGATTTATTATTTGTACTGAGTTTTTAGAATAACAGTCGATTGGAATGGGGTTATCCAATCAGGGGGGAAAGCTCAGTTCCGCCAGCAGGGATTTCGACATGGGGGTGCCGGAGCCTGCAGGATGGCAGAACGCAAATAATAACCGGGAGAGTAAATCTCCGGTCAGGACAATGCACGCCTGAAAGAGAAGGGAGTATTGGGTTATGAGTAAAAAGGAAGCGCACACGTCTTTGAAAAAAGACCAGCTGGGATTCTTTGAAGTTGTCGCGCTGTCTGTTGCGATCATCGCACCGACATTTGCAAGTTCAATGAATCTCGGCATGATGGTCAGCTCAGCGGGTTCGGCCATCGGATTTGTATTCGTTATTTCTGTATTGATGCTGCTCTGCGTTGCGATGAGCTTTGTCAAATTCGGTCAGAGAGTGGCGTCTGCCGGTTCGGCGTACACATATGTAAAAGCCGGACTGGGCGATAATGTTTCAACCATCACAGGATGGGGACTTCTGCTTGCGTATTTCACATTTACAAGCGGATGCTCATCTGCATTTGGCTATCTTCTGTCCGCGTTCATCAAGGAAGTTTCCGGTGTAACGGTTCCGTGGATATATCTTGCTGTTCTCGGCATTGTTGCGATTTGGCTGATCACCTACTATGACATCCAGCTGTCCACAAGAATCATGCTGTTCGTAGAACTTGCATCCACAGTGCTGCTGGTTGTCGTTGCTATTTTCATCGTGGCAAAGGTCGGGCAGGCCGGCGGAATTTCTGCGATGCCGTTTAAGCTGAAGGGCGCGTTCATGCCGGACGGAAGCAAGGTTACCGCAGCAGGAATCGGAGCCGCAATTGTTCCAGCGGTCCTCTGCTTCGGCGGATTTGAAGGCGCGGCATCTCTGGGTGAGGAATCCAGAAATCCAAAGAAATATATTCCTCTTGCTATTTTAAGTACAGTCATCTTTGCCGGTGCAATCTTTGTCATCATGGCATGGGCAGAAATGAATGGTTTCGGCCTGACAAAAGCTGGCCTGACCAAGTTTGCTAATTCTGGATCTTCGGTTGTAGAACTGTCCAGCATGTACACCAACAACGGAATTACCATTCTGGTAACGCTCGCGATTGTAGTATCTGCGTTTTCTACAGCACTTGGATCTATGACAGCATCCACTCGTATGCTGTATGAGCTGAGCAAGGAACACAAGGCTCCGGCTGTTTTCTCTCGTGTACATAAGACGCATAATACGCCGTACACTTCTGACCATACAATCTTTGTGATCGCGCTGATTCCGCCGATTGCAATGTATGCGGCATCCCACGGAGCGGTTTCCGGAACAGATGTGTTCGGAACGGTGGCAACGGTCGGTATTCTAGGTCTGATCCTGACCTATGCTCTGACCTGCCTGAGCTCAATTGTGTATTTCACAAAGGTCCGCGACGGCAAGAGAGAATGGACCTGGCAGGTTGTATTTCCTGTAATTGCCATTGCAGTCATGGCTTACTGCTTCTACGGCAACCTGGTTGGAAATTCACTGGCTGTCATCACCTTTATCGTTTTGATTGCCGGATTCATTGTCACGAAGGTTTATCAGCACAGAGCCGGTTATTCAGCAGACGAGAAGCTGAACCAGGCAAAAGCGGCTGCCGGAAACGGACAGACGCTGTAAAACAGGCTGCCGAGGGATTCCCGGCTGCAAGGTCGGTAAGGTGATCGCAGATTGCCAGTTGCCGAAGATTGCAGGTCGGCCGCGGCGCGCCGGCTGTTCAGGGATGGCAGAAATATGGAAGACAATGTATCATCAGCTGGTTTGAGCCTTGCTAAGGGCCGCGGAACGATCGCGAGAAAATGATCGTTCCGCGGCCTGTGTTTTTTTGTCGGAGGAAAGGGAGAGCGAGGCGATGTGTGACGTGGGTATACAGTATACCTTGATAGGAATAAAAAGAGCAGAAAGGTGACACGAGGTGCAGATGCTGGGATGCAGGGTTATGTATGAATAAGGTTATGCATGAATATAGTCGCTGCTTCCGGAATGAGTTCATGGAAATGCGAGAAAAGGGATTTTCGTCTTTTGTACCAACGATTGAAGCAGAAGAAATGGGTAATAAATTCCTCTTGCTTTCCCCATAGAAGTCAAATAAGATGGATGGACGATGAGCGTGTTCGCAAGTTTATCGGGAAAAATGACAATATGAAAAACAGGTGCTGGATCAGCCAAAGTATATGAAAAATACGTTCTGGAAACTGCAGCATTATCAGGTTGAATTAAGTACAATCATTCCTGAAAATGACTGCGTGAGACTGTTCCGTCAGAGCATGTAAAATAAGGAGTAAATGCTTGATAATATGAGATATATACCATATAATGATCTTAGAGGTTAAAATATGAGATTTACAGTTGAATTTTATCAGAAAGAAAATGGTGAAGTTCCGGTAAAGCAATTTATAGATGCACTGGAACCGAAGATGGGAGCAAAGGTGTTATCCATGTTGGAAATATTGGAAGAACGGGGTAATACACTCAGGCTTCCGTACAGCGGTCCATTGGGAGATGGAATTTTCGAACTGCGATGCAAATTTGGAAGTGATATTACTCGTACACTTTATTTCTTCTATGAAGGTGCTACGATTGTATTAACCAATGGGTTTGTGAAAAAGACGCAGAAAACGCCGATGGCTGAGATTCAGTTGGCAAAAGACAGAAGAGAAGATTATCTACGCCGGAAGGAGGATACAAAATGACACTTCAGGAATATAAAGACGAGAAAATGAAGGACCCGGAATTTGCAAAGGCATATGAGGAAGTTCAGCCGGAAATGAATGTCATCCGGGCAATTATTGAGGCCAGAACCTCTCAGCATCTTACACAGAAGGAATTATCGATAAAGACTGGAATTGACCAGGCAGAAATCAGTAAACTGGAGAATGGGACCAGAAACCCATCAATAAAGTTACTGCAGCGGTTAGCTGATGGCCTTGGAATGGTTTTAGAAATATCCTTCCGACCGAAGGAAGACGTAAAGAAAGCGTAACGCAAGAGGAAGAATATACTTTGGGGTTGTTCGGAAGAAAGAAGTATACCCTAAAAGGCCTGACCGGAAGGAAAAAACAATTTCCTCGGTCGGGCTTTTTACAAACAAGAAAAGAGGCCCCTGCACTAAGGCATAAACATATGCTTAGTGCAACAGCTCCTTTAAATCAGGCGCGAATGGCGTCTTTCATGCTCTGGACGTAGTCGCCGATCCCGGAAACGGAGCCGCGGCCTTTGGCGGCGACTTGTTTGACGATGGCGGAGCCGACGATGGCGCCGTCGGCGAACTGGGTCATCCGGGCGGCCTGTTCCGGGGTGGAGATGCCGAAACCGACGGCGCAAGGGGTGTCGGTGTTCTGACGGATGATGCGGACGATGTGGCCGATGTCGGTTGTGATTTTTGTGCGGGTTCCCGTGACGCCCAGGGAGGAGACGACGTAGATGAAGCCGGTGGCTTCTTTTGCGATCATGGAGATGCGGTCTTCGGAGGTCGGAGCGATCATGGAGATCAGATCGAGGCCGTATTTCTCGCAGGTCGGGGCAAAGTCGGCGCGTTCTTCGTATGGGACATCCGGGAGAATCAATCCGTCGATGCCGGCTTCTGCAGCGAGGGAAATGAATTTCTCGGTGCCATAGGAGAAGACGACGTTGGCGTATGTCATGAAGACCATTGGAATCTTGACGTCCTGGCGGATTTCACGGACCATCTGGAAGATCTTGTCGGTGGTGACGCCGCCGGAGAGTGCGCGGATGTTGGCTTCCTGAATGACCGGGCCTTCTGCGGTCGGGTCGGAGAACGGGATGCCAAGCTCGATCAGGTCGGCTCCGCGCACGGCCATTTCTCTGACGATCGCTTTTGTCGTGTCGAGATCCGGGTCGCCGCAGGTGATAAATGGAATAAATGCTTTTCCGTTCTGAAATGCTTCTTTAATCTTACTCATCGATATTCTCCCCTCTGTATCGTGCGATTGCTGCGCAGTCCTTGTCGCCGCGGCCGGAAATGGTGACGACGATGATCTTGTCTTTGTCCATCTGCGGAGCGATTTTCATGGCGTAGGCCAGTGCGTGTGACGATTCGATGGCCGGAATGATGCCCTCCATGCGGGAGAGGTATTCAAACGCGTTGACGGCTTCATCATCGGTGATTGGAACATACTGGGCGCGGCCGATGTCGTGCAGGTAGGCGTGTTCCGGCCCGATTCCCGGGTAGTCCAGTCCGGCGGAGATAGAGTATACCGGGGCGATCTGGCCGTATTTATCCTGGCAGAAGTAGGATTTCATGCCGTGGAAGATGCCCTCGCGTCCGGTCGCGATGGTTGCGGCGGTTTCAAAGGTGTCTACGCCGCGGCCGGCTGCTTCGCATCCGATCAGCTGAACGTCTTTATCTTCGATAAAGTTGTAGAAGCTTCCGATGGCGTTGGATCCGCCGCCGACACAGGCGATCACGGCGTCAGGAAGCCGGCCTTCTTTTTCAAGCATCTGTTCCTTGATTTCCTTGGAAATGACGGCCTGGAAGTCGCGGACGATGGTCGGGAACGGATGCGGACCCATGACGGAGCCGAGGCAGTAGTGTGTGTCCTCGATCCGGCTGGTCCACTCGCGCATGGCCTCGGAAACGGCGTCCTTCAGTGTGCCTGTGCCAGTGGTAACTGGAACGACATCTGCTCCGAGGAGCTTCATTTTATAAACGTTCAGAGCCTGGCGCTTCGTGTCTTCAATTCCCATGAACACGACGCATTCCATGCCCATCAACGCGGCAGCGGTTGCCGTTGCCACACCGTGCTGTCCGGCGCCGGTCTCGGCGATCAGGCGGGTCTTTCCCATTTTTTTTTGCGAGGAGGGCCTGCCCCAGAACGTTGTTGATTTTGTGGGCGCCGGTGTGGTTCAGATCTTCACGCTTCAGGTAAATTTTGGCGCCTCCCAGGTCTTTCGTCATTTTTTTCGCATAGTACAGGCGGCTCGGACGTCCCGCGTAGTCGTTCAGAAGGTCCGTGAGTTCCCGGTTGAATTCCGGGTCGTTCTTGTATTTATCATAGGCTTCTTCCAGCTCGATCACGGCATTCATCAGGGTTTCCGGAATATACTGGCCGCCGTGCTGACCGAATCTTCCTCTGGATTTTGATTTTGCTTCTGCCATTTCAGGCTCCTCCATTTCTTATTCTTTTATTTCACAGCCTTGCGAAGGGCTTGCATCTTTTCTAAATCTTTTACACCGTCTGTTTCCAGACTCGAACTCGCGTCGACGGCGAACGGATGAAATTTCCGGATCGCGTCTGCGGCGTTTTCCGGACCGAGACCTCCGGCCAGGATAAACGGGCGGCGGAATCCGTGAAAATCGTTTAGAATTGTCCAGTCGAACGGCTCGCCGGTTCCGGCTCCATTGTCGAGCAGGATCAGGTCGGCAGGTGAGTGTTCAGCTGTCTTCAGATCGGCTTCTGAACGGATTCTGAATGCCTTGATAATCTGAATGCGATTCAGCCCCGAAGCATCCAGCGCGGAGCGGAGTGAACAGATATCATCTTCTGTTTCCTGTCCGTGCAGCTGAATCAAGTCGATGGTTCCTGCCTCTGCAATTTCAACCATGTCCGTGATGTCTGCGTTGACGAACACACCGACTGCCTGAATATCCGGATCCAGAGATTTTTTCAGGCGGTGTGCCTCATCCGGTTCAATATAGCGGCGCTTGGTTGAGTCAAATATAAATCCGATGTACTCGGGTTTTACTTTGTTCGCATACCGAATGTCTTCCTCTCTTCGTATTCCGCAGATTTTCAGGCGTGTTCTGCCCTTGAGATAATCCAGCTCAGCGGATTTATCTTTTGCCCGCATCAGCGTCTCACCGATCAGGACCGCGTCCACATTGGCATCCCGGAGGATGTCGATGTCTTCTGCCGTCTTGATTCCGCTTTCACTGACAAAAAGAATATTGCAAGGGACCAGCGCCCGGTGATTTCTTGCGTTTCGCACATCGACGGTGAAGTCTTTCAGATTGCGGTTATTCACGCCGATAATGCGTGCGCCCGCCCGGATCGCCATATGGATCTCGTCTTCATCGTGTGCTTCAACAAGAGCGGAAAGGCCGAGTGAATCAGCGAGTTCCCGGTATCTGCGCAGAGTGGCTTCATCAAGCAGAGCACAGATCAGGAGCACTGCGGAAGCGCCCAGGACTTTCGCTTCATAGATCATATATTCATCAATCGTGAAGTCCTTCCGGATAACGGGAATATGCACGTGCTGCGTGATTTCCTGCAGAATCTGTGTACTGCCCATAAACCATTCCGGCTCGGTCAGAACTGAAATCGCAGATGCGCCGGCACGTTCGTAATCCTCTGCGATCTGCACATAAGGGAAATCCGGTGCGATAAGTCCCTTGGAAGGGGAAGCCTTTTTACATTCGCAGATAAAGGAAATATCATCTGCAGCAAGGGCTTTTTCAAACGGGAATCCGGTGTCCGGGTCCAAGGCCAGAGCGCGTTTTTTCATTTCTTCCGTAGAAATGGTCTCTTTTGCCATTTCCACGCGTTTTCTGGTGGATGCGGCGATGGTTTCTAAAATATTGCTCATTCTGTCTGTCCTTATTTATTGGATTCTTCAATGAACTCTTCCAGTTTTCTGTAAGCGGCGCCGCTTTCAACCTGGGATTCTGCAAGGCGGATACCGTCCTTGATGCTGTCGGCTTTTCCTGCCGTGTAGAGAGAGGCTCCGGCATTCAGCATGACGATGTTGTACTTTGGCCCTTTGACGCCCTTCAGGATATCTCTGGTGATCTCTGCATTTTCTTCCGGTGTTCCGCCGACGATATCGGCTTTCTCGCAGCGGTCCATGCCAAAGTCTTCCGGCTTGATCACATCTGTGCGGTACCAGCCGTCGCGGAACTCGCTGAGAGTGGTCGGAGCGGATGCAGAAATTTCATCCAGTCCGTCGTTGCCGTGGAAGATCATGCCGCGCTTGACGCCGAGTTTGGTCAGAACCTTGGAAAGCGGCTCGATCAGGTAAGCGTCATAGACACCGAGCATCATCATTTCCGGCTTGGCCGGGTTTGTCAGAGGTCCGAGAATGTTGAATACGGTGCGGATGCCGAGCTCTTTTCTGATGGATCCGACGTATTTCATGGATGCATGATATTTCTGCGCGAACATGAAGCAGATGCCGATTTTATCCAGCAGTTCGGTGCATTTTTCCGGTTCCAGAGAGATGTTGACGCCGAGCGCTTCCAGGCAGTCTGCCGCGCCGCAGAGTGAGGATGCCGCGCGGTTTCCGTGTTTTGCGACCGGAACGCCGGCAGAAGATACAATGAAAGCGGATGTAGTGGAAACGTTGATGCTTCCTGCGTGATCTCCTCCGGTTCCGACGATTTCCATGACCTCCCGGCTGTGTGCGACTGGAAGTGCATGTTCGCGCATAGCGGCGGCAGAAGCGGTGATTTCATCAATTGTTTCTGCTTTTGTGCTCTTGGTGGACAGCGCTGCGAGGTAAGCGGCATTCTGAACCTGGCTGGTTTCTCCGTTCATGATTTCGTTCATTACCGCATAGGCTTCATCATAGGTCAGATCGCCTTTTCCGACGATTTTCTTTATTGCTTCAGCAATCATGTTTTTCTCCTTTTGTATGTATGTGTTTTATATGCTATAGTTCAACATCTCGTTGTTTATCTGTATTTATGCGCAAGATCCAGGAAATTGGCCAGCATTTGTTTTCCGTCCGGGGTCATGATGGATTCCGGGTGGAACTGCATGCCGAATACCGGATATTCTTTATGCTGGACGGCCATGATCTCATCATCCTCTGCTTTTGCGATGGTCTGCAGGCAGACCGGGAGAGAATCCGGATCGGCAGACAGCGAGTGGTACCTTGCGACTTTCGTTTTGTCCGGGAGGCCGCAGAAGAGCGGGGATGCCGTATCCAGTTCTGCAATGGACTGCTTGCCGTGCATGAGGGTCTTGGCATAGCCGACTGTTCCGCCGTAGGCCATAGCGATGGACTGGTGGCCGAGGCAGACGCCCAGGATCGGAATGTGGCCGCCGAGTTTCTGTACGGTTTCAATGCAGATTCCGGCGTCTTCCGGACGTCCCGGACCCGGTGAGATGACGATGGCTTCCGGATGGAGAGCATCGATCTCTGCAACTCTCATGGCGTCGTTTCGGATGACCTGAATGTCCGGATTGATGGATCCGATCAGCTGGTACAGGTTATAGGAGAAGCTGTCGTAGTTGTCAATCAGTAAAATCATAAGTCCTCCTCCTCTGCGGTTTTCAGCGCGCTGACGACGGCGGCCGCCTTGTTCAGACACTCCTGATATTCGTTTTCCGGAACGGAGTCGTACACGATGCCGGCGCCGCTGCGGATGAATACTTTGTTGTTTTTCTTGTAGGCGATGCGGATCGCGATGCAGCAGTCCAGATTTCCGGTGAAATCGATGTAGCCGATGGCGCCTCCGTAGATGCCGCGTTTATTATTCTCCAGATCATTGATCAGCTGGCATGCGCGCAGCTTAGGCGCCCCGGAGAGCGTGCCGGCCGGGAGAACAGAGTCGACGGCGTCGAGTGCATCAAGATCGTCGCGGATTTCACCTTTTACCGTGGATCCGATATGCATGACGTGGGAATATTTCTCGATGACGTGGTATTTTTCAACCTCTACGGTTCCAAACTTGCTGAGCTTTCCGATGTCATTTCTTCCGAGATCGACAAGCATATTATGTTCTGCAAGTTCTTTTGGATCAGCGAGGAGTTCCTTTTCCAGCCGGTCATCTTCCTCCCTGGTCTTTCCGCGCGGGCGGGTTCCTGCGAGCGGGAAGGTGTGAAGCGTTCCATCCTGCAGCTTGACCAGCGTCTCTGGCGAGGATCCGGCGACTTCCATATCAGATCCGGAGAAATACAGCATATACGGAGATGGGTTCAGCGTCCTCAGAACACGGTAGGTGTTGAAGAGGGAGCCCTCAAAATCCGCTTCCAGGCGGTTGGAAAGAACAATCTGGAAAATATCGCCTTCCTTAATATAGTGCTTGGCTTTCTGAACCATTTCGCAGTACTGTTCTCTGGTGAAATACGGCTTGATTTCCGAGGTCATTCTTCCCGGAATTTTTTTCTTCGGCGTGCCGTTCAGAATCAGGTCCTTCAGGTGCTGAATGTCCAGTTCTGCCCGGTTGTATGATGCTCCCAGGTCTCCGTTCAGCGGCATGTTCGCAATCAGAAGAATTTTCTGTTTGAAATTGTCGAAGCAGATCACTTTGTCGAACAGCATCAGATCCACATCCTGGAATCCTTCTGTGTCTTCTGCGTCGAGTCTCAGCGTCGGCTCTGAATACTTCAGGTAATCGTAGGAGAAATAACCGACCAGACCGCCGGTGAAAGGCGGCATTCCCGGAATTTTAGGCGAGCGGTTCTTTTCCATGATCTGACGGATGTATTTGCGCGGATCTGCGTCTTCGATGGTTAAATCGTCGATTTTCAGAACTCCGTTTACTGCGCTGATGGCGCTTTTCGGCGAACAGCCCAGGAAGGAGTAGCGTCCCCACTGTTCGTTGTCTTCCGCGCTTTCCAGCATGTAGCAGTGTTCAGAGATGTTCATCATGATCCGCATGACCTGAACCGGTGTGGCGACATCGGAAAGTATTTCGCCCATGACCGGCGCAATGTCATAACTTCCGGATGCGGCGATTTCCTTTATTTCATCAAGACTTGGTGTAAGCTTCAATCTGGTCTCCTTTCTTAAGGACCCCTCTGCTTCTCTGCGGCAAAATTCACGCGGACAAGAAAAAAGCCCTCAACAGAAACTTGTTTTCTGTCAAGGACGAATAATCATCTGTTACCCGCGATGCCACCTTGCTTCGCATTATGCGCACTCTGGGGAATACCAACATATTCCTGGCAACTGACGTATGTCTTCACGTCGCGGAATACTCAGCACATCAGAAACAGATATTTCTGCCGGCCTTTGACCGCGCCCTCAGCGATCCATATTGCATAACTTGTTTTCCGCCTGCATCTCAGCGCCGCAGGCTCTCTGTAGGAGCATCATTATCTTTTCTTCGCCTCATCGGTTTTTCTGTATTTTGTTCAACGAATACAATATATCACTAATATTATGTTGGGTCAACCAAAATAATAATTCTTGACAGGAATTATTTTTTACGATAATCTTGTTGTATCAGATTCCGGCAGCGGAAAATTCCGGTCTGCCCGTATCAATCGAAGAATCTGAAGTTGAAAATCTGTCCGCAGCGCTGGCGGATCACGTGAAGCAACACGGTGCGCTGCAGACCTGAACATGCCGACCGCCTGGGCAACTCAATTTTTTATGGGTTGTTTTTTTATTTCTCTGAAACCGTGAAATGGGCTTAGAGACACCGATTTCACTGCGCCGCTGATGGATGCATGGCTTCAGGAGAATCAGGAAGACACCCCCAACAGAAGTTCAGGCCGCGGCAGGTTGTAAACATGTCATGGGCCTGGAGAATTTTGGAGGTCATGACATGAGTAATGTGTTAGAGAACAAATGGATGCGCGCAGCAGTTCCGGCTCTGCTGATTCACTGCAGCATCGGAACGGTTTACTGCTGGTCCTCGTTCAGCGGGGCGCTGGCGAAGCAGGTCGGCACGTCGCCGGCGCTGATCGGATTTGCGTTTAGTCTTGCGATTTTTTTCCTCGGAATGTCTGCCGCGTTTGCGGGTCCGTTTATAGAACGGAATATTCATAAGGCAAGTTTGATTGCCTGTCTCTGTTTTACTGCCGGCATGGCGGGAACGGGGCTGTGCATCCGGTATTCCTCCGTGCTGGGAACTGGGCTGACGACAGCCGGCATCTTCCTGTTTTACGGATGTATTATGGGCATCGGTCTTGGAATCGGTTATCTTACGCCGGTCAAGACCCTGATGCTGTGGTTTAAGGATAATCCGGGACTGGGAACCGGAATTTCCATCATGGGATTCGGTCTTGCCAAAGCCATTGCCAGCCCGGTGATGAATACGCTGCAGGGCAGGATCGGCCTTGCGAATATGTTTTTTGTCCTGACGGGAGTTTACTTTCTCATGATGATGCTCGGCCACTTTCTGCTGAAAAAACCGGAAGGCTGGGTGGAGCCGCAGGTCAAAAATACGGTGAACCGGTTGAAACTGTTTCGGAATAAGACGTATGCGGGCATCTGGCTGATGTTCTATATCAATATCACCTGCGGACTGGCGCTGATTTCTTATGAGAAACCGATCCTGCAGCTTGCCGGATTCGGAATGGCAGCGATCAGCGTGGTGCAGTCTCTGACGGCGGCATCCAACGCACTTGGACGTATCGGATTTTCTACTTTCAGTGATCATCTTAAAGACAGGAATTCTGTGTATAAGACAATTTTCCTGCTCTGTATCGGAACAGCGGCCGCCGCATTTGCCGTTTCTGCAGTGAGCAAGGGAATTCTGGCGGTTGTGTTCATTCTGCTGCTGGTGGTCAATGCCGGATACGGCGGAGGATTCAGCACACTTCCGGCCCTGCTTTCCAGCCGCTTCGGCATGAAAAACATCAGCACCATTCACGGTGTGGCGCTTTCTGCGTGGGCGTTTGCCGGGCTTTCCGGAAATCAGCTGACAGCGCTGATCCTGCGGATGACCGGTTCTTATGAGAATGTCATTATCGTTCTGGCAGGACTCTATCTGATCGCGTTCCTGATCGCCCAGTTTGTTGTCGGAACAGAAGAACAGGAACTCTGCGTTCCGAGTGGTGCGGCGTCAGCAGAATAACAGGCCTGCGCCCGTGCAGAGTGTGCACACGTTAGATTAGAATATTAACCGTAAATAATAAGAGAGCGGCTGCCCGCAGTTGAGATTAATCCTGATCCGGGCATCCGCTCTCTTTGTTGAATTGTGAATGAGTTTTTGAATATTGGTTATTGGTATTGCAGGAAAAGTTTAATTGGCTAGTTTGATTCTGTAACGCCTGTGCCGGGCCTGCGCCCGGCGCCGGCACTGTCAGACGGAGGGCATTAACCCTCAATCTGAATCAGATGATTATCCTCGACTTCCGGTTTTGCTTCCTTCTTCGGAACGCATACGGTCAGCACACCATTATCAAATTTTGCCTTAATATCGTCTTCGCTGACATCTTTGCCGACGTAGAAACTTCTGGAGCAGGTGCCCTGGAAACGCTCACGGCGCAGATATTTGCCGTCCTTGTCCTTTTCATCATTGCTCTTATTGGTTGTAGCTTCAAAGTTCAGGACGCCGTCTTTCAGCTGGAGCTTTACATCATCCTTGCTGAATCCAGGCAGATCCATCGTCAGTTCATAATGATCGTCGGCGTCTTTCACGTCGCTCTTCATCAGTGTCGGATCAGTGCTTACTGTCGGCCAGTCCATGATATCATCAAAATCATTAAATAAATTATCTCTGAATACGCTTGGGAACAACATAATGAAAAACCTCCTTATAATTTACTCGTGTTTATACAGCCTGCGCTGTTATTTCTGTGTCTTTAGCACTGTATGTACAAGAGTGCTAAACAGAATCTATAATCATGCCAGCGCCGCATAACGTCTGCAGCACTGGCCGTGATTACCTTATTGATTGATCTATGTTATGTCGAATAATCGATCGAACAAGCTTTTATTATCTATGAGTCAGCGGAGCTTTTCGGCTCGCTGAACAGCAGCATGCTTCATTTGTGAAAACCGGGATTAACCTTCAATCTGAATGTAATGGTTCTGTTCAACAGCTGGTTTCTGCTCCGGCTTTGGGATGCAGACGGTCAGAACGCCATTATCAAATTTTGCTTTGATGTCGTTCTCAGTGACATCTTTGCCGACGTAGAAGCTCCTGGAGCAAGTGCCCTGGAAACGCTCGCGGCGCAGGTACTTTCCGTTTTCATCTTTCTGATCGTTATTCTTGCTGGTGGTGGCTTCAAAACTCAGGATGCCGTTCTTCAGCTGGAGCTTTACATCATCCTTGCTGAATCCCGGAAGATCCATCATCAGTTCATAATGATCACCGGCGTCTTTTACATCGCTCTTCATCAATGTTGAATCTGTGCTGACTGTCGGCCAGTCCATGAAATCATCAAAATCATTAAAGAATCCATTTCTGAAAATGCTCGGTAACATCATAATTGAAAACCTCCTTTTTATGTTCACACACCTGCCGGATCGGATCCTTCAGGTGTGTTTCCATTCACTCTCTAATCTCTTCATTTCCCTTTGACAATTCTTATTATACTCATTTTGTTAGCACTGTCAACAGTTGAGTGCTAAAAATATAAAAAAGTTTTGAACAAGGGGCTCTGAACAGATGTGGATCTGATATTATCGTGACAAAACAGATGGGCAAGGGTTGGAATTTCAACGTTATAATTTTCACAATGCCATCTCTTCCTTGCACTTCACTTTTGATATGGTAATATTGAATTGTCGGAAGTAACGAGAATATAACCGGTAATATGGAGGACAGACATTGAAATTTGAAGTTGATAAGGAAGTGTTCAAACTTCTGCCTGAATATATCGTGGGAATTGTCACGGTTGACGGAATTAACAATCACGGACAGAACCAGGAAATTGAAGATCTGCTGAGCAGTGCGGTTGCAGAATGCAGCGCTGCATTTGAAGGCGTCAAAGCCAAGAAAGCAGAGGAAGTTCAGCCGTACCGCGAGGCATTCCGCAAGATCGGAATCAATCCGAACCGCTACATGTGTTCGATCGAGGCTCTGATCGACCGGATTTCCAAGGGAAAGGGCATGCCGCATATCAATCCGGCGGTGGATCTTGGAAATGCCGTTTCACTCAGACACCGCCTGCCGATCGGTGCGCATGATGACGGAACGATTGAGGATGCTCTGACGGTGCGTTACACGAGAGAGGGAGACGTGTTTATTCCGTTTGGTTCTGAGGAGCCGGACAACCCGAAAGAGGGAGAGGTCGTATACGCTTCCGGAAATCAGGTCCGCACCCGCCGCTGGACGTGGCGGCAGAGCCAGATCGGAGAAATTACAGAGGATACGACTGCAATTCAGTTTCCGATCGACGGATTTTCCGACTTCAATCAGGCAGAGGTAGAAGCAGCGCGTGATGAGCTTGCAGAGCTTCTGCAGAAATTTTTCAATGGCACTGTGCATGTGGGCATGGTGGACGCACAGCATCCGGTTTATGAAGACTAAGTGCTTTTCCTTGCCTGTTCTTTTTGTCAAAAGGAACACGTGCAGAGGAGATACGCTGTGTTTCCGGAAATATTCCGGTATATAATGGTAACAATCAGAAAGAAGTATAAAATCAGGAGGTAAAAGGAATGATTGCCAATTCAATGATCCCGCTGGTGCAGGGAAATTCTGCCGTTCGGGCGATGTTTGAACAGGGAAAGAAAATGGCTGCGATTTACGGAGAGGAAAATGTCTATGATTTCAGCCTGGGAAATCCGAACCTGTATCCGCCGGAGGCTGTCAAGGATGCGATTATTGACATTCTGAACACAGAGGATCCGCATAAGGTTCACGGATATATGTCCAACGCCGGTTTTGAATCTACGAGAAAGGCCATTGCAGATGATCTGAACGAGCGGTTCAACACAGATTTCGGTGCAAAGAACATTATTATGACGGTAGGCGCGGGATCCGCGATTAACGTCGCGCTCAGAACGATCCTTGATCCGGGCGATGAGGTTATCGTGTTTGCACCGTATTTTGTAGAATACAGAAACTATATTGCGAATTACCATGGCGTAACGATCGAGGTTTCTCCTAATCCGGAGCACGGTTTTATGCCGGATATGAAAGAGTTTGCGTATAAGATCAACAGACGTACGCGCGCGGTCATTATCAATACGCCGAACAACCCGACCGGAGCAATTTATCCGGATACAGTCATTAAGGAGATCGCGGATATTCTTGCCGCTAAGCAGCGTGAGCTTGGAACAATCATCTACCTGATTTCAGATGAGCCGTACAGAGAACTGATCTACACAGACAAGCCGATCGTCTGCACATCCAAGTTCTATGACAATACGCTGATCGCGTATTCTTTCAGCAAGTCCCTCTCTCTTCCGGGCGAGAGAATCGGATACCTGGCAATTCCGGATATGTCGGACCAGTCGAGTGAATTCATTGAGGCCGCGACCATCGCGAACAGAATCTGCGGCGATGTCAACGCGCCGTCCCTGATGCAGCTGACGATTGAACGCTGCCTGAAAGAGAAGGTTGACATCGATTACTACAGAAAGAATGCGGAAGATCTGTATGATATCGTGACCGAAGCCGGATTTGAGTGCGTAAAGCCGGAAGGCGCATTCTATCTGTGGATGAAGTCGCCGGTTCCGAATGAGAAGGAGTTCGTAGAGGCTGCGGAAGAGGAGCACATCATTCTCGTACCGGGAAGTTCATTTGCCGGACCTGGAAATGTCCGCCTGTCCTTCTGCGTATCGCATGAGATGATCGAGCGCTCAAGAGATGCATTCATGAGACTTGGGAAAAGATATTTTAAATAAGAGCTCCGGTTATAAATCAGCACAGCGGGATTGCGGATGAGGAGAATATCCGGAATCCGGATTTCCCGGATTCAGCCCGTGATGAAGATGAAACAGAAGCAAAATAAAACGCTGCGGCAGATGGTTATTCATCCGCTGCAGCGTTTTTAACTGCGTGTTTTTTTAAATGTTGTAATCTCCGAGGATTTTATGGACGACGGATCTTCTGTAAGGTTTAAATAACAGTCCCAGACTCTGATTATAGGCTTTAAATCCCCATGTTGCGGCAAACATGTTCCGTTTCTCGTGGCTGCGCTTATAGGTGCGCTCTCTTCCGCCGAACGCCGCGATGCCGCCGTTCTTGATGGCGTGAATCATGTCGTTGTTGCACGTGATGTCTTCATCAAAATCCGTGTAAGCAAGCCCGACGTATTTGGCAACGTGCGCGTCCGTGCCGCCCGTGCACGGAAGGTTGTAATGATCAGCCAGCTCTCTGGCTTTGACATTGGACGACGGTTTTTCACAGGCATTCAGTCCCTCGACAAAGTCTAAATCGGCAAGGATTTCAGGGTGTTTCCTTGTATGCAAGGTGAACATCGCGCTGGAACTTTTCATTCCGAACGGGTGGGCAACACCCAGGACACCACCGTATTCATGAACGACCTTGGTCAGGACTTCCAGCCGCATTCCGCGGTACTGGAGTAGTTTCAGATGGACGCCGTCCGGCAGGATCACAATGAAGTGGCCCGCATTTCTAGTATCGTACTCAATGCCCTTGAGAACCACAAAGTCCTCTGGCATTTCGTCCTGGAATGAACGCCAGTGATTGTAGCCTCTATATGAATCATGGTCGGTGACCAGCATACCGCCGAAGCCCTTACTTTTTAAGATCTGTGCATAATCCCAGATGGAAATTCTTGCGTCAATGGATCCTTCGGCGGTATGGCAGTGCATGTCAAATTTCATCGCATCATTCCTTTCTGTAACTCATCTCACTATCTTTATTATACACGCCTTAAAAGGAATGGAACGTTAAAAGAAGGAAGAAAATGTGAAATTTTGCCAACAGGACATACAAAAAGTAAAGTCTTTCCCGGTGTTTCATGTGGGGTATAATAAGTGCAGAACGGACCGATGCCGCAGAATATTAAGACCTGCCGGCGTGGGATCGGTAAGATCGTATTGCTGACTTTAATGAGAAGAATCAGAGGGTGATAAAATGGAATTAAAAGAGTTATTTAGAACATGCCGCAGCTACCGTTCCTTTAAGCAGGATCCGGTTCCGGAAGATGTTATTGCTGATATGATGGAAGATGTGAGAATCGCAAGCAGTGCGGCAAATCTAATGCCGCTCCGTTACGTTGTTGTGCGCGATCTGGAGAACGTCGAGAAGATGCAGGATCTTGTCGGATGGGCAGGGTATCTGAAAGGCGCCGGCACACCGCAGAAGGGACACCAACCGGTTTTGTTTATTGCGATGATCGAGGCAGAAGGCGCCGGCGCCTTTGCGGATGTTGATCTTGGCATTGCCGCGCATACACTTGCGGCAGCTGCCTGGGAGAAGGGAATCGGAAGCTGTATTCTCGGAAACATCAAGCGAGATCAGATCAAGGAACTGCTGGACATTCCGGAAGCAGACAATCTGCGTCTGGTCATGGCCTTCGGCATTCCGGATCATCAGGCAGAAGTTGTGGACATGAAAGACGGCGATGTGAAATACTGGCGTGACGAGAACGGAAACTACCACGTTCCAAAGCGTCCGATGGAAGAGATCGTCCGTTATAAATAACAGGACAGAAATACGAAAAAATGCATGGATACTTGCACGTATTACGATACGAGATCCATGCGTTTTTTCTTGCCGCCGGACGGGGCAGACCGTATTCTGTGCCTGGCCGCCTCAGGTTAAGTTATTCTTTTCCTTCGTTTCTGTAGCGGATCATCTTATAGATCTGGATGATCACGGTCGGCAGGAAGGCAAGCAGCCATACCCAGCCGAGGAGGTGCGGGTTCAGTCCGGATGTGCCGAATGCTGCGTGCAGCGGTGTAATCAGCAGAATGCAGTGCAGCAGTCCTGCGCCCAGGACAAACGCGCCGATGGTGTACATATTGCTGAGAATGCCGAGATGGAAGATGCTCTCTCTTCCGCGGCAGTTAAAGCCGTGCCAGAGTCGGGCAAGACACAGTGTCGCAAAGGCCATGGTGCAGCCCGTGGTTGCGTTGAATGTGACCTCAGTCATTGCAGAAGTAATCGCCGGAACTCTTCCGAGACCGATGAGGAATGCCGCTGCTGTTGCGATGGCGATCAGGATGCCTGTGCCAAAGACTGTGTGCTGTGTCGGCTTGTTCAGGACAGAGTCTGTTCTGGAACGCGGTTTATCGTGAATCAGTTCCGGATTAGACGGCTCCATGCTGATGGCCAGTGCCGGAAGGCTGTCGGTAATCAGGTTGATAAACAGCAGCTGCACAGCGGTAAATGGTGCGGTGAGGCCGGCAAGGGACGCAAACAGGACGACCAGAATTGCCGCCGCGTTTCCGGACAACAGGTAGGTGATGGCGTTCTTGATGTTGTTGTAAATGTTTCTTCCGTTCAGTACGGATTTAATAATGGTCGCAAAGTTGTCGTCTGTCAGGATCATCGCGGCGGAGTCTTTTGCGACTTCCGTACCGGTGATGCCCATGGCGACGCCGACATCAGCGGCTTTCAGCGCCGGTCCGTCGTTTACGCCGTCTCCGGTCATAGCCACAATATGGCCCTTTTCCTGCCATGCATTGACGATGCGGATTTTATTATTCGGAGATACTCTGGCGTATACGCTGATATGCTCCAGTTTTTTATTCAGTTCATCATCGCTCATGGCATCTACTTCAGGGCCGGTAACCGCGAGGTCGCCGTCCTTCATAATTCCGATGCGCTTTGCGATGGCCGATGCTGTGATCTTATGGTCTCCAGTGATCATGATCGGTTTGATTCCGGCTGCAATACAGTCAGCAACAGCCTTTTTGGACTCTTCACGCGGAGGATCCATCTCTGCCAGAAGTCCGATATAGTGAAGGTCAAACTCGTCTGCCACGGTGATGCTGCGTTCTTCCGGAATCGTTTTCATCGCGAATCCGAGCACGCGCAGACCGTTGGAAGAGAGCTCCAGATTCTGTTTCCTGACGGCTTCAATCTCTTCCGGCGTCAGGTTGACAGTACGGTCCATAATGACATCGATCGCGCCCTTGATGAACATGACGTAGTCTCCGTTTACCTTGTGCAGCGTACTCATGAGCTTTCTGTCCGAGTCAAAAGGCACCTCAGCAAGGCGGGGATGATCGTTCAGCATCTTATCCAGGGCTTCTTCACCGCGTTCTTTGATAAAGTAGTCATAATATGCGGTTTCTGTCGGATCGCCGGTCAGTTTCCCGTCAACGCGTTTGGTATCGTTGCAGAGGACGGATGCCATCATCACCTCGTTCTCCATATCTTCTCTTGCGTCCGCGTATTCCACTGTCATGCGGTTCTGCGTAAGCGTTCCGGTCTTGTCGGAACAGATGATGGACACACATCCCAGTCCTTCTACCGCGTTCAGGTCCTTGACAATCGCATTCTGCTCTGCCATGCGAGATGTGCCGATGGCCAGAGAAATGGTAATGATGGAAGACAGCGCTTCCGGAATCGCCGCGACAGCGAGCGCTACGGCAAAGAGCAATGCGTCAAGGATATGCATGCCTCTGTACATGCTCAGTAAAAAGACTACTGCACAGATAATCATGATCGCTATGGACAGCTTTTTGCTGAACTGGTCCATGGTGACCTGAAGAGGTGTCTTTTTCTCCGAGGTGTCGTTCATCAGTTCCGCAATCTGACCGAGCTGGGTTTCTTTTCCGACTGCGGTGATGACAGCGGTTGCACGTCCGTAAGTGACCAGCGATCCGGAGAAAACCATGTTTTTCTGGTCGCCGAGTGCGACCGTGTCCTCATCGATGAGATCGGCGTGTTTTTCGACACTCATGGATTCACCGGTCAGAGTGCTTTCATCCGTCTTCAGAGAGAAGGATTCGATAATTCGTCCGTCTCCCGGGACAATATCGCCGGCCTCAAGCGTGATGATGTCGCCGCAGACCAAATCCGCTGCGTCAATGATGTGCATGGTGCCCTCTCGTATGACTTTAGCCTCCGGCGAGGAGAGCTTTTTCAGCCCTTCCAGCGATTTCTGCGCCTTAAAATACTGCACGGTTCCGAGAATGGCGTTCATAATCAGAACCAGGAAGATGACGACTGTGCTGGAAATACTTCCGGTCAGCATAGATACAATGGCCGCGACGATCAGGATAATGACCAGAAGGTCCTTAAACTGCTCCGCAAAAACCTGCAGAAAACTCTTTTTCTTGGTTTCCCGCAGCCGATTTGCGCCAAATTCCTCTCGGTTTTTGTCGGCCTGTGCTTCAGAGATGCCGTCCGTTCCCGAGTGGAAATGCTGCATCGCCTGCTGCGCCGACTGGTTGTAGAATGTTTGTTTCTTTTCTTCCATCGGATACTCCTTTTCGATGACAAAGGGAATAAAAAAAGACTTTCAAGGCAAACACACCTTAAAAGTCTTGCTGTTTCAAGTAATTGCGGATCCGCTGAAGATATGCTTCTTCCGGACGGATCGTGTCCTGACGCTGATTACTGCGGCATTCCGCTGCCGCCAGCTACTCCCCTTTAATTCATAAATATGATATCCTGTAACGGAATGAAGTGCAAGTGTTTTTTTCAGACAGAAACAGAAACTGAAAACAGGAAAAGGACTGGGAAATATGAATGAAGAAAAAATACTCATCGGACAGGCAGAGGACCGGATTGATCAGTGTCTGAACCGCTATATGCTGACGGCAACAGGATTCCTGGATACGCATCAGCAGGCCGTGCTCCGTCAGAAGTTCGGTCATGAAGATCTGTCATGCCGGATTGTGTTTGTTGGAGGATATGAGGACGCGCAGCGGCGTGTGATGGCCTGCCTTCCGGACTACATGGAAGGGGATGCCGGTGTGCAGGATGCGGAGGAGCAGATGTTTTCTGTTATCCGCGCGCAGCACAGTGTAAAATCCGCAGCGAGCCGCAGTGGAAGGGCGCTTCGTCATGGTGATTATCTGGGCGCGCTGACTGGACTGGGTATAAAAAGAGATGTTGCCGGGGATATTCTGGTCCGCGAAGACGGCGCAGATATTATCGTCATGCGGGAAATGGCAGACTATATCGAAGAATATTTCGGAAAGGCAGGACGGACCTACCTTTCTGTAAGCGTGCATTCTCTTGATGAATTGATCGTTCCGGAGGCGAAAGTCAAAGAAAAACATGATACGGTCGCTTCTCTGCGTCTTGACAGTATTACAGCCTCCGCGTTCGGGACAGCCCGTTCCAGGGCTGCCGATGCGATCCGCGGAGGCATGGTTCTGGTGAATCATGAGGAAGTCCTGAAAGTTGACCGGGTGCTGGAAGAAGGCGATGAAATCGTCCTCCGCCATCACGGAAAAGCAGTGCTTGCCGAAATCGGGGGAACGACCCGGAAGGGGCGGACGGCAGTCGTGATCAGACAGTATGTATAGAAGAGCGGTAAACGCGGAGAAAATGAACAGACGGGATGAAATGTTCAGTGGTATCTGGATTGAATGCTGCACAGAAACAGCAGCCAAAGAGCAGCTTTGGGTCCGGTCTGACTTTCTATGCACAGCAAAAAAATCCGGGCGCGGCATTTTCATGCCGCATGCCCGAAATCCGGTGATTCTTTTATTTTTCTTCCGGCGGACGGTCGTAGCGAACCGCGCCTTCGCGGAAGCGTTTGACCTTTCCGGTTGTGGTCTTCTCCATTTCCTTGTCGGTAGCGATCAGACGGAAGACCTGTTTGTATACAGGAAGCTGTTCGTTGATCTTATCCAGATCTTTCCTGATGACAGCTTCGATATCTTCCTGGGTTTCAGCGTGACAGACATCTTTCATATATTCCGGATCATAGACAATCTTGGCGCAGAGCGCGAGGTCGCGGTTGTTGCCGTCGTGGTGGCGCGGCTGGCCGATGACGATGTTCTCCTTGACATATGGGAGGTTGTCAATCAGGGGTTCGATCTCTTCCGGGTAGACATTCTTTCCGTTTTTCAGAACAATAACGTTCTTTGCGCGGCCGGTCAGCCAGATGAATCCGTCTTTATCGATATAGGCAAGGTCTCCGGTGCGCAGCCATCCGTGCACCATAGTCTTTGCGTTCTCTTCCGGATCGTTGTAGTAGCCGAGCATGACGTTCGGCCCTTTGACGACCAGTTCGCCGACGCCGTCAGCGTCTTCGTTAACGATTCTCGCTTCAATTCCGGCCATGGTTTTTCCGACAGAACCAGGGCGCAGGTTGTCAAGGTTTTCCGCGCAGATGACCGGTGAGGTTTCCGTCAGTCCGTATCCCTGAATGACCTGAACGCCGATATCGTCAAAGCCTTTCGCTACTTCAGGGTCCAGAGGAGACGCGCCGCTGATGATGAGGCGCAGGTTTCCGAGCTGGCTGATGACATCCTTGAACATCCGGCGGCGGACGTCGATATGAAGGCTTCTCAGACGTCTGGAAATTTTAAGTCCGCGCTGGAAAGAAGATTCTTTCCCCTGTTTGCGGACGCCGGTCAGGATATTCTTATACATCTGTTCGACCAGAAGCGGAACGCCGACAAACATCGTCACGTTATATTCCATCAGGTTTTTCTTGATGTAGCGCAGACCGTCGCAGTAGACGTTGACGATTCCGCACTGCAGAGCTGTAACAACGCTGATGGATCCGAATGTGTGATGATAGGGAAGGAAATTCATATTCACATCGCCTTCCCGCAGGTCTTCACAGCGGATCATCGCGTATACGTCGAACAGGAGGTTGTGAGGAGACAGCATAACCGCCTTGGATTTGCTGGTGGTGCCTGAGGTGAACAGAAGCTCGGCCATTTCATCCGGATCGCGCATGATGTCCTGGAAGGAGGTGTGTCCGGACTGGAAATCCCGGATTCCTTCATCCATGATTTCCGGAAGGCTGTC
Organism: [Eubacterium] saphenum; assembly: GCA_004555725.1. Taxonomy (GTDB): domain Bacteria; phylum Bacillota; class Clostridia; order Peptostreptococcales; family Anaerovoracaceae; genus Aminicella; species Aminicella saphenum_A. Next base: position 60,283 of record SFHC01000008.1, read on the forward strand.
ATATCCCTCCAGCGGAGTCATGCAGATGTATTCATGGATTCCGGCGTCATGCTCTTGCAGATACTGCATCAGCGGAAGGTGCTTTTTGTCGAAAATTATTGCGTAAGAGGAACTCCTCTGGACGGAAGACAGTGCCTCCTCTTCCGGAAGTCCCTTATCCAGCGGGACGACGATTCCGGTTCCGCAGAGGATGGTCAGATAGCTGAGCGCCCATTCATAGCTGTTTTCGCCGATGACGGCGATGCGCTTGTCGCCGAGTCCGCGGTTCATCAGTCCGGTTCCGAGCCAGTTGATGTGGCTGCGAAGTTCACGGTAAGAGATGTTCCGGTAGGTTGGCTTGTCCTTACGGTTTGCCGGCTTATCCTTTATGATAAAACAGGTCTGATCCTTGTATTTGGCAGTCACGCCATCGATAAAGGAACGGAATTCCCTGTACTCAACAGTTTCCTGGACAGGTTTCAGCTGGCCGGCTTTGGTATTGTGTTTATTCTTCATAAATGCCTCTTTTCGACTTGTGTCTGTTTTTATCTGAAAATTTGATTTAGATTTTAGAACAGAATTTGCATGCATGACCGCATACATAATATAGTATAGTATCTGGGCGAAGGAAAATAAAGATGCCCAATGTGTAAATACGATGTGCGAAGATGTTTTTTTGCACACAAACTGGGCGGAGAAATACGGTATATTAAGAGACAGCCGGGGAACGATACGGCTTTTATTCAGAACAGTGTGTCTGGAAAAGTGGAGAATACAATTTTGTTGTTGTATAATGAACCTGTCACGCAATGCAGGAGGAGAGGTAAAATGGGAAAATTCGGATTGATCGGCAAAGGACTGGAGTACAGCTATTCGGTGCCGATACATCAGATGTTCGGTAATTACACATATGAACTGCTGGAGACCGGAGAGAATGAACTGGAAGACAGAATCCGGGATCATGACTATGACGGATTCAATATTACGCTGCCATATAAGCGGAAAATCGTCTCGTACTGTGACGAGATATCTCCGGAAGCGCTGGCAACAGGAAGCGTCAACACGGTTATTCGCGAATTCGGAAAGATTAAAGGATACAACACTGATTATTTCGGATTCTGTTACTTGCTGGACCGCAATGAAATCGATGTTCAGGGGAAAAAGTGCCTGGTTCTGGGAAGCGGAGGCGTGTCACATACTGTGCAGCAGGTTCTGAAGGACCGCAGGGCCTCGGAAATTGTAGTGGTTTCCCGGACGGGAGCGGTGAATTACGACTGTCTTCAGGATCATCGCGATGCAGAAATTATTATTAACGCCACGCCGGTCGGCATGTATCCGGACAACGGGCGGTCGCTGATTGATTTCCGGGAATTCCCCAATTGCTGCGGGGCAGTGGATGTGATCTATAACCCGGACAAGACCTGGTTCATCCTGGATGCGATGGCGCATAATATTCCGTGCGCCGGCGGCATTTCCATGCTGGTCGCGGAGATCAAGCAGGCGAGCGAGCTGTTCCAGCAGAAGAAAATCCCGGACGAAGACATCGACAGTGCAATCTATGAAATCCGCAGCCAAAAGCTGAATTATATCCTGATCGGAATGCCGGGATCCGGAAAGACGTATCTCGGCGGACAAATGGCAAAAGCAAGGAACCGAGACTTCTACGACCTGGATACATGCATCGAAAAGAGCGAGGGCATGAGCAGAAGAAGAATCGTAGAAGAAAAAGGCGAGGAGTATTACCGGGAGCGTGAAACCGAGTGCCTTAGAAAAATCTGCAAGAAAAACGGAATTGTCGTAGCCGCAGGCAGCGGAATCGTCACCCGCAGAGCGAACTACAGCCTGATGAAGCAGAACGGGCGCATTATCTGGATCAAGCGGGATCTCGATAAACTTGAAATTGATGATTACTCCCCGACGCCGGAAGAACTGCAGAAGCTCTATGAAGAAAGAAGCGGGCTTTACGATTCCTGGAGTGATTATTTTATCGATAATAATCAGGAATTATAGGCGCGGATCATGCCTGCGCCTATGACCGTCGCAATCGGAACGACCAGACAGCACCCGATTCCGCTGATGGAAACGCTGATGAATTCACTCGCGAGGGACTGGCTGTTGATGATATAGCTGAAGTGGTAGTCCGAGACATACTGCATCAGAAGCGTCATATATTCTGCGATATAGACATAGAAAATAGTATGAATGGATGTGCTCATTACCGCCTTGCTCACCTGGAAAGAGGAACGGAACAGTTCCTGCAGGGAGAGGGCGGTATTGTTTTGATATATTTCATACGCGGATGAGGTGACTGCGACAGCCGTATCGATAACCGTTCCGAGAAGGGCGATGATCATGGTCGCAATCTGCAGCTGCAGCATATTCATATGGATGTTCCGGGTATATCCGTTAGAATCGGTGATTTCGTATTCTTCTGCGTTGAATCCCTGTGCGTTTGCTTTGTACGCCATAAAAAAGATCAGCCCCAGAAGAACCAGCACCGTTACAATAACTGAAACAAAGGCAGCTAGAGACTTCACATTCATTTCATTCTGGTAGAACAGGGTAATGGCGGTAATCAGGACGCAGGCCAGAAGAACGACCAGAAGCGGGTTGAAGTTCCGATAAATCAGGAACAGCGTTCCGATCATGGTCAGCGCGCTGATGCAGGTGGATACAATGGATTTACTTCCTTTATCTCCGCAGATCGTGAAGATCAGCAGAAACAGGATTGCCGTTAACAGAATCAGCATCATGGCTGTTAGTCCTCCTTTCCGTTTGCCGCGTTGGCGGTCATATCATCGGCAGATTGTTCACGGCTGCCGGAGCTGGCAGATGCTGCAGGTTGTTCCTTGCCGCGGTTCTTTTTTGTCGAAGGCTCATCCGGCTCGATCATGTGTCTCCGCTCGTAATAACCGATCGCGATAAACGCAGCAACCGGGATGGCCAGCACCGTTCCGATGCTGCCGGTGAGGAACCGGGCAAGTTCAAAGAATACGTTGTAGTGCAGGATCGTCTTGAAATGGATTCCGTTGCGCATGAACAGAATGAAGGACGGAATGCAGGACGCGATATTGGTGAGGAACATCAGGTTGATCATGGTGCCGACCAGGTCGTCTCCGACGCTTCTGCAGGACTGAATCAGGCTGCGCCGGGTCACATGCTCGCCGGTGCGGACGATTTCGCTGACGGTCATCACCATGGTGACGACGACATCCATGACGGCGCCGAGTCCGCCGACCAGGACTTCTGAGAGGAAGATCAGGTTGGCAGTGTGCTGGTCGTATGGCTGGGACAGATAGTCCATAAAATCATAGTCGATGCGGCCGGAAAACTGCATGACGACTGCAGAGAGCAGAGTCGTGATGCCGATTGTTGCAAGCGTTGCAAGCAGAGCGATCAGCGTCTTTTCATTTTTGCCCAGCATGAACAGAAGCAGCATGCCTGTAAAGAATATCGTCATCGGGATGGTCATGAAGAGGATGTTGACGCCCTTGGTGTACATGACAAGGACCCAGTAGAACGCGATCATGTTCAGAACCAGACTCAGAATGGTCAGGATGCCGAGATTTCCGCCTACGAGCAGGAACAGGCCGAACAGGGCGGTCAGAATTGTTGTGATCAGATAGTCACGCTTGACACTGACGGCGCTGGCAGTCAGTCCGGAGTGTCCCTGCTTCAGTGTGTCGATGAAGATACTGTCGCCTTTCTTGTACTTTGTGTCATATACCTGGGACTGGCTGTACTCGCTGCGGATATGGACGGTTTTTCCTCTGTATCTGCCGTTTTTGATGACGGCAGTGATGTCCTGGCGGTAGAGTTTTTCCGGATATTCATACGTTCCGTCACTTCCTGTCTCTGTCTGGAGATAGGACTGCTGTGTGGAGGTCACATTGGCGATCGTCTTGTGGTAAAGGGCATAGTCGTTATGTGTGCCTGTCCAGACGGCGGCGATCACGAGAAGGAAAACCAGAATTTTCATCCACGTTCTCTTCTGCAGGAAGTGCTCCTGCCGGATATTCTGTACGCTTGTATAGAGTAAAGATTCTCTGCCTGATTTCATGGCGGAATTGTTCCTTTCTTTCCTTTGTGCCTTTGTGCATATTATGTTTTCCGTATACAACCTGCGTATTATACTCTTCAAATGTGAAGAGTATGTAGAAGAACCGCCATTATTTTGACTGGACTGGTTCCTGTGTTATACTTTATATTGAGAATTAATGCAATAACGAAAATGAGTTAATAAGGAAGATTAATTACAGAAATATGGATACGATTGCAGTTATTCTGATCCTGCTTTCCGCAGCACTTTCTGCCGCCGTCCTGGTCCGGATGGAGCAGATGAAGCGGGACGCAGAAAACGCGCCGGATGAAACCGGCAGGGCAATCCGCGATGCGTTCCAGTCTTACAGTGAAGGTGTCTGGAGAAATATGCGGGATGCGTCCGATCTCCAGAATGAGCGTCTGGAAGAGCTGGATAAAAAATTTCGCATGCTGGAAATGACAAATGAGCAGAAACTGGACAATATCCGGACCATGATGGCGCAGCAGCTGAATTCGATCAATAACAATCTGACGGATCAGCTGACGCTGATGAACCGTGAGAATACCAAACATCTGGATCAGATGCGGCAGACTGTAGATGAAAAACTCCAGAAGACGCTGGAAGAGCGGATCGGACAGTCTTTTCAGCTGGTCACCAAACAGCTGGACCAGGTCAGCCGGGGGCTCGGTGAGATGCAGAATCTGGCAAGAGGCGTCGGAGATTTGAAGAAAGTGCTTTCAAATGTCAAGACGAGAGGAAACCTCGGCGAGATCCAGCTCGGAGCTATACTGGAGGAGATTCTTGCCCCGGAGCAGTATGCGGAGAATGTCAACACCAAGGGGACAGGAAGGGAATTTGTGGAATTTGCCGTCCGGCTTCCGGGCACGGGCGATGAGCCGGTCTGGCTTCCGATCGACAGTAAATTCCCGGCAGACAGCTACATGCAGCTGTCTGATGCTTATGAAGAGGGAAATCCGGACGCAGTCAAATCCGCCAAGGCTCAGCTTGTGCGGACGATGAAAAATGAAGCAAAAGACATCCGTGAGAAATACATCGCGCCGCCTAAGACAACGGATTTCGGCATTATGTTCCTGCCGTCAGAGGGCTTGTATGCGGAAGCGCTGCGGCTCGGAATGGCAGAGACACTGCAGAGAGAGTATAAGGTGAGTCTTGCCGGGCCGACGACGATGGCCGCGCTCCTGAACAGTCTTCAGATGGGCTTCCGGACACTGGCGATTCAGGAGCGGTCCGGACAGGTCTGGGAGACGCTTGCTGCGGTAAAGACCGAGTTTTCCAAGTTTGAGGATGAGCTTCTGCGGGCGCAGAAAAACATCGATCAGGTAAACGAGCGTTTGAACCGTCTGGTCGGCGTGCGTTCACGCGCAGTCCTGAAAACGCTGGATCAGCTATCGGGACTGGATGAGAAGAATGGCCGGAGCCAGGAAGAACCGTCCGTACAGGAGAGCGTGCTGTCCTCTCTATCGTACGGAGATAATGGAAACGGTGCCGGATACGCGCAGGATACAGATCATGAGGAATAATAAATGAGTATATACGCGATTGGAGATTTACACTTGTCCATGGATGAGCGGATTGAGAAACCCATGGATATTTTTGGGGAGTCCTGGTCGGATCACCCCGCGAGGGTCAGAGAAAACTGGCTGAACACTGTCCGTCCGGAAGACACAGTCATTATCCCGGGCGACATTTCCTGGGGGCTGAAGCTGGACGAAGCGCTCGCTGATCTGGAGTGGGTGCATGAACTTCCGGGGTTCAAGGTGCTGACCAAGGGCAACCATGATCTCTGGTGGACCTCCGTAGGCAGGCTGAATACGCTGTACGATGATATGCTGTTTCTGCAGAACCATGCCTATCACGTTCCGGGTACCGAGACCTGGATCTGCGGGACGCGAGGCTGGAACTGCCCCGGGAGCGACGAGTTCACCGCGCATGACCGGAAGATCTACCAGCGCGAGGCCATGAGACTGAGCTTCTCTCTGGACGAGGCTGTGAAAGCAGGCGCGTCCGACATCATCGCCGCCCTGCATTATCCGCCGACAAATGATAAATTCCAGGAGTCGGAATTTACAAGGAGAATGTCTGAGGCGGGGGTAAACACCTGTATTTACGGACACCTTCACGGAAATGAAAATTTTCGCCGCGGAATAAAAGGCTATTTCAACGGCGTGCATTATAAACTGGTTTCGCTGGACAGCGTCCAGTGCCGGCTGGTAAAGATCCGGTAAATCCAGGGTGCTGAAGAGCAGAAGACAAGAAAGGAAGGGCAAAATGAGCAGACGAGTGATACTGATCGTTATGGACAGTCTGGGAATCGGCGAAGAGCCGGATGCCGCTCTGTACGGAGATATCGGCGCGCATACTCTTCTGCATGCGCAGCAGGGTACGCCCGGATTTTCGATACCGAATCTGCAGAAACTGGGCATGGGGAACATCACTGGATGTGAACCTTGCGCGTTAACTTTGTCAGAAGATAAACTCATCGGAGCGTATGGCAGAATGCAGGAACGCTCTAAGGGAAAGGACACGATCACCGGGCACTGGGAAATCGCCGGCCTGGAGACGGATATTCCGTTTAAGACATATCCGGACGGATTTCCGAAGGAATTCATCGATCAGTTTCAGAAGGCGATCGGTACGGAAGTTATCGGCAACTACCCGGCGTCCGGAACAGTCATTATTGAAGAGCTGGGACCGGAGCATGAGGCGACTGGTAAACCGATCGTGTATACAAGCGCGGACAGTGTCTTTCAGATTGCTGCAAACACGGATGTTATTCCGCTGAAGCGCCTGTATGAGATCTGTGAAACTGCGCGCCGGATGCTGGTCGGAAACTGGGCGTGCGGCAGAGTCATCGCGCGACCGTATGTGAAGCAGAACGGGAAACGTGTCCGCACCAGCGACAGAAGAGATTACTCGGTATCACCAAGCGGAAGAACACTCCTGGACCATGTGAAAGAGAGCGGGCAGACTGTATATGCGGTCGGCAAGATCCATGATATTTTCAATGGCCAGGGAATCACGACATCGGTGCATACAACCGGAAATGAGAACGGCGTGGACTGCACCATTGAGGCGGAGAAGACCGTAAAAGACGGCCTGATCTTTACCAACCTGGTCGATTTTGATTCCAAGTACGGTCACCGCAGAAATCCGAAAGGCTACGGAGAAGCCATCATGGCGTTCGACCGGAGGATTCCGGAGATTATTGCGGCGATGCGACCGGATGACCTGCTGATTCTCACGGCAGACCATGGGAACGACCCGGTGCATGCGGGAACAGACCACACCAGAGAGTATGTGCCGGTACTGCTGTATGGACAAAAGATAAAGCAAGGAATAAACCTGGGGACGCGGCCGACGTTTGCTGATCTGGGACAGACCGCTGCAGAATACCTGAACGCGGCGCCGCTTGCACACGGAACGAGTTTCTTGAGTACGATCATGATAGAGGGGGAATCATGATGGAAATGTTGGATATTATTGAGAAAAAACGCGACGGGGAAGAACTGACACGCGACGAAATACGTTTTTTTGTAAGAGGTTTTACAAACGGCTCGATCCCGGATTACCAGGCCGCGGCGCTTCTGATGGCCATTTACCTGAATGAACTGACGGATGAAGAAACGTTCGAATTGACCGATGCGATGAAAGACTCCGGCGATACGATTGACTTAAGCAGCGTTCGCGGGCATACCGTGGATAAGCACTCGACCGGCGGCGTCGGAGACAAGACGACGCTCATCGTGCTGCCAATGGTCTCTGCCTGCCTGGTGCCGACGGCCAAGATGAGCGGCCGCGGCCTCGGCTTTACCGGAGGAACAATCGATAAACTGGAATCTATTCCGGGATTCAGGACTTCATTGACAGAAGAGGAGTTTCTGGATCAGGTGCAGCAGATCGGCATTGCGCTGACCGGCCAGACCGGAGATATCACACCGGCAGACAAAAAAATCTATGCTCTGCGCGATGTGACCGGGACGGTAGAAAATATGAGTCTGATCGCTTCAAGCATTATGAGTAAAAAACTGGCTGCAGGCAGCGAATCCATCGTTCTGGATGTAAAAACCGGAAAAGGCGCGTTCATGAAACGCCAGAAAGACGCGCGTGAACTGGCAGAGCTGATGTGCCGGATCGGGGACAAGGCGGGAAGAAAAACCTGCTGTCTGATCACCAATATGGACCAGCCGCTCGGTTACGCAGTCGGCAATGCGCTGGAAGTGGAGGAAGCCATAGAAACGCTGAAAGGAAACGGGCCTGAAGATCTGACCGAGCTCTGCGAGCAGATTGCAGGAATTATGATCTACCTTGGAGGGCGCGTGCGCTCTCTGGAAGAAGGCCCGCTGATGGCACACGGCGCCCTGGTCAGCGGAGCCGCGCTGGACAAGTTCCGCGCGCTTGTAACGGCGCAGGGAGGCGATCCATCGGTAATAGACGATCCTGCGCACCAGTTCCCGCAGGCCAAGCTCCATCAGTCCGTCACAGCCAAAACCGGAGGGTACGTCCAGACGCTTGACGCGCATCTGATCGGCCAGGCATCACGCGCCGCCGGCGCCGGACGCGAAACGCTGGATCAGGAAATTGACCCGGGCGCCGGCATCCTCCTTCGCAAAAAAGCCGGCGATAAAGTCAGCGTAAAAGAAGAACTTGCTGTCGTATACGCCGGATCCAAGCGTAAGCTGATCGAAGCCGTCGAGAAAGTTCAGCAGGCATATGAAATCGGAAACCAGCAGCCGGATCCGGAACCGCTGATCCTGGACCGAGTAATGGGAGAAAACGTGTAAAGGTACATCTGTATGGACAACGGCGCCGCGGCAGTGGAAACAGCTGACCGGAAGCAGAAATACAGCCGTTGTCTATGTGGAAAGGTCGAGAATTCTGTATCTGTGTATACATGAATTCTAAAATAACAAAGAAAACAGGGTACTTCCGGACACAGGCTATTTTCTGTGACGGGAGAACAGAATGCATCGCCAAATTGCGATATCAGCGCAATTTGGCGATGTTTGTTAGTATGATAACAAATTATAAGGGGAATAATTATTCATGTATACATAGTATGTGAATATATATCCATTGTACAAAATAAATACTTGAGATCTTCCGGTGGATTCCATTGACAGAATGACGGTACGATCCTATACTTGTATACGTAAATACGATTATTACGGGAGAGGTGATCACATGCTGGAAACATCAAAGAAGACACATTTGCTGGAGCAGGCGAGCTATAAATACAGTCTGCAGGACGTTAAGGAGCCGAATCTTTACCGGGATATTTATGACTATGAAAGCGTGCCTAAAGTTGCGTTCAACCATCGCCGCGTTCCGATGAACATGCCGGAGGATGTATGGATTACGGATACGACATTCCGTGACGGACAGCAGTCCAGAGAGCCTTATACGGTCAAACAGATCGTGGATTTATATAAAATGATGGCAAGACTTGGCGGACCGTACGGAATTATTCGTCAGTCGGAGTTTTTTGTCTATACCAAAAAGGATCGCGAAGCGCTTGAAAAGTGTATGGAGCTCGGCTATAAATTTCCGGAGATTACGACCTGGATCCGTGCGACCAAGAAAGACTTTCATCTGGTAAAGGACCTGGGAATCAGAGAAACCGGAATCCTGGTATCCTGCAGCGACTATCATATTTTCCACAAGATGAAAATGACGCGCCGCCAGGCAGTAGACTATTATCTGGAAACTATTCGCTCCGCGTTTGATGCCGGCCTGATTCCGCGCTGTCATCTGGAGGATATTACAAGAGCGGACTTTTATGGATTTGTCCTTCCGTTTATTACTGAAATTATGAAATTATCAGATGAGGCAGGTATTCCGGTTAAGATCAGAGCCTGTGACACGATGGGATACGGAATTCCGTATTCTGAAGTTGCGCTGCCGAGAAGTGTTCCGGGAATCATCTACGGTCTGCAGCATTATGCGGGCGTTCCGAGCGAGATGCTGGAGTGGCACGGCCATAATGATTTCTACAAGGCGGTAACGAATGCGGCTACAGCATGGCTCTACGGCGCATGTGCGGTAAACTGCACGCTGCTAGGCATCGGCGAGCGTACCGGAAATGTTCCGCTGGAGGCGATGGTGTTTGAGTACGCATCTCTGAGAGGATCGATGGATGGCATGGATCCGACAGTGATCACCGAGATCGCAAGGTACTACAGAGACGAACTGCATTATAATATTCCGCCGATGCAGCCGTTTGTCGGAGAAGATTTCAACGTCACAAGAGCCGGAATTCATGCGGATGGACTTCTGAAAGACGAGGAAATCTATAATATCTTCAACACCAAGAAGATCCTGAACAGAAAGCCGGGCGTAGTCGTCAGCAAGACCAGCGGAAATGCCGGAATTGCTTACTGGATTAACGAGCACTACGGACTGACCGGATCAAGCGAAGTCAGCAAGGATGATCCTAAGATCCACGAGATGAAACTCTGGGTCGATGAGCAGTACGCGGATGGAAGAACGACAGCGCTTGCGACTTCTGAGCTGGAGAAGCAGGTGAAGAAACACTGGGGTGAGCATCCGTTTGAAGAGCAGGGGCAAAAATAAAACAGCAAGGGAATAAGAGATTGACCGACCGGACACAAAGTTAATGCATTCAACCAAGGAGAGCGGATATCGTGAAAATGGAATACAAAACAATTTCCCTGGCGGACCGTGTGTTCGACCAGCTGGAACACAACATCCTGAACGGCACATATGCCAGAGGTGAAATCATCAGTGAAAAGAGACTGACGCAGGAGCTCGGCGTCAGCCGCACACCGATCAGAGAGGCGCTGAACCGTCTGATGGCAGAAGATCTGATCGAGGAATCGACCAACGGAACTGTCGTACTGGGCATGACCTTCGATGATGTCAGTGATATCTATGAAGTTAAGCGCCGTGTAGAAGTTCTGGCAACCAGAAGAGCGGCCATCCACATTACAGATGACCAGCTGGAAGAGATGAAAGAAATCATCGAGAAACAGGAGTTCTATGCACAGAAGAGTGATACAGACAAGGTCAGAGACCTGGACACCGAGTTCCATGACCTGTTATATGTGGCAAGCAAGAGCCGCGTGCTGAAACGGATCCTGCAGCCGCTTCATCATAAGCTCATGCGTTATCGAAAAGCTTCTCTGGAACAGACGGAGAAGCGTCTGATGGAATCCATTGCGGAGCATCATCAGATTATGGACGCGCTGGCCGATCATGACGGCGATAAGGTTGAGACACTGATGCAGATGCACATCGAGCATGCGTACAAGGGTGTTCTGCAGAGTTATGAAATTCTCGCAAAAAGAAAAGAAGAGGAACGCAAACAGGCTGCCGGTATTGTGGAAGGAGAGGAATAATGGGACTTACCATTGCACAGAAAATCATTAAGGAACATCTGGTAAAAGGAGAGATGGTTCCTGGGACAGAAATCGGACTCAGAATTGATCAGACACTGACCCAGGACGCTACGGGAACTATGGCGTATCTGGAGTTTGAGGCTATGGGAATTCCTCGCGTAAAGACAGAACTGTCTGTAGCGTACGTCGATCATAATACCCTGCAGTCCGGATTTATGAATGCCGATGATCACCGGTTCATCCAGTCCATGGCATATAAGCACGGCCTTAAATTTTCCCGTCCGGGGAACGGCATCTGCCACCAGGTTCACCTGGAAAGGTTCGGAAAACCTGGAAAAACACTGATCGGATCCGACAGCCATACGCCGACCGGCGGCGGAATCGGCATGCTCGCTATGGGTGCCGGCGGTCTGGATGTAGCGGTTGCCATGGGCGGCGGCGCGTACTACATCAATATGCCGAAGATGATCAAGGTTAACCTGACCGGCACTCTGCAGCCGTTTGTCACAGCCAAGGATATCTCATTGGAAATTCTTCGCATTTTGTCTGTAAAGGGCGGCGTCGGTTATGTTGTAGAGTGGGGAGGCCCTGGAATTGAGCAGCTCTCTGTTCCGGAGCGCGCGACCATTACGAACATGGGAACGGAGCTCGGCGCGACAACTTCGATCTTTCCGTCGGATGAGGTGACGCATGCATTCTTGAAAGCAGAAGGCCGTGAAGAGGATTATACACCGCTTGCCAGCGACCCGGATGCAGAATACGATAAGGTCATCGACATCGACCTCGATCAGCTGAAGCCGATGATTGCCTGCCCGCACAGTCCGGACGCCGTTCAGACGGCAGAGTCTCTGAAGGGAACCAAAGTGGACCAGGTCTGCATCGGATCCTGCACCAACTCCTCGCTGTTTGATATGCTGAAAGTTGCGGCTCTGCTGAAGGGAAAGGTCATCGATCCGTCAGTCAGCCTCTCGATTTCACCGGGATCTAAGCAGGTTCTGACCATGCTGGCAGACTGCGGCGCACTGTCCGACATCCTCGCATCCGGAGCCAGAGTTCTGGAATGTGCCTGTGGACCGTGCATCGGAATGGGATTCTCCCCGAATTCCGGTGGTGTTTCCCTGCGTACATTTAACCGTAATTTCCTCGGAAGAAGCGGAACCAAGGATGCAAAGGTCTTCCTGGTATCCCCGGAAACAGCAGTCGCAGCGGCACTGACCGGCGAGATCACCGATCCTCGTCTTCTTGGTGAAATGCCGGAAATTACTATGCCGGACTCCTTCAAGATCAATGATACAGCCATTATCGATCCGGCTCCTGCAGATAAGGCAGCGGATGTAAAGATCCTGAAGGGACCGAACATCAAGGAATGTCCGCTCGGAGAGCCGGCTGAGGAGACGCTGGACGCAGAGCTGATCCTGAAAGTTGAGGATAATATCACGACGGACCATATCATGCCGGCAGGCTCCAAGATTCTTCCGTACCGTTCCAACATTCCGCACCTGTCCCAGTATTGCTTTGAGGTTGTCGATCCGACTTTCTCTGAGCGCGCCAGGGCAGCAGGACGCGGCATCATTGTCGGCGGAGAAAACTACGGCCAGGGATCATCCCGTGAGCACGCAGCTCTTGTTCCGCTGTACCTGGGCGTTCGCGCGGTTGTAGCCAAGAGTTTTGCCCGCATCCACGCAGCTAACCTGATTAACGCAGGAATTCTCCCGCTGACATTTAAGGATCCGGCGGACTATGACAAGCTGACACAGGGAGATAAGCTGGAGATCTCCGGCATCCTGGAAGGTCTTGAGACAGGATCTTTCACATTGAAAGACCAGACAACCGGTGAGGAAATTCCGCTTGAGGGCAAGTTCACAGAGCGTCAGGAAACCATGATTAAGGACGGAGGACTGCTCCGCATGGTCGCTGCGCAGCACGCTTAGACAAAAATAACATGCGGCAAGGAGACAATGAAATGGCACATGAAAGAGAAAAGAAAGCTGCTGAACAGGGCGGCGGACTGAAGGAGCTGATCAATATGAGTTTAAAAGAGATTAATGAGATGACCGTGGTAAGCGATGTGTGCGGACAGTTCCGCACCCTTCTGACAGAACAGCTCGGCCGCGTCATGCGTATGGAAGAAGCAGCAAAGGAAAAGAAAGATTTCCGCAATCTGCCAGTCGTTACAATTGGAATCTGCCCGGGAGACGGCATCGGACCGAGCATTTCCGAGCAGGCTGTCCGCGTCCTGAAGCACCTGCTGAAAGAGCAGATCGCAGACGGCAAAGTTATCCTTAAGCAGATTGACGGTCTGACGATTGAAAACCGTCTGGCGCAGAAAAAGGCTGTTCCGGATGATGTACTGGAGGAAATCAAGACTTGTGATGTCCTTCTGAAAGGGCCGACCACGACGCCTAAGGGAGGCACTCTGGAAAGCGCTAACGTAGCACTGCGAAGAGAACTGGATCTGTATGCCAATGTCCGCCCGGTTCAGGTTCCTGAGAAGGGCATTGACTGGATCTTCTTCAGAGAGAATACAGAGGATCTGTACGCCGTAGGAAGCCGCGGCATCGAAGTTCCGGGAAAACTGTCCATTGACTTCAAGGTAATCACTGAGCCGGGAACCCGCCGTATCGCAAAGACTGCATTTGATTATGCGGTTGCAAACGGAAAGACGAACGTCAATATCGTCACCAAAGCTAATATCCTGAAGAAGTCGGACGGAAATTTCTCCAGAATCTGCCATGAAGAGGCGATGAAGTACCCGACGCTGAAACTCCAGGACTGGTATATCGACATTATGACGGCCAAACTTCTTGACGAGACAAGAAGAAAAGACTTCCAGGTATTTGTTCTTCCGAATCTCTATGGAGACATTATCACGGATGAAGCTGCAGAGATTCAGGGAGGAGTCGGCACGGCAGGAAGCTCCAATCTGGGCGATCAGTACGCGATGTTTGAGGCCGTTCACGGCAGCGCTGACCGCATGATTGAAGAGGGAAGAGGTCAGTATGCCAACCCGGCAAGCCTGATCAAGGCGACAGCTATGATGCTTCGTCACATTGGTTATGACAAAGAGTCAGCAATGCTGGATTCGGCGCTGGATGAGTGCTGTGAGAAAGAAAAAAAGGTCGTCATGACCGGTCACAGTGATGGCGCAACTGGAGCAGAGTTTACCGATTATTTGATGAGCAAACTGTAAACCTGTACGATATTCTGTGCATGATTATTCACCAAGATTGCTAGAACGCAGTCTTGGTGTTTTTTTTTACAATTAATTAGAACGCGGTTTAGAACGCAGTATAAACCAGAGGACAGAATGCATAAATATGAATAAATATACTGAATAGAAGTCTGAAAATTGACCGTATTTGTGAATAAGAAAAGACGATTATCGGGAAAATAAGGGAATAAATAATCATGTTAAAAGAAATAAATAAAACACGGAATCCACATAAGTATCTGAATAATGTACAAAAAACAGGTTGCGTTTCATGTACTGGATATGATACCATATCGCTGTGTCAGAAGCAATGAACGTACAAAGTATATGTTTATAATATTTAGTTCTTTCTGTCTTTAACGCGTTGAAGTAAAGAAATAGAAGTATGTAATGCAAAATGAAAAACTGGAGGTTTAATATGCAAGAAACACGAGGCAGAAAGTACCCGATTGCCTTCTGGGTCTGCGGATGTACAGAAATTTTTGAGCGACTGTCGTTCTATCTCGGACGTTCGCTGATCCTGCTCTTTGTCGCAGCAGCAGTTGTGCACGGAGGCCTCGGTCTTTCCGACACCACAGCCGCAAAGATGCAGGCTGACTTGACCGCGTATTCCTATCTCGCAGGTATGCTCGGAAGTGTATTTGTTGACCGTGTCGTCGGCGCACGCTATACCACACCGATTGGCGCACTGATTATTGCGTTCGGTTATTTCTGCGGATCTATTGCGCAGTCTTCAAAATTGATTTACGTCATGATTTTCTGCGTAGCGCTGGGACTTGGATTCTTCAAGACCGGAGCGATGATCGGAAGAATCGTAAAGCCGGAACTGCTGAATTCCGCATATTCAATACGATATTCGCTCGTTAACGTCGGTGCGTTTATCGGCCCGTTTGTCGCAGGAATTCTGTATGAACATGTCTTTGCGCATGGAGATGTGCTCGGATTCCGTCCTTGTTTCCGTATGGCGGCTATCGTCATGCTTGCCGGAGGCATCTGGTTTACTGTCGGAATCTGGTTGAAAGGCGGAGATGCCGGTAAGAAACCGTTTAAAAAAGAAAAGACTGCAGAAGAACTGGCTCGCGAAGCTGAAGAAAGAGCAAAGAATAAGGGTGAATATAAAGAAAAGCTTACTCCGATTGAGAAGAAACGTATCTGGGCAATCATCCTGATTTCCGCGTTCCAGATCGTATTCTGGATCTTCTGGTATCTGGCATTCCTGCCAATTTACTACCACTGGACAGAGAACCTGAACGGGACTATCGGCGGATTCCATATTCCGACCGCATGGATTGATTCTGTGAACTCACTCTACTGCGTCATTCTGGGACCAATCACAGCGACACTCTGGCAGAGACTGTCCAGACGTCCGCAGGGAGATATGAGTTTGTTTAAGAAACTTGCGTTTGGTCTTTCCTTTATCGGACTCGGATACATCTACTTCGCCATTCTTGATACAGCAAGAGGCAGCAGCAAACCGTCTGTACTGTTCCTGCTCATTTTCATGGCCTTCCTGACGCTGGGAGAAATGTTCTTCTCACCGCTTGGAAATGCATTTATCGCTGAGTATGCGCCGAGCCGCATGCTTGCCATTCTGGGAAGTGTATGGGGACTGGGAATTTTTGCAGCAGCAAAGCTGTACGGATATGTCTATGAATTCGTATTCGGCGGAAGATTTCAGTTCTCCCATGCCTGCATCGGCATTGCCATCGTTGCGTTCTTCTGCACGATTGTGCTGTTTGCGATGGATAACAAGCTGACATCGCTGGTCAAGGATAAAAACAGCGATTCAAAGAACCAGACAAAGGAAAAAGCGGCCTAGGGGCCAACGTGGACAGAAAGGAGTATATCGTGACTGTTCCGGAAAGATTAGCTGCGCTTAGAGAAAAGATGGCGCAGAATAATATTGATTACTATGTAGTGCCGACAGCTGACTTCCATCAGACGGAGTATGTCGGCGAGCATTTCAAGGCACGTGCTTACATCACAGGATTTACCGGTTCTGCGGGAACGGCGCTGATTTCCATGCATGATGCAAGACTGTGGACAGACGGCCGGTATTTTATTCAGGCCGGAAAGCAACTTGAGGGAACGACCGTTCAGCTGATGAAGATGGGCGAGCCGGATGTTCCGACGCTCCCGGATTATCTGAGAGAGGCTGTAAAAGACGGCGAGACGATCGGTTTTGACGGACGCGTAGTCTCCGTCAGCGAGGGTCAGGAGTACCAGCAGATTGCAGAGATGCATCATGGCCAGGTCAATTATTCCGTCGACCTGATTGATGAGATCTGGGAAGACCGCCCGCCGCTTTCTGAAAAACCGGCATTCTGCCTGGATCTGAAGTATACAGGAAAGAGCGCTGCGGAAAAGATAAAAGATGTCCGTAAGAAAATGGCGGAAGCCGGCGCAACACAGCACGTCGTGACGACACTGGATGATATCTGCTGGACACTGAACATCCGCGGCGATGATATTGAATTCTTCCCGATGATTTTATCGTATGCCATTGTGACGCAGGAAGAGTACCATTTATATATTGATGAGAGAAAACTCTCCGATGAGATTAAACAGGGTCTGGAATCGGTCGGCGTCGTTCTGCATCCGTATAACGACATCTACGAGGATATCAAGAAGACCGGTGAAAATGAAGTTATCATGATGGATCCGTCCAAAATGAACTACGCGCTGTACAGCAATCTGCCGGATGCCGTAAAGACGGTTGAGTGCATGAACCCGGAAATGGAATTTAAAACTGTTAAGAATCCGGTTGAGATTGAAAATATCCGCAAGGCGGAGATCAAAGACAGTATCGCGCACATCCGTTTCATGAGATGGCTGAAAGAGAACGTCGGAAAGATGAAGATCACAGAGATCAGCGCGTCGGACAAACTGGATGAGTTCAGAAAAGAGATGGGGAATTTCATCCGGCCAAGCTTTGAGCCGATTTCATCTTACGGGCCGCATGCGGCGATCGTGCACTACGCGCCGACCCCGGAGACCGACGTTGAACTGAAACCGGAGGGAATGCTGCTGACTGATACAGGCGCAGGATTCTACGAGGGATCGACTGACGTCACCAGAACGTATGTCCTGGGACCGATTACAGATAAGATGAAAGAAGATTTCACCCTTGTCGCAGTCAGCAATTTGTCCCTGGCTAACGCAGTGTTCCCGTACGGATGCACAGGAATCCCTCTGGATACCTATGCGAGAAAACCGTTCTGGGACCGCCGCATGAACTTCAATCACGGAACCGGGCATGGAATCGGCTACCTGCTGAACATTCATGAAAGTCCGGCAAGCTTCCGGTGGAGATACCGCAAGGGAGATACCGCAGTGTTTGAAGAAGGTATGGTCATTACCGACGAGCCGGGCGTATATATTGAGGACTCCCACGGCGTTCGTCTGGAGAATGAGCTGCTCGTCTGCAAAGATGAACTGAACGGAGACGGCCAGTTCATGCACTTTGAGCCGCTGACCCTGATTCCGATGGATCTGGACGCGATTGATCCGGAATGCATGACGGAGCATGAGAGAGCGATGCTGAATGATTATCATAAGAAGGTGTATGAGACCATCTCTCCATATCTGGAAGAAGATGAGCGGGAGTGGCTGGCAAAATACACACGTGAAGTGTAGCCGAAAGACAGCATCCGGAGCCGGCGCGGACTGTTCAGCCGGAAATACATAATAGATAAACTCCACACAAACATATTTTCATGCAGAGCTGAAGTAAAATTCAGCTCTGCTTTTTAATACGTGAAAATTTATCTATACCGCGTTATAACAATTGATGATGTAAAAAAGAAATAATAGAAATGTTTGATGTATACAAGTGAAATTAATAACTCGTATTGAGCTCCGCACAAGATGAATAGTGCATACAGTAAGGTGAGAAATATTGATGAGTGAATAATAGGTGAAGTGTTTGTGATTACAAAGTTTGTTGCAGGATTATCAATATCTATAAATATGCATAAAAGTGTAAATAACCCAGAGGCAACACTGAACCGTGTTCTAAGTGTCATTGTTGCCTGAATATCAATGATGTAAAGAGGTATAACGGATTCTTATGCGATGACAAAACTGCGTATATCGTTAAATAAAATACAAAAAATATGCATGGAACATGTTTACATTTGTGATAGATAAATGATATAATATCATCACAGCGAAAATGTGAACATTGATGCATCGCGTTCGTAATTTTAAATTATTTCGCATTATTTTAAAATTTTTCGTGGAGTTATATGAGTTATTGTATTATGCTTTGTGTTTGTGTGGAGGTGTAAAATGCCTGAAACCAAAAAGAGAAGGTATCCGCTTGCCTTTTGGGTATGTGCAAGTACGGAAATTTTCGAGCGTATGTCCTTCTATCTCGGACGTTCGCTGATCCTGGTATTCGTTACCGCTGCAATTGCAAACGGCGGACTTGGTCTTTCTAATGTAACAGCTGCAAAGATGCAGTCTAATCTGACTGCATTCTCCTATCTGCTGGCTATCCTCGGCGGATTTGTCGTGGATAGATGGATCGGTCCTCGTTATTCTACCACAGTTGGTCTTCTGATCGTTGCTGCCGGATATTTTTGCGGTTCCATCGCTCATTCCGCCGGAATGATTTATCTGATGATTTTCTGCGTAGCATTTGGACTGGGTCTGTTCAAGACCGGCCCGATGGTAGGTAAGATCGTCAGAACAGAAGATTTGAAATCTGCATATTCTATTCGTTATTCTCTGGTTAATGTCGGAGCTCTGGTCGGACCGCTGCTTGTCGGCGTTCTGTATACCAAGACTTTTGCTCACGGTGATGTTCTCGGATTCCGTCCTTGCTTCAGACTGGCATCCATCGTCATGCTCGCAGGATGCATCTGGTTCACTCTCGGAATCCACTTCAAGGGCGGAGAAGCCGGAAAGGTTCCGTTCAAGAAGGAGAAGACTCCGGAAGAGCTCGAGCGTGAAGCTGAACAGAAGGCAGCGCAGAAAGAAGTCAAGCTGACCCTGAACTCTGTAGAGAAAAAGCGTATCTGGGCTATCATTCTGATTTCTGCATTTGAAATCGTATTCTGGCTGTTCTGGTACCTGGCTTACCTCCCGGCATACTACTACTGGGGGACAAACATGAACTGGACGATCGGAAACTTTACAATTCCGCAGACCTGGTTTGATGCTTGCAACGCTGCATTCTGCATCATTTCCGGACCGATCACTGCAGCTCTCTGGCATAAGCTGGAATCCCGTCCGCAGGGCGATATGAGTATCTTCAAGAAACTGGGAATCGCGATTGCGTTCCTCGGATGCGGATACATTTACTTCGCTGTCATCGACGGTCTTCGCGGAAGCGCTAAGCCGACATGCCTGCTGCTGATCATCTTCCTGGTATTCCTGACACTCGGTGAGATGTTCTTCTCCCCTCTGGGAAATGCGTTCATCGCAGAATATTCTCCGAGCCGTCTGATGGGAGTTATGCAGGCCGTATGGAGCCTGGGTATCTTCTTTGCCGCAAAACTGTACGCGAACGTTTATGGCTTTGCGTTCAGCGGCAAGTTCACATTTATTCATGCCTGCATCGGCGTTGCAGTTGTAGCATTTGCCTGCACGATTATCCTGTTCATCATGGATAAGCCGCTGCGCTCGCTGGTTGAGAATAAAGATAAAGAGAATGCTTAATAGATCATTCTTATAGAATTAATCCATGACCGCTCTGCCCATAGGGCAGGGCGGTTCTACTGAAAGGAGTGTGTATCATGAGTGTAATTCCAGAAAGACTGGCTGCTCTCCGTGAGCAGATGAAAAAGAACGGAATTGATTATTTCATTGTTCCGACGGCGGATTTCCATCAGGATGAGTATGTCGGCGAGCATTTCAAGGCTCGTGTATTCATTACCGGATTTACCGGTTCTGCCGGAACGGCTCTGATCTCCATGAATGACGCACGTCTTTGGACAGACGGAAGATACTTCATTCAGGCAGGAAAGCAGCTGGAGGGAACGACAGTTCAGCTGATGAAAATGTATGAGCCGGGCGTCCCGACACTGGCGGAGTACCTGAAGAACACCGTGAAGGAAGGCGAAACAGTCGGATTTGACGGCCGTGTCGTTTCCATGGATGAAGGTCAGGAATATGCTGACGCAGCAGCAAGAAATCACGGCAAAATCGAATATACCAAGGATCTGATCGACGTGATCTGGGAAGACCGTCCGCCGATGTCTGACAAGCCTGCCTGGGAACTCCCTGTAAAATACGCAGGAAAGTCCGCAGAGGAGAAGATCTCCAATATTCGTGAAAAAATGAATGAAGCCGGCGCAGATGTCCATATTGAAACGACTCCGGACGATATCTGCTGGACTCTGAATATCAGAGGCGATGATATTGACTACTTCCCGCTGCTCCTCTCCTATGCCATCATTACGCAGGATGCTTATCATCTGTATGTTGATGACAAGAAGCTGAGCGATGAGATCAAGAAAGATCTGGCGGCTCTCGGCGTAACACTCCATCCATACAACGACGTTTATGAGGACGTCAAGAAGATTGCAGAAGATCAGTCTGTCATGCTCGACCCGCAGAAGATTAACTATGCGCTGTACAGCAATATTCCTGCAGGCGTGCAGAAGATCAACTGCATGAGCCCGGAAGAGACGTTCAAGACAGTCAAGAATCCGGTTGAGATTGAGAACATCAAGAAGGCTGAGGTTAAGGACAGTGTCGCACACATCCGTTTCATGAAATGGCTGAAAGAGAACGTTGGAAAGATCAAGATCACAGAGATCAGCGCTTCCGACAAGCTGGATGAGTTCCGTAAAGAAATGGGCAACTATATCAAGCCGAGTTTTGAGCCGATTTCCTCTTATGCAGAGCACGCTGCAATCGTTCACTATGCTCCGACACCGGAGACTGACGTTGAACTGAAGCCGGAAGGCATGCTCCTGACGGATACCGGAGCAGGATTCTGGGAAGGCTCCACAGACATCACCAGAACGTATGTCCTGGGACCGATTACCCAGAAGATGAAAGACGATTTCACCCTTGTCGCAATCAGCAATTTGTCCCTCGGAAACGCAGTATTCACCTACGGTGTAACCGGTGTTGCAGTCGACAACCTGGCAAGAAATCCGTTCTGGAAGCGCCGCATGAACTTCAACCACGGAACCGGACACGGCGTCGGCTACCTGCTGAACATTCATGAGAGTCCGGCAAGCTTCCGCTCCAGATTCATCGAGGGAGACACAGCCATCATGGAAGAAGGCATGGTCATCACCGACGAGCCGGGAATCTACATTGAGGGATCCCACGGAGTCCGTCTGGAGAACGAACTGCTCGTCTGCAAGGATGAGTGCAATGAGTTCGGACAGTTCATGCATCTGGAGCCGATCACCTGGGTGCCGATGGATCTTGACGCCATCAACCCGGATTTCATGACCGCGGAAGAAAGACAGATGCTGAACGACTATCATAAGAAGGTTTATGAAGTTACTTCCCCGTATCTGAACGATGAGGAGAAGGAATGGCTGAAGAAGTACACTAGAGCCATCTAATGTAAAGGGAACTGTTTTATTGTTCCATTGAATTAAAAAAATGAATTGATGCTCAGAGACCGCTGCGCGAACGATCAGATCCGTCCGTGAAGCGGTCCCTTATATTATTCAGGAAACTCTTCAGCGGACTTCTTTCTTCCGCTGCTCCTCCATAGAGTCATGGATCGCCTCGTTCAGACTTTCTGTAAACAGTCTGGTGATTTCTGATTCGCGGCTGTTCTTGTGGTCGATCCAGCCGATGCGGATCGGGTCCGCGCCCGCGAACGGAATACTGACAAGCTGATCCATGTCTCTGGCGTGCGCAAACGGCAGACCAGTGCCGATTGTGTATGCGTCCGACTGCAGAAACGCATGGCACGCAAACGCGCTGCTGTCTGTGCAGAATGAGCGGTCCGGCATCTTCAGCGACATCATCTGATATTCCTCCGAAAAATCCGCTGGCGTTCCTGGCGGCAGTTCATAATATAAATAAGGGAAATCCTTCAGATCTTCTTCGTGAATCAGAGTTTTTTCTGTCAGAGGATGCCCCCTGCGGCAGAAGATGCGCGGGTAGACTTTCGACAAAGGGTGAAAGATCAAGTGTGCAAGATCCAGCTGGTGCAGGAGAAACGCTTCCGCGTATCTTGTAATGGAAATCACGCCGATGTCGGATCTCGTAGACTTGACATCATCAATCACCTGCTGGAGGTTGGTTTCCCTGTAGGTGATGTGAAATCCAGCGTCCCCGGAATTATAGGAGAGGCGGAGCACGGCGTCCTGGACAAACAGAAAGCGCTGAGAAGAAATCGCAAAGGACAGCTTGTTCTGATCCGTGCCGCCGGAGGTGTACATGGATTCAATGCGTTCCTTTTCTGAAAGCAGAGAGGACGCATAGCTGACAAAGCGAATCCCTTCATCTGTGTACTTAATTCCGTGCGTGGTGCGTTGGAACAGTTTGACTCCGAGTTCGTCCTCCAGCATCTTTATGGAGGAGGATATGGCCGTCTGCGAAACATAGAGCTTCTGGGCTGCGCGGTTCATCGAGCCGCAGTTATAGATTTCGACGATGTATTGCAGTTGTTTGAACGTCATGTCTGTCTCCTTGCGCGGGTGATTTTGTCCCAAGAAAAAGCTGGAACAAGTCCGCATGTATACATATTAACACATGAAGGTAAAGTTGTGATACGATTTAGGTAAAGAAAAGATACTGTCTATTCATAAAAGTTCTGAAGTTGTGTGAAAGCGCGGAAAGGGGTGCTGATCATGAAGGATCTGAAAGATTTATCATTTGCGACCAGGCAGATTCATGTTGGAAAGCAGAAGAATTCTGCGGGTGCGCTCTGTGATCCGGTGTATATGACCTCTACGTTTGCGTTCGACTCGGTCGAGCAGGGAGGACGCCGGTTTGCCGGTGAGGAAGACGGCTATATCTATACGAGACTCGGAAATCCGTCGCTGCGGGCAGTGGAAGAAAAGCTCGCATCGCTGGAAGGCGGCGAAGATGCAGTGGTTACGGCATCAGGAATGGGCGCAATATCGTCTGCACTGTGGAGCGTACTGAAGCAGGGTGATGAAATCGTTGCCGAGGAAGCGCTGTACGGCTGCACCTTCTCACTGATGAGCCACGGACTGTCGGAGTTCGGGGTAACTGCAAAATTCATTGATATGAGTGATCCGGAGCAGCTGAAAAAAGCGCTGAGCGACCGCACAAAAGTTGTGTATTTTGAGACGCCGTGCAATCCGACGCTGACGGTCATTGATATTGAAGAAACCGCAAAGATTGCGCATGCATATAATCCGGACATTAAGGTCATCGTTGATAACACGTTCTGCACGCCGTATATCCAGAGACCGCTGAGCAAGGGAGCGGATATCGTCGTACACAGCGCGACCAAATATCTGAACGGTCACGGTGATGTCATCGCAGGAGCGGTCATCAGTGACGCAGAGTTCATTCAGAAAGTCAAGATGTTCGGCCTGAAGGATATGACAGGATCAGTAATGAGCCCGTTTAACGCATTTCTGATTGCGCGCGGCATGAAAACCCTGGACATCCGCATGGAGCGTCACTGCGCCAATGCCATGAAAATCGCAGAGTTTCTGGAAGGCCATCCGGCCGTTAAAAAAGTATATTATCCGGGACTTGAGAGCTTTGAGGGACATCAGACGGCACTGAAACAGATGGACCACATGGGCGGCATGATGAGCTTTGAGCTGAAAGCAGACAGAGAGCAGGTAGCCGCAGCACTGAATAAACTGCAGCTCTGCATCGTCGCCGTATCGCTCGGAGACGCAGAGACCCTGGTAGAGCATCCGGCATCGATGACCCATTCCACATATTCCTCTGAAGAACTCGCGTCAGCAGGCATTTCAGAAGGACTGGTCCGCCTGAGCGTCGGTCTGGAAGATCCGGACGACATCATCGCCGACCTGAAAGACGTCCTCGATCCCCTGGCAAAATAGCCCGGTAAAACAGACCTGCCGGCAAGAAAAAGTGCAATGTTAATTAATATAGCAATGTTTCAAGGATTAGATTGTTAGAATAGAAAATGGAGAGGGAGAACAGGGTTGTTGTATGAAGCAGAGAATCATGCTTGATACAATGGCCCTGTTTTCAATTTCCACCAGTGGTCAGGCAACTATAATCCCATCTCACCCACAGAGTCTGGAATCCTTTCAAATCTGCAGCTCCGGTCTGCGTCCGAATTCAACATAGGGCTAATTTAGTTAGTGTATACTGCATACTTTAACTCTGGCCGCAGATTCAGGTGGTTTTACGGTCTTGGGTAGAGTGAATCTGCGTCCAGAGAGGGTAAAGAGGAGATTATGCGGAGGTATACTGTATACTTGTGATTTGGACGCAGAAAGCAAATTTTCGCCAGCGCTGATTGACGGAATCTGCGTCCAAAAGGGTAAAAATGAAAAGGAAGTGCAAGTATACTGTGTACTTGCTAATTGGACGCAGATATTGCCGTGGTTCTACCCATTGTTGAAGATGATCTGCGTCCGATGCGACGAAATTAAAACATGGACGCAGATATTCGGTATACATGTAAATTGGACGCAGGTATTACTGTGTTTATACCCCTTGCTGAAGATGATCTGCGTCCGGTGCAACGAAAATAAAACATGGACGCAGATATTCGGTATACATGTAAATCGGACGCAGAAAGCAGCTAGAACTGGCAGGCAGCGGATAAGGATCTGCGTCCAAATGTAATA
>SFHC01000042.1 GCA_004555725.1 [Eubacterium] saphenum
TGCTCCGTTCCAGGCTTTCCGGCGGCCGCAGCGCTGTGACGGCGAAGGAGATCCGGCAGCTGATCTTTTGTCGTCCTGTCCGCTGACTATTCTTCCGCCTTCAGGCCTCCGTCAGAAAAATATCATCCAGATCTCCGGTCAGGGAATCCAGCACTTTATATTTTTTCTCATCTAATTCGGGATTGTAAAATTCAATGAGATAAACGGGTTTATAAAACCGCTCTGTCACATGGTCTTCAAGTTCGGGAACCGCATACAGATTCCGGAATTTTTTCAGGATAAACTCACGATTATAGTCCCACGCTCGCTGCAGTGCCTCTTCCTCCGTCAGCTTATCCCGCAGAACGCAGTCCGTTTCCACATCCGTTTCTCTGCCGGACGGAAGATGAGAGAGCTTACCCGGGGATAAGACGGATTCATCGAATCCCGCATAATATCCTGCATATCTGCGTGTCTTCTTCGTGACCTGTAATCCGATCCTGAACTGAAAAACCCAGCATAAACTGTAGAGCGTATTAACGCACCTGTATTCAATTCCGGTGATTTTTCTGGATTTATTCAATCTCCGAATCAGCATGTCAGGAGTATACCGAACTCCGTTGAGTACCTGGATCTTCATGTTTCACACCCTCTGAATCAGGCTGCAGCCAATGCGCACTCAGCCGGATGCGACCGCGGCACCGTCAGTAAATCAACGTCAGCGTCTGTTAAGCCCGATCGGGACTTAACGCGCAGACCCCGATTACTTTTGTAAACTGTTCCTGATTCATTACAATTCCCGAAACCGGCTCTTCCATATCCTCGGCCCGCACCTCGACCCGGTCAACCGTTCCGGTTTCCTGCATCGCAGTTTCATTAACGTCTTCAAATCTTCTGGAATACTCCATCAGATCCTGAATTTCCTTCGGCGGCTCCTTTGTCAAAAGACTGACGATAATATATGCCGCAATCGCAAGGACTAGCGCAGCGAAAAATGTATGGATGTTGGTTCTCTCCTGAAGCAGATAATACCACAGAAACCCTGTGACGGAGCCGACAATCATAGCTGCGGCAGCTCCCTGTTTGGTTCCCCGTTTCCAATACAGTCCTCCGATAATACATGGAATAAAGGCCGGCGACAGTACGGACCATGCGATCCATGTCAACTGGTATACGCCTACTTCAAAGATCGGAACGAAGCACATAGTTGCACCGATCAGTCCGAGCACATAAGTGGCATATCTGGAAACCTTCATTTTCTGGGCATCCGTTGCATTCGGCACAAGCTGCGAGAACAAATCATTGCCCGCAGATGAGCCTATAACCAGAAGAAGCGCGCTCGCTGTCGACATAACTGCTGATGCAGCTCCGGCCAGAATGAGCCCTGCAAGGCCGGCCGGTAATTTGGTAAGTGCCAGCATCGGCATTACGTATTCTGCATTTCCGCCCGGAAGCATTGCCGCATCCGGATATACGACTCGTCCAACCATACCGAGGATATAGACGCCAAAGGCCAAGCAGAAACCAAAGCACGCTCCTATCATGGGAACCAGCCGTATGGATTTCTCATCTCTGATTGCGACTGTTTTTATAACGAGATGAGGCTGACCCATATATCCGATGAAGTACACCAGAGCAATCCCGGCAATCATCAGTGGCGCTCCCTTCAGATAGTAGTCTTCTCCCCATAGCGTTGCCAGTCCTTCATTGATGTCAATCAGACCGTGATTCATACCGCTAAGTCCGCCGACACTGCTGACACACACCGGAATCAGAATAAACATTCCGATCACCATCAGTATAGACTGCGCGAAGTCCGTGTACGCCACAGAGAGATATCCTCCCGCGCCGGTATATATCAGGATAACGATACATCCAACGATGAGTGATACGGTATAAGACCAGCCGGTGATGCATGATATCAAAACGCCCATGGCCATATATTCCACCAGCAGACTGATTACCATTGCCACGATCAATATTACAACTGACAGATAGCGTATCTTTTTACTGTAATATCTGTGGCCGAAAAAATCCGGAATTGTAAGCGACTGTGCCTTTTCCGTATATCTCCGCATCCTCCTCGCAATTACTCCGAAGTTCAGAAGCGGTCCAAATACATCGCCCGGCGCCGCCCAAAGCGCGGAAGCTCCCGCTTCCCATCCATACTTTGCAGATCTGTGTCGGAGACATCCCAAGCGTCTTTAACCTCCCATAATATTCCAGATCCGTGACCGCTGCAATCTGAAACATGCTGCGAAAAACAAAATAGCCTGCCAGATAGAGAAACAGCATCATAATCACTTCATTCTGCTGTTCCATCAGATTTCGCAAATAAATACTGATTTTCTGTACATCGTTGATTTCCACTTCCGCATGCTGGATCCCACAAGTAGAAATTAACTTCTCTGCGTTTTTAGCAATCCCAAACGGCAGTGCAAACCTTACCTGCACTTGAAGCCTATTTCCCGAAAATTTCTGCGCAAATTTATGAGATACCCATAGATCTCCATTTTTTCCATCTGCACCTTTCATTTCCAGATACCCGGATAAAACAAAGGAGGACTCCATCTTTTTTCCGTCCTTCTCCCAGACAAGTTCGACAGTCTCTCCTACTTTTTTGTTCACTCCCAGATCGGTCAATGTCGTTTCATCAACAAC
>SFHC01000009.1 GCA_004555725.1 [Eubacterium] saphenum
AGCTAGAACTGGCAGGCAGCGGATAAGGATCTGCGTCCAAATGTAATAGAATGATTATTATGTCCGAGGATACAGTATACTTGCAAATTGGACGCAGATTTCTGCATTATTTCCGGTGTTGCAGACTGTGATCGGTGTCCATGAACGTGTAGCTTCTATTTGGACAGATATTTCCTTTATACTGGCGTTGTGGACGGTGAATCTGCAGGTTTCAGGAGGTGCGGCCTGTCCGGGAGCATGAATTTTGTCCGTGGACGTGAGATATTGTGTATGTAAGAAGAAACGGACGGGAATCCGTGTGTAACAGGTGCAGTGAGCAGGCAGGATTCCCGTCCGCCAGGTAGTATCTATACTCCGCTTTCTTTTATGTTGCAGTTTGAGGGGGTGGAAGTTTCTTTGCTGCAGCTCGTTGTGGAAGAAATCTCTTTGCTGACGTTTGATGAGGCGGAGTTTTCTTTGTTCATGGCCCGGGCGACCGGGGAATCCGGGGCGACGTCGGGAACGAGTTCCAGGTAGACGCCGGTGTAGCGGGCGGAGAGCAGTGCGCGGAGCTTGTCGGTTGCTTCCTTGAGCTGTTTGATGTTCATGATGTTGCCCTTTGTCGTCACGTAGAGGGAAATCCAGAGGCGGCGGCCGGTGCGGACAGCGTCGATGAAGTCTACGTCATATGGGTAATCTTTCAGGCCCTCGGCTGCGATAGCGCGGATCTCTTCGATTTTTTCTGCAGGAGGGGCCATGAGGACGAGTTCTCGGATAGCATTGATGAAGGCGCGGGTCGGTTCAGGAAGCATCAGCGCGGCGATGACGCAGGAAATGACGGAGTCGATGTACGGGATGGTCCATTCCAGCACATGGTAGTAATGGAACGGGATCTCGAGGCCGAATCCGAGGAATGCGCCAAGGCTCAGGAATACGTCGATTTTCCAGGTGATGATTTCGACTTTGATCATCGGGGTTTTCAGTTTACGCCCGAGGAAGCGCATCAGCAGCCATCCGGCGACGCAGAACAGGGTCAGGGCAAATTCAAAATACAAGATCAGCCCGGTATCGAGATGGGATCCGCCGTGAAGTATGACCTGGATATTGTCGTAGATAACCAGAAGGGTGACAATGATCAGGATCGAGCCTTTGATCAGAATAAACAGTGATTCTACCTGCGCAAAGCCGTAAGGAATTTTCTCGCTGACCGGTTTATAGAGCAGAGGGATCAGCAGCTGATAGATGACAAGGATGACAACGTCCATACTGTCATAGATGCCGTCGATCAGGATGGCCTGGGAATGGGTGGCCAGATACATCAGCACTTCTGCAATTGCGACGATCACGCCGAGCGTCGTAGAAACCCGGATCGCTTTCTTTTCATCCTGGATGCGCAGTTTGTTTTTTCGGGTACTAATAGTTTCACACCTTTCTGTTGGCTGTTCCTGTGTGCTCAGCATCCGCTGTCTGTAAACGGGCAGCTTGCCCGCAGGGATATTATGAGCAGATACGATTTAATTGGAAAATGATTATTTAAGTATACCATAAACGGATGCAGGGAAGAAGATTGTAAATGTAAAATCTTGGTTTTGTTTTTGGCTCGCGGGGGCGCGGAAGCGGTTCTAGGGCAGGATTTGATGAGAGCGGCGCGTTGCCGCTGAACGCTGTTTAAACATAAAAAAACAGACCGGCAGCACTGCCGGCCTTCTGATATGGCGGAGAGATCGGGATTCGAACCCGAGGCCCCGTGAGGGGCACGGCATTTCGAGTGCCGCACGATCGACCACTCTGACATCTCTCCATGGATGTTCTGTGTTTCAACACAATATAATTATTATACCGTCAGGACGGTCAGTCTGCAAGTGGAATTTACGGACTGCGCCCGGGACGGCGGGCGCAGAAAGCAGAAGGCAGAATGCAGAAACGGGAAAGAAGCCGCAGAGCGGGATGATCCCCGTGTTCTGCGGCTTCTTCTGCTATGGTTATGACGCGATGGTCATTATTGAAATTCCTGCGGACGAGAGGCCCTGGATTGCAGGCGTGCATCCTGTCAGGAAAAACTGATCAAAAGCAGCTGCCATGGGGCAGTTTCAGGCTGCTTCAGAATCTCTTAGTCCAGAAGGAAATCGGTGATGTTGGTTCCGCCGTTGACCATCGGACGAACCAGTTCTTCCTTTGGAATGATGCAGTCGACGACGTAGCCCTTTCCTTTTTTATGTTCTTCCAGGGCTTCCTGCAGGGCAGCCTGGAGTTCTTCTGTGCTGGTGACGCGGGCGCCTTTCAGGCCGTACGCATCTGCGAGTTTGACAAAATCCGGACCGCGGTCGAGCGTTGTCTCGCTGTAGCGTTTATTGTACATCAGTTTCTGCCACTGGTGGACCATGCCCATGCATCCGTTGTTGAAGATAACGGTGACAATCGGCAGGTTATAATGTTCCTCTGTGGCGAGTTCGTTGCAGTTCATGCGGAATGAGCCGTCTCCGGTGATGTGCAGAACCATCTTATCCGGATTTCCGACCTGGGCGCCGATCGCAGCGCCGAGTCCGAACCCCATCGTTCCGAATCCGCCGGAAGTCAGCAGCTGTCCCGGATAATGGAAGTGGAAGTGCTGAATTGCCCACATCTGATGTTCACCGACATCTGTGGTGACCATAACATCCTCCGGGAAGGTCTTCTGAATCGTGCTCAGCGCCTGTTTAGGCGTCAGAGTTCCCGGAACGTCGTCGTATTTTGTTTCTGTCGGGAAGGAGAAGACGTAAGACTTCCAGTCATCGTGATGGTACTGCGGCATGCGTTCATTCAGAAGCTGCAGGACGCGTTTGGCATCGCCCAGGATGTAGTGGTCTGTCTGGACATTCTTATTGATCTCCTTAGGGTCCACGTCGATCTGAACCAGTTTGGCAGTTGCGGCAAAGGTTGAAGGCTTCAAGGCAACACGGTCGCTGAAACGGCAGCCTACGGCAATCAGCAGGTCGCATCCTGCGCAGGCGCGGTTGGACGCCTGGCTTCCGTGCATGCCGATCATGCCGGTGGACAGCTTGTCCGCGCCGTCCATAGCGCCTCCGCCCATCAGCGTGATGGCGGTCGGCGCGTCAATTCTGCGGGCAAACTCGCGGAACTCGTCGGTGGCCTTGCCTCTTGTGACACCGCCTCCGCAGATCAGCATCGGCTTCTGGGACTTGGAAATCATTTCCAGAAGCGTGTCGAGATCTTCCTTCTCCGGCTCCGGAGCGCGGAAGACATGTTTTCTTTTCTCAACAGCTTTAGGTGTGAGCGGTGTGAAATCCGTCTTTGCTGCAGTGACATCTTTTGGAATGTCGATCAGAACCGGACCAGGACGTCCGCTCTCTGCAGTCGCGAATGCGTCGCGGACTGTCTCTGCGAGCTGGTCGACATTCTGTACCTGATAATTCTTCTTTGTGATCGGTTCCGTGATTCCCTTAATGTCGACTTCCTGGAAAGAACTTTTTCCCAGGAGCGGTTTTGCAACGTTGCAGGTAATGAAAACAACAGGGGAGGAATCGAGGAATGAGGTTGCAATTCCCGTGGTCAGATTGGTTGCGCCAGGACCGGAAGTAGCAAAACAGACGCCGACCTTTCCGGTTGATCTTGCGTATCCGTCAGCTGCGTGGGAAGCGCCCTGCTCATGGGATGTCGTAATGTGGCGGATTTTCCCTTTGTAACGGTAGAGCTCATCATAAATATTCAGGATCGCTCCGCCAGGGTATCCGAACACTGTATCACATCCCTGTTCTAGTAAACACTCCATTAATACCTTTGCACCTGTCATTTCCATAGCATTTTCTCCTTCCATATGCTTCCGTAAAACACTCCAATCCAATTTATCTCCTGCCGGTTTATCCCATATCCAATCCAGAATATCCAGCCGTCTCTCCAGAAGCTGTCAGTACGATTTTTTGTTATTTCTCCATATTATTCTGGGCTGCTCCGCGTCAATCCAATCGCGGACATCCCTGCGGCGGAATTTTCCGCGTTCCGCCGCGGCAGGGGCTCCAATCCAATGCCTCTGCGTGTTATCCATTTTTCCATGATCAGCCGGAGTCAATCCAATCCAAGTTCTCCGGCTTCTCCGGCGCCCGGTATCCGGCCGGACGCTGAAAGCAATCTCACTTTCTGCATGCATGCCATAAAAAAACTGCAGCTGATGTTCCGGACATCAAACTGCAGTCAGTGATTACTGATTCTATCAGAAGGAACGTTTCCGAGGCTCCTTCATATTACAAAGAGTATTTACAGTCTGTATCATCCGGGATTCTGTGGGCGCGTCAATAATGACCGCCTTAATAATGGCGACCGCGACGACGACTAGAATGACGATGATGTTCAGAACTGCGTTCAGCATACTCGTTGTCTCCTTTAATCAATTTGCTTTAATGGACGCTCTTAGAATAACACCGGGGCTGGTGTTTGTCAATGAATAATAAAAATTAATTGGCAAAATTATTTGTTGACCATAATTAACGGTCGATCGGATGGAAGGCTGTTCTCGGATGATGGATGCTCCGCTGGGCAGAAGGCCTGCAGATGGACAATGCAAATTGGCAGAAAATGGGCCGGCGGTGCCGGATTCCGGGAATCCCTTTACATTATGGGTTCACCTGCTTTATAATTTTAGCGTACATTCTTGGCCGTTCAGCTTTTGTCGGAAAGACGGAAGGAAGACGCGCGGACATCCGCTGCGCCGCGGCAGAACAATCATGGATAAACAGGGAGGCAGACAATGGCATTTGTACGCAACATCGGAGAACCGGCGGTCGTTGAGGGGTTTAAAGGCGGAAAGGGACACGTTCTGGCCAGAAAGATTCTGAAGACGGATGAGGAAATGTATAATAAGGGACGTGTGTTCAACCACATGGTTCTGGAAAAAGGCTGTGAAGTCGGAAAGCACACGCATGAAGGTGACGCGGAGACGTATTATGTTCTGAGCGGTCACGGAAAGTATCTGACAGAGGGAAAGACGGTTGACGTAGGCCCTGGAGATGTGATGTTCACAGGCGACGGCGAGACGCATGCCCTCTGGAATGAGGAGGATGAGCCGCTGGAGTTCATCGCACTCGTACTGTATAAGTAATGATGTGCGTTTGTTGCCCGGCACAATATTAAGCAGAAATTATTGATTACGATGTTTATACCCGGAATTTTTCAGAAAGGGTGCGTGAATACGCAGGACGCAGGTATTTAAGCGGATCCAGGCGCCTTTCTGTCTTCCGGGTTTTCTTTATGTGGAGGGAAGTATTTTTATTTGAGGTGTTTAACTCCTTCTTGACATTGCTATATAATAGTATACAGTTCGCAGGTTAAGCGAAATGGGCATCGGAAGAGATGCAGACAAGCAAGAGAGGAAAACGGCGGAAATGAAAACGTTAAAAGAATTGGAAATCGGCGAAAGTGCGCGGGTCCGGACGGTTGGAGGCGAGGGCGCTCTGCGCCAGCATTTTCTGGATATGGGTCTGATTCCGGGCGCAGTTGTCCGGCTGATTAAATATGCTCCGATGGGAGATCCTATGGAGCTGCAGATTCACAGCTATGAGCTTACGCTGCGCCTGGATGACGCGGCAAAGATTGAAATAGAGCCGGTGCGCAGGAAGATCGATGATAAGCGCACTGAATGCGCAGAGCATCAGGCGCAGGATCATCAAAAGGAACAAAAGCAAAGGGAAGCAGATGAAGAAAGTGAGCTTTTGGATCATCCTGGACTTGGCGAGGGCGGAAAATATCATACCCGCGCAGATGAACACCCGCTTCCAGATGATGAGCGGCTGACGTTTGCGCTTGCAGGGAATCAGAACTGCGGAAAGACAACACTGTTTAATCAGCTGACCGGATCAAATCAGCACGTCGGAAATTTTCCGGGCGTGACTGTCGACCGGAAGAGCGGAATGATTCTCGGGCAGAAAAATACGGAGATCACAGATCTTCCGGGAATTTACTCGATGTCTCCATACAGCAGCGAAGAAATTGTCACCAGACAGTACATTATCGGGGAGAAGCCGCGCGGCATTATTAATATCGTGGACGCGACCAACATTGAGCGTAATCTGTACCTGACCATGCAGCTGATGGAACTGGATGTGCCGATGGTGCTGGCACTGAATATGATGGACGAGCTGACCGGAAACGGCGGTTCGATCAGGATCAATGAGATGGAAGAAGAGCTCGGCATCCCGGTGGTTCCGATTTCTGCGGTCAAAGGTCAGGGCATCCAGGAACTGGCGGATCATGCGATTCACGTCGCGCATTATCAGGAACGTCCGGGCCGTCTGGACTTCTGCAGTCCAGATGAAAACGGCGGAGCTGTGCACCGCTGCCTGCACAGCATCATGCATCTGATTGAGGACCATGCGGAAAATGCGGGTATTCCACTCCGTTTCGCAGCGACCAAAATTGTTGAAGGCGACCAGAGCATCATGGACGCGCTGCGTCTTTCTCAGAATGAGAAGGAGACGATCGAGCACATTATTCTGCAGATGGAAGAGGAACGCGGCCTGGATCGCTCAGCGGCGATTGCAGATATGCGATTCTCTTTTATCGAAAAACTTGTCAGGAAAACGGTGGTTATGCCGCATGAGAGCAAGGAGCATCAGCGCAGCCGCAGAATCGATAAAGTTCTGACCGGGAAACACACAGCGATCCCGTCATTCATTGCAATCATGGCTGCGGTTTTCTATTTGACGTTCAATGTTATCGGCGCCGGTTTGCAGAATCTGCTGGCCATGGGTGTCGAGGCATTCACCCGCATGCTGGATCACGCGCTGACGGCGGCCGGGGTTACCGGAGCTGTCCATTCTCTGATCATCGACGGCATATGCAGCGGCGTCGGGAGTGTCGTCAGTTTTCTGCCGATTATCGTCACGCTGTTCTTTTTCCTGTCGCTGCTGGAAGATACCGGGTATATGGCCCGCGTTGCGTTCGTGATGGACAAGCAGCTGCGAAAGCTGGGGCTGTCAGGGCGGAGTATCGTCCCGATGCTGCTGGGATTCGGCTGCAGCGTTCCGGCAGTCATGTCGACCAGGACGCTGCCGTCAGAGCGCGACCGAAAAATGACGATTATGCTGACGCCGTTCATGAGCTGTTCTGCCAAGCTGCCGATTTACGGATTCTTTACGGCGGCGTTTTTCCCGGGGAAGGGTGCGCTGATCATGGTGCTGCTGTATTTCACCGGCATTCTGGTCGGCATCATCATGGCGCTGCTCAGCAAGCATACGATGTTTAAAGGCGAGGCGGTTCCGTTCGTCATGGAACTTCCGAACTACAGGCTTCCGTCCGCCAAGACCGTGCTTCAGCTTTTGTGGGACAAGGCCAGGGATTTCCTTGAGCGTGCGTTCTCAGTGATTTTTGTCGCAACGATCGTCATCTGGTTCCTGCAGCACTTCAGTCCGCAGCTGCATATGGTCACGGATTCGGAAGACAGTATGCTGGCTATGCTCGGCGGTCTGATCGCGCCGGTGTTCGCGCCGATGGGATACGGAAACTGGAAGATTTCCACCGCGCTGATCACAGGCTTCATGGCTAAGGAAAGCGTAGTTGCCACTCTGAACGTTCTGATCGGCGGTTCGCAGAATCTTGCCGGCATGCTCACTCCGCTTTCGGCACTGGCGCTGCTGGTTTTCTGCCTGCTGTATACGCCGTGCGTCGCTGCGATTGCTTCCATCAGAAGAGAGCTTGGAAGCAGGTGGGCGGCCGGAATTGTCGTCTGGCAGTGCGTAGTCGCATGGATCATGTCTTTCCTGGTCTATACGGTTGGAGGTCTGCTCTAGGACGAGGGACAAAAGAATAACGGGCAAGGGAAAAGCGGCCGGATAATCGGCCGGACCGGATGTCCGGAAGACGGGAGACAGCAGCGTGCATCCTCCCAGAATCATATCATTAGGTAAAATAAGGTAAAATAAAAACACCGGCGCGGCTTTCTGAAGAGGAAAGTTCCGCGCCGGTTTGCTGTGTTGAAATAAACGGCGAGAGTGATTATTGTCTGAACATATCGTGAAGGATCTGCAGGCCGGTTTCGGTCCTGAAGATCTTTTCTTCTGCGTTTTTTACGGCATCGGCATCGAGCTGATCCTCGTAGAGATTGACGAGGAAGTCGGCTTCTACCAGAATCTGGTAATCATCGCCGTCGATGTGGTCATATGTGTGGTGATGTCCGACCAGATATTTTACACGGGAAATCTGGTCTTCAGAATAACCGCCGACATCGCGGAGCAGTTTTTCAGCCTCTGCAGGCCCTTCCTGCTCCTGATATTTTCCGTTGCTGCTTCCGTATTTTTCTTCGCTGACGTGGATGCCGATGTCGTGGACGATGGCGGCTGTTTCCAGGACGTGTTTTTCATTGGGGTCGATGCCCTCGCGTCCTGCAATCAGCGTTGCGAATGTATAAACTTTAAGAAAATGCTGGATCCGCTGAGGATCGCCCTCATCGTAGCGGATCATTGCAAGAATAAGACGTTCGTCTGGTCTGTTCATGTCTTCTGTACTCCTTTCTGCTATCAGTATAGCAGAAATATTTTTTCAAACACGGCTTTATTCAAAAATATCTGCAGAGCGTGTATAATATTATGAATGGTATGTTTTGCATGCACAGGGAGCGGCGCGGATCCGGACAGGGAAAGGAGCGCCGCGGGCGTGCGTCAGCGTTATGGAGAGGATAAAAGAGTGGACAACGTTAGAGACCAGAAAAAGAAAAAGGGTCCGGAAATTCCGGAGACGGTGTATCGGAATTTTGAAAAGCTGTTCCGAGATCAGTACCGGTATTTTGATTATCCGGCAATGCTCAGGAAGCTGCAGCTGCCGCTTGATCTGTGGAACCAGGGTATGCGCCTCGCAAAGGATAAGATTGTTGAACTGGAGTCTGTAGATGTCCGTTTCTTCTATAATATGGGCGGGGTGCAGTCCGGCATGGCAAGAGGCATCATTCATGAAAAGAACCGCAGCGTCAGTATTTCCGCCTGGTTCGGGCAGGATACCATTACGGAAATCACTTGCTATCATAAAGACTGTCTGATTACCTATTTCAACAACGGCGGGCAGTGGCACGATCAGATCTGTCCGCACATGGCTGCGCTGGTTTATCTTCTGGGCAGCTATCTTTACGACAATAACCCTGGTGACGCGACTGATTACGGCGCAACCAGCCTGGTCCGGAATTTCAGAAATGAATATGTCCAGATGTACACGCGGCAGGAGAGGACGGCTGAAGAAGCCCGTCTCATTCAGACTCAGCCGCCGCTGGATCTTGAACCGTATGTGATGCTGAAGAATGGTGAGCTGCAGCTGATGATGCGTGTGGGATCCGGGAGAAAGTATAAGATCAAGAATCTTCAGGAGTTCTGTGCTGTGACGGAGCAGCGTCAGTCGATGCAGTTTGGAAGCAAAACGGAGTTCCTTCTCGGCGACGACCGGTTCACTTCGCGCGGCCTGGAGTATTACCAGTTTCTGCTCCGCGTCATCCGTCAGTATAACGCGGCAGAGGACAGCGGGCAGGAAAGCGTACCTCCGGATGGTGACATTCCGCTCTATGGAACCGTTCTGGATGAATTTTATGATCTTCTGCGGGGAGATTCTCTTGAGTATAAGGTGTACGGCGGTGATAAGTACAGAATTTCACCTGACTTGGGCGATCTGCATGTGAAGGTTCTGATTCAGCCGTTTTACACGGACAGCGGACTTCTGCAGGGCGTCAGAATGGAGGGAAGCTGCCCGCAGATCTTCAAAGGGCAGCGGTATGCGTACCGGTTTGGTCAGCATCACCTGCGCCGGATCCCTCTGGATGCGGTAGAAGCGATGCAGCCGTTATGGGACAGTCTGAAAATGAACGGCGATGCGCTCAAGTTCTCCTACGTCTTTGGCCGTAAAAACCTGAGTGTGCTGATGTATGACATGCTTCCGTGGATGCGCCGGTACGCGGCTGTTGAAGTTGAGGACAGCGACAGAATCCGGGAGTGTCTTCCGCCGCTGCCGGAGTTTGTGTTCTACCTGGACGCACCGGGTCAGGATGTGACCTGCCGCGCGGTATCCGTGTACGGGGACCGGCAGTTTGATCTTCTGAGAGAACCTTCCGAGGATGAGACGATTCGGGACTGGGAGAGAGAAAGTCGCGTACGGACAGAGCTGAGACAGTATTTCCCGGAGACGTCGGAAGACGGGAACATGCTTTCCTGCGGCAGTAATTCCAATGCCGTTTACCGGTTTATGTCTGCCGGCGCAGAGCGTCTGATGGAAATCGGAGAGGTCAACGCCACTTCTCGTTTCCAGAACGTGCGCATCCGCAAGAATACACCGGTAAAAATCGGCGTAAAGCTGACAGAGGGACATCTTCTGGATCTGCATGTGGAAGGAGATATGAGTCAGGATGAGCTGACAGAAATCCTGGAGCAGTACCATGAAAAAAAGCGGTTTTACCGTCTGAAGGACGGAAGTTTCATCAATTTGAACGAGGATACCTTCCTTCGCCTGGAGGCTATCATGGAGTCTCTCCAGATGACGCCTAAGGAGTTTGTTCAGGGAAATATGCAGATTCCGGCTTACAGGACACTGTACATCGAGAAAATGCTCGAGGACTCTGACAGTATTGAAGCTGACCGCAGCCGTAAATTCAAGGAGCTTGTGAAAGAATTTAAGACCATCGATGATGCGGATTTTGCCGTCCCGTCCTCCCTTAAAGGGGTTCTGCGGCGCTACCAGAAAGTTGGGTACCGCTGGCTGCGCACACTGGACAAGTATGGATTCGGGGGGATTCTTGCCGATGATATGGGACTGGGAAAGACGGTTCAAGTCATCGCGGTGCTTCTTGCGGCAAAAAAAGAAGAGCAAGAGGATTCCGTGTCTCTCGTCGTATCCCCGGCTTCTCTGGTTTACAACTGGGAAGCAGAAATAGAAAAATTTGCTCCGGAGCTGAAAACCTGCACGATTACAGGAACTTCACCGGAGAGGGCGCGTAAGATCAAGGCGGCGGAGAATTACGACGTCCTGATCACTTCATATGATCTTCTGAAGAGGGATATCGCGGAGTATGAGGATCTCCGGTTCCGGTTTGAGATCATCGATGAAGCGCAGTACATTAAGAACCATTCAACATCGGCTTCTAAATCTGTAAAAATCATTCAGAGCAGAACCAAGTTTGCTCTGACTGGAACACCGATTGAGAACCGGCTTTCCGAGCTGTGGAGCATCTTTGATTATCTGATGCCGGGATTTCTGTATAAGTATGATACGTTCCGCGATGAGTTCGAGAAACCGATCGTGCTGCGCCGTGATGAAAGCACGATGGAGCGCCTGAAAAATATGACCGCGCCGTTTATTCTGCGCAGATTTAAACAGGATGTCCTGAAGGATCTGCCGGATAAACTGGAAGAGGTGCATTATTCCTTCATGGAGGAAGAACAGAAGGAACTGTATCAGGCCAGGGTACAGGCGATGAGGAATAAGCTGATGCAGCAGGATGCTAAGGAATTCCAGAAAAACCGTTTCCAGATCTTTGCGGCTCTGACGCAGATCCGCCAGATCTGCTGCGATCCGTCGCTCTGCTATTCGGATTACAAGGGTGGCTCGGCGAAGAGAGAGGCCTGTGTAGAATTAATTGAAAGCGCAGCGGAGCAGGGTCATAAGATTCTCGTATTCTCCCAGTTCGTATCCATGCTCGATCTTCTTGAAGAGGATCTGAACGAGAGAAAGATTCCGTTTTTCAAGATTATCGGAAAGACGCCTAAACTTGAACGGCTGGAACTGGTGGAGCGCTTCAATGAAGAGGATACGCCGGTTTTCCTGATTTCACTGCGCGCCGGAGGAACAGGACTGAACCTGACCGGAGCGGATGTCGTGATTCACTATGATCCATGGTGGAACCTTGCTGTTCAGAATCAGGCGACAGACCGTGCGTACCGGATTGGACAGAAGCGGAATGTAACGGTGTACAAGCTGATTATGAAAAATACGATTGAGGAGCGGATTCTGGAAATGCAGGACGCGAAAAAACAGCTCGCTGAAGATATCCTGAATACGGAAGGAGCCGGAAGCGGCGTCATTTCAAGAGACGATCTTCTGGATCTGCTGGCAGAGGAATTCTGATGGAAAGGCAGACAGAAAGCATGGGTCTGTCCATGTGAAGAATCAAAATACTGTTATGAACTGAAAAAAGAGGCATCTGCGCATCGACCGTAATCATGATGTGCAGCGCCTCTTTTTTCAATTGCATTTTGATTCTTAGTAAACAGGAGGTTCCAGATATCGGACAGTGCAGGTCTTCTGCACATCTGCTTTTCCGGCATGAGTGAAAAAGTGTGCCGATCCGGAACCGCCGGCCTCCTCAGCCGACGTTGAACATAGTATACTCGCAGCGGGCGAAGGAATCAAGTGTTATTTTGTGGTTTTCGCAAAATATTTTTCGGAAATTTGTATGTTAGAACAAAATATATAGGCGCTGCTTTTGCGTGATAAAGTAAAGTGCGCTGTTTCATACACGGGAAACAGCGCACTTTAATAATAAAAAGAAATGCCGGATTATTTTCTTTTATCTGCGGCGATCGCGTGGCCTTCCAGGCCTTCTCCGCGGGCCATTCTGGCCGCGAGCGGCGCGATGGCCTGTGATGCTGCGCGGGTCATGCTCTGGTGTGTGCAGACTTTCAGGAACATGCCGGTCCAGACACCGCCGGTATAGCGGGCGGCGCGCATAGTCGGCAGTGTGTGGTTGGTGCCGGACGCGTAGTCGCCGAATACTTCGGCTGTATTTCCGCCGATGAACATGGATCCGTAGTTGACGCATTTTTCCTGTATGCTGCCCAGATCAGCAACGTTGATTTCCAGGTGTTCCGGAGCGATTTCGTTTGCGATGTCCGGAGCCTGGTCCAGAGAATCGAGGATGCGGATTTCCCCAAAATCGCGCCAGGAAGCAGATGCGTTCTCACGGTTGCTTTCCGGCAGAATCTTCAGCTCTTCTTCTACATACTGCATGACAGATCGTCCGAGATCTTCACTGTCTGTGAGCAGGATGCCCTTAGCGTTCGGATCGTGTTCAGACTGTGCCATGAGGTCAGCCGCAAGTACATCCGGCCGCGCGTTTTTGTCTGCGATAACCAGAACTTCACTCGGACCGGCGACAAAATCGATGCCGACCTGACCAAAGCACTGGCGCTTGGCTTCTGCGACGTACTGGTTTCCCGGACCGACGATCATATCGACCGGACGGATATGATCTGTTCCGTAAGAAAAAGCGGCGACAGCCTGCGCGCCGGATACAGCGTAAATCTCATCTGCACCCGCAAGATCCATGGCAGCAAGAGTTTTCGGATTCATCTTTCCAGTGCCGCGCATGACCGGAGAGCAAGAAACGATTCGTCTTACTCCGGCCTCTTTTGCCGGTGTAATCAGCATGAGCGCGCTGGAGTAAAGCGGAAAACGGCCGCCCGGAACGTAGCAGAGACAGGAATTGACAGGAATGACGCGATCGCTTAAGTAGATCCCTTCCTGCGGGCTGAAGTCATGCACTTCCGTCAGCGTTTCCCTCTGCGCGCGTGCAAACGCGCGGATATTAGCATGTGCAGCTTTCAGGTCTGCGAGTTCCTGTTCAGTGAGCTGTTCATAGGCTTCCTGAATTTCCTCGCGTGAAACCCGGAAATTCTCTCGGTTGTTATCATCGAACTTCTGACAGTATTTCCGGAGCGCGGCATCTCCGTTTTCACAGACATCATCGATGATGTCTGCAACCGTGTTTCTGACCGCGCGGCGGTCTTCTGCGGTTCTTTGTTTTGACGGCTTCAATATATACATATGTGACTCCTCTGTTTATATTCCAGGTATGCAGATGTGCGGAGAAAAAGGTCTCTGGGCACGCGCTTTAATGCTTTATCGCTTTAATGTGTGATATTACGGTTTCTATTGAACCGCACTATGCGAGTTTTGTCAAGTCATTATACTATAGAACGATGGGCGATTTGTAGATGCCAAACAAAAATACATGCATTATTTGTGAAAATGTACTGGACTTATGCATCGAAAAGTGTTAATCTAGCAGTGTCGTAAAGACAGAATTGAATTTAGTGAAAGGATTTATAGGAATGAGAAACTTTTGGTTTGCAGCTGAATACTATTATTATTACTTTTTCTTTAACAAAAGAAAAAGCTGTTTTGCTGCAATGGCCAATCGGGCATAATGTTATGGAAAGTTCTCGTCATGTAAATGATTGAATTTTAGCCTCGCAGCAAAGACTGCGGGGCTTTTTTTATGAATCGCATCTTCCGGGAAATGACGGATGGAAGCGCCCCGCAGGAACCGCGGGAACAGAAGAGCGCATGAAAACATGCAGGGAGGGAAAAATGATCGTAGTACTGAAACACGAAACATCAAAGGAACAGCAGAATCAGCTGGTTGAATGGCTCGAGCAGCAGGGCGTCAAGGCAGACGTATCAGAGGGAACATTCCAGACGATTATCGGACTGGTCGGCGACGTCAGCAGAATTGATGTGGACATGCTGTCCATGCTCGATATTGTTCAGGATGTAAAACGTGTAACAGAGCCGTACAAAAAGGCAAACAGAAAATTCCATCCGGAGGATACGGTAATCGATATCGGAGATACCAAGATAGGCGGAGGCAATTTTGCAGTGATCGCCGGTCCGTGCTCGGTAGAATCGGAGGAGCAGATCGTAGAAGTTGCCAGACGCGTCAAAGCTGCCGGTGCGACACTCCTCCGAGGAGGCGCGTTCAAACCGAGAACATCGCCTTACTCCTTCCAGGGAAAACGCGCAGAGGGACTGGAGCTTCTGGAAAAGGCAAAGGAAGCGACCGGACTTCCGATCGTTTCTGAAATTATGAATGAGAATCATATTCCGCTGTTCGAGAATGTCGACGTCATTCAGGTCGGCGCCAGAAATATGCAGAACTTTGAGCTTCTGAAAGCACTCGGAAAACTGGACAAGCCAATCCTGCTGAAGAGAGGTCTGGCCAACACTCTGGAAGAACTGCTCATGAGTGCTGAGTACATCATGGCAGGCGGAAATGAGAAGGTCATCCTCTGCGAACGAGGCGTGCGCACATTCGAGTCTTACACAAGAAACACGCTGGATCTTTCTGCAGTCGTCGCGCTTCACGAGATGAGCCACCTGCCGGTTGTCGTCGACCCGAGCCATGCGACAGGCCGCAGAAACTTTGTCAAGCCGATGGCGCTGGCTGCAGCGGCGTGCGGAGCAGACGGCATCATGATCGAGGTGCACAACAACCCGGCCAAGGCTCTGTGTGACGGTGCGCAGTCCCAGACACCGGACATGTTCGATGACACCATGAACGCAGTAAGACGTGTCCGCAAGGCAGCGATGGAGGACTAGTTCTCCATCTCCTGAGGACAAAAGGCATACAGGCAAGGAAATAAATCAGCTATAATATACAGAAATCAAAAAGAGATATTATCTGGCAACAGAGGCGGATCAGGAACATCTGATCGGAAAGGAGTTATAAAATGAAGGTTGGAATCGTAGGACTTGGGCTGATCGGAGGATCTTTAGCAAGAGCGTTGAAAGCATCCGGAGCTGAGGTCTACGGATATGATGTGCAGCCGCTCACACTTCAGTTCGTTCAGATGCAGGGAAGCTGCGACGGCGTCCTGGGCGAGGATAATGTTCAGGACTGCGACTGCATCTTCCTGGCCATTCCGCCGCGCGCGGCAGAAGAGTGGCTGAACAGTCATGCAGAAGAAATCGGAAAAAAAGAAAAGCAGCCGATTATTATGGACTGCTGCGGCGTTAAGCGCAGAATCTGCGAAATCGGGTTCGGCCTTGAAAAAACCGCTGGGATTACCTTTGTCAGCACACATCCGATGGCAGGCCGTGAAACCTGGGGATTTAAAAACAGCGA
Source organism: [Eubacterium] saphenum (assembly GCA_004555725.1). Lineage (GTDB taxonomy): Bacteria > Bacillota > Clostridia > Peptostreptococcales > Anaerovoracaceae > Aminicella > Aminicella saphenum_A. Next base: position 15,839 of record SFHC01000009.1, read on the forward strand.
AGAGAACCTGTTCGACGGAGCAGTCTGCGCAGTTGTTCCAAGCGACCGGGACAGAAACGATCTGGATTTAATGACAGAAGTTAAACATATTCTCCGCATGGCGGGATTTTCCAGATTTTCTGTCATGACGCCGGAGGAGCATGATGAGGTCATTGCATTCACTTCTCAGCTGTCGCACCTAGTGTCCAGCTCTTTTGTAAAATGTGATGACGGTATCCGTGAAGAAGCGGAGGTAGCCGGAGGCAGTTTCCGGGATATGACCAGAGTTGCGTTTCTGAATGAGCATGTCTGGACTGATCTGTTTATGGAAAACAGGGACAACCTCTTGTCCAAGCTGAACCTTTTGATCGATGAGCTGCAGAAATATAAGGAGGCGCTGGAGAACGGCGACCGCAGCAAGCTGACGGATCTCCTGGCGGAGGGACGCGAGGAGAGAGAGCATCTTGCAGAGATTGCGCAGTAGGGAAGACTGCTCAGGATTGTTCGGAAATAAGGGAAAACGGAAGGGAGAAGAGGATGAAACTGGAAGAAATCGGCTGGCGCGTGAAGGAAATTCAGGACGGCGGTAAACTGGCGGTGATTACGGATGATCATGTCGGACCGCATTATCTGGAGCCATGCAGGCGTTCTCTTGAGGAAGCGGGTTTTGACGTCTATACGTTCACTGTTCCGGCAGGAGAAGAGTCAAAGAGCGGACTGGTTTATCTGCAGATGCTGAATAATCTTGCAGAAATTCCACTGACGCGCGCGGACGGGGTTGTCGCGCTGGGAGGCGGCATGGTCGGAGATCTGGCCGGATTTACGGCGGCGACATATCTTCGCGGAATCCGCGTCATACAGGTGCCGACGACACTGCTGGCCGCGGTGGATTCCTCCGTCGGCGGAAAGACAGCGATCAATCTTCCGGAAGGAAAGAACCTGGCCGGTGCGTTTCACCAGCCGGAGCTGGTTCTGCAGGACGCGGAGCTTCTGAACTCTCTTCCGTATTCTGTGCTTCTCGATGGCATGGCCGAGGTCATTAAGTACGGCATGATCGCTGACTGCGATCTGTTCAGCAGGCTGCAGAATCCAAATGACGCCTGGAAGAGTCTGGAAGAAATTGTGAAAACCTGCGTCGGGATTAAACAGAGATTTGTCGAGGAAGATGAGTTCGATTACGGCGTCCGCCACCTTCTGAATTTTGGGCATACAATCGGCCACGCTATTGAACAGAAGAGCGGATACGCGTTCAGCCACGGACTGTCTGTCGCCAAAGGCATGAATTTTATGACGGCGATCGCAGCGGAGCAGGGATGGTGTGATGGTTCTGTAAGAGACTCGCTGCACAGCCTGCTCCTGGAATACGGATTTGATCTGTCTGTTCCGTACACCGATGAGGAGCTGGATGAAATCATGCGTTCCGATAAAAAACGCGAAAAGGATTCCATTGATCTGGTGATTCCGGAGTGTATCGGAACTTGCGTAAGAAAAACGGTTCCGGTGAACAATCTGCTTGATCTGCTCCATTCCGGCAGGCCGTATGTACAGGGAGAACAATAAAATGAAGCATGTCACGATCACATCCAGTAAGTCAGACGCGCACCGCGCATGGATCTGCGCGTATCTTTCCAAACATCCGTGCCGTGTAGTCAGTAACGGAACTTCAGATGATATCCGGGCGACGGTGTCCTGCATGGAGGCGCTGAAAGAGGCAGCCGCCAATGGGATGCCGGCGGAGCTGCACTGCAGAGAGAGCGGATCGACGTTCCGGTTTCTGCTTCCGGTGACGGCGGTCCTCGGCGTTCATGGTAAGTTTTTTCCGGAAGGGAGGCTGCCGGAGCGTCCGCTGTCCCCGCTGTATGAGGAGCTGGAGGCGCATGGATGCCGTCTGAGCCCGATGGGCAGCGTTCCGTTCGAGATTGAGGGAAAACTTCACCCGGGAACGTTTACTATTCCGGGGAATGTGTCGTCGCAGTATATCAGCGGTCTTCTGTTTGCGCTGCCGCTTCTCAGAGGAGACAGTGTAATTGAGATTCCGGGAGAACTGCAGTCCGCCGGGTATGTCCGGATGACGGAACGCACCCTGGAGCGGTTCGGAATTAATTTTCGCGATGACGGCGGGAAAATTTCAATCCGCGGCGGGCAGACGTATCAGGGACCGGAAGAGTACCAGGTTGAAGGCGACTGGTCCAATGCCGCATTCTGGCTGACGATGGGAGCGATCGGAGAGGAAGCCGTAGCCGTTCACGGACTTCGCTCCGACACGGCGCAGGGAGACGCAGAAATCTATGAGCTGTTAAAACAGTTTGGCGCTGACGCAGATATGGAAGATGATGTCGTTACCGTTCGTCCGTCTGCGGATAAACTCACCGGAATTGAAATAGACGCGGGGAATATCCCGGATATTGTTCCAGAGCTTGCGCTGATCGGAAGCATCGCAAATGGCGTGACCGTCATTTCCCACGCGGAACGGCTCCGAATGAAAGAGAGCGACCGTCTGCAGGCGGTTGCAGAAGTCCTTCAGAGTCTTGGCGCTGACATTCAGGAAAGACCTGACGGGCTGATTATCCGCGGGACCGGAGGACAAAAGCTGACGGGCGGCGAGGCTGACGGGTTTCATGATCACCGCATTGTGATGATGGCCGCGGCTGCGTCTGCAGCGTGTGAAAACCCGGTTGCGATCATCGGTTCAGGCGCCGCGTCCAAGTCATACCCGACCTTTTTTCAGGAGATGAAAAAGATGGGCCTGGACGGAAATGTAATACAGAAATAGATTCTCGAAGCCGCAGATGGCTCGGGTGTACATAGAACAGAAAGGAAGAGCAGATGTCTTCATCATATGGGAAATGGGTGAGGATATCGATTTTCGGGCAGTCCCATTCGGAGGCAATCGGTGTGACGATCGATGGCCTTCCGGCAGGGATTCCCATTAATATGGAGGAGCTTCAGCGATTTATGAACCGCCGGGCTCCGGGGCAGAGTCGATATTCCACACCGAGAAAAGAAGCAGATAAACCGGAATTCATAAGCGGGCTGGTGGGCAGCACGACATGCGGCGCACCTCTGACTGCGCTGATCCAGAATACCAATACCAAATCCGGAGATTATGACAATATCCGGGATATTCCGAGGCCGGGACATGCGGATCTGACGGCGCACATCAAATACGGAGGGTATGAGGATGTCCGCGGAGGCGGTCATTTTTCAGGACGCCTGACGGCGCCGCTGTGTATTGCCGGAGGAATTTTTAAGCAGATTCTGCAGAAAAAGGGCGTGGAAATTGACGCGCGGATCGTGGAGATCGGCGGAAATCATGAAGATCCGTTTCAGGAAATCGACCGTGCCAGAGAGGATCTGGATTCGGTCGGCGGAATTGTTGAATGCAGAATAACCGGAGTCCCTGCGGGAATCGGCGATCCGATGTTTGACGGTGTGGAGAATGCCATCGCACAGACCGTGTTTGCTATTCCGGCGGTTAAGGGCATCGAGTTCGGCGCCGGGTTTGCTGCATCCAGAATGAGAGGAAGTCAGAACAACGACCCGTTCCGTTATGATGAAGATGGCAATATCCGGACTACATCGAATAACAGCGGAGGGATTCTGGGCGGAATAACGAACGGCATGGAGATTATTTTCCGGTGTGCGTTCAAACCGACCCCGTCGATTTCACAGCCGCAGGACAGCATCAGCTGGTCCTCCGGGGAAAACGCGGTTCTGGAGGTGCATGGACGTCATGACCCGTGCATCGTGCCGCGGGCGCTTCCGTGCGTGGAATCTGCGGCTGCTCTGGCTCTGATCAACTTAATGAACCCAAGAGACATCGCAGAAGAATATTAAAGACAGGAGATCGAATGGATATTCAGGACTATAGAACACAGATTGATGAAATTGACCGTGAGCTTATAAAGAAAATGGAAGAGAGAATGCGGATTTCCGAAAAAATCGCGCAGTACAAAGATGAGAACGGACTTCGCATTCTGGATCCGGTGCGCGAGCGGAAGCTGCTCGACCGCGTTCAGGAGCAGTCCTCTCCAGACCTTGCGTACTACAACCGGATGCTGTTTTCCTCCATCATGGAGATGAGCAGAGACCATCAGGTGCGGACGCTGAATAAATCAACTCCGCTGACGGAGCAGATTATGGACGCGATTGAAAATACGCCTAAGACCTTTCCGGAGGCACCGTCCGTTGCCTGCCAGGGTGTGCAGGGAGCGTATTCTCAGCAGGCGTGCGATAAGATGTTCAAGATGCCGGTGATCATGTACATGAAGAACTTCCGCGGTGTGTTCGCGGCGATTGATGCCGGTCTCTGCCACTACGGCGTGCTCCCGATTGAAAACAGCACGGCAGGTTCCGTCAATCAGGTGTATGATCTGATGCAGGAATACCATTTCCATATTGTCCGCAGCATGCGGATTCGCATCGACCACTGTCTCCTGGTCAATTCGGGAACGAACAAAGAAGACATTAAGGACATCTATTCTCACGAGCAGGCGCTGTCACAGTGTGAGGATTATCTGAAACACTTCCCGATGGCTACGCTCCATGTGTGCGAAAATACGGCAGAGGCAGCCAAGATGGTCGCTGAATCCGGCAGACATGACGCCGCTGCAATCGGATCGGTGGAGAACGGTGAGCTCTACGGACTGGAATGCCTGGAAGAATCCATTCAGGACAGAGATAATAACTATACGCGTTTCATCTGCATTGCCAAGGATCTGGAAATTTACCCGGGCGCAGACAGAACGAGCATTATGATCGTGCTCCGTCATGAGGCCGGTTCTCTGTATCAGGCAATGGCGCGCTTCAATGCCATGGGAATCAATCTCCTTAAACTGGAAAGCCGTCCTCTTCCGAGCCGCGAGTTCGAGTTCATGTTCTACTTTGATATTGAAGAGTCGGTTTATACGGAGGCGTTTGCGCAGATGATCAATCAGCTTCAGGAGATGAGTCTGGAATTCCGTTATCTTGGAAGTTATGAGGAATACTAATTTATGCGAGTGATTGTAATCGGCGGCGGAGCCGCTGGAATGACAGCGGCCGTGGCGGCAGGACGCCGCGGCCATTCTGTCGTTCTGCTTGAAAAAAACCGGGAACTCGGGAAAAAACTTCTGGTCACGGGAAACGGGCGCTGCAACCTGACAAACAGCAGAGATATGGATGAAATTCTGCAGCACGTTGTCTCAAACCGGAAATTTCTGTACCATGCTTTTCATACATTTACAAACCGGGACCTGCTGAACCTTCTGGAAGAAGCAGGACTGAAGACCAAGGTGGAAGAGAACGGGAGAGTTTTTCCTGTATCTGACCGTGCTGAAGATGTCCGGGACGCCTGGATACAGCTGCTGAAGAAAGAGCAGGTAGATATTCGGTGCGGCTGCCGCGCAGAGAAGCTGCTGGTGGATCCGGAAGGCCGGTTCTGCACAGGTGTGGAAACCTCTGAAGGGGAGCAGATGGCGGCGGACTGGGTCATTGTCACTGCCGGCGGAATGGCTGCTCCTGCACTCGGAGCTGACGGAGACGGGTGCAGAATGGCGGCAGCGTGCGGACACAGAATTGTTCCGTGCCGTCCGGCTCTGGTACCTCTGAAGATTCAGGAAGATCTGCGCGGGCTTCAGGGGGTGAGCCTTCCGGATGTCCGTCTGCAGATCCGCAGCGGAAAAAAGACACTGGCGGAGAACCGCGGACCAGTGATGATCACGCATTACGGCCTGAGCGGGCCTGCCGTTCTGAACTTGTCCAGTTATTATTTGTCGAAAGATAAAGGGGAGAAGCCTGTGCGGATCCGGGTTGATTTTCTCCCGGATCAGAGCAGGGAGGAGACGGACGAGTTTCTTCTGGATGAACAGAAACGGTCTCCCCATAAGAGCATGAAGAACATCAAGATTGGAGAGATTCCTCAGGCGGCACTGGAACGGCTGCTTCAGGAGAGCGGGATTGCCGGGGATCAGGAGACCGGCATGCTGAAACGTAAGGAACGGAACAGGCTGGTGGAGAATCTGCATGCTTTGCAGCTCACCGTGAGCGGGACGGCGGGTTTCCGGGAAGCAGTGATTACGCAGGGCGGAGTCAAGACGTCAGAAATTGACGGAAAGACGATGGCGTCCAGGATATGCGGCGGCCTGAAGTTTGCCGGAGAAGTGCTGGATCTGGATGCGGAGACAGGCGGGTACAATCTTCAGATCGCGTGGTCGACCGGATGGACGGCAGGAATCACAATCTGAATCGATGCTGCGCAGAAAACCTGGAAATAAATATAGAAATCATCGATAAATGAAGAGGCGGATATAAGGAGAGGCTGCACATATTTTGTGCTGGACGATCATATTATCCGCTATTTATTGTGGATTTTAATAGATATATTATGGTTCTGAAAAAGTACTTGAAGAATGTCTTATTTCACTGTACATTGCAATCGAAGATTGATACGATGATGGGAGCAAGGAGTCGGATACTGTATACCAGATTGAGATATGGAGGAAAAAATGCGTGCAGATGAGAGTATTTTGGACCTGAAGCGTGACGTCATGTATGAGGTTGCCAAGCTCGCTTTTGAGGGAAAACTGGAAGAAGAAGCGGAGTTTATTCCGGAGAAGATTATTCCGGGAACGATCCCTCACTGGAGATGCTGCGTGTATAAGGAGCGTGAAATCGTCAGGGGCAGAGTCCGTCTGGCACTGGGAAAGGCGCCGGGGCCGAAGGACGACGGAAATGTCATCCAGGTTATCGAAGCGGCCTGCGCGGACTGTCCGATTTCCAGTTATGTCGTTACAGACAACTGTCAGAACTGCGTTGGAAAGTCCTGCGTCAAGAGCTGCCGTTTTGATGCGATTCATCCGGGAAAAGAACGTTCGATGATCGACCCGAATAAGTGCAAGGAATGTGGAATGTGCGCAAGATCATGTCCGTACAATGCGATCGTGCACCTGAAGCGTCCGTGCAAGTCCAGCTGCCCGGTAAACGCGCTGACTTATGATGAAAACGGTCTGTCCGTCATTGATGAGGAGAAATGCATCCGCTGCGGTCAGTGCATCCACCACTGCCCGTTTGCGGCGATCGGAAGCAAGGACGCGATTGTTCCGGTTATTGAGGCGATTAAATCGGATAAGGAAGTTTATGCCGTTGCAGCGCCGGCAACGGAAGGACAGTTCGGCAAGGGCATCAACATGGCTTCATGGAAGAAAGCTATGAAGGAAGTCGGATTTACTGATTTTATCGAAGTCGGACTCGGTGCGGACCTGACTACTTCTGCTGAGGCGGAAGAATGGGCAGAAGCTGCGGAGAAGGGCGAGATGAGAACGACATCGTGCTGCCCGGGATTTGTCAACATGATTGTCCGCCACTATCCGAAGATGAGAGATAAGGTATCCACTGCAGTCAGCCCGATGTGTGAGATTTCCCGCTATCTGAAAGCGCGTCATCCGGGATGCGTTGTCGTGTTCATCGGACCTTGCGTAGCCAAGAAATCGGAAATTATCGACCAGCAGATCGAAGGAAATGCGGATTACGCGATGATTTACAGTGAGATTGAGGCTGTCATGCGCGCAAAAGGTGTGAAACTGGAGCCGGTAGAGGACGAATACCAGGAGTCCAGTGTATACGGAAAGAAATATGCGACATCCGGCGGTGTATCCGGATCCTGCCTGGAGTACCTGAAAGAGGTTGGCAAGGACAGCGACCTCAAGGTTGCAAGAGTCAGCGGAGGCGCGGAATGTAAGAAGACGCTGCTTCTCGCGGAGAGAGGAAAACTCCCGGAAGACTTTATTGAGGGCATGTGCTGCGAGGGAGGATGCTTCCACGGACCGAGCAGCAGGGACGACAGCCCTAAAGCGCTTCATACGCGTAAGGAGATCCTGGATCAGGCCGACAGCCGCTCTATCGTCGAGAATCTCGAGAAGTTCGACCTTTCCGGATTCTCTCGTTACAGAGAGCAGCCGCTGTATGATCCGATGGAGGCTGAAGCTGAGAATGATGAGCAGATTCAGGAGTAATCTGCAGATCGCAGTTCACATTCACTCATAAAGAAAGAATCTGTTTTTGACAGGTTGTGTATATTAGCCAAAAATTATCAAGGACTTTTGCATTGATATAACAAAAATCACTGCAGAAGTCCTTTTCTTTTGATATAATGGCAATGCGTCCGGGCATAATAAACGTGTGCCAAAGATCTCGCTCCTGCGGGGTGCTCACGGCACAGCGGGATGCAGCCCGGGGAAACGGAAGTAAAGGAGAGTGCAATGCTGACGGCAAGACTGACCGAGTTAAATGAAAATGAAATACTGAAATATCTGGGGTATCGGGGGCAGGAAATTGATGAGAATCTGCGGCAGCAGATTGAACGCTGCATCCGGGAAGTCAGCCGGGCATCTGTTCCGCGCATTGTATGGAAGCGGCTGCCGGTAGAAAACAGCCATGTGGATGGGCTGACTCTTGCCGGAAGAGATATGGCGAATCTGCTGGATCACTGTCAGGAAGTTGTCCTGCTTGGAGCAACGATCGGCGCCATGGTGGAGCGCCTGCTCATGCGCTATGAGGTAAAGAGCATGTCGGATGCGCTGATTATGGATGCCTGCGCGAGTACAGCCGTGGAAAACGTCTGTAATAACTTTGAATCTGATCTTAGAGCAGAAGTGGAGCAGCAGGGAATGTATCTGTCTGACCGGTTCAGCCCGGGATACGGAGATCTTCCGTTTTCTGAGAATCCGGATTTCTGCGCGCTGCTGAATGTGGAGAAGCGAATCGGCGTGACGCAGAGCCCGACGCATTTGATGATCCCGCGGAAATCGGTGATGGCGATCATGGGGATCTCCGATCATCCGCTGAAGATGCGGGGGAAAGGATGCGAGAACTGTCCGATGTTCAGAAACTGCAGGTTCAGGAAGAAAGGCGTGACCTGTACGGGAGAGCCGCTGTAGAACGAGAAAGTGAGTGATATATAAATGGAACAGGTAATTATACTGGATGGAGGAATGGGTACGGAGCTGCAGCAGAGCGGGCTGAAAACCGGAGAGAATCCGGAAGTTTTCGGTATGCAGCACCCAGACATTCTGACCTCTATCCATCAGAGATATATAGAAGCAGGAAGCCAGGTGATCTATGCCTGCACCTTTGGCGCTAATGCGCGCAAGCTGGAGGGAACCGGGCATTCTGCTGCTGAGGTTATCCAAGCCAATGTCAGAACCGCAAAACTGGCGGCCGAGGGCCGTGCGCGGACAGCGCTTGATATCGGGCCGATCGGAGAGTTGCTTTCTCCTCTTGGGACACTGCACTTTGACGAGGCATATGCCATTTTTAAAGAGGAGGCGCAGGCCGGAGAGAAAGCGGGTGCGGATCTTGCCGTACTGGAAACGCTGACGGACCTGTATGAGGCAAAAGCCGGCGTTCTGGCGGTGAAAGAGAATACGAACCTTCCGGTCTGGGTGACGATGACGTTTGAAGAGAACGGAAGGACTTTTCTGGGCGCTTCTGTACCGTGCGCGGCGCAGACGTTAACCTCTCTCGGCGTCGACGCGATCGGAATCAACTGTTCTCTGGGACCGGAAGAAATCTATCCGTTGATCAGAGAGATGCGCGACTGGACAGATCTTCCGCTGATCGTAAAGCCGAACGCCGGTCTTCCGGATCCGAAAACGGGGGCGTACGGAATTACAGCAGGCGAGTTCGCGGAGCAGATGCGTGCGTATCAAGATCTGAGGGTCAGCGCGGTCGGAGGCTGCTGTGGAACGACGCCGGAGTATATCCGCGCGCTTTCAGCAGTTTATAAGGATGCTGCCCGTCCCTCTGCAGAAGAGCGCAGGAACAGCCGCGCAGGCCGCCGCGGTGTGTGTTCTGCGGGCCATATGGCGGAATTCAACGGACATGTGCATGTGGTTGGAGAGCGGATCAACCCGACAGGAAAGAAACGGTTTCAGCAGGCTCTGAAAGAGCATGACATGGACTACATTATGGAAACAGCGATCGCTGAGCAAGATGCCGGTGCAGAAATTCTGGACATCAATGTCGGCGTCCCGGGTCTGAATGAAGCTGAGCTCATGGAAGAGGTTGTCCGCGCTGTTCAGAGCGTGGTAACGATCCCGCTGCAGATCGATTCCCCCGAGCCGGACGCAGTGGAAGCCGGACTTCGCGCGGTCAACGGAAGAGCGATTGTGAATTCTGTAAACGGAGAACCGGAAAAGCAGGCGACGATTCTGCCGATTGTAAAGAAATACGGAGCAGCAGTCATCGGCCTGACGATGGATAAGGGCGGACTTCCCAAGACTTCAGATGACCGTGTGAGGATCGCGGAAAACATTCAGAGTGCCTGCGCGTCGTATGGAATTCCGTCTGAAGATCTGATCATTGACTGCCTGACCCTGACCGTTTCCGCGCAGCAGAACCAGGCAAGAGAGACGCTGGACGGCGTTCGGCGGTGCACACAGGAACTCGGGCTTCATACCGCGCTCGGTGTCAGCAATATTTCTTTTGGCCTCCCGGAGCGCACTCATGTGACAGAGAGTTTTCTGACACAGGCGATGTACTGCGGTCTGGATTTTCCGATCATCAATCCGAACAGCCAGGCCGTAATGGATGCCGTGGCGTCTTTCCGGGCGCTGTCCGGTCAGGATGAGAACTGCATGGGCTATATCCAGCGTATGGCTGATCCGCAGCGTGTGAAAGCCGTGAAGAATGCGGCAAAAACAAACGCGCAAGGAAGCATCCCGGCATCTCCGGTTTCCGCTGATTCCGGCTCAGACACGGATCAGTCGCCGAAAGCCAGGATGGAAAGAGCCATTCTGAAAGGACTGAAGAAGGAAACTCGGGATCTGACTATAGAACTCATGCAGACAATGGAAGGCATGGATATCATCAATCAGATGATCATTCCTGCGCTTGACACAGTCGGTGATCAGTATGAAAAACAGATCCTGTTCCTTCCGCAGCTGATCAATGCCGCCGACGCTGCCTGCGCAGGACTCGACTATATCAAGGCGCAGATCGCTGAAGGAGGGGAAACGGTCAGTAAGGGAAAAATTATCGTCGCTACTGTGGAAGGCGATATCCACGATATTGGAAAAAATATCGTAAAAGTTGTGCTGGAAAATTACGGTTATCAGGTGATTGATCTGGGAAGAGATGTTCCGGTGCAGAAAGTGGTCGACACCGCGATCGAACAGGATGTGCATCTGATCGGGCTGTCCGCTCTGATGACGACGACAGTGGTTTCTATGCGGAAAACCGTGGACGCGCTGCATGCATCCGGGCATCCTTGTAAAATTATGGTCGGCGGCGCAGTTATGACGCAGGAGTATGCAGATGAAATGGGCGCAGATTACTATGTGGCGGATGCTAAGGCGTCTGCGGATGCCGCGAAAGAAGTGCTTGGCTAAGTGCCCGGATGACCATAGGAGGGATAAAAGATGAATCAAGTGAAACAGACGCTGAAGGAAGGCGCGCTCCTGTTTGACGGCGGCATGGGAACCTATATCGCTTCAAAAGAGCATACGTCCGGACAGGGATGCGAACTAGCATCCATAGACAAGCCGGTTCTGGTTTCTGCCATACACAGGGAATATCTGGATGCCGGCGCCGGGGCGATAAAAACCAATACATTTGCCGCAAACCGCACGATCTATGAAGAGGAGCAGTGCCGGAAAATCCTGCACGCATCCTGGACTCTGGCGGAAAAGGCCGCGGAGCCGTTTCAGGCAGCGGTATTTGCAGATCTGGGACCAGTGACCGGACTCCCAGAAGACCAGACTGCCGAAGAGTACATCTGGGTATGCCGCCAGTTTATCGATATGGGCGTGGAAAATTTTTTGTTTGAGACCCTTCCGTCCATGGACGGTGTGAAAGAAGCCGCAGAATACATCCGCAGCCGGGTGGAAGATCCGTTTATTATCATTTCCTTTGCGGTTCTGCCGGAAGGATATACGAGAGACGGGCAGTTCGGAAGCGATCTGATTCAGGCGGCGCAGGAGTCGGGTGTATTTGACGCGGTTGGCATGAACTGCGCCGTCGGTGTGCGCCAGATGACCCGTCTGCTTGAGGGAATGTCTCTTCCGGATCAGCCCCAGGTCATGTCGATTATGCCGAACGCAGGTTATCCGACGGTCATTGACAACCGGACTTTCTATGACAGCGATCCGGTGTACTTCGGCGACGGCATGGCGCAGCTCGCCGCGGACGGTGTCCGGATTCTGGGAGGATGCTGCGGAACAACTCCGCGCCATATCGAGGCAGTCAGGCGTGCGTTGAATGAGGGTGGTTTTGTCCCTCAGCAGAATAAGAAAAAGACAGAAAAAGCCGTCCGAAGAGATCCGGACGACAGCTTGTTCTGGAAAAAACTCAGACAGGGAGAAAAAGTCATTGCTGTCGAGCTGGATCCGCCGGCGGACACCAATCTGCTGAAATACATGGCCGGAGCCGCTCAGCTTGGAGTGGCCGGAACCGATATTGTGACCATTGCAGACTGCCCGGTTGCCCGCGCGAGAATGGACTCTTCTCTTCTTGCCTGCAAAATCCGCTCTGATCTGGGAATGGAAGCGCTTCCGCACATGACCTGCCGCGACCGCAATCTGAACGCGACCAAGGGACTTCTGCTCGGACTCAGCGCCGTCGGTGTGCGGAATGTGCTGGTGATTACCGGCGATCCGATCCCGACCGCAGAACGAGATGAAGTCAAGAGTGTGTTCCAGTTCAACTCCAGAAAGATGGCATCGTTCATCCGCGGACTGGAAAAGAATGAACTGCCCGTGCCATTCCATGTGTTTGGTGCGCTGAATCTGAACGCGCGTAATTTCAGTGTGGAGTTAAACCGCGCAAAAGAAAAGACGGAGCGGGGGATGATCGGGTTTCTGACACAGCCGGTGCTGAGCAGCGCCGCTCTGGAAAATTTGAAAACCGCCAGACGTGAACTGAAAGGTGCGTATATTCTCGGCGGCATCATCCCAGTGGTCAGCGAACGGAATGCCCGGTTCATGGAAGCAGAAATCAGCGGAATCCATGTAGCGCAGGAGATTATCGAGCAGTATCACGGACTGTCCAAGGCAGAAGCCGAGGATCTGGCCGTTTCGATCTCCGTGAGGATTGCAGAAGACATCGCGCCGTATACAGACGGATATTATCTGATCACTCCGTTCGGCCGAGTAGGTCTGATGAAGCGGATCATTGAACAGATCCGTAAATAGTGCCGATGTCTGTACATCCACCTCCATTGGGTTTGCTGCGGAGCTGTTTGCAGACAAAATAAAACCGACGCAAGAGCATATCTGGCTCTTCGTCGGCGGAGCAGCGCGTTCTGCCGGCTGCCCGGATGAATATCAGGGCAGCCAGGCAGATCATCGGTATGATCGTGCCTGTAAAGCGGTAATGGTTTCCTGTTGTTATTTTTCTGTCTTGTCTGCGTCCGTCTTCTGATCCAGACGTTCCTCAATATAGTTCAGAATGTCTTCTCTCGGAATGTCGAGTGCTGCGGCAAGTTCGCCGTACAGAAGATCTTCCGCTCGTTTCATAAATTTCTTGTCGATCTGTCCGAGGTGACGGTTCTGTTTATGAGCGGCATCCATCTTCTGGTGGATTGACTTGGCCAGCCGGACCAGATCTACGGTCTTATGCGTATCGATTACAGACTGGTAGTGCTTGGTCAGCTGCTGTGTGCTGCTGCTCTTATAGATTTCAGTATGTACTTCCGGAATAATGGAAATCAGATCATCTGCTTCCTGGGCGGAGATTACCGGCCTGGTAAAGACCTTCTCGTTGTCTACCGGCGCATAAATCGTTCCGCTCTGATATAGAGGCTGCAGAATATAGTAATCCTGGTCCACGGTTTCGCCGCCAAAATTAGGTCTGGTGATCTCCTTCACTTCGCAGACTCCTGTTCCTCCGTACATGATCAGGTCGCCTACATTATACATCCAACGAACATCTCCTTTCTGTCTTGTGTTCTTGCAATTTCAATAGGTTTCTTTTCTATACATAAAAAGTATACCATAAATTTACAATTTTTGGAAGGGTGCATCTGAAAAAGTACTATACAAATATTATCTGCAGTGGTAAAATAACATGTTTACAGTGATAGCATGGATGCGAAGCAGGAAAAAAATCGGCTGAAAGCCGGTCTGGAAAGGAAAGCGAATAAGGACGTCAGACCGGCAGAAAGGAACGTACATGAGATATATTGAGATCAGCTGTGAGACATCAGAAACTGGAATTGAACTGATTACTGCGGCTCTGGACGCGGCAGGAATCTATGATACAGAGATCAGCGACCCGCGTGATGTTGAAGAAATAATGCACAAGAAAGAATCTTATGAATGGGATTATATTGAAGACAGCGTTGTGCATAAAATGGAAGAGGCACCACGCGTATCTTCTTATTTTCCTGACGACAGTGAGGGCCGGAAGCAGGCAGAAATCATGAAAAAAACGCTGGAAAGCGTTTCTCAGAATGTCCGCGATGGTCTGTACGGTCCGGACGCAGATCTCGGATCGATGCGCGTGACGGAGCAGATCAGGGACGACGCAGACTGGAAGGATAAGTGGAAAGCCTATTTCAAGCCGTTCCACGTCAGCAAGCACCTGGTTGTCTGCCCGAGCTGGGAGCAGTATGACCCGCAGGAAGAAGAAAAGATCATTTCCATTGATCCGGGCATGGCATTTGGAACTGGTACACATGAAACGACATCCATGTGTATGAATCTGCTGGAAAAGTACATGCAGAAGGGCGACCGCGTGCTGGATGCCGGAACAGGATCTGGAATCCTGGCGATTGCCGCTTCTCTTCTGGGTGCAGGAGAGGTGCTCGGAGTTGATGTAGACCGGGATGCCGTACGCACTGCGCAGGAGAACATTCAGAAGAACAACTGTCAGGAAACAGCAAGAGCTGAATACGGCGACCTGACACAGGGTGTAGATTACGAGGCTGATCTGATTGTCGGCAACCTGATGGCAGAACTGATCTGCATGCTGATGCCGGGAATCGCGCAGCATCTCCATAGTGGCGGCGTGTTTATCGCGTCCGGAATTCTGACCGAGAAAGAAGAAATGGTGAAAGATGCCGCGGAGAAAGCCGGATTAACACTGGAAGAGCTGACGGAAAAAGGCGAGTGGTGCGCCATCGTCTTCCGGAAGCAGAACTAGAAGAACACAGATGGGAGAGGGAATGAAAGCAGCGTTTCACACATTAGGATGTAAAGTCAATCAGTATGAAACCGAATCGATGAAAGAACAGTTTGCGGCAGCCGGATTTACAATTGTCGATGAAGAGGAAGCTGCGGATGTGTATGTTGTAAATACCTGTACGGTCACCAACCTTGCAGATCGGAAATCCAGGCAGTTTATCCGCAGGTGCCGGAAAATCAATCCAGATGCGGTAGTCGCGGTCACGGGATGCTACGCGCAGATTAAGCCTGATGAGGTTGCGGAGATCGAGGGCGTTCAGATCGTCGCGGGAACGGATGAGAAGCACGCGGTTCTTCCCCTTGTGCAGGAATATTTTGCCGAAAGGGACAAGGAAAACAGCAGGGATGCCATTCTGTCTGCAGTCAAAGACTATGAGGAACTGAATACTTATGAGGAGCTGGGTGAAATCACCGGCATGGAAGGCCGCACACGCGCGTTCATAAAGATTCAGGAAGGCTGCGCGCATTTCTGCACGTACTGCATCATTCCGTATGCGAGAGGCACGATCCGAAGCCGCCGGAAAGAGGAGATCAAAGAAGAAGTCCGCCGGCTGGTCGGAAAAGGGTATAAGGAAATCGTGCTGACCGGCATCAACACAGCATATTACGGACGCGACCTGGGATATGACGGGGCAGCAGAGCTGATCGGCGAACTGAACAGTATTCCGGGAGAATTCCGCATCCGGCTGAGTTCACTGGAGCCGACGGTGATTGACGCGGAGTATGTCAAAAAACTGTTCCCGTATGAGAAACTCTGCCATCATCTGCACCTTGCGCTGCAGAGCGGATCTGACCGCGTGCTGGAATCGATGAACCGGGGATATACGAGAGAGGAATTTTTTGCGATTGCGGAGGAGCTGAGAGCATTTGATCCGCACTACGGTCTGTCGACAGATATTATTGTGGGCTTCCCGGGAGAAACGGAAGATGATTTTGCGGAAAGTGCGGACATTACAGAGCGCCTGTCGTTCTGCAAGACACACGTGTTTAAATATTCCAGGAGATCCGGGACACCGGCAGCTGAACGGAGTGATCAGATTGACGGAAATGTCAAGGCGGATCGGAGCCGGAGACTGATTCAGACGGCTGAAGAGGCTGCGGAGGCGTTTTTCCGTTCCTGTGAAGGAGATGAACGCATCGTTCTGGTGGAAGAGTTTGCGCAGGATCCGATCACCGGGGAGTCGCAGGGAATGGAGAATGAGCATGCTGAAGAAAGCGCCGGCGCAGGGTTTGCGCTGGATGCAGCGTCTTCCGGCGCGCAGTGGGTGACCGGGTACACAGATAATTATATCCGGACCTATTTCCGCGGCGATCCGTCCATGTTCAATCAGTTCGTGCGCGTCCGCCTGGTTCGTCCGTTTAAGGACGGCATGCTGGCAGAGGCACTGCCTTCTGACAAATAGAACAGAACAAGGCTTGAAGTATAATAAAAACCCGGCCGGACAGGAAATCGGATGTTCCTGTCTGAGCCGGGCGATTTGTTTCTTTAGCCTGGAGGCCATGTGAACTTGCGCTTTCCGAGAATGTGCAGGTGCAGGTGTTTGACCGTCTGCTGCGCGTCGTCGCCGTTATTGCTGACTACGCGGTAGCCGTCGGTGATGCCCATCAGTTTCACGATGTCCTTGACTTTGCACATCATATAGCCGAGCAGCTCCTGGTCCTCGTCCGTGGTGTCGTCCAGAGAAGCGATGTGCTTCTTAGGAATCATCAGAACGTGTACCGGAGCCTGCGGCTGGATGTCCTTATAAACACAGATCTTGTCGTCCTCGTAGACGATTTCGGACGGGATCTCGTGGTTTGCGATGCCGCAGAATAAACAATCTGACATAGGTTCAGCTCCTTTCTTCTGCCTGCATGATTCGGCAGATAATTATATAAATTCATTATAGCATCGATTGCGGCAATGCGCTGTATTTTTATTGGTGTCAGAGGAGGACGCTCTGATGTATACCCGTTTGAAGAGACAAAAAATGCTTGTAAAGGAGTCACCGGGATAGTATACTAATATAGTGTTATTGCAAGTGCTGTTCACTGCTGTAATAATAAATGGGCGGGAGGTGAATCGAGGATGGCACAGGTATTCGTAAGAGAAAATGAAAGCTTGGAGAGCGCTCTGAAGAGATTCAAGAGATCATGCGCAAGAGACGGCGTCATGGCTGAGGTCAGAAAGAGAGAGCACTACGAGAAGCCGAGCGTAAAGAGAAAGAAGAAGTCTGAAGCTGCAAGAAAAAAGGCTAGAAAGTATTAGTCTTTTAAGCGCCTGATCAGCTGAATCGAGGTGAGAGAATGGGCTTAAAAGAACAGTTGATGAACGACTTCAAGCAGTCTATGAAGGCACATGATGACGTCGCCAGGAATACGATCAGTATGGCTAGAGCTGCGATCAAGCAGTATGAGATTGATAATCGAGAAGAACTGGATGATCAAGGCATCGTGCAGATCCTGCAGAAACAGGTGAAGATGCGTAAAGATGCCCTCGCTGATTTTGAAAAGGCAGGAAGAACAGACCTGAAAGACGCATATAACAAGGAAATCGAGGTTCTTGAGCGATATCTTCCGAAGATGCTTTCTAAAGATGAGATCCGCGCTGAGATTGAAAAAATCGCTGCTGCGCAGAACATTGAAAGATCGAAGAAGAGCATGGGCAGACTGATGGGCTGTGCAATGAAGGAACTGAAGGGCCGTGCAGACGGCAATGATGTCCGTGGAGTTGTTACAGAATTTCTTTCTGAAGAGTAAAATCGAATGACCGAGCAACGGAAAGCCGCTGCTTGGTCTTTTTTCGTTTTTCTGGGAAAATACCGGGGATTGCTGACATAGAAGGGTATTATAGTATAAAATATGAGAAAAGCCGGAGTCGGCAGACGGTCTGTGAATAACAGCCGGAACAGCTGGAGTTTCCGGGAACCGCGCATGGATCGGATATGCGCGGGAACGACAATCATGAAAGAACAGGAGAAGACAGGATTTTGACCAATTTGACGGAATTTCATCAGCGCATTCTCATGGCAGCGCCGGAGGATGCATCGGGAAGCGCGGCAGAGCCGGACGCAGCCGCAGAGCAGAAGGACAGAGGAACATCCAGATCGAGTGGATTTACGCGGATCACCGTTCCGGACGGAATGGACAGAGAAGAGCTTTTTGGAAACATGGACTATAATATCCATCTGATTCAGGAAGCCGCGTCCGCGCAGATTCTTCAGCGCGGGGACAGTCTTCTTGTCAAAGGCGAGGATCCGGAGAGCACAGAGCTTGCCAGAGGAATTCTGCTCGAGCTCATGGCGATGATTCAGAGAGGAGAGACACTCGATGCGCAGAAAGTGAATTATGTGATTCAGCTGAAGACGCAGGGTGTATCGTATTCCGAGAATAATGTGGCGTCCGACATCATCTGCTTTACGACAAAGGGCAGACCGATCAAGCCGAAGACGATCGGACAGAAACGCTACGTAGACAGCATGAAAAAACGTGATGTGACATTTGCCATCGGACCTGCGGGAACAGGAAAGACTTATATTGCCGTCGCCATGGCCTGCACAGCGCTGAAGGCAAAAAAAGTCCAGAAGATCATCCTGACACGTCCGGCAGTGGAAGCCGGAGAAAATTTAGGATTCCTTCCGGGCGATCTGCAGGAGAAGGTGGATCCGTATCTCCGTCCGCTGTATGACGCGCTGTATGATGTTCTGGGCAGAGACAAGGCGATTGCCCTGCAGGAAAAGGAGATCATCGAGGTTGTTCCGCTCGCGTATATGAGAGGAAGAACGCTGGACGACGCGTTCATTATTCTGGACGAGGCGCAGAATACGACCAGAGAACAGATGAAGATGTTCCTGACCCGTATGGGATTCGGCTCCCGCATGGTCATCACCGGAGATGTCACACAGATCGATCTTCCAAAAGGAAAAAAGAGCGGACTGATCGACGCGGAACATATTCTGAAGGGCGTGAAAGGCATTGACTTCTGTTATCTGAAGGACGTCGATGTTGTGCGCCATGAGATGGTCAAACGCATCATTAAAGCCTACGATCAGTATTACCATCGTCATCCGGAAGCAAAGGAAAACAGCAGATAGGGGGAAGATATGCAGATCTATTTTGATCAGGAGAACGAGGTTTCAGAAGATCTTCTGGATACCATGAAGAAGGCGGCTTCCCTCTGTGTTGAGAAAGAAGGCCTGGATGAGTCCTGCTGCGAAGTCAGCGTCAGTTTTGTCTCCGGGGATGAGATTCACCGTCTGAACCTTGAATACCGCGGTGTGGACAGAGTTACGGATGTCTTGTCCTTTCCGCAGTATGAGGGCCCGGAGGATATTGAAGAAACGATCTCCATGATCGGAACCTGTGAAATCGGCGATGTGGTGATCTGCAGAGACCGTGCCGCGCAGCAGGCAGAAGAATTCGGGCACAGCTTTGAACGAGAGCTGATCTATCTGTTTGTGCACAGCATTCTGCATCTGCTCGGGTACGATCATATGCAGGAAGACGAGAAAAAAGTCATGCGCGCAAGGGAAGAGGAGATCATGGATGAACTTGGTATTCCGCGCAGAACCGATCAGGCGCGGGAGTAATCATCCGATCAGAAAACAAGAATAGAAACAAACAGAGTCATGAAGCGGAGGGATGATCATTGAAGCAGACAGCAGGAACAGAACTGACGCGGGAGCAGCAGAAAGACCTGTTTCGCAGAGCCATGGATGCCAGCCGGAATGCATACGCGCCGTATTCGCATTTTCATGTCGGCGCGGCGCTTCTGACAGAGGACGGAAATGTCTATACTGGCGTCAATGTAGAAAATACGTCATATCCTGCAGGCATCTGCGCGGAGCGTTCTGCGGGCGTTCAGGCGGTGACGGCAGGTGACCAGGCGTTTGCAGCTCTTGCCGTGGCCTCTCCGGACGGAGAGGCGTCCATGTGCGGGATCTGCCGTCAGTTTTTTAGTGAATTTTCAACAGAGATGCAGATCATTTACGGAAGAGATGAAGGGTCGCTGAAAGCAGAACCGCTCTCCGCCTTGCTCCCTTCAGATTTTGTTCTGCCGGAAGAATTAAAGTGAGGTAAAAAGTGAAATCAGGATTTATTGGAATTGTAGGCCGGCCAAACGTCGGAAAATCAACGCTGATGAACGCGATTCTCGGAGAGAAGATCGCGATTACAGCCGATAAGCCGCAGACGACCAGAAACAGCATCCGCGGAATCTATACGAGAAAACCGGGAACGCTCGGGAAGGATGACGAAGGTGTGCAGATGGTGTTTGTCGATACGCCGGGCATTCACAAGAGCCGGAACCGTCTGGGCGAGGCCATGGACGAGATGGCAGAAAACACGCTCTCAGAAGTGGACCTGATTCTCTTCCTGGTCGATGAACATTCCATGAAAGGCCACGGAAACGATCACATTATCGAGATGCTGCAGAAGGTAAAAACGCCCAAGATTCTGGTCATCAACAAGACGGATCAGATGCAGCCGGAGGATTATCTGGCCATTTACAACCAGTTCGAGGACTCGGGAATGTTTAAAGAAATCTACGGAACCAGTGCGCTGCGCGGCGATAATGTCGAGGAGCTGAAGCAGTGCATCGAGGATCAGATGCAGGAAGGGCCGATGTATTTCCCGGACGACATGGTCACAGATTACACGGAGCGGTTCCTGGTCAGCGAGGTAATCCGCGAGAAAGCTCTGATGTATCTGAATGAGGAGGTGCCGCACGGCATTGCGGTGGAAGTCGAATCGTTCCAGGAGGAGCGGAACATTATCCGCATCGGTGCAGTGATCTACTGTGAGAAAAAGTCGCATAAGGGCATCATCATCGGCAAAGGCGGAAAAAAACTGAAGGGCATCGGCAAGGCGGCGCGTGAAGAACTGGAGGCGCTGCTCGGCATCAAGGTTTATCTGGAGCTGTGGGTCAAGGTTCGCGAGGGCTGGAGAGATTCCCGCTCTGCGCTCACAGAACTCGGCTATATTGAAAAGAAGTAAGGAAAATGGCTGAAAATTTCTTGGTAGACGCGATCGTCCTCCGCCAGTTTCCAATCGCGAACAGCCGGAAGATGGTGGTTCTTCTGACAGACCGGTACGGAAAGATCAGCGCGGGCATGTGGGAGCGGACAAAGGGAAGACGCAGCAAGGCGGAAGACACGGCGCCGTTTTCAAGGATCCGCGCGAGAATTCTTCCGAGAAGAAACTCGTTTGACCTCCTTCATTCTGAAATCGCGCGCACACATTATGAGCTCGGCGAGGATATTGATAAGTATCTCTATGCATCGTTTGCACTGGAACTCACGGACCGCGCCGTGTCAGAGAACGTTCCGGTGCCGGGAATTTTCAGACTGTTATCGGATTTTCTGGATTTGCTTTCCGGCCGCAGAGAGAAACATCTGACACTGTTGATCGCCTATGAGATTCATCTTCTGAATGAGCTTGGCGTCCGTGCCGATCTGTCCGGATGTGTCCGCTGCGGAAAGAAAGAAAACCTGCAGTGGTTCAGTGTTCCGGACGGCGGCCTTCTATGCGGAGATTGCGGAAGGAAAGTCCTGGAAAAGGAACAGGACAGTTTGATTTATAGGGTGGATTTTGGTATTATTAAAACCATAGAGTATTTTATGAACCATAACCTGAAGACATTTCAGAATGCTGCTCTGAAGGAGCAGACAGCAGAGAAGATTCAGGAAGTCGTAAGGCAGTATATGGCATATCATCTGGACATCCGCAGGCTGAAAAGCGAAGGCTTTCTTGAGGATGAGCAGAAGAATGCAGGGAGGTCTGAACATGGGGATTACATTAGAGAAAATTGAGCTCGTCAAGGACAGAACAGGCGTAACGTATAAAGAAGCAAAGGAAGCGCTGGAACAGGCAGACGGAAATGTCGTCGATGCGATTGTCGCAATTGAAGAAAATATTGACGACATGACATCGACCAAGAAGATCGGCGCCAAGGGATCTGCGCTGATGGACAAGGTTAAGGAAATTGTCAAGCGAGGAAATATCACCAGGATTGTGGTAAAGCATGATGGAGATGTCGTTTTGAATCTGCCGCTGAATGCGGGTATTCTGGGCGTTGTCATCGCGCCGTGGGGCGCGCTTCTCGGCGTCCTTGCAGCGTTTGGCTTCAAGTGCACCATCGATCTGGTAAAGGATGACGGTTCTGTCATCAGCCTGAGCGAGAAAGCTGAAGAGATTGCCGCAGGCGCGGTAGAGGCCGGTTCCAAGGCTGCAAAGACGGTCAAGGAAAAGGCTCCGGAAGTTGTGGAGAACGTCACAAGCAACGTTTCGGAAATGATGGATAAGGTAAAGGGAAATGCGTCCGACGATGAACCGTTCATCGATGAAGATGATTTTGACGAGGAATGGTTCCGTGACGACCGTCCGCAGGAGGACGAACAGGAGCAGGGCGCAGAAGCTGAGCACACAGAAGAAAGCGCGGATGAGCCGGAAGAAAAGCCGGCGGATGATGCACCTTCTGCAGCGGAGAATGACGGGGAGTAATGCGGAACTTTCCCGGAACATATGCAGACAGTACGATGCCGGGCTCAAGCAGTTCGGCATCTGCATTCATAGAAATGGTTAATAACAATTAGAACAGAAAGTTGGGAATTATGAGCAGTGAAGTCACGATGGAGAAAATTGTAGCGCTGGCAAAGAACAGAGGATTTGTTTATCCTGGTTCGGCGATCTACGGCGGACTTGCCAATACATGGGATTACGGCCCGCTTGGTGTGGAACTGAAAAACAATGTCAAAAAGGCATGGTGGAAAAAGTTCGTACAGGAGAGTAAGTATAACGTCGGCCTGGATGCGGCAATCCTGATGAATCCAAAGGTCTGGGAGGCATCCGGACACGTCGGCGGCTTCAGCGATCCGTTGATTGACTGTAAAAAATGCCATGCGAGATGGCGTGCGGATAAGCTGATCGAGGAGTATATCTTTGATAACAATCTCCCTGAGATGATCGTCGACGGATGGCCGAATGAGAAGATGGAAGGATATATCAGAGAACACGGAATCAAGTGTCCGGACTGCGGTTCAACCGAGTTTACACCGATCCGCCAGTTTAATCTGATGTTCAAGACATTTCAGGGCGTTACCGAAGATACAACATCTCAGATTTATCTCCGTCCGGAGACTGCTCAGGGAATCTTTGTCAACTTCAAGAATGTCCAGAGGACAACAAGAAAGAAGCTCCCGTTCGGTATTGCGCAGATTGGAAAGGCGTTCCGCAATGAGATTACGCCGGGCAACTTCACCTTCCGCACCAGAGAGTTTGAGCAGATGGAGCTGGAGTTTTTCTGCAAGCCGGGTGAGGATCCGAAGTGGTTTGAATACTGGAGAGAGTACGCGCATAAGTTCTTACTCAGCCTGGGCATGCATGATGATAAACTGCGTCTCAGGGATCACGAGAAAGAGGAGCTTTCCCACTACAGCTCAATGACCACAGATATTGAATACTTCTTCCCGTTCGGATGGGGCGAGCTGTGGGGCATTGCAGACCGTACCAATTTTGACCTGAGCCGCCACACGGAGTACTCAGATGAAGAGATGACGTATACAGAGGGAGAGGGAAAAGACAGAACGTCCTATATCCCGTACTGCATCGAGCCTTCTGTAGGAGCAGACCGCGCCGTTCTGGCCTTCCTTGTTGACGCATATGAGGAGCAGGAGCTGGAGAACGACAAGGGCAAGAAGGATGTCCGCACGGTGATGCATTTCCATCCGGCACTGGCGCCTTACAAGGCTGCCGTTCTTCCGCTCGCGAAGAAACTGGCCGATCAGGCAGAACCGGTATACGAGGAGCTGTCAAAGTATTTCAATGTGGATTATGATGTCACTGGTTCTATCGGAAAACGTTACAGACGTCAGGACGAGATCGGAACACCGTTCTGCATCTGCGTTGATTTCCAGACAGCTGAGGACGGCTGCGTGACAATCCGTGACAGAGACACCATGGAGCAGACCAGACTGCCGATTGCCGATGTTCGCGGATACATTGAAGAGAAACTGGTATTTTAAGTTAATGAGATAAAAAAGCGGCACAGGTTATCCGTGCCGCTTTTTGGGAAATCTGCAGATCTGACGCATTCTGAAACGGCAGAAGCAGCGCGGAGATTCTCTGTACAGGCTTCAGCCGGAACACACAGAGAAACAGATCATCTGCAGATGAGATATTATGTAGTGAGGCTTTGGTTTGGATAAGAAATTTGTCTATTCCTTAAATGAGGGATCCAGCGGTATGGCGGATCTCCTTGGTGAAAAGGGTGCTAATCTGGCGGAGATGACCAAGATCGGCATTCCTGTTCCGTTTGGCTTTACCGTCAGTACGGAAGCATGCGCCAGGTATTATGAAAACGGAGGAAAGATGGATCCCGCCGTACGTGCGGAAATCTGCGCCAAGGTTTCAGAACTGGAAAATGTTATGGACAGGCGCTTCGGGGACCCTGAGCATCCGCTTCTGGTTGCGGTGCGCGGCGGTGCTCCGGAGGCGATGAACGGGGTTCTCGGAACAATTCTGAATTTAGGATTGAATACAGAAACTGCCGGCGCCTTGGAAAGGCTCGGAGGAGATAAACGCTTTGCGCTGGAAAGTATGCTGGAGTTTATTTCCAGTTACGGACACCTTGTCATGGGAATTCCGGAAGAGCGTTTTGACACTCTCTATTGGGACAGGCGCAGGGAAGTCGGCGCGGAAGAAGGTGACCGTCTGTCGATTGGGGATATGCAGGAGCTGGAACAGGCATACCGCAGTCTGGTACTGGAGGAAACCGGGGAGGAGTTCCCGGAGGATCCCCTTGAACAGCTTGAGAACGGGATCCTGGCAATCTTCCGCCAGTGGATGGATCCGGATGTCGTCGCCTATCGTAAGATGCGCCAGATTCCGGATGAACCGGGCGCTGCCATCACGGTGCAGGCGATGGTGTACGGCAATAACGGAAGCAGCAGCGGAACGGGCGTGGTGCTCACGCGCGACCCGACGAGCGGCGAAAAAAGACTGTACGGCGAATTCATGATTGACGCTAAGGGAAGCGACATGCAGAAAGGCATCCGTTCTCCCCTTGAACTCAGCATCATGAGCGCTGCGTTTCCGGAGACATATGAACGGCTGAAACATATCTGTGAAATTCTGGAGAATCAGTACCGTGATCTGCAGTATGCAGAGTTTACCGTACAGGACGGCAGGCTCTATATTCTTCAGACCAGAAAGGGAAGAAGGACGGCGCAGGCGGCGGTCCGCACGGCAGTGGATATGGTGAACGAGGAACTGATCGACCGCAAAACTGCTGTTCTCCGGCTTGATCCGGTGTTTATCGAGAATCTGCTTGCACCTCGATTTGATCCGGAGCAGGAAAAAGATGCCCTGCTGATTGCAGAGGGTATAGAAGCGTCGCCGGGATGTGCCTGTGGAAGGCTGGTGTTCAGCGCAGAGCAGGCGCTTCAGCTTCACCAGATCGGTGAGCCGGTGATTCTGGTTCAGAAGGATACGGATGCCGAGGACCTTGCGGGAATTTACGCGTCCTCTGGAATTGTCACACTGCGCGGCGGAACGACATCGCATGCGTCCGGGGCTGCCCGAGCCATGGGAAAAGCCTGTGTGACTTCTGTCGGAGATGATCTGGTGATCGCGGATGATCTGAACAGCATGCAGGCAGGAGAGCATACTTTTTACAGGGGAGAATATATTTCCATAAACGGTTTTCTGGGGAATGTCTATGAGGGACAGATCCACATGATTCCGCCGGATCTTTCCGGCGATTTCGGTAAAATTATGGGCTGGGCAGACGAATTCAGGACCATGAAAGTCAGAACCAATGCCAACACGCCGGAAGAAGCCCGTCAGGGAGCTGATTTCGGTGCAGAGGGCATCGGCCTCTGCCGGAGTGAGCACATGTTTTATCAGGGCAGCCGGCTGAAATTGTTCCAGAGGATGATCCTGACTCCGGATCCGAAGCAGCGGCTTGAAGTCATGGAAGAAATCAGGGAAATTCAGAGAGCGGATTTCTTTGAAATTTTTACGACCATGGAAGGACTTCCGGTCAGTGTCCGGCTGCTGGATCTTCCGCTGCAGGATTTTCTTCCGGAATCCAGACGCGACTTAGTCTCGTTTGCAGAAGAAGGAGGTCTTTCGGCCCGCAGCGTTCAGAAAATGGCAGATTCTCTGCGTGAGACGAACCCAATGCTCGGACAGCGCGGGTGCCGCCTCTGCATCATGCACCCGGAAGTTGCGGAGATGCAGACAGAGGCCATCATCTCGGCTGCGATTGAAGCAGAGGAGAAAATGGGTCGTCAGGTGGACCTGGAAATCGTTGTTCCACTGGTTATCTCAGTGCATGAACTGAACCAGGTAAAGGCGGTCATTGACCGCACTGCCGCACGTGTCATGAAAGATGCCGGCCATGAGATTGAATATCGTCTCGGAACTATGCTTGAGGTTCCGAGAGCCTGCATGAGAGCAGACGCGCTGGCCGACAGTGTGGACACCTTCTCATTTGGAACCAATGATCTGACGCAGATGATGTACGGACTTTCAAGAAATGACACTGCAGGTTTGATCAGTGAATATATCGATCAGGGCATCTTTCCGAATGACCCATTCAAGACCATCGACCGCGAGGGTGTCGGAAAAATGATGAAACGCGCGATTTCGCTGGGACGCAGGGTCAAGCCTAATCTGCGCCTCGGAGTCTGCGGCGCGCAGACCGGGGATCAGGCCAGCGTCGAATTTTTTCAGGAAATTGGTATAAATTACGTGTCCTGTTCGCCGTTCCGTGTACCAGTTGCAAGGCTGGCGGCGGCGCAGGCGGCGATCCGTCTGGAGGACAGCAGAGAAGAATAACAGGAAGAAGGATGCTGTCCGGTCAGGATATGATCTGAATAGGCGACGAAGGATGAAATCATTTTTCCGGAATCATACGGCGGAATAGAGAAAAGACACAGACAGCAGACGAGGAAACCGTTCCCGTCTGCTGTTTTTTTCTTGCAGATTGTATTTTGCCACAAAATAATAATGCGGACGTAAGAAATTTATGTGAAAGTATTCCAGAGTTGTTGAGAAAATTTTCAGAAAGTGATATCATTTAGGCATTGGGCGGATAGACTCCGCAGACAAATGAGATAAACTTTCGTGTGTTAAGGAGGTACAGTGAAATGGGATGCACGACAATTCTGGTTGGTAAGAATGCAACCTATGACGGATCTACGTTTATGGCGAGAGATGATGATTCCGGTTCTGATGACTTCAACATTAAGAAGTTTGAGGTCGTAATGCCTGAGGATCAGCCGCGTCACTATAAATCGGTTCTTTCTGCGTTTGAGATGGACCTTCCGGATAATCCGATGCCGTATACGGAGACACCGGACGCGGTTCAGAAAGCCGGCGGAATCTGGGGCCAGGGCGGAATTAACGCTGCCAATGTTGCAATGACAGCGACGGAGACGATTACAACCAATCCGTCTGTACAGGGTGCGGACCCGCTGGCAATGGATGGAATCGGTGAAGAGGACATGCCGACACTGGTTCTTCCGTATATTCATTCCGCCAGAGAGGGTGTAGAGCGTCTGGGCGCGATTCTGGAGAAGTACGGCACCTA
This sequence comes from [Eubacterium] saphenum, assembly GCA_004555725.1. GTDB lineage: Bacteria > Bacillota > Clostridia > Peptostreptococcales > Anaerovoracaceae > Aminicella > Aminicella saphenum_A. The sequence continues at coordinate 43,547 of SFHC01000009.1, forward strand.
TGAGTTCAATGCCATCGGATTCCAGGATGTCAATGACATCTGGTGGCTGGAAACTATCGGCGGCCATCACTGGATTGCAAAGCGTGTGCCGGATGACTGCTACGTTGTCATGCCGAACCAGATGGGAATCGATTCCTTTGACTTTGTTGACGCGTTCGGCGAGCAGAAGGATCATATGTGTTCTTCTGATATGATTGAGTTCGTGGAGAAATACCACCTTGACCGGACAATGGATGAAGACAGAGATTACGACGACCTCAGAAAATGCACAGATTTTGACAGCCGCGCGGCTTTTGGAAGCCACGACGATTCGGATCATACTTATAACACGCCTAGAGCATGGTTTATCGAGCGGTATCTGAATCCGAACACCTTTATCTGGGACGGCCCGGATGCGGACTTTACGCCGATGTCGGATGACCTTCCGTGGTGCCTGCAGCCGGAGCATAAGATCAATATCGAAGAGATCAAATACACCATGTCCGGTTATTATCAGAACACCCCGTATGATCCGTACGGCGGATACGGCCCGGATGAGTGGCGCGGAAAGTTCCGCCCGATCGGAATCAACAGAAACAGTGTGCTGTCTCTGACACAGATCCGTCCGTACATGCCGGAAGAGATTCAGTGCCTGCAGTGGGTTGCTCTGGGTTCATGCGCATTCAACGCGTTCGTCCCGTTCTACACCAATGTTGAGACAACGCCAGAGTATTTCCAGAACACAACCGCGAAAGTATCGACGGATAATTTCTACTGGTCCAACCGCCTGATTGCAGCTATGGCTGATGCACACTTCCAGCTGTGCGCAAACTATGTCGAGCAGTATCAGAATGCCATCGCGTATAAGGCGCACGCTCTGATTCACAGCACCGACGAGGCCTATGCGCAGGAGAAGCCGGATGGAGATGCGCTCCATCGTTTCCTGGAGAAAGCCAACCAGGAGATGTCTGATTATACACAGGAGCAGACCGATAAACTGATGGATCAGGTTCTCTTTACGGCAAGCATGAACATGAAAAATAAGTACGCGAGATCAGACGCGTAACTGAAGAGCAGTCTGACAAAAATAACAAGGGGGTGCTGCATCAGGCAAAACTTTCGCCTAGGGCAGCATCCCCTGTTTTTCAAGGACATCCCGAGTCAGCGGATTCCGGGAACGTCAGCATCATGAGCTGTTATACAGATCATATAAATCATATAGTGAGGCAATGAAAAAGCGGACTGAAAAACAGTCCGCTTTCTGCATGGTGGAGATAAGGGGGATCGAACCCCTGACCTACGAGCTGCGAGTCCGTCGCTCTCCCAGCTGAGCTATATCCCCATGCCCTTAACAACCTTCATTATATTCCTGCCGCTGTATTAAATCAATGTATTTATTTAATACAGCAAGAATAAAGAGTATTCTATTCAATCCGGGACAGGGGAAATGATATACTGGAAATATATCCATTATTATCAGCAGAACACGGGGTGAAATACAGATGAAGTTATATATCATGCGGCACGGACAGACCAATATGAATGTCACGGGAAAGATGCAGGGGCATATCGACTGCCCGCTGAATGAAACCGGCAGAATGCAGGCCGGAAATGCGGCACAGCTGATCAGGCGGCGTGGACTGCAGTTTACAAAGATCATCACCAGTCACCTGGACCGCACCAGGGAGACCGCCGAGCTGGCAACCGGAATACCGCGAGGACAGTACAGCACCGATGACCGCATCATTGAACTGGACTACGGCCCGTGGGACGGAAAAACGTACCAGGAAATGGGGCCGGAGATGCTGGCGTTCCTGAATGATCCAGTTCATGTTTCCGCCCCGGAAGGAATTGAACCTCTGGAGCATATTACAGAGAGAGTCGGGGAATTTCTTACAGATCTTCCGGCAAAATGCGATGCGCAAGATTCAGTCCTGGTCGTCAGTCACGGTGTGGCGATACGCGCGATGTTCGGATGGATCCGCGGGCTGAACAAACCGGGAAATGAAATCTGGCGCATGCCGGTCGACAACTGTTCGATATTTGAAAGTGAGTGGAGTGAGCACAGAGGATGGTCAGTTCCGGAAGAGCTGAAATAACAGGGATATGACTGAGTGAGAGGTGACTTAGATAATTATGGAGATGCAAGGATCCCCTTGTCCATTACTATTCCAAGTTCGGTTTTGTCGATGAAGGAATGTCTGAATCCACCCACGGCGGCGTTCCATGGCATGAGATGCGTCTGACATTCTGATTGCGGACAAAAAGAAAAAACAGCTGTTCCTGCGCGGGACAGCTGTTTTATTGCAAGGAAATAATGGGATGGTTAAAACCATTTATTGCGCTTGCAGATCCAGATCATGAGTAAAATGACGAGGATACTGAGCGAGATGACGAACGGATAGCCAAAACGCCAGTGTATCTCCGGCATTCTCAGGTTCATGCCGTACCAGCCGGTGATCACCTGAAGTGGCAGGAAAATCGTGGTGATTATGGTGAGGAATTTCATGGTGTTATTCTGCTGAATATCAACCTGAGACTGATATGCGTCGCGGACTTCCTCGGCAAATTCCTGCGTTCTGAGAATGACCTTATAGAGCCGGTCAAATTTTTTGCTGATAAAGCTGAAATCGGAATCCATTTCCATCAGATCGTCCGTGATGAATTCCATCAGTTCGTAATAACGCTTTCTGCGGAGAATCTCACGGCGCAGCTTGCGGATTTCATCGATTCCGTCGCGGTTCGGCGTCTTCTGCGCGAATAAATGGTCTTCCAGACTCTGAACCTCTTTTTCAAGGTTCTGGAGGTCATACATATCGTTCTTTGAGATCCTCTGCAGAAAGATATTGGCTTCTTCGATTCCGGTTGTTCCGTCCACGGAAGAGGCGACTTTACGCAGATGGAGAGAGTCCGTCATGACACAGCACTGGTCCAGATCTGCGTAGATGGTGACGCGCCGGCGGTTGATGTAATGGAAGGTAATGAGGTAGGCCTTTTTCCCGACTTTTACGGCGTAGTCGCGGCTGTCCCGCACCTCCATAACTTCCGGCGTGTCAGCCAGAGAAGCGAATTCATTCTTTTCTTTTGCATTGAAGACCTTAATCATAGTATGCCTCACAAGTCTGTTTACAGTTCTTTTTTAAACATTATAGGTGCCGTATTTATCCTTGTCTACATCCTTTCCGTCACGGAAGGAATATTCATTTCCAGGAAGGACTGCGTTTGCAATGATTCCGACGAGTGATGCGATGGCAAGGCCGGACAGTGTGATAGTGAATCCGCCTGCATGGAAAGTCAGGCCCTGTTTGTCGCCGAAGGTAAACCCGAGTCCGCAGACCAGAATCAGCGCAGCGATGATGGTGTTGCGTGTGCGTGTGAAATCGACATGGTTTTCTACAATGTTGCGGACGCCGACCGCAGAAATCATGCCGTACAGAATCAGGGAGATTCCGCCGATCGTTGCTGCCGGAATGGAACGGATCAAAAATCCGATCTTAGGAATAAACCCGAGGAGAATCGCAAAGCATGCCGCAATTTCAATGACGCGCGGATCATAAATGCCGGTCAGCGCGAGAACGCCGGTGTTTTCTCCGTACGTTGTGTTTGCCGGTGCGCCGAACGCAGCTGCCAGACAGGTTGCGAGACCGTCTCCGAGGAGGGTTCTGTGGAGTCCAGGATTTTCAATGTAGTTTCGGTGTGTAGTTGCACCGATTGCGGTGATGTCGCCGATGTGCTCCATCATGGTTGCGAGCGCGAGAGGAACGATGGTGATGATCGCTGACAGGTCAAACTTCATCATCGTTACCGGCGGAGCGGCGATCCATTTTTCCTGTGTAATGGCGGAGATGTCTACGACGTGCAGGAGACAGGCGACGGTGTAAGAGACGAGGACGCCAAGGATGATCGGGATGATCTTGGTCATGCCTTTTCCCCAGATATTGAAGAAGATGATGGTAAGCAGGGCGGCGAGCGCGACAATCCAGTTGGTCCTGCAGTTCGCAATTGCGTTCGGCGCCAAGGTCAGGCCGATGCAGATAATGATCGGTCCGGTGACAATCGGCGGGAAATACCGCATGACTCGGTGCGGGCCGAACGCCTTCATGAATGCGGAGAGAACGACATAAAGCAGGCCCGCGCAGAAGACGCCTCCGCAGGCATACGGCAGCATTTTCTCATTTGGCGCTCCGTTTTTCAGGAGAGGGGCGACTGCTGCGTATCCGCCCAGAAAGGCAAAGGATGAACCGAGGAACGCCGGGACTTTTCCCTTGGTAATGATGTGAAAAAGCAACGTGCCGAGACCGGCGAACAGCAGTGTTGTAGACACATTCAGACCGGTCAGCAGCGGAACCATGACCGTGGCGCCGAACATCGCAAAGGTATGCTGCAGTCCCAGAATGAGCATTTTAGGTGTGCCCAGTTTCCGTGCATCGTAGATTTCGACCGGTTTGTTCTTGGTCTTTTTTTCTTTTGTCATAATAGATCCTTTCATGAATACAAGCGGAACCGGCGCGTGAAATCGTCTGATCGTTATGCGGGGAGTTCGGAATGCGCGCACAAAAAAAGCCCTCTCTGGCTGGGCGCCAGAGCAGGCTGGTTCGTGCTGTACGCAGCCGCAGTTCCTTACCGGGTATGAACCGGTATGCGGCGGCCCCCTGGCAGCCGATCTTGTCACAGTTTCGGTGCCGGTAAATTCTATTAGAATAATCATACTGGACGTGTGTGCGGATTGTCAAGAAGAAAAATAGCGAACAAGTGTTTACAATTTGTTCGCGCCATGATAGAATGAAAATGATTAGGGAAGACGCCTGAGTAGTATACCTGATGGAGGATTGGGCATGGATAAACACGGTGAATTGAAGGAACGGGAGAAGAAGATTCTGGAGTTTATGGAGGCGGAAATTGTCGAGAAGGGATATCCGCCGACTGTTCGTGAGATCTGCCACGCTGTGAATATCAAGTCGACTTCCACAGCGCATAAGGACATCAACAGTCTGGTCGAGAAGGGATACCTGAAGAAGGATCCTTCTAAGCCGCGGGCGCTGATGCTGGTTCAGGAGAAGGTCGGAGAAGTTCTGAACGACGTTCGTGAAGAGGCAGAAGTGGAAGAACAGCCGGTTGTGAATGTGCCGGTTGTCGGCCGTGTGGCAGCGGGCGTACCGATCACTGCAGAGGAGAACATAGAAGGTACATTCCCGGTTCCGGCGCAGTATGCAGTTGGAACATGTTTTATGCTGCGCGTCCGGGGGACATCCATGATCAATATCGGCATCATGGACGGGGATTATATCCTTGTTCGCAGTCAGAACACTGCGGAGAACGGGGATGTTGTGGTCGCCATGGTCGATGGATTTGAGAGCGAGGCGACGGTAAAGACGTTCTACAGAGAAAACGGGCATATACGTCTTCAGCCGGAGAATGACACGATGAGTCCGATCATTGTGCGCGACGTCAGCATCCAGGGAATCGTAAAGGGAGTATTCCGTTACTTTAACTGAGAAATCAATTGACATAAGCGAATTGCTGTGATACCATAATACGGTAAATCAAGTAGAAGTTATCCGCTTCTCACCTTGCAGATGCTGTGATCTGAGTTTGCAGACACAGTTGTTTGCTGGTTTTCATTTCATTGATGAAGATGGCATTTAGCGTGTTTTCAGAGCGGGTACTTTACTGTGCCCGCTTTTCTGATGTAAAAGGAGGAAAATAAAATTAAGCAGGAAACTAGAATCAATAATGACATTCGCGCTAAGGAACTGCGAGTAATTGATACAGACGGTTCACAGGCAGGAATTATGAGCAAACGCGACGCTCTGGCACTCGCTGAGCAGCGCGGGCTGGATCTGGTACTGATGTCGCCGAACGCGCATCCTCCTGTAGCGAAGATTCTGGACTATGGAAAGTACCGCTATGAACTCCAGAAACGCGCTAAGGAAGCAAAGAAAAAGCAGAGAACCATTCAAATCAAGGAGATCCGGCTGAGTACGTTTATCGAGGAGCATGACGTAGATGTGAAAGCAAAGACGGCATGCAAGTTCCTGAAGAACGGAGACAAAGTGAAAGTCAGCCTCCGTTTCAGAGGACGTGAGCGTGATTACGTAAACAAGGGCCGTGACGTCATGAAATCATTTGCAGATGCATGCAGTGAGTATGGCGTGATGGACAAGAAGCCGCAGTTCGAAGGAAGGAGCCTCACGATGTTCCTTTCACCGAAGCCAGCAGAGAAAAGATCCGGCAGCAAGCATAAGGATCAGGAATAATCCGGATAACGCTGCCGTAATTAAGAATTGGAGGGAATATCATGGCAAAGATGAAGTCGCACAGAGGCGCATGCAAGAGATTTAAGGTTACCGGAAACGGCAAACTGAAGAGACATAAGGCTTACAAGGGTCATATTCTTACTAAGAAGACCGCGAAGAGAAAGAGAGCTCTCCGTCAGTCCGCAATGGCTACATCTGCGGATGAGAAGAGAATCTTAAGATCCATGGGTAAATAGTTCTAGAAATTCAGGAGGTAAGAATAATGGCAAGAGTAAAGAAGGGTGTAAACGCTCATAAGAGACATAAGAAGGTACTGAAGCAGGCTAAGGGTTTCTACGGCCAGAAGAGCAAGAACTTCAGAGCAGCTAATCCTGCAGTTATGAGATCTCTCGCTTCCGCATATGTTGGAAGAAAGATGAAGAAGAGAGAGTACAGAAGACTGTGGATTGCCAGAATCAACGCTGCAGCAAGACAGAACGGCATGAGCTACAGCAAGCTGATCAATGGTCTGAAGAAGAGCGGCATCGACATCAACCGCAAGATGCTCTCCGAGATCGCGATCCACAACGCTGCAGACTTCACACAGCTGTGCGACACAGCAAAGAAGGCTCTGGAGGCATAGTTGATCCTTCGGATGCAGATCTGATACATTGGTATCTATGCGCGCTGCCGAATACGGTGACCGTCCATGGTTCATCGTATTTCGGCAGCGTTTTTTTATTCCTGGACAGCGGAGCGCTGTGCCGGCGAGGGCTGTTGTTTTATCCGGTGCGTTCTCGTGGTATACTGAAGACAATTCATAATTGTGTGTATGTGCATACGGTGGTGCCGGCACGGTGTGCCGGGAATCGATGAGGAGGACCTTCAACATGTTTGAAAATAAAAAGATACTGATTGGCGTAAGCGGTGGAATCGCAGCGTACAAGACGGCGTATCTGGTCAGCCGGCTCCATAAGGCCGGAGCGGAAGTGCATGTGATCATGACTGAAAATGCGACGGAATTCATCAGTCCGCTGGTTTTTGAGACGCTGAGCGGGCAGAGGTGCGTGGTGGACACGTTTGACCGGAACCGTCAGTTTGAAGTGGAGCATGTTTCGCTGGCAAAGATGGCGGACCTGTTCATGATCGCGCCGGCAACGGCGGATGTCATTGCAAAGACGGCGAACGGCATAGCGGATGATATGCTGACGACGACGTTCCTGGCGAGCACCTGTCATAAAATGGTTGTGCCGGCGATGAACACGCAGATGTACCTGAATCCGATAACGCAGGACAATTTAAAGAAACTGAAGGGATACGGCATTGAAGTGATTGATCCGGCTGACGGTCTTCTCGCCTGCGGAGATGTCGGTGTCGGAAAGATGCCGGAGCCGGAGGATCTTTACCGATATATAGAACGGGAAGCAGCCCGTCCGCATGATCTTCAGGGACGCCGCGTTCTGGTTACGGCAGGTGCGACACAGGAATCCATGGATCCGGTGCGCTATATTACAAATCATTCCACGGGACGGATGGGGTTTGCACTGGCAAGAGAGTGCATGCTGCGCGGCGCGGATGTGACGATTGTCAAGGCAGCTGCAACAGCTGAAGCGCCTGAATTCTGCGAGATCATCGATGTGAAAAGCGCGGAGGAAATGTATCAGGCAGTGGTCAGCCGATCCGTCGGGATGGACGTGATCCTGATGGCGGCAGCGGTGGCGGATTATACACCGGCATCTGTCAGCGATCAGAAAATCAAGAAAAAGGATGATGATCTCAGTATCCCGCTGAAGCGGACAAAGGATATCCTGCAGCACCTGGGCGAGACCAAGAGAGAGAACCAGTTCCTCCTGGGATTTTCCATGGAAACGCAGAACCTGGTTGAGAATTCCACAAAAAAGCTGCACAAGAAGCATGCAGATATGATCGCGGCCAATAACCTGAAAGACACAGGCGCCGGGTTCGGCACGGCAACCAACCTGGTGACACTGATCACAGAAGAAGGAGCAGAAGAGCTTCCGCTGATGAGCAAAGAAGAAGTTGCCCATGCCATTATAGACCGCATTCACAACTGCGTTCAGACGCGGGAACATTAAGAGGAATTAAGAAATATTCGACCATGTTTTAGACAAAATCGCGTTATTGTATTTTGAGTTCTCAATTTCTGCTCGTTATAATGGATTCATAAAAATTGACCGGAACCCGTCCGGGCGAAGGAAAACTTTTTGATCAAGAACCTGCTTTAGATCTGGAAGCGGTTCTTTTTAACAGGCGGAAGAGAATGGAGAGATACTATGTATAAAGCATCAATTAAGCATAAGATGGGAAGAAAGGCTTTTGGAACCGCAATCGAGATAGCTCTGAAGGAGTACAACAAGGATCGCGACAAAGCAATCGGAACTGTGTTCGGGTATGCTGAGAAATACCTGGGCGACGCGAACATTGATGTCGATCTGAGCAGAATGAAGAAACTGCTGGATAATCCAGACAGCGCAATCAGCCGTTACGTTGATCGAATCATTACAACGCTGCATCCGAACGTCCTGAAGACTTTCCTGCTGAACTTCCTCTACGAGGCGATGTTCTGCGGAACCAAAAAGATTCACGAGTCCAGAGCAAAGTACCAGTGCAATGTGCCTTGGCTGATCCTGATGGATCCGACCAGCGCATGCAACCTGCACTGCACGGGATGCTGGGCGGCAGAATACGGTAATAAACTGAATCTGACCTTTGAGCAGATGGACAGCGTTATCGATCAGGGTAAGGAACTTGGAATTTTCTACTACATGTTCACAGGCGGAGAGCCGCTGGTCAGAAAAGACGATCTGATCCGTCTCGCGGAGAAGCACCAGGACTGCGCATTTGTAGCATTTACAAATTCCACACTTGTTGATGAGAAGTTCTGTGAAGATCTGGTCCGCGTCGGGAATCTCGGTCTGGCAATCAGCCTGGAAGGCTTTGAAGACACGAACGATGCCAGAAGAGGAGAAGGAACATTTGACAAGATCATGCATTCCATGGATCTGCTGAAAAAGCATGGATGCCTGTTCGGCACATCGATTGCGTATACCAGAAACAATATCGATCTCGTCACCTCCGATGATTTTGTCGATATGGAGATTGAAAAAGGTGTTAAGTTCACGATGTACTTCCACCTGATGCCGGTTGGAAACGATGCTTCACCGGAGCTGATGCCGACTATGGAGCAGCGTGAATACATGTACCACCGCATGAGAGATCTCAGAAACATGGATACTGGAAAGGGATATTTCTGTTTCGACTTCCAGAATGACGGAGAATTTGTAGGCGGCTGCATCGCAGGCGGAAGAAACTACTTCCACATCAATGCAAACGGCGATGCTGAACCGTGTGTATTCATCCACTACTCCAATACGAATATCAAGGAGAACACACTGATTGAGGTTCTGCAGAGCCCTCTGTTCATGCAGTATCACAATCATCAGCCTTTCAACGAGAACATGCTGCGTCCGTGCCCGATGCTGGAAAATCCTGACATCCTGCCGCAGATGGTTAAGGAAGCAGGAGCCAAGTCCACAGACCTGCAGTCCCCGGAGACACCGGAGCATCTGACAGCAAAATGCAGAGAATACGCAAAGGAGTGGAAGCCGGTTGCAGAGAGACTCTGGGAAGGTGATCCGGAAACAGCCAAGATCAACCATGATCGTGTCGAAGCCGAGAGAAGAAGAAGAAACGGCTAGTCCTTTCCAGGAAAACAGCAGGAAGCGGCTGCGCCGCTCATGTTTTCCGACAAAAAAGAACCATTCAGGGACCAATGCGCTGACGCGCGGCGGTTCCTTTTTTTATTGAATTTCGGCTTGCTTCGTGTTACTATTTTTGACGAAATACAAGAATATCAAAATGTTATTACAGGATAATGTACATGAGAAAAATACACAAGGGAAATAATGTAACGTTTTCACAGGGGATCATCACGGCTGCGATCTGTATGATTTCCACCAGTGCGGCTGTGCCGTTTTCAGACATGCTGCACGGGCAGAACGCGGAAACAACCGCGCTGATTCTCCGGGACGGAATCGTTCTTCTTATCGGAGCATTCTTCTATTTCAGAGGGTCGGATCCGGGAGATGATCCGCAGTGGCCGAGGGAATACGGAACGCGGAAGTGGTGGCATCTGCAGGAACTGATCCCGCTGCTGATCCTTGTCTTTTTTGGGATTAAATCGGCGTCGTCTATTGGAACACTGATTGAAAGCGAACTGCGTGTTCACAGTCCTTTTTCTGCGGAAATCCTGCGTGCCGGGACGGGTTTCTCAGGGTTTCTCCTTGCGGCTTTGGCTTTTGTCGCTGTGGCTCCGGTGATGGAGGAGTTTGTGATACGAGGAATTCTCTTCCGGGTGCTTCGGACGAGGTGTTCATTCTTTGCATCTGCGGCGCTTTCTTCTGCGGCATGGGGAATCTGGCACGCCAGCTTGTCACAGGGAGCTGCGGCATTTCTTATCGGAATGATCCTGGCGCTTCTCTATGAAATTTACAGGAATCTCTGGATTACGATTCTGATCCATGCAGGAAATAACGCGCTGGCGCTGTACCTGCTGAGCTATCCGATGAATACCAGTGGGTCTCATGCGCTGAACAGCGGAACAGGGCTTCTGGTGCTTGGCTGCGAAATTCTGGTTGCGGTGTATTTCTACTACAAGCTGATCAGAAATGAACCGGTGAAAGGGAGATTTTCAAGGTAATGGCGGCATTTTCGGATTATCTGTCTGTGTTCTGCGTAATCGTGCGGAAGGGTGGTATATAGATAGGGAGTAAAGAAAGGGGCTGAGAATATGGCTTATGCTGTTCATCATATGATACCGATTATTGTTGCTGCTCTGGTAATGGCCGCGGTAGGATTCCTGACGGTGATTTTTGCCAACAAGAGCCAGAAACTGAATGAAGAGCACGGGTATGACCCGGCGTGGGACAAGAGTAAATACATGTGCGCAGGCTGCAAGTTCTTCTCCATCTGCGGCGGAGAGGCGGCGCTGAAGCCGAAGGATGAAGTGGAGTTTTCCACTCTGAAGGAGAGGGAAAAGCAGGAAGGACGCACGATCCCGTTTACCAGCGCCGCAGAGATGTCCGCGAAGCAGGGCGCTGCCGCAGCTGCGAACCGTTATCATGAACTGAAAGACACACATTAGGATTTCAGGAGCATCAGCGGATTGAAAAGATCCTGTGTGTAATTGGTAAAGACATAGATGGCATTTTTTCGTCTGCATATTTACAGCGAAAGAGTGTCGTCTGTGTCTTTTTTTGCTGCCGGGAGTTTCGAAAGCCAGGAGTTGTGATTAACCGGGCGTTTTTACAACCGGGAATCAATCACCCAGTTGACGTCCGGTTTCGCATTCTGTACATCTGTACGTCAGGGGAAATGGAAGAGTTATAACGGAAAGTCTGGAATCTGGACGAAAAGCAAGGCATAATGAATGGAAGGCAGGATGTACCGCGGATGTGATTGGATGATTGATCACACATAAATACATGTGAAATATTTTGTCAGAGGTTGACAAAATACTTTAATGCGTTATCATAGTAAAGTAATAAAGTGCTAAAGCAAACGGATTACTGGAGCGTGTGAATTGCTAAAGCATATGGTTTACTGGAGCGTGTGAATTGCTAAAACGCGTGAACTGCCAGAGTGCATAAACGCAAATTGACGGGCCGGCCGGTTCAGCGCGGCGGATTCATGAACGCAAGCCGGAAGCCGGAAGCCAGGAGCCTGAAGTTTGAAGTTTGAAGGCTGAAAGCTGGGCGCGGCGAGCAGTCAGAGAATGAGAGATAAACGCAGGCTGCGGAAGCAGCAACGGAGGAAAATAGTTTTGACAGGTGCAGGACAGACGATGGATATGAGAATGAGTATTGAGGAGCGTGCGCAGATGCAGCTGCATGCGCTGTACCGCAGGTACGGATATTCCCGGTATAAGATGGATAAGTTCGAGGAGTATGAACTGTATCTTCAGAACCGGGATTTTATTGATTCAGAAGATATTATTGCGTTTCGGGACGGAAACGGCCATCTGATGGCGCTGAAGCCGGATCTGACGCTGTCAATCGTTAAGAATGAGCGTCATGAGAAGGGATGCGTGCAGAAGGTGTTCTACAGTGAGAACATTTACCGTTCAGACCGTGAGACGAGAGCGCATCGCGAGATTCTCCAGACGGGTCTGGAATGTATCGGAGATCTGGATCTGTATCAGATTGCAGAAGTGACGATGCTCGCGGCGGAGAGCCTGGAGGCGGTTTCTGAGGACTATGTGCTGCAGGTTTCTCATATGGGTGTTCTGAAAGACTTGATGCGCGGAATTGAGTCCGAGCAGGCGCGGGAACAGATCACTAAATGCATCGGTGAAAAGAATCCGCATGAACTGCGCGCAGCGGCGGAAGCGGCGGAAGTTGACCCGGAAACGGTTGCAGTTCTGGAAAAGCTTGTATCCTCGTACGGATCCTGGGAAGAGGTTGAAGAGGAGCTGGAAGCAATGCCGCTGTCTGAAGACGGAAAGGCCGCTGTGGAAGAACTGAAGAGTGTATTCGACGTACTGCGCGCAGACGGGCTTGACCAGAATGTGCGGATGGATTTTTCCATGGTAAACGATATGACGTATTACTCAGGGATCTGCTTCCAGGGGTTTGTGAACGGTGTTCCGCACAGCGTGCTGTCCGGAGGGCAGTATGATCCGCTGATGGACCGTATGAACAAGCAGGGCGGAGCGATCGGGTTCGCGGTCTATCTGGATTATCTGGACCGCCTGTCCTCGGATAAGATCGATACAGATGTCCTGCTGCTGTACAGTGAGAACGACCGCGCCGATGATGTGTACCAGGCCGCGAGCCGGATCATTTTCCGCGGAAATTCTGTTCTCGCCGAGCGGCATGTTCCAGAAAATCTCCGTTACGGACGGATTGAATATGTCAGCAAAGAAGACCGCATTCTCCTGAGAGACGAGGTCGCGCGGGCTGAACAGGCCAAGGAAGAAGAACAGAGAATGACGAAACAGGATAGAAAGGAGGCGTCTGAATAAATGAAGCAGATGCTGAGAGTGGCGCTTCCTAAGGGAAGACTCGGCGACCAGGTGTACAGCATGCTGGAGCGCTGCGGTTATGAGTGCCCGGAGATTAAAGAGGATACAAGAAAACTGATTTTCACCAATCACGAGAAGGGCGTGCAGTATTTCCAGGTGAAACCGACAGATGTCGTGAAATACGTAGAACGCGGAGCCGCAGATCTGGGGATTGCGGGACGGGACATCCTGCTGGAATATGAATCCGACGTCTATGAACTGCTGGATCTGAAAATCGGAAAGTGCAGAATGTGCGTCGCGGGTCCGGAAGGGTTCCATGAAGACACAGAAAAACGTCTGGTGGTCGCAACCAAGTTCAAAAACATCGCCGGCACATATTTTGCGGAGCAGGGGAGAGACATCGATCTGATAAAATTACACGGATCGATTGAGCTCGCGCCGATTGTAGGCCTTTCCGATGTCATCGTGGATATTGTGGAAACCGGAAATACACTGCGTGAGAATCATTTAAAAGTGCTGGAAACGATCATTCCGATCAGCGCCCGTCTGATTGCGAACAAGGCGTCATTCCAGTTTAAGACAAGGGAAATAGAGACTATGAGAGATGCGCTCGCCGAGCAGGTTGAGCAGAAAGACAGGGGTTAGGGAAATGTCATTTTTAGATCCGAGATTTTCATCATTAGAAGAATATACGCCCGGAGAGCAGCCGAAGGATACGGTGTATACTAAACTGAACACCAATGAGTCGCCGTATCCGGCTGGACCAAAGGTTGTGGAAGCACTCACCGATCCGGAAAAAGCCAGAAGACTCAGGCTTTACAGCGACCCGGACTCCGCAAAGCTGAAACTTGCGCTGGCGGAAAGATACGGCGTGACACCGCGTAATATTTTTGTCAGCAACGGTTCAGACGATATTCTGAATTTCGCGTTCTTTGCATTCGGTCATGACGGGGTAATGTTCCCGCGCACAAGCTACGGATTTTATAAGGTGTTCGGACAGCTGCACGGAAGAGACTGCGAACTGGTGCCTCTGACAGATGATTTCCGCGTCGATCCGCAGGATTACCTGAATGCCGGAAAGATGGTCGTCATCGCCAACCCGAACGCACCGACGGGAAGAACGATTTCCCTTGAAGATATCGGAAATATCTGCGCATCCAATCCGGATCATGTGGTGCTGATCGATGAGGCGTATGTGGATTTTGGAGCAGAAAGCTGCGTACCGCTTACGCAGAAGTATGAGAACCTGCTGGTCGCGCAGACGTTCAGCAAGTCGCGCTCCCTTGCCGGCGCGCGTCTTGGATACGCAATCGGTTCACAGACTGTGATTTCTGATCTGGAGAAAATCAAGTATTCTACTAATCCGTATAATGTCAACAGTCTGACAGCGGCTGCCGGGATTGCGGCGCTGTCTGAAGAGGAGTATTATAAGGCCAACGCAGCGAAAATCATGGAGACAAGAGCGCGCAGCACCGAGCGTTTTCAGGAACTCGGTTTCCGGGTTGTTCCTTCCCTTGCCAATTTTATCTTTGTCAGCAGCGATAAGATTGACGGCGGAAAGCTCTATGAAGAACTGAAAAATCGGCGTGTCCTGATCCGCCACTGGAACGATCCGCTCATCGAGAACTGGAACCGTGTGACCATCGGAACACCGGAGGAGATGGACGTCTTATTCACTGAAATCGAGAATATTCTCAAGGAGGCTTAACCATGACGAGATCGGCAGAGATCCGGCGCGACACCAGGGAAACCAAGATTGCGCTGAAGCTGGATATTGAGGGCGACGGAAAGGGCGTCATCGATACAGGATGCGGGTTCCTGAACCATATGCTGGAGCTGTTTACTCGCCACGGGAATTTCCATCTCGATGTGACCTGCGACGGCGACACAGACGTAGACTACCATCACACGACGGAAGACATCGGAATCGCGCTCGGAGAGGCTTTTCATCAGGCGCTCGGAGAGCGGCGCGGGATTTACCGGTACGCGGACATCACCCTGCCGATGGATGAAGTACTCATGCTGTGCGCGGTGGATATTTCCGGACGGAGTTATCTGGGGTTCGATGCCGAGATGCCGCAGGCGAAAGTCGGGGATTTTGACAGCGAGCTTGTGAAAGATTTCTTTCTGGGGTTTGTGCGCAAGGCGGACGTTACGCTTCACTTCAAGGAGTTTGCAGGGGAGAACACACATCACGTCATAGAGGCGATGTTCAAGGCGTTCGGAAGGGTCATGGACAGGGCGACCGCCATCGATCCGGAGCACGCAGGAGAGATTCCGTCGACAAAAGGCATCCTCTAGCAAGGAGGTGAAAGGAAACCTGCCAGGTGAAAATCCTGTGAAGTTGTGACATCTGCACCAGATATAGAACGTGCCGATGAACCGGCGCGGTTGCATAAATATTATATTTTGAGTAAAATAAAGGGGCATGCTCGTAGATCTTTCTGCGAAGCTGCCGGGAGGTTGAGATGATTGCGATTATTGATTACGGCGTAGGAAATATTTTCTCGCTGGTGCATTCATTCCGCAGAATCGGCGCGGATATCTCTCTGACGAGCGATCGGAAGGAGATTGAGTCGGCAGATAAGATTATTCTGCCGGGCGTCGGCGCGTTCGCAGACGCGGCGCAGAAGCTGAAGAAAACCGGCCTGGGGAATTTGGTGAAAGAACAGGCGGCAGAGGGAAAACCGCTGCTTGGAATCTGTCTGGGCATGCAGATGCTGTTCGAGCGCAGCATGGAATATGGAGAGCATCAGGGACTCGGTCTGATTAAAGGCGATGTCGTTTCTATGGAACCGGTCGTTCCGGAGGGATTCAAGGTCCCGCAGATCGGCTGGAATGCGCTTCATTTTCCTGAGGGACGCCCGAAGAGTGAGATATTTAAACATATCGGAGAGGGAGATTACGTTTATTTTGTTCATTCCTATTATGGCACAAACTGTGAGGACAGTCTGATCGCTACAACGGATTACGGAGCAGAATTGACGGCTGCGGTACAGAAAGACAATGTCTATGGTCTGCAGTTCCATCCCGAAAAGAGCGGAGATGTGGGTCTGGACATCCTCAGGGCATTCTGTGAGATGTAGACCTCAGGTTACAGGAGGTTGTTTTAGTTATGAAGATCTTTCCAGCTATCGATTTGCAGGGCGGCAATGTGGTGCGTCTGCTTCGCGGGGATTACAGCAAGAAGACGGTTTACAGCGAGCATCCGCTGGACGTAGCGCAGGAGTTTCAGGACGCGGGTGCGCAGTATCTGCACGTCGTCGATCTGGACGGAGCGATTGATGGAACACAGCCTAATTTTTCTGCTGTGAAGGAAATCATTGAAGAGACAGATCTGCTCGTGGAGATCGGCGGAGGAATCCGTAATGAAGAGATCGTTACCGACTATGCATCTGTAGGTGCGCTGCGTGTCATCATCGGAACCATGGCCGTAAAAGATCCGGAGTTTACTGCGCGCATGATCAAGAAGCACGGCGACAATGTCGCTGTCGGCATTGATATTTCCGGCGCTAACGCTGCCATTAACGGATGGACAGAAGTGACCAAGGTGACCATCGATGAGCTGGTCAGAACACTGATTGAAGACGGCTGCCACACCATCATCACAACCGATATTTCCAAAGACGGCGCGATGAGCGGCACCAACTTAGAACTGTATAAGAAACTGGTCGCAGATTACGGCGGCTATATTGATATTATCGCATCCGGCGGAATTTCTTCCATGAAGGATCTGGGCGCGCTGGCAGAGATCGGCGTGGACGGAGCCATTATCGGACGTGCGCTGTACACAGGCGCGCTCGATATCGGAGAAGTGATTTCCGAGTTTGAGGATTAATGCCGTGAAACAGTCTGCGCGGAAGATCTTGCAGGGGCGAGGTCTTCCGCGCAGTTTTATAACAGGCACATAAACAGCAAAGGGGTATTTGCAATGATTACAAAAAGAATTATTCCCTGCCTTGATGTCAAGGACGGGAGAGTGGTAAAGGGTGTTAATTTTAAAGACTTGTCTGACGTTTCATCGCCGGTGGAGCTTGGAAAGTATTACAGCGACCACGGCGCAGACGAGCTTGTCTTCTATGACATCACTGCGAGCGCAGAGGGACGGCAGCTGTTTACCGATATTCTCCGGGAAGTAGCATCGATGATCTTTATTCCACTGTCCGTCGGCGGCGGAATCCGCACGATCGATGATTTTGACCGTGTGTTGAAATGCGGAGCAGACAAGGTTTCTGTCAATTCCGGAGCCATCGCTAACCCGGATCTGATCCGTGAAGCCGCGGAGAAATACGGCGATCAGTGCGTCGTTCTTTCTGTAGACGCAGCGCGTTCAGACGGGCACTATACGGTATTCACCAGAGGCGGAAGAGAAGACACCGGCATGGGTGCCCTGGAATGGATCGAAAAAGGCCAGGAACTCGGCGCAGGAGAGATCGTCCTGAACAGCATTGACACAGACGGCGTCAAGCAGGGGTTTGATCTGGAGATGCTGAAGGCCGTTGAAGAAATCGCGCACGTTCCGGTCATCGCGTCAGGCGGAGCCGGTTCCATTCAGGACTTTATTACACTGTTTAAGGAAATCCCGGATATTGACGCAGGACTCGCCGCGTCCATCTTCCACTTTGGAGAAGTCTCCATTGCGGATCTGAAAGACCAGCTGGCAGAAGCCGGCATCCCGGTCCGTCCGGTCAGACGGTCAGAATGCCGTTAGAATTGCTGTGAAACTGCCGTTCGTCCGGGGACAAAAGGAAATGGGGACAAGGAGACAAAAGATGGTAGCAATCGATGAATTGAAATTTGACGAAAAAGGACTGATTCCGGCAATCGTCCAGGATGCAGAGACCAGACGCGTCCTGACCCTTGCCTATATGAACCGGGAAAGTCTGAAAAGAACTCTGGAATGCGGGCAGACTGTGTTCTGGTCGCGTTCCCGGCAGGAATACTGGCATAAGGGGGAGACTTCTGGAAATTATCAGCATGTGGTAAAGATCATCGCCGACTGCGACCGCGACGCCCTTACCGTGCTGGTCAGAAAAGACGGCCCGGCCTGCCATATGGGGACAGACTCTTGCTTTGAATACCCTTTGACGGATGTAAAGGAAGAAGAGGACCGGCTGACAGAAAAGAAAGCCGTGACGCTTCAGTCGCTGTATGAACTTCTGGAAGAGCGGAAAATGACACGCCCGGAAGGAAGTTATACGTCTTATCTGTTTGATGAGGGCATCGATAAAATTCTGAAGAAAGTGGGCGAGGAAGCTGCAGAAGTCATCATTGCAGCCAAATCAGGAGACCGCGGAGAGACGGTGTATGAAACCGCAGACCTGACTTACCATGTTATGGTCATGCTCGCGCAGATGGGTATTCCGCTGTCCGATGTGCTGGATGAGATGGCAAGACGCCGGGTGATCGACCGGAAGGAAAAGCAGAAATATGCGAGTGCTCCGGTCAGTGATCCGGAAGGGCTGCAGGAGTAGGAGGCTTCTATGACTGAGTACATTCGCGGTCTGATCGGGCCGGCCGGAAAATACAACCTGCACACGCATACGGCATACTGCGATGGAAAGAACAAGCCGGAGGAAATGATTCGGAAAGCACTGGAGCTGGATTTCACGTTGCTCGGGTTCTCCGGACACGGGTTTGCGCCGCATGACGATGATGTCTGCATGAGTCCGGAGGGAGAAGAAGCATACCGGAAAGAGATACTAGAACTCCGGGAAAAATACAGAGACCGTCTGGATATCCGCCTCGGACTCGAACGAGACTTCTATACAGAAGATTCCATTCAGGATACGGGCGTACAGCCGCCGTCTGATTTTGACTATGATTACATCATCGGATCCGTGCACTACGTGAAAAAAGACGGGGTGTACCTGAGTGTGGATGACACGGCGGAGATTATGGAGCGCGCGGTAGAAGAACATTTTCGCGGGAGTGTGCGCGATTACGTCGAGTGCTATTTTGCGACCGAAGCGCAAGTCCTTGAAAAGACTCAGGCAGACATTGTCGGCCATTTTGACCTGGTCGGCAAGTTCAATGAGGGCGGACGCTACTGGGATGAGAATGCGCCGTGGTACAGGGACTGCGCCATGGCGGCACTGGAGCATATCGCCGCGCAGCAAGCAGAGCGCCGCAAGGGGATTTCCGATTTTCTCGGAGAAGAAGGACGTCCGGTCTTTGAAATTAATATGGGCGGTATGGCAAAGGGATACCGCACAAGGCCGTACCCGGATCAGTTCCTGAGAGAGCAGCTGCAGATACTCGGCTGTCCGCTGATCCTGTCCAGCGACTGCCACAACGCGGATTTTCTGGATTATAATTTCCGGAATTTCAGGGCGGCTGAAGAGGCATAATCCGGATGACTTTTCTTAATTGACAACAGATAGCCATTTTGCTGTTGTCAAAAATATAACGAGATTAATAAATTTGATGAGTCTGAGACCGTGGATTTTGTTTACAATACACAAAATCCACGGTTTTGCACGTATTGCAACTTAATAAATCTTAAAAAATGGTTAAGAACTCATAAGCAATATGTAGTTTCTGTGTGGATGTCACTTTAATCCTTTACAATCATTTCAAAATGATTAAAATAGCTTTCAGCGAAGTTAAAGAGACTCCGCTGCAGATTCCCGAATCCGTCAGTCGTCTCCCGATGCAGTGCTGCAGAACTGTATTTCAGGGTGCGTCAACGCAGGGTTCTGCTGGAAAAAGGAGGGAAAGCCGTGATTGATTTAAATCATATCGGACCGAGGATCATCCTCACGTTCGGAAATGGTCACGTCTTTCTGAGTGAGAGTGTTTGTTTTGAGATCCTGATCTGCGCGATCCTGGCCATACTCGGCATCTGGATGGGAAGCAATCTGAAGCCCGTTCCTAAAGGAAAGCAGGTGGTTGCAGAAACCATCGTCGGGTTTGTCTATAAATTCGCGGAACAGAACCTCGGCAAGAAAACAGGAGATGTATATGCTCCATATCTGGGAACGCTGGTAATCTTTCTGCTGTTCGCCAACAGTCTGGGACTGCTCGGGCTGCGTCCGGTGACGGCGGATCTGAATGTCACGGCGGCGCTCGCGCTGATGTCGTTTCTGATTATCCAGGTCAGTGCTGTGAAGCATCTGGGCTGGGGCGGAAGGCTGCGTGAGATGACGGATCCGTATCCGTTCATGATCGTCATGAATGTCATCAGTGATATCACATTCCCGGTGACGCTTGCGCTTCGACTGTTCGGCAACATTTTCGGCGGCATGATCGTCGTCGACATGTGGCTGGCGTTCATGGGCAAGCTGAGCCTGAAATTCTGCTCCGTGCCGATTCTGCGGTGCGTGACCGGAATTCCGCTGAACTGCTTCTTCGATATTTTCGAACCGGTAATTCAGGCATATATCTTTACTGTTTTAACTGCCGTCAACTTAAATGAAGCTCTCTCCGGAGAGATGCCCGAGACAGCAGAGAAGCGCAGGCTTAAGAAACTGCGCCGTCAACAGAAACGTGAGCTGAAATCAGCTGAACAGGAGGCATAATAATGGGTGGACTTATCGCAATCGGAGCAGGACTCTGCATGGGTCTTGCCGCAATGGGTGTAGGAATTGGACAAGGTATTGTATCAAACGGAGCGATGCACGGAATTTCCCGTCAGCCTGAGATGAGCAATAAAATGGTTGCTTACATGATCGTCGCCATGGCCATCATGGAGACCGCGCTGGTACTTGGATTTGTTGTTGCTCTGATTCTTTTAGCTAAGATTTAAGTGTATCCAATGCACAGTATACAGACAAAAGGCGGACGGCAAGAAGTTTCCCGGAGAGAAAGTCCGGGACGGACGAGTCTCCTTGATAAAAGGGATCACCGTTCTCGGGAGCGCAGAGTGCAGAACCTTCTCATCTGTGTGCGCCCTTGCCCGGGTGCCTTTTGTCTGATAAATGAATAGGAAAAGGAGGACGCGAGATGAAAGTTACACAGGGACTGTTTGAATTTAACTGGAATTTCCTGTTTGCGATCATCACCTTCCTGGTATTGTTCGGGATCCTGTATCATTTCTTCTTTAAGAAAGTACATGATTACATGGAAGCCAGAACGCAGTCTGTACAGGATACGCTGGATAACGCAGCCAAAAAGAGCCGCCGGGCAGATAAGAAGCTGAGAAAGTATGAGAAGCAGATCGCCGGTGTGGAAGAAGAAGGACGCCAGATTATTCAGGACGCGCGCAAAGAAGCTCGTGCGCAGGCGGACCGCATTGTGGATGAAGCCAATGAACAGGCGCATCAGGCCATTATGCGTTCGCAGCAGGAAATCGAACGTCAGCAGCAGGCTGCTAAACGCGCGCTCAGACGTGAGGTCGGTGATCTGGCTGTAGAGGCGGCCGGAAAGATCATGGAGAAAGAGATTTCTCCGGAAGACCACAAGGAGATCATCAACAAGGTATTGGAAGATGCCGATAAGAAGAAATAAAACGGGTCCGGAAGAGGTGAAACAGCGATGGAAATAGCAATTGCTGAAGTTTATGCAAGAGGCTTGTACGGCGCTGCCATGGACAGCAGGAGTACCGATGAAGTCAGAGATGAACTGCATCAGATGGAGAGCATCGTAAAAGAGAATAAGATGTTCTGCAGGTTCCTGCAGGATCCGGCGATTTCTAAAGTGATCAAGAAACAGAAGATCAATGCAATCTTTAAGGGCAGGGTTACAGATGTCACCTTGCATTTTCTCTGCCTGCTCGTGGATAAGGGTCGAGTGGCGCTGTTCCATCAGATTGCGGCGGAATATGATGCGATTGATGACCACGAGAAGAACGTCGGTGAAGGTGTGATTGAATCTGCGGTCCCGCTCAGTGACGAGGATATAGAGCGATTCAACAGAGAAGTTTCAGCTTTCTATAATAAAAAGATCCGGCTTCACAACAGAGTGAATAAGAGCCTGATCGGAGGAGTCCGGATTTACGCGGAAGATCAGATGTTCGATGCTTCGCTGAAGAGCAGACTGGATCAGCTGCATGAGCGGATTCAGAACGGATCCGTGTAATATGCAGCATCTGCAGAAGGACGCGGCAGATGCAAGCCTGGAAAGTCGGGGAGGTAGATCGTTATGGATTTAAAACCTGATGAGATCAGTACATTAATAAAAAATGAAATAGAAAATTACAGTAATGAATTGGATGTTTCCGATTTCGGCCGCGTCATGCAGGTCGGAGACGGAATCGCCAGAGTTTACGGTCTGCGCCACTGCATGTCCGGAGAACTTCTGAAGTTCCCGCATGATGTGTACGGCATGGCGCTGAACCTGGAAGAAGATAATGTCGGAGCCGTTATTCTGGGCGATGACTATGAGATCGGCGAGGGCGACATCGTCAAGCCGACGGGTCAGGTCGTACAGATGCCGGTCGGCGAGGAAATGATCGGCCGTGTCGTAGATGCGCTCGGACGTCCGATTGACGGCGGGAGTGCGATTCACACAGAAGAGTGGCGTCCGGTGGAATGCCCGGCGCCTGGCGTTCTGGACAGACAGCCGGTTGAGCAGCCGATGCAGACCGGAATCAAGGCGATTGACTCCATGGTTCCGATCGGAAAGGGTCAGCGTGAGCTGATCATCGGCGACCGCCAGACTGGAAAGACTGCGCTGGCTGTCGATACGATTCTGAACCAGAAAGGAAAGAATATGATCTGCATTTATGTTGCAATCGGACAGAAACAGTCCACGGTTGCGCAGCTGATGCAGACACTGAAAGACCACGGTGCGATGGAGTATACGACGATTGTGTCTGCGACCGCCAGCGCGGCGGCGCCGATGCAGTATATCGCCCCGTATGCGGGATGCGCGCTGGGAGAATATTTTATGTATAAGGGGAGGGACGTTCTGATCATCTACGATGATCTGTCCAAGCACGCGGTGGCATACCGTGCAATGTCCCTGCTTCTGAGAAGACCGCCGGGGCGTGAGGCGTATCCTGGAGACGTCTTCTATCTGCACAGCAGACTGCTGGAAAGAGCGGCAAAACTGTCGGATGAACTTGGCGGAGGTTCAATGACTGCGATTCCTCTGATTGAGACACAGGCGGGAGATATTTCCGCGTACATTCCGACCAATGTCATTTCCATCACAGACGGACAGATTTTCCTGGAATCCGAGCTCTTCTTCTCCGGACAGCGCCCGGCGATCAATGCCGGAATTTCTGTATCCCGTGTAGGCGGAAAAGCGCAGATCAAGGCGATGAAGAAGGTTTCCTCCAAGATCAAGCTGATTCTGTCACAGTACCGTGAGCTTCAGTCCTTTGCGCAGTTCGGTTCGGATGTAGATCCGGCAACCAAGAAGAGCCTGGAACACGGCGCGACACTGATGCAGATTCTGCGTCAGCCGCAGTACCAGCCGCTGGATGTGGCTGATCAGGTCATGATTCTGTATGCCGCTGTCCACGACATGCTGGATGAAGTTCCAAATGAACGGATGAGCCAGTTTGAAGAGGAATTTTATCCATACATAAACGACCGGTATCCGGAGATCGCGCAGGAGATCCACGAGACTGGAGATCTTACCGAGAAGGCGGAGACTTCTCTGGTAAAGGGAATTCAGGCATTCAAGGAGAAGTTTAAGAAGGAGTACGCGCAGTAGGAAGGCAGGTGTGAATAATGGCGGAGCATATGCAGGATATTAAGCGCCGTATTCGGAGCATCCAGAGCACCGAGCGGATCACCAACGCCATGAAGCTGGTTTCTGCCTCTAAACTGAGAATTGCAAAGGCGCAGCTGCTGCACAGCCAGTATTATCTGCAGCGTTTGATCGAGTCGGCGCAGGAAGCGTTTGCGGACGCGTCTCACGTTCCCCAGCGTTACATTCTCGGCCGGCGGACCATCAAGACTACGTGTTTTGTAATTATCACGAGCAGCAGCGGACTGTGCGGATCCTTCAACGGAGACGTCATCCGCGTGGCGCAGGAAGAGATTCAGAAGTGCGGTCATGCCGTCCGGCTTCTCTGCATCGGATCCAGGGGAAAGGAATATTTCCAGCGCCGGGGTTATGAAATGCTGGATGAGACGCTGAACGTGGACGCGTTCGCAGACAATGTCAGTTATCAGAGCGTGCACGATATGGCGGAGCCACTGATGAAGCGGTTTGCTGAGGGAGAAATCGATGAGATTGTATTCATTTCCACGGCATATATCAACCCGCTCGTTCAGAAAGTCGTTTCACAGCGCATTCTTCCGATCGATGTAAAGAAACTGGAAAGAAAAGAGCGGAAAGGCATTCAGAAAGATGGTTTCCGTCACCCGGTGGAATATGAACCGTCCGCGGAAAAGGTATTTGAATACCTGGTTCCGGAATATACAGAGCTTCAGCTGTTCCGCGCGGCCATAGAATCCGTCACCTGCGAACACGCAGCCAGACGAGAAGCGATGGAAAACGCGAACGACAATGCGTCGGATCTGCTGGACCAGCTTCAGACGCAGTACAACCGCGCGAGACAGACACAGATCACCAATGAGATTATTGAGATTGTGTCCGGCTCGGAAGCGATGGGTTAGGATATAGGAGGTAAGATCATTGAACAAGGGTAAGATTCATGAGATTATCGGACCAGTTATAGATATAAAATTTAAGCCGGATGAGCTTCCGGAACTGATGAACGCCATCGAAATTAAAACGAAAGATGGTAAAAAAATCGTAGCGGAAGTTGCGCAGCATAAAGGAGACGATCAGGTGCGCTGTGTCGCCCTGTCTTCCACAGACGGTCTTTCCAGAGGGATGGAGGCCGTGGACACCGGCGCCCCGATTTCCGTTCCGGTAGGCAAGGATGTACTCGGCCGTCTGTTCAACGTTCTGGGCGATCCGATCGACCGCAAGGGCGAGGTGAAAGCCGATGATAAATGGCCGATTCACAGAAAGGCTCCGGCTTTTGAAGATCAGGACACTTCCTCGCAGATTTTTGAGACCGGAATCAAGGTCATCGATCTGATCGCTCCGTACACACGAGGCGGAAAAGTCGGGCTGTTCGGCGGAGCCGGTGTAGGAAAAACCGTTCTGATTCAGGAGCTGATTCACAATATCGCGACAGAGCGAAACGGAATTTCCGTATTTGCCGGAGTCGGCGAGCGTACGCGTGAAGGAAACGACCTGTACGGTGAAATGTCTGAGTCCGGCGTTCTGGACAAGACCGCCATGGTTTTCGGACAGATGAACGAGCCGCCAGGGGCCAGAATGCGAGTGGCGCTGACCGGTCTGACGATGGCAGAGTACTTCCGTGACCACGAAAAACAGGACGTGCTGCTGTTCATCGATAATATTTACCGTTTCACCCAGGCAGGATCTGAAGTATCCGCGCTGCTCGGCCGTGTGCCTTCTGCAGTAGGATATCAGCCGACACTGGCCAATGAAATGGGCGACCTGCAGGAGCGAATTACATCCACCAAGGACGGATCCATTACCTCCGTACAGGCTGTATACGTACCTGCAGACGACCTGACCGACCCGGCCCCGGCAACAACATTTGCACATCTGGACGCGACCACCGTACTGGACCGTTCCATTACAGAGCTCGGTATTTACCCGGCAGTCGATCCGCTGGCATCCACATCCAGAATCCTGGATCCTCTGATTGTCGGAAAAGAACATTATGAGACTGCCCGCCGCGTACAGGAGATTCTGCAGAAGTATAAGGATCTGCAGGACATCATCGCCATCCTCGGCATGGATGAACTGTCTGAAGACGATAAAAAGACCGTTTCCCGCGCGCGTAAGATTCAGCGTTTCCTGTCCCAGCCATTCACTGTTGCAGAACAGTTTACCGGCATGGAAGGACGCTATGTTCCGCTGAAAGAGACGATCAGCAGCTTCCAGGGAATCCTTGATGGTAAATACGATGAGATTCCAGAAGAGATGTTCCTGTTCGCAGGCGGCATCGACGATGTTGTGGCAAAATATAAAAAAGCCAAGGCGGACAGCCAGGTTTCTATGTCCGACACAGAGCCGGAAGACGACGCAGAAACGGAAGAGGACAACGCTGCACAGTCTGGAAGTAGTATGCCTTCCGCAGATGCAGAGAACCAGAAGGAATCAGAAACAGCTGCCGGTAAATAATACGATGAACATTCGGAGGGATGGATATGGCTCATAAAGTTAAGGTGGAGGTCATGACCCCGGAAGAGTTGTTCTATTCCGGTGAAGTGAACTCCATTACGGTGAAGACCATCAGCGGTTCAGAAGGATTCCTTCCCGGACATGAATGGTGCTGTAAACTGCTGGCCGATCAGGGAGCCCTGAAAATCAGAGAAGACGGCTCCAAGGTAAAGAGCGCAAAGATCCGGAACGGCTACATCGAAGTCAGAGACAGCATCATCGTATTCTGCGACCAGGCAGAATGGCAGCCGCCACAGAACAAATAAACGGCGCCTTATGTCCGAAAAAACCGCAAACTGGAGTTTATAGTTGGAGTATACCGTTAATATCGCGTAAACATACAATCAAAACAAAACCACTGTCATGAGCTGCCGCTTCACAAAGATCGCCGATCACAGATTATAGATCGCAGATCTTCAGAAAGCGGCAGCTCTTTTTTTGATGGTTGGACGGAGGCTTGAAAAAGCCATCCGGGCACGGGATTTGGGTGAGCAGAGGCCTCTGTCCAACTGGAATGCATGAAAAGCAGGGGAGCAGTTGGACGGAGGCTTGAAAATCCCATTCGGGCACGGGATTTGGGCGAGAGGAGGCCTCTGTCCAACTGCACGACGCAAAAACCCAAAAACCAGCAAATCCCCCGAAGGGGAGATGCTGGTTGCGATATTTATTATTAAGAAAGAACGTTCA
Source organism: [Eubacterium] saphenum (assembly GCA_004555725.1). Taxonomy (GTDB): domain Bacteria; phylum Bacillota; class Clostridia; order Peptostreptococcales; family Anaerovoracaceae; genus Aminicella; species Aminicella saphenum_A. The sequence goes on from SFHC01000009.1 coordinate 70,595, forward strand.
AGTAATGACTGTCCATCACTTGACACTTGTATTATACACTGATTTACGCACATGAAATGTGTTGAACATGTGAAGTTTCTGGAAGATATAAAAATTTTTTAACTGTTCATGAAAATAAGTGTGAAAATATTAAGTGAAGGAGAAAACCGTCATCGTGAATACGGGGGTGAACGTAGACATGTGAGGATGTATTTTGTCGATGTATCCGTAATGTGCAGGTATTTCCTTGATCGGATTTGTTTTGTCGATGAAAATATGCGATGTCTGTGGAATTTCTGTGAAATCCGGGGATGCGGTTTGAATTAGCATGATATTGATGATAGAATAACACAAGATGCATGCTTACGCGGGGAAAATCGATGCGGAGGCGTGCGCGGAATAATTAAATAATATTTTTAAGGAGTAATAGCATTATGACCAAAAAGAAAAAAATCGTAATTGCCGTTCTGGTCATCATTGCTGCCCTTGCGGTGGTGCTCGGGTGCATGATCAAAGCGGGTTATTTTTCTGCGTCTAATTACACTCATTTGAACTATGATCGCTATATTACGGTCGGAAAATATAAGGGACTGACGTATACTAAGGAGAAAGCGACCGTTACGCAGAAGGAGATCGACGCACAGATCAAATCGAATGTACAGGCAAAGGCGACGACCAAGACGGTCAAGACCGGCACAGTTAAGAAGGGCGACACTGTCAGCATCGACTTTGTCGGAAAGGTCGGCGGAAAGACGTTCAGCGGCGGATCTGCAAGCGACTATACATTAAAGATCGGATCCGGAAGCATGATTGACGGATTTGAAGATGGCCTGATCGGTGAAAAGGTCGGCAGCAAGGTTAAGCTCCACCTGACTTTCCCGAAGGATTACAACACTAAGAAGCTCCGCGGCAAGAAGGTTGTATTTACGGTTACGATCAATTCCAAGAAGGTAACATCCACACCGAAATACAACACTGATTTTGTAAAGAAGTACACAAACTACAAGACAAAGAAGGCTTATGAGGATTCCATCAAGAAGCAGCTTCTGGAATCGAAGGAGCAGCAGAACGAGAGCACGGTTCAGAGCACACTCTGGCAGGAAATTCTCTCCAGCTCCAAGGTTAAGAAGTACCCGAAGCGCCAGCTGAAGTATGAGAAGCAGAAGCTGGACGATAATTACACCAAGGCAGCTAAGCAGTATAATATGACCAAAAAGAAGCTGCTGAAGGCACAGGGTATGACTGAGAAGGACATCACCACGCAGGCAAAGAGCACAGTCAAGGCTAAACTGGTGATCTACTCCATTGCAAAGAAGGAGAACATCAAGCTCACAGACAAGCAGTATAACAACGCTCTGAAGAAGATGCTGAAGAATGCGGGGTTCACAGAGAAGTCCTTCAAGAAGCAGTATAACCAGACGATTCAGGAGTATGCTGAGGATAACGGATTCAGAGAGAGCATGCTGCTCACCAAGGTTCTGAAGAGAGTGGAAAAGCTCGGAAAAGCACAGACCGCTTCTTCTTCCAAGAGTTCTTCCAGTAAATCCTCTAAATAGATGACAGGAATTCATTAAAAACGCGGAACGACTGATGTTAAGCGGATTATATGAGCGCAGGGCCGCTGTATCAGGCATGATTTTGCCTGATACAGCGGTTTTTGTGTCTCTGGGAATCTGCGCAGCGTCCAACGGCCGTGTATACACAAAATGTGTGTCTAAACACAATTACTCAGCCGCTGGACGCAGCGCGTGGATGAAAGTAGCCGGGAAACAGGTCAGAATAGCGTCCAACGGGCGTGTATACACAAAATGTGCGTCTAAACACAATTACCCAGCCGCTGGACGCAGAGCGCGGGTGAAGGCAGCCGGGAAACAGGTTGAAATAGCGTCCAACGGGCGTGTATACACGAAATGTGCGTCTAAACACAATTACTCAGCCGCTGGACGCAGCGCGCAGAAAAAAATCACCTGAAACACATGTAAAACATGGTGGAAAAATGCAGTATACTATAGTAAAATATCCCAATGTGTATATTTCTGCCAGACGGAAATGCAGGAATAGAAACAGAGAGGATATCGTAAACCGAAGGAGCGGAAAGTATAGAGAAAGGCGGCTGAAACGATGAAGTGTCCATATTGCAGTCATGGCGGAACCAGGGTAATTGATTCCCGGCAGACCGATGACGGTCATGCGATCAGAAGACGCAGAATCTGCGACAACTGCGGCCGGAGATTCACCACATATGAGAAGGCGGAGGAATCGACGCTGATGGTGGTCAAGAAGGACGGGCGCCGCGAGGCGTTTAACCGCAGCAAGGTGGTCAGCGGAATCGTGAAGGCGACAGAGAAGCGTCCCGTGTCTATGAAGCAGATTGAGGAGATGGCCAACAGAATTGAGCGCAACCTCAGCAGCCGCATGGATAAGGAAGTACCGAGCGAGAAGATCGGCGAACTGGTCATGGATGAGCTCAGGGAAGTGGATCAGGTTGCGTATATCCGTTTTGCGTCTGTGTATCGGCAGTTTACCGATGTGGAGACATTTGCCAGAGAGATTGATAAGCTGCGCGCGGAGCATAATGAGCAGGAGGATGTAAGAGTGTCAGGACTTCCAAAAGGTGAAATTATCAGGATCGCGATTGACGGACCGAGCGGCGCCGGAAAGAGCACGATTGCAAAAAAGGCAGCAGAAAAACTTGGTGTTGATTATATCGACACAGGAGCAATGTACCGGGCAGTCGGACTGAAAATGCGCCGTGAAAATATTCAGCCGGCAGACGAGAAGGCGCTGAAAGATATGCTGGACCGCACGGAGATTAATTTTATAGACGGAAAGATTTTTCTGGACGGCAGAGATGTAGAAAAAGACATCCGGACACCGGAAATTTCCGCTGCCGCATCGGAATGCGCACAGGCAGCATCGGTCAGGGAAAAACTGGTTGCTGTTCAGCGCAAAATCGGGCATGAAAAGAGTGTGATCATGGACGGCCGCGATATCGGAACTAATGTGTTCAAGGATGCGCAGTTTAAGTTTTATCTTACGGCAGAGCCGGAGGAGCGCGCCCGCAGAAGGTTTAAGGAACTTCAGGAGCGTGGAGAGAACGTGAACTATCAGGACATCTTAAACGATGTAAAGGAGCGTGACTACAGAGATACGCACCGGAAACTGAATCCGCTGAAAAAGGCAGATGACGCGATGGAAATTGATTCCACCAATATGAATATAGAAGAGGTTGTGGATGAAATCTGCACCTCTATTCTGGAGCGCTGCAGCCACGCGTAAAGCGCTCTGATCTTTGAACGCGGCTTGTATAATGCCCGTTTCAATGGTATAATTTAAATTACGATTTTGCGCGCTGAAGTTTGTAAATGCGCAGAATCGTAAGTGCGTGTGTAATAAAATCAGAAATCCGTACCGGCTGAACAGGTAAAACTATGAGGAGATCATATGGGAATTCAGTCGATGCCCCCAAGCGAACGGCCGCTTGAGCGGGGGATGTCCCTGGGCGTTCACGCTTTGTCGAATATCGAGCTGCTGGCTCTGATTATACGGACAGGGACCAGGGATCGGTCTGCGCTGAATCTATCAGAAGAGATCATCGCGCAGTGTCCGAACGGGCTTTATGACCTGGCATCCATGCAGACCGAAGATCTGAAGAAGATCAGGGGGATGGGAAATGCCAAGGCCATGGCCGTGCGGGCTGCCGCAGAACTCGGAAAGAGGATTGCAGCAAGCCGTCAGCCGGAAAGGGCCGCGGCGGGAAGCCCCCAGGAAACAGCAGATCTGTTTATGGAACGCTTGCGTTTTGAGAAGAAAGAGCATTTTATCTGCGTCTGTGTCAATCAGAAGTGTGAGATGCTCGGCTGGGAAGAGGTTTCCGTCGGGGAACTGTCCAGCGCGCCGGTGCATCCGAGAGAAGCGTTTCTGAAGGCCGTCAGGATGAGCGCTGCGGGCGTGATTTTCCTGCATAATCATCCGACGGGAGATCCGGAGCCGAGCCACGCGGACTTTCAGGTTACAGAGAGGCTCGTGCAGTGCGGGCGGCTGCTGGGAATCCGGGTCCTGGACCACATCATTCTGGGAGACGGGGTCTTTCAGAGCATGACGGATCTGGGCGTGATTCCGCAGGATTTCTACGAGGGCGAGCGCACAGGCGAGGACGGAGAGGCGGACTCCATAAATAAACGCGGCCTGCAGTAAACCGGCAGGCGCTGCATTATTGAGTTTATTCATTGGGATGTTCAGCATTCCGCTTAATACATACATATTGACATCAGTTGGAGGTATTTGCATAAGATGGGTATGTTTAAAATCATGACGAAGGACATGGGAATCGATCTGGGTACAGCGAACACGCTGATCTATATCAAGGACAGCGGAATCGTGCTGAACGAACCGTCTGTCATCGCGTTTGACAAGCGCAGCGGAAAGGTACTGGCTGTCGGTCTTGAGGCAAAAAACATGATCGGCAAGGCGCCGACGAATATTGAGGTCGTCCGTCCGCTGAGAGACGGAGTCATTTCCGATTTTGACCGGACAGCCGATATGCTGACCAAGTTTATCGAGAAGGTTGTTTCCTCCAATAAGGTAAAGAATTTCCGAGTTGTAGTCGGTGTGCCGAGTGGTGTCACAGATGTTGAGAAGAGAGCGGTAAATGAGGTTGTCCGTCAGCTTGGCGCTTCTGAGGTGTACATTCTGGAAGAACCGATGGCAGCAGCGATCGGTGCCGGACTGGACGTAGACAGCTCCAATGCCTGCATGATTGCCGACATCGGAGGAGGCACCAGTGACATCGCGATCATCGCTCTGGGCGGAATCGTTGCGTCAAGCTCCATCCGCTATGCCGGAGACAAGTTCAACGAGGCGATCATCAACTACATGAGAAAGCGTCACGCACTGGCCATCGGAGAGCGTACAGCCGAGCAGCTGAAGATGAAGATCGGATGCGCAGAGCTTCCTGTTGATGAGGACGGAAATGAAATCATCGAGACCACCAAGGCAAGCGGAAGAGACCTGATTTCCGGACTTCCTAAGACCATTGAGGTTTCCAATAAAGACATGATGCTGGCGCTGCAGGAATCTGTAGAGGTCATTGTAGACGGTGTAAAGACAACCATCGAGAAGGCACCGCCGGAAGTTGCCGCAGACATTGCCAACAACGGCATGATGCTTTCCGGAGGCGGCGGACTGGTCAGAGGTCTTGATCACGTGATCTCCAAGGCCACGGGACTGAAAGTCACAACTGCAGAGAATGCGTTCGAGGCGGTTGCGGCCGGAACCGGAATGAGTCTGAACGACATTGAAAAGCTGAAAATTTATGCGACAAGCGTTCGCAGAGGATAGAAGAGAGACAGGCGGCCGGCACGAACCGGCCGTTTGTCGTCATCGGGGGTAATTCTCTATGAGGTGGATCAGAGAACATAAAGTTGTTAGTTTTCTATTAATCGTTATTGTGCTGGCGCTGGGATTTATTATTTTTGCGGCAGCAACAGGCGGAGACGGCGGAGTAATCTCCAGCACAGCCGGTACGGCAGCCGGCAAGGTGATGCAGCCGTTTTCATCGCTGGGACATAAAATTCACAACGGTTTCGCGTCCTTCGGTTCTGCGGGATCGCTGAAGAGTGAAAATGAGAAACTGAAAAGAGAGAATGAATCACTGAAGCGCCAGGTCGCATCGCTGACCATGTCGCAGAATGAAAAGAGAGATTTACAGTCGCTGAAAAAAGCGCTGAAATACAAGGGAACCGGAGATTCAACGGAGCTGGTTTCCGGCGATGTCATCGCCATGGACGGAACCAACTGGATGAACATGCTCACCATCAATCTCGGCCGGAATAACGGCGTGAAGAAGGGCGATCTGGTCGTCAGCGGCGATGGACTGGTCGGCACGGTAAAATCAGTCGGTGCCGGATGGTCTAAGGTTGCCACACTGAAAGATCAGGACCTGCAGCTCAGTTTTATGGTCAAGAGCAATCATAAAATCCTGGGTCTCCTGACCGGCAGCACAGCCAAAACCCTGACCGGATACACGCTGGACAGCAGCGCGACGATCGTCCAGGGCGATACCATCGTTACATCCGGAATGGGAAGCTACCCGGCCGGAATCACCATCGGAAAAGTTACGAACGTCCGTTATGACAGCAATCAGCAGCTGCAGAAGATCACCGTCGCACCAGCGGTTGACTTTGAGTCTCTGCAGCAGGTTGCCGTACTGATATAATGACCGGATTTTCCAGTCTGAAAGATTCCTGGAAGGGCATCATCGCATTTACGGCGGCACTGGTGCTGCAGCCGTTCCTGCACAGCCTCTTTCCGGGAATACAGACGCCGAACATCATTCTGATGCTGACGGCCGCGCTGACCATGGTATACGCAGATAATCTGCTCTGGATGGTCATGGGAATGATCTATGCCCTTTTGGAAGACGCGGTTTTCGGTTTGTTTTTAGGTATCGGCATGGTCTCCACATTCGGTGTGATCCTGCTGATCCTGTTTACCCGGCATCTGTTCAACAGCAGGAGCGCACTGGTCGCGCTGATTGTTTCGATTCTTGTTACCCTGGTCTATTCTCTCCTTTACTGGGGTCTGGCACATGCCGCTTCCAGTCCGTACAGTTTTATGACGGCACTGAAGACCATGCCGGAACAGATCGCGGAGAATACGATTGTATTTATGCTGATTTACTGGCGCCTGTCCGTAGACGAGCATAAGAGAAACAAGAAAAACTGGTATATCTAGTGAGGTTTAGCGAATGAATAGAAATCGCAGACATAATGTATTCAGTAACCGATACTATATGATCGTCGGCCTGATTCTGGTGCTGATGTTCATTCTGGCTCTCCGCCTGTTCATTCTTACCGTTGTTCAGCACGATAAGTGGGACAAAAGTGCATCCAGCCAGAGTACAAAAATGATCTATACATCCGCGCCGCGTGGAAACATCTATGACAGAAACGGCCAGGTACTGGCCAGCAACAAGCAGATTTTTTCTGTCACCTTCAGTTCATCCAGCAGTGACTCAAAAAAGATCAACCGGAATATCCTCAAGCTGATGCGTCTTCTGGAAAAAGACGGAGACACTTACATCGATGAATTCCCGATCAAGATCAAGAAGAACGGATCCATGTACTGGACCTACGATAAACAGCTGAAAGACTGGCTGAAATCTGAGGATCTGAATGAAAACCTGTCCGCAGAGAAGGCCCTGCAGGCACTCCGCACCCGTTACGGAATCCCGACCAGCGAAACCCGCTACGAGGCGATAGAGGAGCTGCAGAACACTTACAACGTCACCGTTCCGATTACACCATCGACCATGACCTACACCTATGATTCAGAGAAGACCAATTTCCTGAACAAGTGGGGCTGCTTCTCCAGCAAGCAGGCCTCAAAAGGTGTATCCGCAAGGAAAGCATTCGACACGCTCTGTAAGAACTTCAAGATCAGCAGCAGCCTGAGTGATAAGGATGCCCGGAAGATTCTCATCGTCAGAAACGAGATGAAATCCACCGAATCCTATATCGCGGCAACCGTTGCCAAGGAAGTCTCAAAGAAGACCATCGTCAAGGTCGGGGAGAACACCATTCCGGGTGCGTCCATCCAGTCGCAGTATAAGCGGTATTACCCGAATAAAAATACCGCCTGCCATGTGCTCGGCTACATGGGAAGCATTTCCGAGAGCAACAGCAGCTATTACGTCGACAAGCTGGGCTATTCCTCGACAGACCTGATCGGAAGTTCCGGCATCGAGTCCGCCTATGAGACCTATCTGCATGGAAAGAGCGGCGTAAAGAAAATCCTGGTCAACAGCAGCGGTCAGTATGTAAAGACAATCAGCAAGAGCAAGCCGAAGAAGGGCAAGGACGTCTACCTGACCATCGATCTGAATCTGCAGGAGGCTGCAGAAAGCGCCCTGAAGAGCGCCATCAGCGCGGCAGGCTCCCAGTGCCAGAGCGGTGCCACCGTTGCCATGGACACCAAGACCGGAGAAGTTCTGGCCATGGCCAGCTATCCGAGCTATAACCCGAATATCTTCGCGAGCGGAATTACAAGCAAGGCATGGAAATCCGTTCAGGCGAAAAACACCCGTGATTCCCTTGCGCCTGCGCCTTTGTACAATAACGCGACCATGGCGTCTGTAGCGCCTGGATCTACCTTCAAGCCGATCACAGCCTTGACTGCGCTGGAATGCGGCCTGAATCCGAATCAGTATATCACCGACCCGATGTACATCGAACTGGGCGGCCATAAATGGGGTACTGCACAGTACAACGACGGCGGCGGATCCTACGGTGCCGAGAACCTGGAACTGGGACTGCAGCACTCCTCTAACACCTATTTAATTTCCATCGGAACCGGATACAACTGGGGTGCAAAAAAGTCGCTGGGCTATAAGAAGAAGATCACGATCCCGAGAATCATCGGCATGTCGAAGAAGTTCGGCCTGGGCCAGAAGACCGGAATCGAGCTGTCTGAGTCGGTTACACCGTCTCCGACCAAGGCCCGCAAGCTCGCGACCTATAAGACGAGTCTGTGGAGCTACCTCTACAACAACGCGCATACCTACTTCCCGAAGGATGTATACACGAACTACAGCAAGCTGAAGAAGAACATCAACACCATCTGCAGCTGGATGGAGGACAATCCGTCCTACACCAAACTGATTTCCAGACTGTCCAGACAGACAGACATGAAGCAGGGCAAAATAGCAGCCGCAGCATCGGTCATTAAATACACCTACTTCGCCCAGGCCACATGGACGATCGCCGACCAGTTCAACATCAGCATCGGACAGGGAGACAATGCATATACACCAATTCAGATGTGCACATATATTTCCGCTCTTGCGAATAACGGCGTCTATAACCGCGCAAGCCTGGTTTCCGGAGTTGAAAACAAGGGAATGGTGGACAAATCCGCCGACCGCAGAACGATCAAGCTGAAAAGCACAACCATTCCGTCGGTCGTCAAGGGGATGAAGCGTGTAACACGATACGGAACCCTGCAGACGGTATTTGGAAGCTATAAGTACTCGGTTGCCGGAAAGACCGGTACCGCTGAGAACCAGGGAACGCCGCAGCCGGCGAGCGAGATCAAGTACCTGAAGCAGCATCTGGGATCGTACAACAGCCAGGCCGGGACCAATGTCACATGGAAACAGGTGGATAAAAACATAAAGAAACTGATGCGCGAACAGCCAAGCGTATATTCTTCCGAGGAAGATGCCGCTGATATGGCGCTCCGCATGGCCAGCAACTACAAGATCACGTCCAAGATGATCGATGCAGCCAAGGGCTCTTATGACTATTATGCATGGACAGAGACCTTTGCGCCGGCCGACAACCCGCGCATCGCCGTGGTAACACTGCTGATCCAGGGAGGCACATCCATCCACGCCGCGCCGGTAAACAAGGCCATCCTGACCAAGTATTTCCAGTTGTACGGTAAGAACAGCGGAAAGACCAGCACAACTACACTGACCGGAAAGAACACAGCGGATTAGAAGGTGCACTGGTTTCGACAAAGAAAAACTCAGCAAGAGATAAAGCAAAATGATACAGAGAGCAATGATGATTCACGCATTGGAGGCAGAAAATGGGCAAAGTCTATTTAATAGCATCGGGTAAAGGCGGAACTGGAAAAACGATGTTTTCCGTAAATCTCGGAGCGACATTCGCCCTTCACGGACTGAAGGCAGTGATCCTCGACATGGATATGGGTATGCGAAATGTCGATCTGTACTGCGGTCTGGAGAACAATGTCGTATACGATGCCTACGATGTCATGACCGGTGTCTGCAAAATCAAGCAGGCACTCGTAAAAGATTCCCGTTTTGAATCGCTGTACATTATGGGTGCAACCCCGATGCGCGACGACGGCACCATCACGCCTCTGCACTGCAAAGTCCTCTGTGAAAAACTGAAAGAGATGTTCGACATCGTCATCATCGACGCGCCGAGCGGTATTGATGACGGACTGGTCACCGCATCCGGCGGCGCAGATGCCGCCATCATCGTCACAACACCGGAATATGCCGCCCTCAGAAACGCCGACTCCGTCGACCGCGAACTTCTTCAGCTCGGCATCCACGAACGCTACGTCGTCGTCAACCGCGTGATCGCCGACCTGATGCGCAAGGGGTACACCCCTAAACTGGACGAAATCACCCAGATGATGCGCCCGGAGCTTATCGGCGTCATCCAGAGCGACCGCAACATCAACATCTCCACCAATCTCGGCGTTCCGATCGTCATCAAGCCGGATACCTACATCCGTAAAAACTTCGATCAGATCGCACGGCGTCTGCTGGAGAACATTCCGCCGGAAAAATAGAGAAGGCGCTTCAGTAATTACACATTGTCTGATCAGGAGTTGGTCAGGAAATGTCCGCATAGAGCAGCGGCCCCGTATGCCCGGGTTTTGAATGAGAATTCAGAACTGCGGGTTCTGCGGGGCCGCCGCTTTGTTATTATGCGTATGGACAGCCATTTCTTATATTCGTTGATGTGCTGTTTAACTGCAGCAGCAGGAAGAGCAGCACATTCGCGTCTTCCCTGGATGATAGAAAAATGGAAAATATTCCCAACAACGTATTCTGGATATCATAGCATCCATGCCATATAGCAGAAACAACATAAATTACAAGCAGCGGATAATAAGCGGAAGCACAGAGATAGTAAGGGTTACGGGGTTTTAGATCAGAGGGGACTTGTGAACAGGATAAAGTTGTGTCCAGGAAAAGTTGCGTCCAGACTTGGGAAAAGGGAAAAGAGTTTTGACAGGTATACTGTATACTCACTGTCTGGACGCAGAAAGCCCTTGGTTTCACCATGCTCAGGGAACAGAACTGCGTCCAATTGACAATAAACAGGAGAAACATACGAGTATAAAATATACTTACCAATTGGACGCAAATACATAAGAAAGTAAGCCAGTTATGGGACAGAATCTGCGTCCAGATTGTGGAAAAGGGTAGAGATTTACCAGTATACTGTATACTACATCGATGGACGCAAATCCCACCTAGCTTCGGTATTCCCAAGCAGCGGATTTGCGTCCAAAAGAGGGAAATAAGAGAAAATACAATTGTATACAGTATACTGAATGTTTGGACGCAAAATACCTTCTGAAATGACCGAGTATGATTCGGAAGCTGCGTCCAAACAGGATAAACGGATAGGAATGTGAGTGTATGCAATATAATCACAGATTGGACGCAGAAACACACAGAATACGTCCGGTAGTGGGACGGAATTTGCGTCCAAATGGTAATAAAGATAGGAAAGGTATAAGTATACAGTATACTTGCAGTTTGGACGCAAATCTCGAAAGTGGAGCAACAGATATCAAAGTGATTCCCGTCCACAGAGCTTGTATACACGAATGTCCCGTCCACGGTGCCAAATAATAGGAGATGGACGGGAGTCCCAGACAATCAACGCTCGGATTCCCGTCCACAAACATTGTATACCTGGAAATCCCGTCCATTCATAGTGCATACAGTATACCCACACTAATATCTCGCCATGTCATCAATTTAGATAATCTCAGGCCGAACAAGGATATACGACACGGCGCTAACCAGTCGAACTTCGCCTGACGGCTCGTTCTCCTGGGCGCCGTTAGCATTAGGCCTTCCCATCGCTCAACCTTCGCTGACG